>NZ_JBSFSX010000007.1:0-592356 GCF_053590035.1 Nonomuraea sp. NPDC003214 | reverse complement strand
AGCACGTCTTCGACTTCTTCCTGCGCAACAAGCGCTCGGAGTGGCGCGAATACCGGCGCCACGTCACCGAGTTCGAGCTGGGCCGCTACCTGCCGGTCCTGTAGGCGCGGGCGGGCCGGTCAGCGGTCGCCCAGGCGCTCGGTGAGGGCCGCCAGCTCCTCGCGCAGCCGGCCCAGCTCGCCGACCGCCTGCCGCAGCTCGCCGAGCTCGCGCCGCATCCCGGCCAGCTCCTCCAGCGCCTGCTTCAGCTCGGCCTCGCTGCGCCGCTCCGCCGCCGCGCTCGCCTGGAAGCGCTCCACGAACCAGGAGGCGATGGCCGCGGTCACGACGCCCAGCAGCGCGATGCCCGCCGTCATCAGGCCCGCCGCCACCAGCCTGCCCTCCGGGGTGACGGGGAAGCGGTCGCCGTAGCCGACGGTGGTCATCGTCGTCAGCGCCCACCACAGCGCGTCGCCGATCGTCTTGATGTTGCCGTCGGCGTGCGAGCGCTCGATGTCGAGCACCGCGACGCTGCCGACCAGCGCCAGGAACAGCGCCGTGCCGCTCACGTACACGACCGCGCGCACGCGCAGCGGCAGCCTCACCCGGGCCGCGACCACCTGGAGCAGCAGCAGCGCCCGCAGCAGCCAGAGCGGGCGCAGCATCGGCAGCAGCACCACCACCAGGGCGGGCACGTTGCGCACCACGAACCGCAGCCGGCGCGGCGCGAGCGCCAGCCGCACCGCGTAGTCCAGCGCGAACAGCGCCCACGCGGCGACCTGGACGTACCACAGGACGCGGTCGGCCCCCGGAGGCAGGGCCGGCACGACGACCGGCAGCGCCCAGCTCGCCAGGAAGCAGACGCCGATGGCCAGGAGCGCAGGTCCGGTGCGTCGTTCCCAGAGGGTCAGCCGGTCCATGCGGGCCAGTCTGCCGGGTGCCGGGCGCGGTACAGAACGTGACCATTGTCACTTCGGCCCGGAAGTCGTGTGGGAACGCCGGGCCCGCCGTATCTTTTAGCGATCACCTGAACCGTTCCACGCGGGGGAGTGGGGAAGTTCGTGTGGGTTTGTTGCGTTATGTCGTAGCGCAGGCCCCGGGTGCTGGTAGATCAATGCTTCCAGTAAAATCGGCCTGTTCTAAATGATATTTCTGGACTTAACGCCCTTAGTGGCGATATTGGAGGGTGTGGCATGACGACGGCTGCCCTGCAGACCGTGCTGACCGTTCCCGAGCGCTTCCGGGGCCCCGCGGGTGTCGCCAACGGCGGCTGGCTGGCCGGAACCCTCGCCGACGCGCTCAACGGCAAACGATCGGCGGTCGAGGTCACGCTGCACGCCCCCACGCCCCTCGACAGCGAGCTGCGCCTGGAGCACGTCGCCAACACCGTCTCCCTCTACGACGGGGACAAGCTGCTCGTCGAGGCCATCCCCGTGGCCGAGGACGTGCCCGCGCCGCCGTTCGTCGCCTTCACCGAGGCGGCCCGCGCCGAGGCCGGCTTCGCCGGGCACCGCGGCCACGCCTTCCCCGAGTGCTTCGCCTGCGGCCTGCGCGAGCCCGGCGACGGCCTGCGCATCTTCCCCGGCACGGTGGACGGCGACGGCCTCGTCGCGGCCGGCTGGCGGGTGCCGTTCACGGTCGCGGACGAGGACGGCGTCCCCGCCTCGATCGTCGCCGCCGCCCTCGACTGCGTCACCGGCTGGGCCCACTTCCAGCCCGGCGAGTCCGCCCTGCTCGGCCGCCTGGCCGTCCAGTTCCACCGCGATGTCATCCCCGGCGGCGCCTACTCGGTCGTCGGCCGCGCCACCGGCCGCGAGGGCCGCAAGCTGTTCGGCGAGAGCGCCGTGTACGAGGTGGACGGCACCCTCGTCGCCGCCGCCCAGGCCACCTGGATCACGCCCCGCTAGCACGCCCGTCCGGTCCGCCCCCGTCGGCCGGGGGCGGACCGGAACGAGACCGCCGGATGCCGGCCGGGTCAGCCGAGATCGCGGCGGCGCATCCCGGCGAGCCCGGCCGCCGCGAGCGCCGCGGCCACCGCCGTCAGCCCGAGCGGCGACGCCGGGCTGACGGGAACGCCCAGCAACGCCTTCGGCACGTGCGAGAACGGCGACAGGCCCAGCACCCCCTCGCCCACCCGCCCGAACTCGAAGGCCAGCTCCACCAGCAGGAACGCGCCCAGCGCGGCCCACGCGACCGCCACCGCGCGCGGCGCCAGGCCCAGCAGCGCCACCGCCAGCCCCGCCACCACCCAGACGGCCGGCAGCCAGAGCAGCGCGGCGCCCGCCATCGCGGGCACCTGGCCGCCGACGTCCCCGAGGCTGATCCCGTACGTGAGCCCCATCGTGAGCCCCGCCGCGCCGAGCATGAGCACCGGCCCCGCCACGGCGAACGCCACGTGCGCCGCCGCCCAGCGCACCCGGCTCGCCGGGGTGGACAGCAGCAGCTCGGCCGCCCCGTCACGTTCCTCGGCGCGCGGCCGGAGCGCCGCCGTCACGGCGTAGCCGGACACCGCCTGGCTCAGCACCAGCAGGCTGAACGTGAACAGCGCGTCCGCGCCGGAGAACACGTCGCCGAGCTGCCCTCGCGTCCCCGCGCCCGCGCCGCCGAGCAGGGCGCCCACCACGGCGCTCGCCGCGGTCCAGGCCAGCATCGCGCCCCGGTGCGTCCGCCACGCCAGCCCGAACGGCCCGCGCAGCGCCGCCCCGGCCTCGTCCGGTCCGGGCCGGGGTCGCAGCACCCCGGCGGCCAGGTCCCGCTGCGCGGCCAGCGCGAACGCCAGCCCGGCGGCCACGGCAGCGAACCCGGCGAACAGCCCCAGCACCCACCACCGGTCCCCGGCGAAGGCCAGGCTGAGCCGCGCCCACCCGAACGGCGACAACCACGCCACCCCGAAGCCCCCCGCCATGCCCTCCGCCATGCCGCCAGCCGGGCCGCCCGCCGGATCGCCCGCCGGGCCGCCTGCCATGCCGCCCGCCGGGTCACCTGCCGTTCCGCTCGTGCCGTACGTCTGCACGTCGCCGGCGGCCCTCAGCAGGAACAGCGCCGCGAGCGCCGCGAAGGCCAGGCCGCGGGCCGCGCCCGCCCCGGCCGTGAGCTGGGCCGCCACGGCGGCGACCGCGCCCGCGGCCACCCCCGCCCCCGCCGTCGAGAGCCCGAGCAGCACCGACCCCGCCACCGGCAGCCCCGCAGCCACCAGCCCGGCGGCGATGAGCGCACCGGAGACGAGGTTCGCCCCCGCCACCACGCACAGCACGGCCGCGAGCCCGGCGTGCCGCCCGACCGCCGCCGAGCCGACCAGCTCCCGGCGGCCCGCCTCCTCCTCGGCGCGCGAGTGCCGGACCACCACCAGCACGCTCGCCAGCGCCGCGATCAGCGCGGACGACATGCCCGCGCCCCACGCCACGACCCCGCCCGCCGTCGGCGCGTACACGGCGCCGCGCATCGCGACCTGGGCGGCGTTGCCCATCGCCTCGGCGGCGTAGCGGTGCAGCGCCTCCGCCGTCGTGTAGAGGGCCGACGCCCCGGCGGCCACCGAGTACGGCACCAGCGCCGCCACCGCCAGCCACACCGGCAGCAGCAGCCGGTCGCGCCGCAGGACGAGCCTGATCAGCGCGCCGAGCCCGGTCATCGCCGCACCTCGTAGTGGCGCAGGAACAGCTCCTCCAGCGTGGGCGGCCGGCTGTCGAGCGAGCGGACCCCGTACCCGGTGAGCGCCCGCAGCAGCCCGTCGAGCGCGCCCGCGTCGGCCTGGCAGCGCACCCGGGTGCCCTCGACGCTCAGGTCGTGCACCCCCGGCAGCCCGCCGAGGCCGCCGGGCGGGCTCGCCAGCTCGGCGGAGACGGACGTGCGCGACAGGTGGCGCAGCTCGGCCAGCGTGCCGCTCTCCACGGCGCGTCCCGAGCGGATGATCGTCACCCGGTCGCAGAGCGTCTCCACCTCGGCCAGGATGTGGCTCGACAGCAGCACGGTCACGCCGCGATCGCGCGCCTCGGCCACGCGTTCCTGGAAGACGGCCTCCATGAGCGGGTCCAGCCCGGTGGTGGGCTCGTCGAGCACGAGCAGGTCCACGGCCGAGGCGAGCGCGGCGACCAGGGCGACCTTCTGCCGGTTGCCCTTGGAGTAGGCGCGCCCGCGCTTGGCGGGGTCGAGCTCGAAGGCGTCGATCAGCTCGGCGCGGCGGCGCGGGTCGAGGCCGCCGCGCAGCCTGCCGAGCAGGTCGATGGTCTCCCCGCCGGACAGGTTCGGCCAGAGCGTGACGTCGCCCGGCACGTACGCCAGCCGCCGGTGCAGCTCGACCGCGTCGCGCCACGGGTCGCCGCCGAGCAGCCGCACGGTGCCGCCGTCGGCCCTGAGCAGGCCGAGGAGGATCCGCAGCGTGGTGGTCTTGCCCGCGCCGTTGGGTCCGAGGAAGCCGTGCACCTCGCCCGGGCGCACGGTCATGGTGAGCCCGTCGAGCGCCTGGGCCCGGCCGAACGACTTGCGCAGCTCCTCGATCCGCAGCACGTCACCCATCGCCGTCCTCCCGCGTGCCGGCCAGGCCCTCGCGTGCCCGGTCGACGAGGTCCCGGCCGACGAACTCGGGGGAGACGGCGTCGAGCATGGCCGCGCCGATGCGCGCCATCGTCGCGGGCGCGAACGCGTCGGCCTCCAGCGTGCGGGTCAGGTGCTCGTGCAGCACGTAGACGCCGAGCCGCATGGCGGTGAAGACGGCGGCGCGCCCGCGCGGGTCGGGCCCGCCGTGCAGGTTCTCCTCGGTGACCTTGACGAGCTGGTCGAAGATGGCCGCCGCCGCGGGCGAGCCGTCGACCAGGGCGCGGCCGAGGTAGCGCACGACCGGCGGGGAGCCGGCCCACGCCTGCTGCATGTACGCGGGGTCCTCCAGGCCGCCCTCGCCGACCGCGCGCTCGACCTGTTCCTTGATGTACGCCACCACGTGGGCGTCGCAGGCGTCGCGCAGGCCCTCCTTGGAGCCGAAGTGGTGCTGGACCAGGCCCAGTGACACGCCGGCCCGTTCGGCGATCGCGCGCAGGCTCGCGCCCTTCACGCCGTGCTCGCCGAAGTGGGCCAGGGCCGCGTCCCTGATGCGGGCCCTGGCGGTCAGATCTTCTGTTGGTCGCATGTATTGCCACCCATACGCTTGTCCGGTGAACAAGTCGAATGTATGGTCCGGGTGATGTCGAGCGCAAGATTGTCCGGCACAATCCTGAAATATGCGCATCACCGTGATCGAGCACGAGGCCGACGCCGGGCTCGGCTACCTGGGCCGCTGGCTGGACCTCCCCTGTGACGTCGTCCGGCCGTACCGGGGAGAGCCCGTGCCCGAAGCCGCCGCGGACGGGCTCGTCGTGCTCGGCGGCGAGGCCGCCGCCTGGGAGGACGAGCGCTGGCCCTGGCTGCCCGCCACCCGCGAGCTGCTGCGCCGCTCGGTCGCCGACGCCACCCCCACGCTGGCCGTCTGCCTGGGCGCCCAGCTCCTCACCCTGGCCTGCGGCGGCACGGTCGAGCGCGGCGGCAACGGGCTGGAGGCCGGCGTGTCCGAGCTGACCGCCCTGCCGCAGGCCGCCTCCGACCCCCTCTTCGCCGGGATCGCCGCGCGGCCCGGCCCGGTGCCGGCCGTCCAGTACCACGGCGACGCGATGACGCGCCTGCCCGACGGCGCGGTGCCGCTGATGACCGGCGCCCAGTACCCCAACCAGGCGTACCGGCTCGGCCCGGCGGCCTGGGCGGTGCAGTTCCACCCCGAGGCGACGCCGGACATCTTCGCCTCCTGGACGGCCGCCACCGGCCTGGAGTCCGCCGGCCGCCTCGACGAGCAGGTGCGCGCCGCCGCCCCCGCCCTGGAGTCGGCCTGGCGCCCGCTGGCCGAGGCTTTCACCGCGACGATCCGCGCGGCCGCCCGTCAGGGCGTGGGCGACCTCAGAACCAGCGATCGCGGCTGAACCGCCGCCGCACCCGCGCCCCGGGAGCGGGGCCATTGCCGGGGCCATCAGCGGGGTGGCGGGCGGCGACGGCGTGGGCGACCGCGTGGACGCCCCCCAGCAGCAGCGGGAACGCCGCCAGCCCCGCCCAGCTCTTCGCCCCGCCCGCGACGGGCACGCCGGACGCCTTGAGCCGGCGCCACGCCCACACCGAGAACGGGATCACCACCAGCGGCGACGTCACCACGCCCGGCGTGTAGCCGCGCGTGGCGGCGGCCTGGGCGAGGTGCACCACCCCGTGTGCGCCGAAGCCCAGCAGCGCCGTCTGGAAGGTGGCGCTGCGCCCGCCGGTGCGCGCCCCCAGCGCCGACGCGCCCGCCATCACGCCGCCCATGAGCCCGATGGCCACGTTGACGTGCCGCTGCGACACCTCCAGGCGCTCCCACGGCACGCCCGGGAACCGCTTCTCCAGCCGGGGCCTGGCCGCCCGCGCCCAGCCGGCCATGGTGGCCAGCTCCTCCGCGTCGTGCACCATCCAGGCCGCGAGCAGCCCCCACGTCACCGTCGCCGGCACCCTCTCCACGTCCGCCCCCCTTCACAAAACACAACGCAACGTTGCGTTGCAGTCTAGGCCGCCCCGGTCCGGGCCTGTCAAGATGGAGGGGTGCCCAGGATCGAGTCCACCGCCGCGCGCCTCGCCAAGCTCGGATTCGCCGACGGAGCCACGGCGGCGCGGCTCGTCCAGCAGGCCCCCGCCGACCTCACCGACCTGCTCGACGCGCTCGTCGGGGTCGCCGACCCCGACCTGGCGCTGGCCTCGCTCGCCCGGCTCGCCGAGAGCGACCCGGGCGCCCTCGACCGGCTCCGCGCCGACGCCCGGCTCCGCGAGCGCGTCCTGGCCGTCCTCGGCGTCAGCGCCGCCCTGGGCGATCACCTCGTACGCCACCCCGCCCACCTCGACCTGCTGGCCACGCCCCGCCCGGACGATCCCCGCACGGCGCTCCTCGACGCCGTGGGCGCCCGCGCCGATCTCCAGCGGCCCGTGGCCGGACGGGACGACGCCCTGGTCGCGTTGCGCGTCGCCTACCGGGGACGGCTGGCGCACCTGGCCGCCCGCGACCTGACCAGGGAGGCGTCCCAGGCCGAGGTGACCGCGGAGCTGTCCGACCTGGCCGGGGCCGCGCTGGAGGCGGCGCTGGCCGTGGCACGCGCCGAGGTCGGCGAGGGCGGTGAGGTCGGCGAGACCGGCGAGACCGGGGAGATCAGCGCGGGCGGCGAGGGTGACGTGCGCCTGGCCGTGATCGGGATGGGCAAGTGCGGCGCCCGGGAGCTCAACTACATCAGCGACGTCGACGTGATCTTCGTGGCCGAGCCGCGCGAGGGCGCCGACGAGACCAAGGCGCTGCGCACCGCCACCCGGCTCGCGCAGGCCATGATGCGCGCCTGCTCGACCGCCACCCCCGAGGGCGCGCTGTGGGAGGTGGACGCCGGGCTGCGGCCCGAGGGCAGGTCAGGCCCGCTGGTGCGGACCCTGGCCAGCCACCTGGCCTACTACCGGCGCTGGGCCAAGACGTGGGAGTTCCAGGCCCTGCTGAAGGCCCGGCCGGTGGCGGGCGACCTGGAGCTGGGCGCCGCGTACGTGGAGGCGGTCAACGAGCTCGTCTGGTCGGCCGCCACCCGGGAGAACTTCGTCGAGGACGTCCAGGCGATGCGCCGCCGCGTGGAGGCGCACGTCAAGACGGAGGGCGAGCGCCAGATCAAGCTCGGGCCGGGCGGGCTGCGCGACATCGAGTTCGCGGTGCAGCTCCTCCAGCTCGTGCACGGCCGGCTCGACCCGCTGCTGCGCCGCCGGGCGACGCTGCCGGCGCTGGCCGCGCTCTCGCGGGGCGGCTACGTGGGGCGCGACGACTCGCGCGGGCTGGCCGAGGCGTACACGTTCCTGCGCCAGGTCGAGCACCTGCTGCAGCTTCACCGGCTGCGGCGCACCCACGTGCTGCCGGAGGACCCGGCCGACCTGCGCCGGCTCGGCCGGGCGCTCGGCATGCAGGCCGACCCGGTGGGGGAGTTCACCCAGCGCTGGCGGCGCCACGCCCGGGAGGCGCGGCGGCTGCACGAGAAGCTGTTCTACCGGCCGCTGCTCCAGGCGGTGGCCCGGCTGCCGGAGTCGGAGGCCAGGCTGTCGCCGTCGGCGGCGGCGGCCCGCCTGTCGGCCCTCGGGTTCGTCGACCCGGAGGGCGCGCTGCGCCACATCGCCGCGCTGACCGCCGGGGTGTCCAGGCGGGCGGCGATCCAGCGGACGCTGCTGCCGGTCATGCTCGGCTGGTTCGCCGACACGCCCGACCCCGACGCCGGGCTGCTCGGCTTCCGGCAGGTGAGCGACAAGCTCGGCACCACGCCGTGGTACCTGCGGCTGCTGCGCGACGAGACGGCCGTGGCCGCCCGGATGGCGCGGGTGCTGGGCACCAGCCGCTACGCCGCCGGGCTGCTCATGCACGCCCCCGACGCGGTCGCGCTGCTCGGCAGCGACGACGACCTGGCCCCCCGGCCGCCGGAGTCGCTGCTCGGCGAGGCGTCGGCGGCCGTCTCCCGCTACGGCGACGACGCCGAGACGGCCGTGGCCGCGGTGCGGGCGCTGCGCCGCCGCGAGCTGTTCCGCACCGCCGTCGCCGACGTGTCGGGGCTGGCCGACATCGAGCAGGTCGGGGCCGCGCTGTCGGCGCTCAACGACGTGACGATCCGGGCCGCGCTCGGCGCCGCGCTCGGCAAGGTCGAGGCCGAACGCCGCGGCCCGCTCCCCACCCGGTTCGCGGTCATCGCGATGGGCCGGCTCGGCGGCATGGAGTCGTCCTACGCCAGCGACGCCGACGTGATGTTCGTGCACCGGCCGCTGCCCGGCGCCGACGAGCGCGAGGCCACCGACGCCGCCCACGCCGTCGCCAACGAGCTGCGCCGGCTGCTGTCGCTGCCCGCCCCCGACCCGCCCCTGCACATCGACCCCGACCTGCGCCCCGAGGGCAGGCAGGGCCCGCTCGTGCGCACGCTCGCCTCCTACGGCGCCTACTACGCGCGCTGGTCGGCGCCGTGGGAGGCGCAGGCGCTGCTGCGCGCCCGCTTCTCGGCCGGCGACGCCGAGGTCGGCGCCGCCTTCACCGCGATGGTGGACGAGCTGCGCTACCCCGCCGGCGGGCTCACCGGCGAGGCCGTACGCCACATCAGGCGGCTCAAGGCGCGCATGGAGGCCGAACGGCTGCCGCGCGGCGCCGACCCCGCGCTGCACACCAAGCTCGGCCCCGGCGGGCTGTCGGACGTCGAGTGGGTGGCGCAGCTCCTGCAGCTCCGGCACGCCGGTGACACGCCGTCGCTGCGCACCACCCGCACGCTGGAGGCGCTGCGCGCCGCCGTCGCCGCGGGGCTGCTCGACGCCGCCGACGAGGCCGTGCTCGGCGAGGCGTGGCGGTGCGCCTCCCGCGTCCGCGACGCGATCATGCTGGTCAAGGGGCGGCCCGGCGACAGCGTGCCCGCCGACGCGCGCGAACGCCGCCTGCTCGCCCAGGCGCTCGGCTACCCGCCCGACGGCTCGGAGGACTTCCTCGACGACTACCGCCGCGTCACCCGCCGCGCCCGCCAGGTCGTCGAGCGCGTCTTCTACGAAGGTTGACACCCCCCGAGGCCCAGGGTGTAAGTATCAGAGGTGTTATCCGCCTACGTTGATCTCGCCCTCGGCCTCGTGCTGTCGTTCCTGCTGCTGTCGCTGCTGGTCAGCGGGCTGAACGAGGCGGTCGTCCGGGTCCTGTCGATCCGCAGCAAGTTCCTGTGGGCCTACCTGCGCGACACCCTCGACGGCGCCGACGCGCGCGGCAGGTCGTGGCTGCCGGGCCGGGTGCGCGACGTCTTCGCGGCGCTGCCGTTCGCCCGCGACCCCAGGCCCGCGCACGACCCGAAGCCGGCGCCCGCCGAGTCGGCCGAGGTTCCGGCGAGCGACGGCGGCGGCGCCCTGACGAGCCTGCTGTACGAGCGCGTCCGCGAGATCGACCACCCCAAACGGGGCCGCACCAGCATCTCCAACCTGCCGCCCGGCCGCTTCTCCGTGGCGGTCATGGAGATGGCCGCCCGTGAGCCCGGCGGCGTCGAAGGGCTGCTGGAGAAGCTCAAGGCCATGGGCAGCCCGCTGTACGGCCACCTCAACGGCGTGTGGGAGAGCGCCCAGCGCGACCTCGACCGGTTCCGGCAGGGCGTGGAGACCTGGTTCGACAGCGAGATGCAGCGGCTGTCGATGCTCTACAAGCGCTACGTCAAATGGGTGGTGACCGCGCTGGGGCTGCTGGTGACGCTGCTGTTCACCATGGACGGCCTGGAGTACGGCAAGACGCTGCTGCGCGACAACGCCTTCCGCGCCTCGGTGACCGCCGTGTCCGGGCCCGAGGCGTACCAGGAGCTCAAGGCCCGCTGCGAGCAGGCCGACCCGGTGGGCTGCATCACCGACACGCTCAGCGAGCCGGCGCTGGTCAAGCTGTTCGACCACGCGATCGTCAGCGTGTCGATCCCGGCCGAGGGCGACCCGTCGGTGCACTGGAACGGCGGCCTGTGGTGGGACCGGCTCACCACCCCGAGCCACTGGCCCGGCTTCCTGCTGACGTACGTGGCGCTGCTGTTCGGGGCGCCGTTCTGGTGGGACGTCCTGCGGCGGATCACCGGCATCCGGTCGCGGCGTTAGCATGCCGGACGTGGAGACCGAACGTCTGATCATGCGCAGGTGGCGCGAGGGCGACCGTGAGCCGTTCGCGGCGCTCAACGCCGACCCCGAGGTCATGGAGCACTTCCCGGCCACGCTGAGCCGGGCCGAGAGCGACGCCTTCGCCGACAAGATCGAGCAGCGCTTCGACGAGCACGGCTACGGGCTGTGGGCGCTGGAGGTGCGGGAGAGCGGCGAGTTCATCGGGTTCACCGGGCTGGCGCTGCAGACGTTCGACGCGCCGTTCCTGCCCGCGGTGGAGATCGGCTGGCGGCTGGCCAGGAAGGCGTGGGGCCACGGCTACGCCATCGAGGCCGCCCGCCGGGCCGCCGCCCACGCCTTCGGCGAGGCCGGGCTGACGGAGATCATCTCCATGACGGCCCTGACCAACACCCGTTCCCAGGCGGTGATGCGGCGGCTCGGGATGACCCGCGACCACTCGTGCGACTTCGAGCACCCGAGCGTCCCCGAGGGCAGCCCGCTGCGCCCGCACGTCCTCTACCGGCTCAGGAGCGGCTCGCTCATCGCGTAGAGCACGTCGCGCAGCGTCTCCTCCCGGCCGCGCGGCCAGACCAGCCGCAGCGCCAGCCGATCCGCCGGCCGGTGCACCCCTGACGTGAGCGGCACCAGCGCGCCCGACGCCAGGTCGTCCTCGACGGCGAAGTCCGGCAGCAGCGCCCTGCCGAAGCCCCGCCTGGCCCACTCGCGGGCCGTGGCGACGCTGGTCAGCTCCCGGCGCGGGCCCGTCACCCCCGGCAGCCGGTCGGCGGCCAGCCGGATCGAGCAGCCGGGCGCGGAGACGAGCAGCGGGTCGCGGTCGCCGTCCGGGGCCGCGACCAGCAGCAGCTCGACCTCGCCCACGTCGGCGAAGTCCAGGTCCGGCGGCGCGTCGAAGCCCAGCGTGCCCACGGCCGGGCCCGCGTCGAGCAGCAGCGCCGCGTCCACGCCGCCGCCCGCCAGCTCGGCCAGCAGCGCCTGCCGGGGCAGCGACCGCACCTGCACGTCCAGGTCGGGCCGGCGCTCCGACAGGCGGCGCACCACGGCGGGCAGCCGGGTGGCCGCCAGCATCTCCAGCGCCCCCACCGTGACCCGCCGCCGCGCGCCCGTGACCGCGCGCCGCACCTCCTCGGCATGGTCGAGCAGCGCCTGCGCCCGGCCGAGCAGCTCCGTGCCGTGGCCGGTCAGGCGCATCCCGCGCGGCGTCCGCTCGAACAACGACACCCCGAGCCCCGCCTCCAGCCTGCGCACCTGTTCAGACACCGACGCCGGAGCCAGCCCGAGCCCGTGCGCGGCCCCGGTGACCGTGCCCGCCCCGGCCACCGCTACGAAGCATCGCAAATGACGCAGATCCACGATGCCGAGCATACGGTCCGCCCGAACGCGCCCCACGGTCCCGGCTGTTGAGCGCGCCCCCGGCCCGCCCGCAGGCTGGCCCGCATGAAGCTCCTCGGGGTCTGCCTCGCCTACTTCCTCGTCCTGCTGGACACCACCGTGCTCACCATCGCCCTGCCCGACCTGCGCGCGTCCCTCGGCGGATCGGTCGCCGGACAGCAGTGGGCCGTCAACGCCTACACCGTCGCCTTCGCGGCCACCCTCCTCACCGGCGGGGCCGTCGCCGACCGCCACGGGGCCGCCCGGGTGTTCAGGGCGGGCGTGGCCGCGTTCGGGCTGCTCTCCCTGGCATGCGCCGCCGCGCCCGCGCTCGGCGTGCTCGTCGGCGCGCGGGCGGCGCTCGGCGTGGCGGGCGCGCTCTGCGTGGGCGGCTCGCTCGGCCTGCTCGCCGAGCTGTACCCGTCGCCGGCCGCGCGGGCGCGCGCCACCGGCGTGTGGGCCGCCGCCACCGGCACCGCCCTCGCCGCCGGGCCGCTCCTCGGCGGCCTGCTCGTGGAGCTGGCCGGGTGGCGGGCGGTGTTCCTGGTGAACGCCCCGCTCGCCGCCCTCGGCCTGCTCGCCCTCCGCGGCGTACGCTCCCCGGCGGGACGGCGGCCGGTCGCCTGGGCGGCCCAGGCGGCGGCCTGCCTGACGCTCGCCCTCCTCGCTCACGCCGCCACCACCCGCTCCACCGCCGCCCTCGCCGCCGCCGCGGCCCTCCCTCTGGCAACCCTGCTGGTACGGCGGGGCGTCGCGTCGGCGTGGGCCGGACGGCGGGACGTCGTATCGGAGCGGGCTGGGCGGAGTCGCGTCGCGTCGGCGTGGGCCGGACGGCGGGATGTCGGGCCGGGGGCCGGTGCGGCGCCTCCGGGGCTGGTCAAGGCGGTGTGGCCGGAGCTGGTGGCCGGGGCGGCGGCGAACTTCGCGTTCGCGGGCGCCCTGTTCGTCCTCACCCTGTTCCTTCAGGACGTGCGCCACCTGACCCCGATGGCCGCCGGGCTGGCGTTCCTGCCGCTGACGCTGCCCATGACCGTCAACCCGCTGCTCACCGGCCGGATCGTCGCCCGCTACGGGGCCCGCCCGCCGATCCTGGCCGGGCTGGCGCTCCTCACGGCGGGCCTGGCGGGCCTGGCGCTGACGGACGCGCTCGCACCCTGGCTCCTGGTGACCGGCACGGGGCTGTCGCTGTGCCTGCCCGCCCTGGTCGCGGGCGTGATCGCGGGCGCCCCGCCCGGCACGGCGGGCACCGCCGGCGGCGTCCTCAACGCCGCCCGCCAGGCCGGCGCCACCCTCGGCGTCGCGGCCCTGGCCGGCCTCGCCCGGCCCCTGCTCGCCGCCGCCCTCCTGACGGCCGCCACCGCCGCCTGCTACGCCCTGGCAGGCCACGTACGGGCTCGCCGGCAGGCATGGCAGAACTGACCACCCGGTGACTGTCACTCTAAGCACTCGTATAACTACTTTGAGTGACGCAACGACTACCGGGAGGCACCCATGCCCAGCATCACCCGCAAGATCGGCGTCATGTCCGCCACCGCAGCGCTCGCCGTCCTCACCGCGGCGGCTCCGGCCACCGCGCTCCAGGCCGCGCCGGCGTACTTCACGATGACCGACATCACCCGTCAGCAGTTCGTCGTCCAGCTCACCGACCCCGCCGACATCCAGCACGCCCGCGACCTGCTGAGCGGCGCGACCGACGAGCGGCCGCACCTCCTTGGCCGGATCGACAAGCGCACCGCCTCCTACAACCCCCGCTGGAGCTACCACTTCCGCCCCGAGACCGTCGACTTCTTCGACGTGGCCATCGAGGTGTGCGACGCCAGCATCCCGTACGTCGAGGACCACCTGGACGAGGCGGGTGGCGCGTTCCTGCCCGGCCTCGTCTGGTGCCCGTGGAGCTCCCGCCTGGTGAACGAGATCACCGCGCCGTAGCGGCGGCGTCCGGGGTTCCGCCGCGTCGACGGCGGAACCCCGGCGTGCGAGCGTCTCCGCGTGCCCTGCGCGTCACGGAGCAGGAACGTCAGAGTCATGTAACTCTGTGTTGTCTGATCGCTACTCTCCGTTGTTGAGTGAGGTGTCTGCCTCCGCAGGCATGCCGACACACAGCAAAGGAGTCCCCCATGACGACCCGCCTCCGCAAAGCCGCCGGGCTGCTGCTGGCCACGGCGACCGCCGCCGCCGGTCTGGCCCTGCCTGCCGCCGCAGCCCAGGCCGCCGCGCCGATTCCCTGCCCGAAGATCATCGGGGTGGTCTGCGCCCAGACCGCGGAGGGCGAGCTGAAATTCTTCATGGTGGACCAGCCCTCCATCGTCCCGCCCGTCGTCCGGGCGGTGAGCCAGGACACGGACCCGTGGTGCTTCTACGCGGAGCCGGACTACAACGGCGAGCGCCGCGAAGTCTCCCCGTGGGAGCTCGTCGAGGACTTCGGCTTCGACGTCCACTCGGCCAGGCGCGGTCAGTGCACGTGGTCGTGAACCCTGCGCCCCTGACCTGAGGCGCCATCCGGGCCCCGGGGGTGAACCCGCCGTCCGCGCGTCGGTCCCGGGCCCCGGGCCCCGGTCGCCGCCGCGCCGGCCCGCGCGCCGCGTCTTCGGCAGGCCCAAAGGGGACGGCCCCCGCACGGGGTGCGGGGGCCGTTCTCGGGGGTCCGGGTGTCAGGGGTTGTCGTAGCCGATCCAGGTGATGTACCAGCCGTACTGCTGGGCGGTGGCCGGCGTGATCGCGCTGCCGTCCTTCCACTGGACGTAGACGCGGAACGAGGTGGCGGTGGGGGAGTAGACGGCGCTGGGGCCGACCAGGTTCCACTGGTTGCCGCCGGGGCCGGAGATGGACGTGACGTAGTGGGGGCGGCCGGAGAAGTGGGCGGAGGTGGTGTCGACGTCGATGAAGATGCCGTTGGCGCCGTAGGCTTTCCAGCCCTGGCCGGAGCTGGTCTGTCCGGCGGCGATGCGTGCAGTCGGCATGGAGGGTCCTTTCCCGATGGGGAGTGCTGTCACCATGAGTGTTCAATTGATTACTCTGGGTGTCTATGCACAGTTCCATGCCTCATCCGCCACCTATAACCCACTCCTGAGGAGCGGCGCCTCGTGCTATGCGGGGCGCGGACACGCGAACGACCCGGCGCCGCGATGCGATGCCGGGTCGTCCTGTCGCGCGTTCTAGCAGTCGTAGTAGAGCTCGAACTCGTGCGGGTGCGGGCGCAGGCGGATCGGGTCGACCTCGTTCTCGCGCTTGTAGGCCACCCACGTCTCGATCAGGTCGGGCGTGAAGACGCCGCCTTCGAGCAGGTAGTCGTGGTCGGCCTCGAGGGCGTTGAGCACGTCGGTCAGCGAGCCGGGCACCTGGGGCACCTGGCGGGCCTCCTCCGGCGGCAGCTCGTACAGGTCCTTGTCGACCGGCTCCGGCGGCTCGATCTTGTTGCGGATGCCGTCGATGCCCGCCATCAGCATGGCGGCGAACGCGAAGTACGGGTTGCACGACGGGTCGGGCACCCGGAACTCGATGCGCTTGGCCTTCGGGTTGGAGCCGGTGATCGGGATGCGGACGCAGGCCGACCGGTTGCGCTGCGAGTAGACCAGGTTGACCGGCGCCTCGTAGCCGGGGACCAGGCGGTGGTAGGAGTTGACCGTCGGGTTGGTGAACGCCAGCAGCGACGGCGCGTGCTTGAGCAGGCCGCCGATGTAGTAGCGGGCGGTGTCGGAGAGCCCGGCGTAGCCGACCTCGTCGTAGAACAGCGGCGAGCCGTCCTTCCACAGCGACTGGTGGCAGTGCATGCCGGACCCGTTGTCGCCGAAGATCGGCTTGGGCATGAACGTGACGGTGTGGCCGTACTCCTGGGCGGTGCTCTTGATGATGTACTTGTAGAGCATCAGGTTGTCGGCGGTCCGCAGCAGCGTGCCGAACTTGAAGTCGATCTCCGCCTGGCCCGCCGTGCCGACCTCGTGGTGCTGCATCTCGACGTCGATGCCGCACTCGATGAGGTTGCGGACCATCTCCGAGCGCAGGTCGGTGAAGTGGTCCATCGGGGGCACGGGGAAGTAGCCGCCCTTGTAGCGCGGCTTGTAGCCGAGGTTGCCGCCCTCGGTGGCCTTGCCGGTGTTCCAGGCGCCTTCGATGGAGTCGATGTAGTAGTAGCCGGCGTTGGCCTTCGTCTCGAAGCGGACGTCGTCGAAGATGTAGAACTCCGCCTCCGGCCCGAAGTAGACGGTGTCGGCGATGCCGGTGCCCTTGAGGTATTCCTCCGCCTTGCGGGCGACGTTGCGCGGGTCGCGGCTGTAGGCCTCGCCGGTCAGCGGGTCGTGCACGAAGAAGTTGATGTTGAGCGTCTTGTGCTGGCGGAACGGGTCGACCACGGCGCTGGACGGGTCCGGCAGGAGCAGCATGTCGGACTCGTGGATGGCCTGGAAGCCCCGGATCGACGAGCCGTCGAACATCAGGCCGTCGGTGAACACGCTGGCGCCGAAGTTCTCGACCGGGAAGGTGAAGTGGTGCGTCGTCCCCGGCAGGTCGGTGAACCTGACATCGACGAACTGCACCCCTTCGTCCCTGATGAACTTCAGGACGTCGTCGGCGGAGTTGAACACT
Organism: Nonomuraea sp. NPDC003214; assembly: GCF_053590035.1. Classification (NCBI taxonomy): domain Bacteria; kingdom Bacillati; phylum Actinomycetota; class Actinomycetes; order Streptosporangiales; family Streptosporangiaceae; genus Nonomuraea; species Nonomuraea sp. NPDC003214. Next base: position 575,775 of record NZ_JBSFSX010000007.1, on the reverse strand, counting down.
CTCGAACCTCCCTGGGGACGGGCTATGAGCCCGACCGTAGGACGAGGCCGTTTCCGTACGGTGTCTCGATTGTTTCGCATGTGTTACGCGGGGTCGGAGGCCCCGTTCACGGACGGCGGGACGGTGAACGCGGGGGCGCTGCCGCGCGGCGGGGGCGGGGGAGCGGAGGTGAGCAGGTCGGGCCGGAAGGCCACGACCAGGCCGGCGGCGGCGATCACCGCGAGCACGGCCGCGGCGGCCAGCCACAGGCGGCGGCCCGGGTGCGGCTCCCCGGCCGCCTTGCTCGCCGCCGCCCTCATCCGGCGCCGCTCGTCCGCGCCGATCTGCGCGACCAGCTCGTTGAAGCGCGCGTCTAGGTCGTCCCCGTACGGCATGGCGTACATGATGGCCGTGAACGGCGGCGCGGTGAAGCGCGGGCAGGTCACGATCCAGGGCGCCCGCCCCGCCGGATACCTTTGAGTCATGAGCAGGAACGAGCCGCGCTGGACGCAGACCTGGCTGGGCGGCGTGCGCGCCGCCGGAGTCGACCTCGGCTACCCGGGGGAGCGGCTGGGGCTGCCGGAGGAGGGCAGCGGCGCGATCGCCGGGTGGGGCCGCAGGATCGCCGCCCTGGTGATCGACTGGATGATCTGCACCTGGGTGATCACGCAGTTGCTGCTGCGCACCGACCCGGCCCAGGCGCCGTGGCTGCCCGCCGTGGTGTTCGCCGCGCAGTATCTGGTGCTGGTGGGCGCCATGGGCCAGACGTTCGGCCACCGGCTGGCGGGCATCCGCGTGGCGGCGATGGACGGCGGCGACCCGCGCTGGGTGCCGGTGCTGGCGCGCACGGCGCTGCTCGCGCTGGCGATCCCGGCGCTGATCTTCGACCGCGACCACCGCGGCCTGCACGACCGGGCGTCCAACACGATGGTCGTCCGCATGTGACGACGAAAAACTTGTACCGGGTTTGAATTTGTACCCGGTACGGTTTACGCTGCCGTCGTGATGATGGCAGGGCTCAGGGAGCTCAAGAAGGAACGCACCCGGCGGCACCTCGCCGAGGTGGCGCTGCGGCTGTTCGACGAGCGCGGCTACGACGCGGTGACGGTCAACGAGATCGCCGAGGCGGCCGGCGTCGCCAAGGTGACGCTGTTCAACTACTTCCCGTCCAAGGACTGCCTGGTCCTCGACGGCGTGGCCGACGACACGGCGGCCGTCGTCGCCGGGCGGCCCGAGGGGCAGCCGCCGCTGACCGCGCTGCGCGAGCACTACCGGCGGGCGGCGGCCGGCGCGGTGGACGAGATCGACGTCGGCCACCTGCTCACCCAGGTGCGGGTGATCGCCGCGACCCCCGCGCTCATGGCCGGCGTCTACCAGGCTCACCTGGGCCGCCGTCACGAGCTGGCCGCCGCGCTGGCCGCCGACGTGGGGGAGGCGCTCGCGCCGCTGCTGGCCGGGCAGATCACCGCCGCCCTCACCACCCTCCAGGAGTCGTTCTTCCAGCGCCTGGCCGCCGGGACGCCGCTGGAGGAGGCGCGGCGGCTGCTGGCCGCCGACGTCGAGCTCGCCTTCGACCTCCTCGAGAACGGGATCAAGCAGTGAAGAAGGGCATCAACTACGACACCGGGTTCCTGCCCGAGCCGGGCCGCAGCCGCGTCCGCTTCGACCGCGACACCGCCCGCCGCGAGATGCGCGTGATCGCCGAGGAGCTGCACTGCACGGTGGTCCGCGTCTCCGGCGCCGACCCCGCCCGGCTCACCGTCGCCGCCGAGGAGGCCGCCGCGGCCGGGCTGGCGGTCTACTACGCGCCCTTCCCCGTCGACCTGCACCCGGGCGAGACGCTGGAACTGTACGCCGAGTCGGCCCGCCGGGCCGAGGCGCTGCGCCGCACCGGCGCCGAGGTGGTCCTGGTGACCGGCTGCGAGACCAGCGCCTTCGGCCACGGCTACCTGCCCGGCGCCACCTACGGCGCCCGCATGGCCGCCATGGGCGAGGCCGACGCCGCATGGTGGGCGACCACGGTCCCGCCCGTCGTCGCGCGGCTCGACGCGTTCCTCGCCGAGACGGCCGAGACGGTCAGGCCGCTGTTCGGCGGGCGGCTCACCTACGCCGCCGGGCCGTGGGAGTTCGTCGACTGGACGCCGTTCGACCTGGTCGGCGTCGACGCCTACCGCGCCGCCTACAACGCGGACGCCTTCCGCGACGAGATGCGCGCCCACTTCGGGCACGGCAAACCGGTCGTCGTCACCGAGTTCGGCACCTGCCCCTACCGGGGCGCCGCCGAGCGGGGCGGCTCGGCCTGGGCGGTCCCCGGCGACGCCGTGCCCGACGAGGGCGAGCAGGTCCGCTACCTGGAGGAGCTGCTCGGCGTGTTCGAGCAGGAGGGCGTCGAGACCGCGATGTGGTTCACGTTCGCCGGCTACACGAGGATCGGCGGCGCCGCCGACCTCGGCTCCTACGGCGTCGTCAGCATGCTCGACGAGACCCGCTGGCGGCCCCGCCAGGTCTTCCACGCCATGGCCGCTAGGTACGCGCGCAGCTGAAGATCGCCGTGCCCGGCAGGTGGCGGCCCCGCAGCGGGCTCCAGCCGCCCCACACCCGCTCGTGGCCCTCCGGCCACTCCGGCTCCAGCAGGCCCGTGAGGGCCAGCCCCGAGGCGACGACGAGGCCCACCCAGTCGCCCAAGGTCCGGTGGTGCTCGACGTAGCTGAGATTGCCGTCCTCGTCGTGCTCGGTGTAGGGCGAACGGTCGAAGTAGGAGCGGTCGGACGTCAGCCCGCGCGGGCCCGGATCGTCCGGGAACGCCCACCGGATCGGATGGCTGACCGAGAACACGAACCGCCCGCCCGGCACCAGCACCCGGCGCACCTCACGCAGCACCGCCAGCGGGTCGGCGACGAACGGCAGCGCCCCGAACGCCGAGCACGCCAGCTCGAAGCTCGCCGCGGCGAACGGCAGCGCCTCGGCGTCGGCCTGCACCAGCGGCACCGCCCGGCCGCCGGGAGCGCCGTCGAGGTCGATGCGCTGGGCGTGACGCAACTGGCGGTGCGACAGGTCGAACGCCGCCACCCGCGCCCCCTGGCCCAGCAGCCAGCGGGCGCACTGCGCCGCCCCGCAGCCGATCTCCAGCACCCGCCGCCCGCGCACGTCGCCGAGCAGCCGCGCGTCGGCCTCGTCGACGCCCTCGGGGCACCAGACGAAGCCGTCGTCGCGCAGGAAGTCGCCGTGCTCCAGCTGGTAGTCGTCGGCGTTGCCGTCCCACCAGCCCCGGTTGGCCCGCGACGAGGGTGAGATCACTAGCGCATCTTGGGGCCGCGCGGCATGCGGGCGCCCTTGGGCATCGGGCCCTTGGGCATCGGCATGTTCTTCGGCAGCGACCGCAGCCGGTCCTTGACCTCGTTGACGGCCGGCTTCTTCAGGTTGCGCGGCAGCTTCATCAGGTGCCGCTGCAGCTTGCCGAGCGGCACCTGGCCCTCGCCGTCACCGCACTGCACGTCGTAGATCTCGACGCCCAGCACCACCCGGGCGACCCGCTTCTTCTCCGCCGCCAGCATCCGGGCCACCCGGTTGCCGGGACCCTCCGACACCAGCACGACGCCCGGATAGCCGACCACCATGTGGATCAGGTCCTGGTCACGGTTGACCGCGATGGCGGGGGTGACCTGCCAGTTGCCGCGCATGCCCTGCAGCACCGCGGCGGCCGCGCCGGTCTGGCCGTGCAGGATCGAATACTGGGCCCGCTGCGCGAGCTGCCCGAACACCACCAGGCCGACCGTGAAGGCGGCCAGGATGCCCAGGAACACGGAATACCACAGGTAGTCCGTGACCAGGCCGATCACGACGACCACAGCCAGCGTGCCCACCGCCGAGAGGAAGACGATCGGCATCCCCTTGGGATTGGCCTGCTTGATGATCTGCGCGATCATGCGGAGCTGCTTGATGCGCCCCGGCTTATCTGGGTCCTCGGACTTCGCCATGCAAGGAAGGATACAAACGAACCGGACAAGTACGGGAACCCGGCAGGGGTCACGCCGCCACGAAGAACTCCAGCAGCTCGGGCAGCAGCGCCCCGGCCGCCACGTTGTGCGTCTGGCCCTCCAGGACCCGGTGCGCCGCGCCGGGCACGCACGCGGCCACGGCACGGCCCGCCGCACCCATCCACGAGGGGCTGAGCTCGCCGTTGAGCACGAGCGCGGGCCGGTCGAGCCCGGCGATGCGGGCCGCAGGGAGCGCGTTGCCCGGCCCCATCACGGCCGCCTCGTAGGCCAGCGTGTGGGCCAGCGCCTCCAGCTCCGCCCAGTGCGGGCCGGCCCGCATCGCGGCGACCGTCTCCGCGGGCGTCTCGGCGGCGGCCGTCATGAACAGCTCCACCGCCTCACCCCGGCTGCCCCGCCCCACCAGGTCGGCGAGCCGGGCGGCGAAGTCCGCGGGCAGCCCGGGCGCGTCCGCGCCGACGTGGTAGGGCGGCTCCCACAGGGCCAGCTTGGAGATCTGCGGCATGCGTACGGCGGCCTCCAGGGCGAGGGCGGCGCCGGAGGACCCGCCGAACACCATGGCCCGCCCACCGGCCGCCGCCACGACGGCGGCCAGGTCGTCGATCTCCCGCTCGGCCGAGTAAGGAGGCGTGTCGCCGCTCGCCCCGCGCCCCCGGCGGTCGTAGTCGAACACCGTGAACCACGGCGCCAGCCCCGAGGCCACCGCCGCCATGAGCGGATGGCCGCGGCCGGTGAACGCCCCGTGCACCAGCACGAGCGCCGGACCGGAGCCGTGCCGGTCGACGGCGATCGCGGTGCCGTCGGCCGAGGTGACGGTGAAGGTCCCGGTCACGAAGGCTGGACGAGGCACAGGACCTCCCAGTGGTGGCCGTCGAGGTCGGAGAAGGCGCGCTGGTAGCGGAAGGCGTCACGCCGGGCCCCGCCCAGCGCGGTGCCGCCGGCCTCGACGGCCTTGGCGGCCAGCTCGTCCACCCGCGCCTCGTTCTCCACGCCGAGCACCAGGATCGCCTCGGTGGCCTTGGCGGCGTCGCCGACCTCGCGGTGCGCGTAGGACGCGAACGTGGGCTCGGCCAGCAGCATCACCTGCGTCTCGTCGTTGACGACGACGGAGGCCATGTCGTCGGCGGCGCCGAACAGCGTGAAGCCGAGCTCGGTGAAGAACGCCTTCGACCGGGCGAGGTCCTTGACGGGGAGGTTCACGAACAGCTGCATTTCTTCCAGTCCTTCCGGTGAGTTCGTGACTCAAGTCTGCTCGCCGGGACCGGCCCCGGTCTTGCACGTGCGCGCCGGGGACTTGACGATCAGCGCACTACCCGCAGGCGCGCCGGTAGGCGGCCGGCGGCACCCCGTAGGCGCTGCGGAACAGGCGGCTGAAGTGCGCCGGGTCGGGCAGCCCCCAGCGCGCCGCGAGCACGCTCACCGGGGTGTCGCGCAGCGCCGGGTCGGCCAGGTCGGCGCGGCAGCGTTCGAGCCGCCGGTGCCGGATCCACGCCGCCACCGTGGTCTCCCGCGCCTCGAACAGCCGGTGCAGGTAGCGCGGCGAGATGTGGTGCGCCGCCGCCACGCCCGCCGGATCGAGCCCGGCGTCACCCAGGTGCTTCTCGATGAAGGCGTGCACCCGGGCCAGCAGCGCCTCCTGCCGCGTCTCGTGCGGCACCGCGCCCAGCTCCTCGACCCGCTCGGCCACGGCGGTGGTGACCAGGTCCATCACCACGCCGGCCAGCCGGGCCGCGCTGGCGGGCCGGTAGGAGTCGAGGTCGAGCGCCACCCGGCGCAGCAGCGGCGCGGCCAGCGCCCCGGCGCCCTCGCCCGAGGCGATCGGCACCGCCGTGACCGACGCCGCGCCGGGCGGTAACCGCAGCAGCTCACGCGGGAAGCTGAACACCGCCAGCCGCACCGCGGAGTCGTAGACCAGCTCGTAGGGCCGGGTGAAGTCGTAGAGGGCGAACTCGCCCGGGCGCAGCCGCGCCTGCCTGCCGTCCTGGCCCAGCAGCGGGGTGCCCGACACGGGCAGCACCAGCCGATAGAGCTCGGGGCTGTCGCGGCGGATCAGGCCGGGCGTGCGGTGCACGCTGTGCGGCGTCGAGGTCTGCACCTTGCCGACGCCCACCGGCCCGAGCTGCCCCGCCTCGATCTGCCCGCGCAGCGGCGCGTCGGCGTCGACACGCACGTCGAGCGGCCCGAGCGCGTCGCACACGACGCTCAGCCACGCCTCGCGGCGCTCGGCCGCCGGCACGTCGGCGGCACGGATCAACACGGCCATGGGGGGAGCCTCCCTCAGGATGCTCACCCCATGGTAGCGATTCGATCAGGCCGTCTGGCGGGCCGCGATCGCCTGCTGGTAGAGCTTGCCGGCGCGGTAGGAGGAGCGGACCAGCGGCCCGGACAGCACGCCCGCGAAGCCGATCGCCTCGGCCTCGGCCTGCAGCTCGACGAACTCCTCCGGCTTGACCCAGCGGTCCACCGGGTGGTGGCGCGGGGTCGGGCGCAGATACTGGGTGATCGTGATCAGGTCGGTGCCGGCCTCGTGCAGGCCGCGCATCGCCTCGACGATCTCCTCACGGGTCTCGCCCATGCCGAGGATCAGGTTGGACTTGGTGACCAGCCCGGCCTCGCGGGCCATCGTGAGCACCTCCAGCGACCGCTCGTAACGGAACCCGGGACGGATCCGCTTGAAGATGCGCGGCACGGTCTCGACGTTGTGCGCGAACACCTCGGGCTTGCTGGAGAAGACCTCCTCCAGCTGGTCGCGGTTGCCGTTGAAGTCGGGCACCAGCAGCTCGACGCCGCAGCCCGGCAGCAGCGTGTGGATCTGGCGGGCCGTCTCGGCGTAGAGCCAGGCGCCGCCGTCGGGCAGGTCGTCGCGGGCCACGCCCGTCACGGTCGCGTAGCGCAGGCCCATCTGCTGGACCGACTCGGCCACCCGGCGCGGCTCGTCACGGTCGTACTCCGTGGGCTTGCCGGTGTCGATGAGGCAGAAGTCGCAGCGGCGCGTGCACTGGTCGCCGCCGATGAGGAAGGTCGCCTCGCGGTCCTCCCAGCACTCGTAGATGTTGGGACAGCCCGCCTCTTCACAGACCGTGTGCAGGCCCTCCCGGCGCACGAGCGATTTGAGCTCGGTGTATTCGGGGCCCGTCTTCAGCTTGGTCTTGATCCACGGGGGCTTGCGCTCGATAGGGGTTTCGGCGTTGCGCACCTCCAGGCGGAGGAGCTTTCGGCCTTCAGGAGCAACGGTCACCCTCACAGCTTACGTCTCCGGCCGCCCGAGCCGGATCGAGGGTCGCTCTCAGGTGATGAGGCCGAAGCTGCGGATCGCCCGCGTGTAGTGGCGCAGCAGCTCGGCGTCGATCCGGTCGGACTCGGCCTCGCCCAGCAGGACGGCGTTGGACGAGCCGGGCACCTCGCTCGCCCGCGCGCCGAAGCGGGCCAGCGCGCCCTGCCGGATCGCGGTCACGTTCTCGCCGCGCAGCACCGCGGCCTGCATCGGCGCCAGGTAGCGGTGCCCGGCGACCAGGTCCTCCAGCTCGGCCAGCTCCTCGGCCGTCGCCACCCGCAGGGCCAGCGCCCGCCTGCGCTCGGCCGCCTGCCCGTCGCCCGACCGCGCCAGCCGTGTCAGGCCGTACTCCAGCAGCAGCACCGGCGCGCCGAACACCCGGCCGATCAACCGGCCCAGCAGCCCCGCCGCCTGGTAGCCGGTGGTGGGCGCGTCGAGCGCGCCCAGCGTGACGGTGATCTTGACCTCGGCGTCCTCGCGCGCCTGCAGCGGCGCGGCGCCCAGCAGCGCCCCGCGCCACTCGGCCAGCGTCGACAGCGCGCCGCCGATCACCACGCCGTCGCCGGCCGCCGACCCGGCGTACGCCGTCGCCAGCAGCGTCACCCGCTGCCTGGCCGGCAGCGCCATCCACAACGGCAGCCCGACGACCAGCACGGGCGTCCGGAAAAGCCCCAGCTTCTCGTACGAGGCGGCCGGGGCCATGTCCCTGACCGCGATCCTCGCCGGACGCCTGACGCCCATCCGGTCCGCCACCCGCTCGGCCGTGCCGTACAGCTCACCGGCCGACTCGCGGTCGAGCACCTCGGCGTCGCCGGGCAGCCGCCCCAGCCGCGGGCGCAGCATCCAGCCGATGCCGATGAGCAGGCCGCCCAGCACCCAGGCGACGGCGAACTCCGCGTTGACCGCGATCGTCCAGCCGCCGAGCACCACGAAGGCGACGGTGAGCGCGTGCACGAGCAGGGCGAGGAGGAACGCTGTGACCCGTTTCACATCGCGATAGTAGAGCGGCATGTCGCCCATCGGCCACTATCTGCGGAGAAGATCCTCTTCGTGCAGGTCGAACGGCTCCCGCCCGAGCGCCTCGGCCAGGCGCTTCTCGGCGATCGGCATGACCTCCTCCACCACGATCCGCCGTCCCGTCTCCGCGGAGAGCGTGGAGACGCCCACGTCGGGCAGCCCGCACGGGACGATCCGGTTGAACCACCGCGGATCATTGGCGCAGTTGAGCGCGAAACCATGCATCGCGACACCGCGCGACACCCGGATGCCCACCGCGCCGAGCTGCCGGTCGGGCAGCCCCAGACCGGCGTCGCCCACCGCCCACACCCCGGCCCGCCCGCGCACCCGCCGGGCGGTCACCCCGAAGTCGGCGCAGATCTGGATCATCGTCTCCTCGAGCCGGCAGACGTAGTCGGTCACGTCGGAGACGGCCACGATCGGATAGCCGACCAGCTGCCCCGGCCCGTGCCAGGTGACCCGCCCGCCGCGGTCGACGTCGACCACCGGGGTGCCGTCGGACGGCCGCTCGTCCGGCCTGGCCCGCTTGCCCGCCGTGTAGACGGGCGCGTGCTCCAGCATCAGCAGCGTGTCGGTGAGCTCACCGGCGGCCCGCTTGCCGTGCACCCAGCGCTGGAGCGACCAGGCCTGCTCGTACGGGACGTCGACGCCCAGGCGGACGACGGCGAGTGCGTGGGGATCGACCCCATGGGTGGGGCGCATGTGTCCATTGTGCCGTTCCCTCACCCTTGTAGGGTAATTCAGGAAGTCAGCAGGCGGGGTTCGATCCTGAACTCCTTCACGCCGCCCGCGCCGTCATGCTCCAGCTTGTACGCATAGCCGTCAGGATCGGTCGTCACCGCCTGGATGAACTCGGTGCCGACGTAGTGCAGCGCCACGCCCTCGTCGGCCGCGTAGCCGCCCGGCAGCTCGCCCGAGGCCACCGACTGCTGCAGCAGCGGGCGGCGCTGCGGCTCGGCGTTGTAGTGCACGCCGCACGAGTAGGGCAGGAAGCCCAGGCCGTCGGCCCACACCCGCAGCTCGGGGCCGAAGGAGTCGGTGTTGCCGCCCACGTGCCAGCACAGGGCGCCCGCGCTCTGCCCCGACAGCACCACCCCGGCCCGCCACGCCTCCTCGAACGCCTCGTCCAGGCCGTGCAGCCGCCACAACGCCATCAGGTTGGCCACGCTGCCACCGCTGACGTAGATCATGTCCTGTTCCAGCATCCACGCCCGCGGATCGGCCACGTTGGGCATCGGGAACACCGTCAGATGGCTCAGCTCGACGTCCCAGCCCGCGAACGCGCCGTACATCTTCAGCACCCAATCGGCGCTGTCGCCCACCGCGGTCGCGAGCAGGCCCAGCTTGGGCCGGTCCTGCCCGGTCAGATCGAGCCCGTAGCGCAGCAGCGGGCTCGCCTCCAGGAAGCCGTGGCGCTCGGTGGCGCGGAACGATCCGCCGCCGATGGCGAGAATGTGGGACTGCCCTGACCTGGTCATGTCGGAATCTCCCCGATGCGTAGGACGAACAGCACACTAGAGTACGGCGCGCAGCGCATCGCCGAGGCGCGTATGCGCGAAGCCATAACCGCTGTTCACCAGCTTGTCAGGGACGATCCGGTGCCCCGGGAGCAGCCCTTCCTGCGCGAACTCGCCCAGCCCGAGCCGCAGCGCGAACCCCGGCACCGGGATCGGCATCGTGGCGCGTCGCACCGCCCGGCCGAGCGTGCGGGTGAACTCGGCGTTCGTGACCGGCGTCGGTGAGGTGAGGTTCACCGGCCCCACCAGATCCCGATTTTTCACCACATGGATGGTCGCCTGGACCCAGTCGTCCTCCGATATCCACGACCAGTACTGCTTCCCCGACCCCAGCGGCGCCCCCAGCCCCGCCCGGAAGATCGGCAGCATCCGGCCCAGCGCCCCGCCGCGACGGCTCAGCACCAGCCCCGTCCGCAACTGCGCCGCCCGCACCCCGAACTCCCCGGCGGCCCGGCCCTCACGCTCCCACCGCTCGCACAGCTCCGCCAGGAACCCCTCGCCCTTGCCCCGGCTCTCGTCGACCACCTCGTCGCCGGTGTCGCCGTAGAAGTCCACGCCCGACGCCGTCACCAGCGTCGCCGGCGGACGCTCCAGCCCCCGCATCGCCTCCACCAGCAGCCGCGTGCTGTCCACCCGGCTGCGCACCAGCTCCCGCTTGTAGTCCGCGCTCCACCGCCGGTCCGCGATGGGCGCCCCGGCCAGATGCACCACCGCCCGCGCCCCGTCGAGCACCGCCGGATCCAGCACCCCCGCACGCGGCTCCCACCGCGCCTCGTCGGGCCCGCGCGGCTCCCGCCGCACCAGCGTCACGACCCGCTCCCCGCCTGCCCGCAACGCCTCGACCAGCGGCCCGCCGAGCAACCCCGACGCCCCGGTCACCACGATCGCCATCCCCCAACCCTACGCGGCCCCACCCCACCCCCAGGGGAGGCGGCCATCCGGGGGACACGGCCATCTGAGGGGCGCGGCCTTCCGGGGTCCCCGCCACTGGGGTCCCCGCCTTGTGGGCTCCCCGTCCTCCGAGGGCCGCGCCCGCCGGAGGACCTCCCCCCGAGAACCCCGCCCCCGGGGAACTTCGGGAGGCGGCCCCTTCCCACCCGCCCCGCCCACGGGACCTCGCCCGCCGAGAACCCGCCCTCCCGAGGACCTCCCCCCAGGAACCCCGCCCCTCGGGGACTTTGGGAGGCGGTCCCCTCCCACCCGCCCCCCACGGGGGCCCCGCCGTCCAGGGACCCCCGCTCTCCGAGAACCTCGCCCTCCGGGGCTTCGGCAGGCGTCCCCTCCCGCCTGCCCCGCCCTCACGGATGACCGGGCGTAGGCTCGTCGCGCTGGGAGGAGGCTGCGGGCAGGCGGCCCCCTCAGGGCAGTGGGGCCCTTCTGGGGCTGGCCTGGGCGGCTTGCCGTTCGGTGCCCGCGGGGCTCGGGCCTGGGGACCGGGGAGGCCGGGGACCGTAGGGCCGGGGACCGCTGGGCGCTCGGGGTGGCTCCCCGCGCGGGCCCGGTCAGGTGGGGAACCTAGCGGCGGGCCCGGTCCTGTAGGGGAACTAGCGGCGGTCCGGTCCTGTGGGGGACCTAGCGCCGGTCCGGTCCCGTGGGCCTTGGGGGGCGCGTACGGGACCGCTCCGGACCGGGCGGAGGCACGGGAAAGGCGCGGGGCCGGGCGCGCGAGTGCGCGTCCGGCCCCAGGGGCGTGCGGTTGGTCAGGCGAGGCCGAGCTGGGCCTCGAAGCGCCCTTCCTCCAGCCGCCTCTTGATCGTGGTGAGGAAGCGGGCCGCGTCGGCGCCGTCGACCAGGCGGTGGTCGTACGTGAGCGCCAGGTAGACCATCGACCGGACCGCGATGACCTCGCCCTCCGGCGTGTCGACCACGACGGGACGCTTGACGACGGCGCCGGTGCCGAGCATGCCGACCTGCGGCTGGTTGAGGATCGGCGTGTCGAACAGGGCGCCGCGGCTGCCGGTGTTGGTCAACGTGAACGTGCCGCCGGTGATCTCGTCCGGCGTCACCTTGTTGGCGCGGGTGCGCTCGGCCAGGTCGGTGACCTTGCGGGCGAGACCGGCGAGGTTGAGGTCGCCGGCGTCCTTGACCACGGCGGCGAGCAGGCCACGGTCGGTGTCGACCGCGATGCCGAGGTTCTCGACGTCGAAGTAGGTCACCTCGTTGGTCTCGTTGTTGATGGTCGCGTTGAGCTTGGGGTGCTGCTTGAGCGCCTCGACGGTGGCCATCGCGAAGAACGGGGTGAACGTCAGCTTGACGCCCTCGCGGCGGAAGAACTCGTCCTTCGCCTGCGCCCGCAGCCGCGCGATCTTGGTGACGTCGACCTCGACGACCGAGGTGAGCTGGGCGGCCGTCTGCAGCGACTCGACCATGCGCTTGGCGATCGTCTGGCGCAGGCGGGTCATCTTCTCGGTGCGCCCGCGCAGCGTGGTGTCGACCTCGACCGGCTCGGGCGCGGCGGCCGGGGCGGCCTGCGCCGGAGCGGCGGCCGGAGCGGCCGGAGCGGCGGGAGCAGCCGCGGCCGGGGCGGCCTGGGCGGCGGGAGCCTGCTCGCGGCGGCTCTTGGCGGCCTCGAGCACGTCCTGCTTGCGGATGCGGCCGCCGACGCCGGTGCCGGTGATGGCGTCGAGGTCCACGCCGTGCTCGTTGGCCAGCTTGCGCACCAGCGGCGTCACGTACGGGCTGTCGCCCGAGGTGGGCAGCGGCGCGGGAGCGGCGGCCTGAGCGGGTGCGGGCGCGGGCGCGGGAGCCGGGGCGGGGGCCGGCGCCGGAGCGGGCTCCGGCTGCGGGGCCGGGGCGGGCTGCGGGGCCGCCTGCGGGGCGGGCGCGGGCTGCGGGATGGAGGAGGCGGGGGCCGGAGCGGGCTCAGGCTCGGGCTCCGGCTCGGGCTGGGCGGCGGGGGCGGCCTCCTCGGCGGGGGCGGCCGCGCCGGCCTGGCCGCTCTCGTCGATGATGGCCAGCTCCGCGCCGACCTCGACGGTCTCGTCCTCAGCCACGACGATCTTGGTGATGACACCCGCGGAAGGCGACGGGATCTCGGTGTCGACCTTGTCGGTCGACACTTCGAGGAGCGGCTCGTCGGCCTCGACGCGCTCGCCCTCCTTCTTCAGCCAACGGGTGACGGTGCCCTCGGTGACGCTCTCGCCGAGCTGGGGCATCTGTACGGAGACCGGCATCGTTATTCTTCTCTCGCGTTCTGATCTCGAGGGCGGATTAGTTGTGTACGTGCAGCGGCTTGCCGGCCAGGGCCAGCATCGCCTCACCGACCGCCTCGGACTGGGTCGGGTGTGCGTGGATGAGCTGGGCGACCTCTGCGGGCAGCGCCTCCCAGTTGTAGATGAGCTGGCCTTCGGTGACGAGCTCGCCGATGCGGCGGCCCACCATGTGGACGCCGACGACCGGCCCGTCCTTGCGGGCGAGGACCTTGACGGCGCCGCCCGTGCCGAGGATCTGGCTCTTGGGGTTGCCCGCGAGGTCGTAGACCTGCTCGACGATCTCGATGCCGCGCTCGGCGGCCTGCGCGGACGTGATGCCCACCGAGGCGACCTCGGGGTCGGAGTAGGTGATCCGGGGCACGCCCGCGTAGTCGATGGGCGGCGGGTTGAGGCCCGCGATGTGCTCGGCCACCATGATGCCCTCGGCGAATCCGGCGTGGGCCAGCTGCAGCGTGGGGATCAGGTCGCCGACGGCGTAGACGCCGGGCGCGGTGGTGCGGCAGTGCTCGTCGACCGTGACGGCGCCGCGCTCGATCGTGACGCCGGCCTCCTCGAAGCCCATGCCGGCCGAGACGGCGCCGCGGCCGACCGCGACGAGCAGGATCTCGGCGTCGAGGGTCTTGCCGTTGGCCAGGGTGACGAGCACGCCGGTGTCGGTGGTCTTGACGCTCTCGAAGAAGACGCCGAGCTCGTACTTGATGCCGCGCCGGCGGAAGGCCCGCTCCAGCAGCTTGGAGCTGGACTCCTCCTCGGTGGGCAGCAGGTGCGGCAGCCCTTCGACGATGGTGACCTCGGCGCCGAAGGAGCGGTAGACGCTGGCCAGCTCGACGCCGATGACGCCGCCGCCGAGGACGACCACGGAGGCGGGCACCCGGTCCATCTTCAGCGTGTGCTCGCTGGTGATGATCCGCTCGCCGTCGATGTCGAGGCCGGGCAGGCTGCGGGGCGCCGAACCGGTGGCGAGCACCACGTTGCGGCCCTCGTACACCTCGTCGCCGACCTGGACGCGGCGCTCGGCGAGCAGGCGGCCCTCGCCCTCGACCACCGTCACGCCCGCGGCCTTGAGCAGGCCCTGCACGCCCTTCCAGGCGCGGCTGACGATCTTGTCCTTGAAGGCGTGCACGCCGGCCACGTCGATGCCCTCGAAGTGCGCCTTGACGCCGAACGAGGCGCTCTCGCGGGTCTCGTCGGCGACCTCCGCGGAGTGCAGCAGGGCCTTGGTGGGGATGCATCCCCGGTGCAGGCAGGTGCCGCCGATCTTGTCCTTCTCGATCAGGGCGACCGTCATGCCCAGCTCGGCTGCCCGCAGCGCGCAGGCGTAACCGCCGCTGCCGCCACCTAGGACGACGATGTCGTAGGCCACAGGAAGGCTCCTTGTCGGGGTGTTCGTGATGCCGTCATCTTTTCATCTGTTCCGGGCGCTCGGGTGCCGGTCCCCTCAGATGCTCGCGTGCCGTTCGGCGAGCGCGATGAGGGTGCGGGCGAAGGCGCCGGTGCCGCCCTTGGGGGTGTAGCCGTGCGCCTCGCCCTTGTTGAAGGCCGGGCCGGCCATGTCGATGTGCGCCCAGCGGACGCCGTCGGGCACGAACTCCTTGAGGAAGATGCCCGCGGCCAGCATGCTGCCCCAGCGCTCGGGCTGCAGGTTGGCGATGTCGGCGACGGGGGAGTCGAGGCCCTTGCGCAGCTCCTCGGGCAGCGGCATGCCCCAGGCGCCCTCGCCGGCGGCGGTCGCGGCCTCGAGGACGAGCTCGCGCACGGCGTCGTCGTTGGCCATGACGCCGGCGGTGCGCCAGCCGAGGGCGACGATCTGCGCGCCGGTCAGGGTGGCGACGTCGACGATCAGGTCGGGGTTGTCCTCGGCGGCGCGGGCGATGCCGTCCATGAGGACGAGGCGGCCCTCGGCGTCGGTGTCGAGCACCTCGACGGTCTTGCCGCTGTAGCTGTGGATGACGTCGGAGGGGCGCTGGGCGGTGCCGCTCGGCAGGTTCTCCGCCAGGCAGAGGTAGCCGATGGCGTTGACCGGCAGGCCCAGGCGGGCGATGCCGACGAGCGCCCCGAAAACGGCGCCCGCGCCTCCCATGTCGGACTTCATCCAGTCCATGGACGCCGACGGCTTCAGCGACAGGCCGCCGGAGTCGAACGTGATGCCCTTGCCCACGTACGCCAGCGTCTTGGTGGCCTCGGGGTGGGTGTAGGACAGCCGGACGAGCCGCGGCGGGTTGGCCGAGCCCTGGCCGACGCCGACGAGGCCGCCGTAGCCGCCGTCGCGCAGCTGCTTGTCGTCGAGCACCTCGACGCTCAGCCCGTGCTCGGCGCCGGTGCGCTCGGCGATCTCGGCGAACTTGGCCGGCCACAGGTCGGACGGCGGCGTGTTGACCAGGTCGCGCACCAGCGTGACGGCGTCGGCCAGGATCGCGGCGCGCTCACCGGCGGCGGCGTCCTCGCCCGACAGGACGGTCAGCTCGCTCACGGGCTCCTTCTGGCCCTCGCCGGTGCGGTAGCGCGAGAAGCCGTAGGCGCCCAGCAGGCCGCCCAGCGCGACGGCCTCGGCCTCGGCGGCGGAGCCGGCGGGGAGGGCGAGCGCGGCGCGGGCGGTGCCGGCCAGCGAGCGCACGGCGGCGCCGGCGGCGCGGCGCAGCCCTTCGGCGTCAGGGGACTCGCCGAGCCCGACGGCCACCAGCACCGGAGCGGTGACGGAGCCGAACGTGGGCAGTTTGGCCAGCTCGCCCGGCTTGCCGGAGAAGCCCACGGAGGTCAGCGAGGAGGCGAGCTTGCCACCGAAGGCCGCGTCGAGGGATTCGGCGCCTGTGGCGGGGCTGGGACCGCCGGGGCCGGACAGGAACCCGACGATGAGCGCGTCGGTGTCGAACGAGACGGGATCTGCTGAGTTCAGCCGCACAGTGGTCACGTAAACCGATGCTATCCAGGGTTTCCAGGCCCCACAAACAGGGGTTCATCCCATGAATCATGACCAGCGACATGGTGCTATTGTTATTAGCACCATGTTGCTGACGCTCGACCTCAACGACGCCCGTCCCCTGCACGAGCAGGTCGCGGGCGCGATCCGCCGCGCCATCGGCGAGGGCTCCTACGCGCCGGGCGACCGGCTGCCGCCGGCCCGCGACCTCGCCGACGCGCTCGGGATCAACCCCAACACCGTGCTGCGCGCCCTGCGTGAGCTGCGGGAGGAGGGGCTGCTGGAGTTCCGGCGGGGGCGCGGCGTCAGCGTCGCGCGCCACGCCGACGGGCGCGCCCTGCTCCGCGAGCGGGCGCGCGAACTGCTGGACGAGGCCAAGAGGTACGGATACCGCCGGGAGGACGTCATCACGCTGCTGGAGGAGCTCGCATGAACATCCGGATCGCCGCCCTCACGGGGGCGGCCGTCACCGCCGTCCTGATCCTGCTGCCGCTGGCGGCGCGTGACCGGCTGCCCGAGCCGCTGGCCGTGCACTGGGGGCCGGGCTCGGTGCCCGACGGCTCGGCGCCGCTCGCCGTGTTCGTCACCACGCTGCTCGGCACCTGGGCGCTGATGTGGCTGTTCGCCCTGGCGGCGGTGGCCCGCGGCGCCGCCAGGCCGGGCGCGGGCCCGGGGCGGGCGGCTGCCGGGCCGGGGCGGGCGGCTGCCGGGCCGGGGCGGGTGCGGGCTCCGGGGGCGTGGGCGTTGCTCGCCGGCGGCGGGCTGCTAGCGCTGGGCGTGGCCGTCTCCACGGTGCTGGCCAACCTCGACGCGGCGAGCTGGACCGACGCGCGCCTGCCCGCCTGGGCGCCCCTGGCCGTCGCCGTGGTGCCGCTCGCCGCGATGGCGGCCGCCGCCTGGCTCGGCCGGGGCGGCGGGGAGCGGGCGCCCGAGGGGGAGCCGCCGTCGCTGGAGCTGCGCCCCGGCCAGCGCGCGGTGTGGGTGAGCCGGGTGGGCAACCCGTGGCTGCTCGCCGCCACCTGCGCCGCCGCCGCCGCGCTCGCCGTGGCGGGGGTGCTGCGCCTGACCGGCATCGCCTCCGGCGCACCGCTCGACGCGCTGGCGCCCGTGCTGACCGTGGTGCTGATCGCCGGTCTGTTCACCTCGTCGGCGCGCGTGCGGGTGACGGCGGACGGGGTGGCGATCGGGTTCGGCCCGCTGGGTTGGCCGGTGCGCCGCATCTCCCTCGCCAAGATCGACAGCGCCTGGCCGGAGCAGCGCTACCCGAGCCAGGTCGGCGGCTGGGGCGTGCGCGGGCTGCCCGGCGGCGCGACCATCATGCTGCGCGGCGGCGACTGCCTCGTCATCCGCTACCGGTCCGGCGGCGAGCTGGCCGTCAGCATCGACGACGCAGGCCGCGGCGCCGCCCTGATCAACGCGCTCGTCGCCGAAAGGAGCGTCGCGTGAAGCCGCTGCCCGTCTTCCTCGCCGTCGCGTTCGTCCTGTCCTGGGTGGTCGCGCTGCCCCTGTGGCTGGCCGGCGGGCTGGCCTCGCCGCTGGCCCGGCCGCTGGCGCTGCTGATGATGTTCACGCCCGCGATCGGCGTGCTGGCGGCCTGGCTGGTCAGCCGGACGCCGCCGCGCCAGTGGGCCCGCGAGACCGGGCTCACCCTGGGCGAGCGCAAGGGACGCACGGGCCTGCTCGTGCTGGCCGCCTGGCTGGGCGTGCCGCTGCTGGTGCTCGCCGCGGTCGCGATCAGCGCCGGTCTCGGGCTGATCACGCTGGACCTCGACGGGATGAGCCTGTTCCGCGAGCAGTTGCGGGCCACCGGCGTGCCGGTCCCCGAGAACCTGGCGCCCGTCGCCGTCACCCAGGTCGTGGTCGCCGCGCTGGCCGGGCCGCTGCTCAACGTGCTGCCGTCGCTGGGCGAGGAGTGGGGGTGGCGCGGCTACCTGGCGCCGCTGCTGGCGGAGCGGCGCGGGGTGCTGCCCGGGCTGGCGCTGTCGGGCGTCGTCTGGGGGCTGTGGCACGCGCCGCTGACGCTGCTCGGCTACAACTACCCGATGCTCGGCTCGTGGGCCGCCGTCTACTTCGTCGGCTTCTGCGTGCTGGCCGGGGTGCTGCTCGGGTGGCTGCGGCTGCGCTCGGGCAGCGTGTGGCCCGCCGTCGTGGCGCACGGCTCGCTCAACGCGGTCGGGCCTGCGGTCTTCCTGCTCGGCGACGTCGCGTCGCCGCCCGACCTGGTGCTCGCCGGGCCGTCCGGCCTCGTCGGCTGGGTCCTGCTCGCGGCCTGCGCGGCCGTGCTGCTGAAGAAGCTCCCGGTACGGAGCACGCCGGCGGTGTGATCAGCCGAGCGCGGCGCACACCACGAGCGTGACCGCCGTGGCCGTCTCGACCAGGGCGCCGAGCACGTCCCCGGTGACCCCGCCGAGCCGCCGCCGGGCGTGCCGCAGCAGCGCCAGCGCCGCCCCCAGCCCGGCCAGCGCCCCCGCCACGAGCACGACCGGCCCGGGGATCCCGGACCTGGCCAAGGCGGCCCCACCGGCCCACCCGGTCCCGAGGGCCGCGCAGCCTGCCAGGGCGGCCACGGTGACGAGCCAGGCGGTGCGCGCGCGTACCGTGCCCGCGACCAGGACGCCGAGGCCGTCGGGGCGGGCGGCGGGGACGCCCGCCCGGCAGGCCCAGGTGAGCGCCAGCCGGCCGGTCACGCAGGCGGTCACCAGCGCGGGCGCGCCCGCCAGGAACAGCGCCGGACCGCCGCCCGCCGCCGCGGTCCCGGCGGCGGAGAGCGCAGTCCCGGCCCCCGAGAGCGCGGCCGCCTGGATCAGCAGCGTGAACACCAGCGTCACCACGCCGAACGGCCCGATGTCCGACTTTTTCATGATGTCGAGCGCCTGAGACGCCGGCCTGCCGCTGCCGAGCCCGTCGGCCAGGTCCGCCAGCCCGTCCAGGTGCAGGCCGCGCGTCAGGACCGCCAGCAGGCCGAGAGCCAGGGCCGCGCCCATCAGCGGCGGCCCCGGCAGCAGCAGCGCGAGCGACGCCACGACGCCCAGCGCCAGCCCCACCAGCGGGGCCAGCGCCATCGCCCGCCTCGCCACCTCCCGGTCGACGCGCTCCACCCGCACGGGGAACACGCTCAGCGTCCCGACGGCGAACCGCAGCCCGTCCATCAGAGCAGCCCGCCCATCAGACCGGCCCGCGCATCAGAACAGCTCGTCCAGCAGCCGGTAGTAGCGCAGCCTGTCGTCGTCCACCTCGGCCGCTCCGTACGCGCGCAGGAACTCCTCGGCGGCGGGCCCGTCGAGCTCGCGCAGCGCGAGCGCCAGGTCCACGTGCCGGTCGGCCACCCCGAGCGCGCCCACGTCGATCAGGACCGCTTCGCCCGACGGCGAGGCCAGCACGTTGGCCGGGGTGTAGTCGCCGTGCGTGACCACCAGGTCCTCGCGCGCGGGCCGTTCGGCCACCAGCCGTTCGTAGACCTGCGCGGGGGTGAGCCCGGCGGTGTCGTCGTCGAAGTCGCCGTCGTCGACCAGCCCGTCGCGCACCCGCCCGGCAGCTCGCGCCAGCTTGACGTCGAGCCGCTCGTCGAACGGGCACTCCGCGACCGGCACGTCGTGCAGCGCGCGCAGCGCCGCGCCCATGACGGCCCCGGCGTCCGCGGACGGCCTGCGCTCCAGGCTGAGCCATCCGGCGTCGGCCAGCACGAGCGCGTCGCCCTCGAAGGCCACCACGTCCGGCACGCTCATCCACCGCTTGAGCCACAGCAGCCGCTCGTGCTCGGCCCGCGCCCCCGGGCCCTGCTTGACGTAGAAGGCGCCGGTGGGGCCGGTGACGCGCAGCGTCTCGCCGCTGAGGCCCTCGTGGTCGTCGGACCAGATCGCGTCCTCGCCGAAGAGATCGAACATCCGCCCAGGGAGCTGCATAACCGACGATCCTATGGGGCCGACTAGGGTGGCCGGATGCACGTGCTTGAACTCGAAGGCGTAGGCGTCCGGGTCGTCGGCAAGACGTTGCTGGACGGGATCGACTGGCAGGTGGCCTACGGCGACCACTGGGTGATCCTGGGTCCCAACGGCGCCGGGAAGACGACGCTGCTCTCGCTGGCCGCGGCCGTGCGGCATCCGACGACGGGCGCGGTGAACGTCCTGGGCCACCGGCTCGGCCGCGTCGACCTGCGGGAGCTGCGCCGCCACATCGGCCTGGTCGCGGCCAGTCAGCGGCTGATCGACGAGGAGCTGATGGAGGAGGAGGGGGCGACCGCCCACACCGTGGTGCTCACCGGCCACACCGGCACGAGCGCCCCGATCTGGGACAAGTACGGCGACGCGGAGCGGGAGCGGGCGCTGCGCCTGCTGGCCGACCTCGGCTGCAAGGACCTGGCCGAGCGGCCCTTCCGGGTGTGCTCCCAGGGCGAGCGGGCCCGGGTCAGGGTGGCCAGGGCGCTCATGGGTGACCCGGCGGTGCTGCTGCTGGACGAGCCGTTCGCCGGTCTCGACCTGCCGGCCCGCGAGGACCTGATCAGCGCCGTGGAGAACCTGGCCGGGACCCGGCCGGTGCTCACCACCGTCACCGTGACCCACCACCTGGAGGAGGTCCCGGCGACGACCACGCACGCGCTGCTCATGCGCGACGCCCGCGTGCTGGCGGCCGGGCCGGTCGACGACGTCCTCACCCCGGCGAACCTGTCCGACTGCTTCGGCCTGCCGCTGCACGTCGACCGCCTCGACGGCCGCTGGTACGCCCGTTCGGTCCGGCCCTGAGGCTCACAGCGGCAGCGGGCGCCCCGCCACGACCAGGGCGACGTCCTCCGACTCGGCGGCCAGGCGCTCGTTCAGCCGGCCCAGCGCGTCCCTGAAGGCGCGCACGCCGGCCGTCGCGGGCACCACGCCCATGCCGGTCTCGTCCGACACGGCCACGATTCGGCGCGGCGCCTGCCGCCAGGCGCGCACCAGCTCGTCGCAGCGCCGCTCCACCGGCGCGCGGTCGCCCTCCCAGGCCGCGTGCTCGTCGAACACCGCCGCCAGCCAGGTGCCGAGCCCGTCGATCAGCAGCGGCCCCATGGCGGCCCCGATCGCGCCCGTCAGGTCGGTCGTCTCGGCCGTCGCCCAGTGCGCGGGCCTGCGCACCCGGTGGGCGCGCACCCGCGCCGCCCACTCGCCGTCGCCCTCCCCGCCCGGCCCGGTGGCGACATAGGTCACGTACGGCTCGGCGGCCAGGCGCAGCTCGGCCTCGGCCGACTTGCCCGAACGCGACCCGCCCAGCAGCAGCGTCCGCCGGGGCGCGGGGGCGGGCGGCGACGGCGGCACGCGCGTGTCCAGGACGGCGCCGTCGGGCACGGCGCGGGCGCCCCACAGGCGCAGCCGCCTGGCCAGCTCGTCCTCGGACCGGACGCGGTGGTCCAGGCCGACGGCGACCACGTGGGTGCCCTCGTCCACCAGCCCGGCCCGGCGCATCTCTCCCAGCCGCTCAGGGCGCTCCAGGAGGTCGATCAGCACCGCGTCGTAGCGTCCGGGGCCGTCGGGGGGCGGCGGCGCCCCCGCGGGCGCGTACAGGAGGGCTGAGCCGTCCGGGGCGGTGAGCCCGAGGCCGCCCGCGTGCGCGCGGTAGCCGGGCGGCGCGTCCGTCCACGGGTACGCCGCCCTCCCGTCGACCACGAGCCCGAACGGCGCCCGGCGCGAGGGGCGGGTCAGGCACGACGCGCAGGGGCAGCCCGGTTCGGGCCAGCCCGCGTCGCCGGCGGTCCCGGTGAGAAGCAGCTCCACCGGGCCGAGCGTACAAACCCCCGCGAGCCGGCCGTCACACGCCCCGCACGAGTGGCGCCGGTGGGACGGGGGAGGACAGGAGGACGGCCGTGCCGGGCGCGGCGGCGAGCCGGAGTAGGGTTCCAGTGCCGTCGAGAGGCTGCGCCGGCGAACCCGCGGAAAAAGGAGCGTATGGCATGACATGGCGGTGGCGTTATGAAAACGCGCAGGGCGGTGAGGTGACGGATCGCCCTTTGCCGCGAGAGGTTTTCCCGAGCCAGGCCGACGCGGAGTCCTGGCTCGGGGAGAACTGGCGTGAACTCCTCGAATCCGGCGTCGAGCAGGTAGCCCTGCTCGACGAGGACCGGGTCGAGTACACGGGTCTGTCATTGCGCCAGCAATAGCCGCCGGAATGGGAAAAACCCCTTGAGCGCGTACGCCGCTCAAGGGGTTTTCGTTACGCGCGTGACTAGGGGCGCTTGGGCGGGCTGGCGGTCTTGGCCGGGTCGCGCTCCATGATGGGCGCCACCACGTCGTCGATCCGCTTCATCACCTCGGCGTCGAGCTTGACGCCCGCGGCCTTGACGTTGTCGCGCACCTGCTCGGGGCGGGAGGCGCCGACGATGGCGCTGGCCACGTTCGGGTTCTGCAGGACCCAGGCGACCGCGAGCTGCGCCATCGTCAGGCCCAGGTCGGCGGCGATCGGCTTGAGCTCCTGCACGCGGGCCAGCACGTCGTCCTTCATGAACCGGGCGATCATGCCGCTGCCGCCGGCCGTGTCCGTGGCGCGCGAGCCCTCGGGCGGGGCCTGGCCAGGCAGGTACTTGCCGGTGAGCACGCCCTGCGCGATCGGCGACCAGACGATCTGGCTGACGCCCTCACGCTCGCTCAGCGGCACGATCTCCGACTCGATGACCCGCCACAGCATCGAGTACTGCGGCTGGTTGGACACGATCCGGTCGAAGCCCATCTCGTCGGCGATCCTGAGCGCGTCGGCGATCTGGCCGGCGGTCCACTCGCTGACGCCCACGTACAGGACCTTGCCCTGGCGCACCAGGTCGTCGAAGGTCTTGAGCGTCTCCTCCAGCGGCGTCTCGTAGTCGTAGCGGTGCGCCTGGTAGAGGTCGACGTAGTCGGTCTGCAGGCGGCGCAGCGAGCCGTTGATCGACTCGGTGATGTGCTTGCGCGACAGGCCGCGGTCGTTCGGGCCCTCGCCCGTCGGCCAGTAGACCTTGGTGAAGATCTCCAGGGACTCCCTGCGGACGCCCTTGAGCGCCCTGCCGAGCACCTCCTCCGCCTTCGTCCCCGCGTAGACGTCGGCGGTGTCGAACGTGGTGATCCCCTCGTCGAGAGCCGCCTGCACGCACTGCTTGGCGGCGTGCTCCTCGACCTGGGAGCCGTGGGTGAGCCAGTTGCCGTAGCTGATCTCGCTGACCAGGAGACCGCTGCGGCCGAGGTGACGGAATTCCATGCATCCGACCTTAGGGGTTGTCCCGGCATCACGGTCACCAGGGGCGCGGAGGGGAGATCATCCGTCGGTGCGGGGCGATAGGGTCGGCCGGTGCCCAATCTCCTCCGGGCGGCGCTCACCGCCGCCGTCCTGGCGGCGATCGCCGTGCGGCTGCGCCGTCGCGCCCGCCTGCCACGCACCGAGCCGCCCGCCCCCGACGCCCTCCCCGCGCCGCGCCCGCGACGGCGGGGCCTGGGACGGTCGAGCGCGCTCGTGGCGGGCACAGTAGCGGGTACGGTGGCCGTCCTGGCCGCGCTGGCGCTCCTCGGGACGGTCCTGTGGCCGGGGCAGCCCGCGCGCGAGGCGTCCTCGCCCGGCGGCTCTCCCGTACGCGACGCCGCGCCGGAGCGGGCCGAGCCGCCGGCGGAGCTTCTCACGGAGCCGCATGCCCTGCCCTCGCGGGAGGGGAGCGCGGCGCCGCAGCCGTGCGATCCCGGTCACCCGGCGGTGACGGTGCGCCCGCTGGACCCGCAGGTGAAGCGGGCCGTCAACCGGCAGTGGCGGCGCATCGAGCGCTGGCTGAGGACGCACGCGCCGAAGACCTACGCGGGGCTCGGCCGTCCCGGCAGGGCGCGCACGATCGCGGTCGCCGAGGCGCAGACGGGGCTGGAGTTCCCCGACGACCTGAGGGCCTCGCTGCTGCGCCACGACGGCGCGCGGGGCTTCGGGTTCGGCGGCGCGGTCAACCTGCGCGTCCGGGAGATCAGGGACGCCTGGCGGGCCAGGTGCGCGCGCGACGCCGAGGGCCGTCACCGCGGGCTGGTCCCGTTCGGGCTCAGGCCGGGGCGCGGCGGCCACGCGCTCGTCACCGCCGCCAGGCGAGACGGCGCGGCGGGGCGGGAGGCAGTGACGGGGCGAGAGGCCGTGACGGGACGGGAGGCCGCGACAGGGCGAGCGGCCGCGGCCGGTGACCGGCCGTCCTACTACGCGCTGATGCGCGAGGTCGCCGCCGCCCTGGAGACGGGCGCCCCGGTCGACGGCCGCCGCCCGGTCGTCAAGGGCGGCGTCCTGCGGTGGACCCGCGCCCGTTGAGCTACTTCTTGGGCGGCACCGGCTTGCCGCCCGGCAGCAGCTGGGGCGGCGGGAAGCGCAGCTTGCGGATCTGCAGCGCCCGCATCGCGGCGTAGAAGCCCACGCCCTTGAGGCTCTCGTTGGGCAGCTTGGCCGCGACCTCCTTCTTCACCTTCCACGCCACGTAGACGGAGGTGAAGACGACGCCGATCATCATGATCGGCCAGCCGAACACGATCACCGCGTTGAGCACCTGGACGCGGACGGCCGGCGGCCACGGCACCCAGGTCGCCAGCAGGATCAGTAGCGAGAAGGGCAGGAAGTACTGGCTCGGGAGGCGGCGGGAGTCGACCCAGTCGCGGGCGAACTTGCGCGCCGGCCCCTTGTCACGGGCCGGGAAGTAGCGCTCGTCACCTGCCAGCATGCCGCGCCGGGCCCGGTCGCGCTCGGCGGCCTGCTTGGCGCGCATCTGCCGGTAGGCCTCCTTGCGGTCCTTCGGCGCGCTGACCAGCTGGCGCCGCCTGCCTTCGGCATCTCGGCGCTTGGGTGTGGGACGACCCTTACCTTGGGGCTTAGGATCGTCAACGGGGACGGGGGTGTCGTCCACGGAGGTTTGGGAACGGCGTCGCAACACGACGTCAACCCTACCTGGAGTGCAACTTAGTGACGCCCTCGTGCGTTATGCGTAGGGTAATCCCAAGGCGGCTGCGCTGCAGTGGGTGAACGACAGCACGACCTAAGAAGGGGACGGCCGACGCGCATGAGCGTGATGAAGAGACTTTCGATGATCTTCAAGTCCAAGGCCAACAAGGCCCTGGACAAGATGGAGGATCCACGCGAGACCCTCGACTACTCCTACCAGCGGCAGCTGGAGCTGCTGCAGAAGGTGCGTCGTGGCGTGGCGGACGTCGCCACCTCTCGCAAGCGTGTGGAGCTCCAGATCAACGGTCTGGAGCAGCAGGGCAAGAGGCTTGAGGAGCAGGGCCGCAAGGCGCTGTCGGTGGGGCGCGAGGACCTCGCCCGTGAGGCGCTGTCGCGCCGCTCCGGCCTG
The DNA here is from genome assembly GCF_053590035.1 of Nonomuraea sp. NPDC003214. NCBI lineage: Bacteria > Bacillati > Actinomycetota > Actinomycetes > Streptosporangiales > Streptosporangiaceae > Nonomuraea > Nonomuraea sp. NPDC003214. The sequence continues at coordinate 550,572 of NZ_JBSFSX010000007.1, read as the reverse complement.
CAGTCGCAGATCGCCGATCTGCGCGTGCAGCATGACAACCTGCAGGCCGAGGAGGAGAAGCTCACCACGGCCTCCCAGCGGCTGCAGGCCAAGGTGGACTCCTTCCGCACCAAGAAGGAGACCATCAAGGCGACCTACACCGCGGCCGAGGCGCAGACCCGCATCAACGAGGCGTTCTCCGGCATCTCCGAGGAGATGGGCGACGTCGGCCTGGCGATCCAGCGGGCCGAGGACAAGACGGCCCAGATGCAGGCCCGCGCCGGCGCCATCGACGAGCTGCTCGCCTCGGGCGCGCTCGACGACTTCAGCGGCACCCGCGGCGACGACATCCAGGCCGAGCTCGACCGCATGGGCGGCGGCATGGACGTCGAGCTGGAGCTGGCCCGGATGAAGGCCGAGCTCGGCCAGGGCCCGGCCCCGCAGGGCGCCATCGAGCAGGGGCAGCAGCAGCCTCAGCAGCAGCAGCCCAACCAGCAGACGCAGCAGCTGCGCCAGCCAGGGGAGGGCGCATGATCGTCAGGATCATGGGCGAGGGCCAGGTGGAGATCTCGGCCGACGACATCGCCGTGCTCAACGAGCTCGACACCGAGCTCGAGGCGGCCATCGACGCCGACGACCAGAAGGCCTTCCGGGTCAAGCTGCACGCCCTGCTCGACAAGGTGCGCCACGTGGGCAAGGCGCTTCCCGACGACAGCCTTGAGCCGTCAGAGCTGATCCTTCCCCCCGCGGACGCCTCGATCGAGGAAGTCCGGGAGATGCTGGGCGACCAGGGCCTCATCCCGGGCTGAGCCCGTGCGCACCCGGTTCGCGGCCGACCGCGGCCTGACCCGCCGCATGGTCGTGACGATGTTCCTGCTCGGCCTGCTCTACGTGGTGTTCGTCGGCGTCCTCGTCGCCCTGGGCGTGCGGGCGCTGACCGTGCTGGTGATCGCGGGGGTCCTGCTGCTCGCGCAGTACTTCCTGTCCGACCGCATCGCCCTTTACGCGATGCACGGGCGGGAGGTCTCGCCCCAGGAGGCCCCCGAGCTCCACGGCCTGATCGACCGGCTGTGCGCGCTGGCCGACATGCCCAAGCCGCGCGTCGCCATCGCCCAGTCCGACGTTCCCAACGCCTTCGCCACCGGCCGCAACCAGAAGAAGGCGGTCGTGTGCGTGACGACCGGCATCCTGCGCCGCCTGGAGCCACGGGAGCTGGAGGGCGTGCTGGCCCACGAGCTGTCCCACGTCGCGCACCGCGACGTGGCGGTGATGACGATCGCCTCGTTCCTCGGCATCGTCGCCGGGCTCATGACGCGCGTCGCCCTCTACACGGGCCTCGGCGGCCGCCGCCAGAACGGCCAGGGCGGCCTGCCCATCGGCCTGATCGTCATGCTGGTCTCGGTTCTCGTGTACGCGATCAGCTTCGTCCTCACCCGTGCCCTGTCGCGCTACCGTGAGCTGTCGGCCGACCGGGCCGGCGCCCTGCTCACGCAGCAGCCGTCGGCGCTGGCCAGCGCGCTGACCAAGGTGTCCGGCGAGATGGCCAGGATCCCGACCCGCGACCTGCGCGAGGCCGAGCCGTTCAACGCCTTCTACTTCGCCCCGGCGCTCGCCAAGGGGGAGACGCTGGCCAACCTGTTCTCCACGCACCCGCCGCTGGAGCGGCGGCTGGAGCAGCTCGCGCGGATCTCCGCGCAGCTCGGGAGGGGCTGACGACGATGGGCTGGCTCGATGCGATTCTGGGCCGTTCCAAGCCGGCCAAGCCCGACCTGGACGCGCTGTTCGCACTGCCGTCGGCGGCCGTGACGCTGCAGGCGGCCACGGGGCTGGCGCCCACCGGGCTCGGCTCGGTGGCCTTCCGCGCGGCCGAGGGCGGCGCGTTCGCCCGGCTCGAACAGGACGTCAAGGCGCTGCTCGGCGGCCGGGTCGAGGAGTCCGACGACGGCTACGGCTACACCTGGCTGCTGGTGCGGCGCGCGCCCGACCTGCTCGGCGACCTGGTCACCGAGCTGCACGCGGTCAACTCGTCGCTGGAGTCGGCCGGGTTCGGCCCGTCGCTGCTGTGCTCGCTGGTGTCGTTCGCCGATCCCGGCGGCAGGCGGCTGGCCGTCGTCTACCTCTACAAGCGCGGCACCTTCTACCCGTTCGCCCCGCTGGGCGGTGACCGCCGCGACAACGCGCTGGAGCTGCAGGTCAGAGGCGCGCTGGCGGGGGAGCTGCCGCTGGAGGAGGACCTCGGCCGCTGGTTCCCGGTCTGGGGCGCTCCGGGCCTTTGAGTGCGCTCGGTGATGTAATCATCACGTGGAGCGAAGATTGTACGTGCTCGCGGCTTCCGCGTTCATCGTGACCGCCGTGCTGTACTCCGCGTGGATCACCGGCCAGTTCACCACGCCGGCGGTCGACCGCGCGCACGGCTACGTGAGCGAGCTGGCGGCCCGCGACCAGCCGTGGACGCGCCTGTTCCGCACCAGCGACGCGCTGGCGGGGCTGGCCTGCCTGGCCGGGGTGGCGCTGATGCCGAGGGCCGGCCGGGAGTGGCCCGGCTGGCTGGCGCTGGCCGCGTTCGGCGCGCTGACGACCGCCGGGGGGCTGTTCCCGCTGGACTGCGCCGCGCTGAGCTCCCCGGCGTGCGGGCGCGGCCCGCTGACGCCCGCCCACCACGCGCACGTCGTGACCGGTTTCCTCGCCGCCGTCGCCGCGCCGGCCGCGATGGCGCTCCTGGCCGCCCGCTGGCGCACCTGGCCCGCCTGGGTCCTCACCGGCCTGACCGTCGCCTCCACGCTCGTCACCGCCGCCGCCCTGGCCGCCGGGCACCTGGCCGGGCTGGCGCAGCGCTTCCAGCTCCTCGTCGTGGCCGCCTGGCTGGTGTACGCGGCGCTGCGGCTGCTCGTCGCGGACGTGCCCGTCCCGGCGCCCGCCCTGCCGCACGTGGTCCGCCAGGGCCGGGGACCGGCCGTGCTGATCGCCGGGGGCCCCTCGGCGGCCTGGTGCCACTGGGACGGCGTCGCCAGGGAGCTGGCCCGCACCCGTACGGTGATCAGGTTCGACCGGCCGGGGCTGGGGCTCAGCCCCGCCTCCCCGGTGCCGCCCACGCTGCACGGCGAGGCGGCGCGGCTGGCCGCGCTGGCCCCCGAGCACCCAGAACGGGTCACGGTCGTCGCGCACCGGGCCGCCGCCTGGCACGCCGAGGCGTTCGCCCGGCTGCACCCGCTGCGCGTGTCGGCGCTCGTCCTCGTCGACCCCGCGGCGGCGCCCCGGGGCCGGCGGGGCACGTCCTCGCCCGGCAGGGCGCTCGGCCGCTGGCTGCCCGCGCTGGGCGGCACCTGGGGCGCGGCGGCGCTGGCCCGCCTCACCGGCCCGGCGCTGCACCGGCTGCTCTGCGGGACCGCCGACGCCCACGGCCTCTACAGCCAGGGCCGGGTGCTCGCCGCCGCCGCGGGGGAGTGGCTGGCGCGCCGGGACATGGCCGCCGACCTGCGCCTCATCCGCGCCGAGCACGCCTTCCCGGACGTGCCGGTGACCGTGCTCGTCAGCGGGCGCGCCCGCGGCGCCAGGCTGGTGGAGGAGCTGAACGGCAGGCTCGTCCGGCTGCCCGTCACGCGGCTGCGCGTGCACCTGAACGTGCTGCCCGCGATCGCCGACGCCGTCTGAAGGCTAGTGTGGTCGGCATGGCCCTCGGGAAAGGGGCAAGGGTGGACATCACCGTCGTCGGAGAGGGCACGGTCGCGGCCGTGCCGGACGTCATGCGGCTGCAGGCCGGGGTCGAGGTGCGCCGGCAGACGGCCGCCGAGTCCTTCGCCGGGGCCAGGGCCGCCGCGAGCAGGCTCGCCGAGGCGCTGCGCCAGGCCGGGATCGCCGAGCGCGACCTGCGCACCACCGAGCTGTCGCTCGGCCCCGAGTACGAGGCGTACCCGAAGGTGTCGGCCTACCGGGCGGCGCAGGGCGTCGAGGCAGTGATCCGCGACCTGTCGCGGGCCGACGAGGTCATCGACACCGTCGCCCGGGTGGGCGAGGAGGCCAGGCTGCACGGCGTGGTCTTCGAGGTCTCCGACCCGGCCGCCGTGCTCAGGGAGGCCAGGGCGGCGGCGTTCGCCGACGCCCGGGCCAAGGCCGCCCAGTACGCCGAGCTCGCCGGACGCCCCCTGGGCGGGGTCGTCGCGGTGAGCGAGGAGGTGGAGCGGGGGCCGCAGCCGATGCGGCTGGCCGCGGCCGCCGAGCAGGGCTCGGTCAGTCCCGGGCAGCAGGGCCTGACCGTCACCGTGCGGGTGGTGCACGCCTTCGGAGACCAGGCGTCCTAGCCGGGGCTAGGCCAGGGCGAGCATCCGGTCCAGGGCGACGCGCGCCCAGTGGGCGGTGTCGGCGTCGACCGTGATCTGGTTGACGACCTCGCCCAGCGCCAGCGACTCCAGCGCCCACACCAGGTGGGGCAGGTCGATGCGGTTCATCGTCGAGCAGTAGCAGACGGTCCGGTCCAGGAACGAGACGTTCTTGTCCGGGAACATCTGGGCCAGCCGCTTGACAAGGTTGAGCTCGGTGCCCACGGCCCAGCTCGACCCGGCGGGGGCGGCGGCCAGCGTCTTGATGATGTGCTCGGTCGAGCCCACGTGGTCGGCCTTGAGCACCACCTCGTGCCGGCACTCGGGGTGCACCAGCACGTTCACGCCCGGGACGCGCTCGCGTACGTCGTCGACCGACTCGGCCGTGAAGCGGCCGTGGACCGAGCAGTGGCCCTTCCACAGGAGCATGCGCGCCCGCTCGAGCTGCTCGGGGGTGAGGCCGCCGTTGGGGCGGTGCGGGTTCCACACGGCGCAGTCGTCGAGCGACATGCCCATCTCCAGCACCGCCGTGTTGCGGCCCAGGTGCTGGTCGGGCAGGAACAGCACCTTGGAGCCCTGCTCGAAGGCCCAGTCCAGGGCCCGCCTGGCGTTGGACGAGGTGCACACCACGCCGCCGTTACGGCCGCAGAAGGCCTTGATGTCCGCGCTGGAGTTCATGTACGTGACGGGCACGACCTGGTCGGCCAGGCCCGCGTCCTCCAGCGCCTCCCAGCACTCCTCGACCTGGTCGAAGGTGGCCATGTCGGCCATCGAGCAGCCCGCCGCGAGGTCGGGCAGCACCACCCGCTGGGAGCCGGTGGTCAGGATGTCGGCCGACTCGGCCATGAAGTGCACGCCGCAGAACACGATGTACTCGGCCTCGGGCCGGGCGGCGGCCTGCTGCGCCAGCTTGAAGGAGTCGCCGGTCACGTCGGCGAACTGGATGACCTCGTCGCGCTGGTAGTGGTGGCCGAGCACGAAGAGCCGGTCGCCGAGCGCCTGCTTGGCCTTGCGCGCCCGTTCCACCAGGTGCGGGTCGGAGGCGGGCGGCAGCTCGCCCGGACAGTCCACCCCCGTCTCGCTGTGCGGATCGGCGCCCCGGCCGAGGACGAAGAGCGGCAGCCCAGTCTGGGTGGCCATGGCCGTACCCCCTTATCGTCGAACTGACGACTAACTATGACACACGGTATGGGGGCATATATTCCGGGGTCCGGTGGGGGAGGGAATGTGTAGCACCCGGCAGGTGTTGGTAGCGTCATCAGTAGACGTCGGAACAGACAGCCGGGTTAGGGAGTCAGCAGATGACGGTTGAGAGCAGCGAGACCACGACGCAGGGCCTGATCCTGACCGACGCGGCCGCCGCCAAGGTCAAGAGCCTGCTCGAGCAGCAGGGCGAGGAGGGTCTGCAGCTGCGCGTGGCCGTGCAGCCGGGCGGCTGTTCCGGCCTGCGCTACCAGCTCTTCTTCGACGACCGTTCGATGGACGGCGACGTCGTGACGGACTTCGGTGGCGTCAGCGTCGTCACCGACCGGATGAGCGCCCCCTACCTGATGGGCGCCTCCATCGACTTCGTCGACACGATCGAGAAGCAGGGCTTCACCATCGACAACCCGAACGCCACGGGCTCCTGCGCCTGCGGCGACTCCTTCAACTAGTCGGGTGCGCCCGCAGGCCCCGTCCGCCCTGGTGCGTACGGGGCCTTCGCGTGCCCTTGGCCGGGCCCCAGGGGGCCGCACGGTTCGGTAGGGTGTCCGGGCGGTGGCCGCAACCGAGCCACCGGACGAACATCGGCACCACCTCGCCGCCGGGCCGGCGGAGAGCTGAAACGCCTGCGGATCCGGCGCGCGACCCTGACGAGAGTCCTCTCAGGAGGGCGACCGGCGGTGAAGCAGGAACCCTCACGGGCGACCGTGAGGACCCCCCTCGTCCACAGAGGGGGAGGATGTCCATGGCCTGCTGACAACGAGGAAGAAGAATCCCGTGCGCATCGCCGTCACCGGCTCCATCGCCACAGACCACCTGATGACGTTCCCCGGCAGCTTCGGCGATCAGCTCATCGCCGAGCAACTCGACCGGGTGTCACTGTCGTTCCTGGTCGACGATCTGCAGATCCGGCGCGGAGGATGCGCCGCCAACATCGCCTTCGGCATGGCCTGTCTCGGCCTGAAGCCCTATCTCGTGGGCGCCGTCGGCAACGACTTCGCCGACTACCGGTCCTGGCTGGAGCGCCACGGCGTCGACTGCGACTCGGTGCACGTCTCCGAGACCCAGCACACCGCGCGATTCCTGTGCACCACCGACAAGCACCACAACCAGATCGCCTCCTTCTACACCGGGGCGATGGCCGAGGCGCGGCTCATCGAGCTGCAGCCGGTCGCCGACCGGGTGGGCGGGCTCGACCTGGTGCTCGTCGGCCCCAACGACCCCGACGGCATGCTGCGCCACACCGACGAGTGCCGCCACCGCGGCATCCCGTTCGCCGCCGACATCTCCCAGCAGCTCGCCCGCATGGAGGACGAGCAGATCCGCCAGCTCGTCGACGGGGCCGCCTACCTCTTCTCCAACGACTACGAGAAGGGCCTCATCGAGCAGAAGACCGGCTGGAGCGACGAGGAGATCCTCGACCGCGTCGGCGTCCGCGTCACCACGCTCGGGCCCAAGGGCGCCGTCATCGACCGCAAGGGCGAGCCGTCCATCGCCGTCGCCCCCGCCCCCGAGCGCGGAAAGGCCGACCCGACCGGCGTCGGCGACGCCTTCCGGGCCGGCTTCCTCGCGGGCCTGGCCTGGGACCTGTCCCTGGAGCGGTGCGGCCAGATCGGCAACCTGACCGCCACGCACGTGCTGGAGCGCGTCGGCGGCCAGGAGTACGAGCTGGGGCAGCGGGCGTTCATGGAGCGCTTCAGCTCCGCCTACGGCGCCGAGGCGGCCGCCGAGATCGCCCCGCACATCCGCTGCTACCACCCCTGATCCCGCCACCGGGCAGGCCCCGCCCGGCGGCGGGGCCGCTCAGGACCGCGCGTAGACGCGGTGCACGAACTCGGCGAGCTGGTCGTCGGGCAGGTGCCTGGCCAGGTCGGCCTCGGTGATCATGCCGACGATGCGGTTGTCGTGCATCACCGGCAGCCGCTTGATCTGGTGTTCCTCCATGCGCGCCAGCGCCTCTTCCACGGTGGCGTCGGCGGCCACCCACACCAGCCCGGTCGCCAGGTCACCGGCCCGCACCTTGGCGGGGTCGTGGCCCGCCGCCACGCACTTGATGACGATGTCGCGGTCGGTGATGATGCCGCTCACGCGGTCGTCGGTGCACACCGGCAGCGCCCCGACCCCCATGTCCCGCATCATCTGCGAGGCGCGGTCGAGCGTCTCGTGAGCCTGGATGCACTCCGCGCCCGGATTCATGAGGTCGCGAGCAGTCTGATCGGTCATGTCTCTTTCCCCCGGATATCGGTGCTTTCCGGGGGCCCTACCCCGTTCAGGCGTCAGTAGTTACGCCGTACGTGAATCGCCCAGCCCCCCTGCGGAAGCTCGTACGAGCCCACGTGGCGGTGCGACTTGAGCCGGCACCACGCGGGCACGTCGGTGAACGCGGCGGGGTCGTCGGCCAGCACGGCCACCACCGCGTTGAGCGGGATGTGGTTGATCTGCTCGGCGAGCATGATGATCGGGATCGGGCACTTCTTCCCGAGCGCGTCGATCGTCAATGCCGGCTGAGTGGCCTCGGTCATGAGACTCCTGCGTCGTGGCGGATCCGGCTCACCAGCTCGGGCAGCACGGCGAGGAACCTGTCGACCTCGGCCGCCGAAGCGCCCCTGGGCAGTGACACCCGGACATTCCCGTGCGTCAGCACGCCCATCGCTTCCAGGACGTGCGATGGACGAAGCGTACTAGCGGTGCACGAACTGCCGGACGACACGGCGAACCCGGCCTTGTCCAGCTCCGCCAGCAGCGCCTCCCCGTCGACGTACAGGCACGAGAACGTGACGATGTGCGGCGCCCGCTCGACCGGGTCGCCGATCACCTCCACGTCCGGCACGACCTTCGGCACGGTCTCGCGGATCTTGTCGACCAGAGCCGACAGCCTGGAGCGCTCCCGCGACGCCTCGGCCGCCATCGCGCGCAGCGCCGCGGCGGCGGCCACGATGCCCGGCACGTTCTCGAACCCGGGCACCCGGCGGCGCTCGCGCTCGTCCTCCGGCACGAACGAGCGGAACCGCGTGCCCTTGCGCACGGCCAGCACGCCCACCCCGGGCGGCCCGCCCCACTTGTGGGCGCTGGCCGTCAGCACCGACCAGCCCGGCGGCACCGGCATCCGGCCCGCCGTCTGGGCCGCGTCGACCAGCAGCGGCACCCCGTTGCGCCGGCACGCCGCGGCGGCCTCGGCCACCGGCTGGAGCGTGCCGACCTCGTGGTTGGCCGTCTGCAGGCAGGCCAGCGCGGTGTCGGGCCTGGCCACGGCCTCGGTGAAGGCCGCCAGGTCGACCCGGCCCATCAGGTCCACGCCCACCGTCTCGACCGTGCCGCCGTCGCGCTCGTGCAGCGCGGCGGCGTGCAGGACGCTGGAGTGTTCGACGGCACTGGTCACCAGATGTCGGCCGACTCGGCGTCTGCCCTGTATTGTGCCGAGCACGCCGAGATGCACGGCCTGCGTGCCGGACGAGGTGAACGACACCTCGTCGGGGCGCGCGCCCAGCGCCTCGGCCACCTCCGTGCGAGCCTGCTCCAGCAGCAGGTGGGCACGGCGGGCCTGGCCATAGAGTCTCGCGGGGTCGGCCCAGCCGACGTCGATCGCCGCCAGGAGCGCTTCGCGCGCCTGAGGGTGAAGCGGTTCGGTCGAGGCCGCGTCAAAGTACGCCACGAGACCTATCGTCCCATCCGCGGCGCGCCACCGAGGGGGCGCGCGGAAGGGCGAGGCCCTTGCACGCTAATGTGTCTGCAATCAGCTGTGCATCTGGAAATACGAGCGCTCAGGAGAAGACTCCTGGGCTTCATCTGTGGGGTAGGCGATCCGTGAGTCCGACCCGCCGTACGACGCGGCGTTCGTTGGCCCGGCGTAGAGTGCCGCGCGCCGCCGCTTTGGCGTTGCTTCTGGCCTCCGCTACGGCGTGTGCAAATGACGTTCCCGAGGCCGATTGGTCCCGTGGCCTTCTGCCGGAGTCAGTCACCACGCAGGGTGACGTCGTCACGAATCTGTGGAACGGGGCGTGGATCGCCGCGCTGGCCACGGGCGCCGTGGTCATCGCCCTGATCGTGTGGGCGTGCATCTTCCACACCAAGCGCAAGGCCAAGGCCGAGCTTCCGCCGCAGGTGCGTTACAACCTGCCGATCGAGATGCTCTACACCCTGGTCCCGCTCGTCATGGTGTCGGTGTTCTTCTTCTTCACCGCGCGCGACAGCGACACGCTGACCAAGGTGTCCGGCAACCCTGACGTCAAGGTCAAGGTCGAGGCGTTCCAGTGGAGCTGGCGCTTCACCACGACCGTCGAGGGGAAGACCGGCAAGCCGGTGGTCGGCATGCCGGTCAGCGACTACCAGCAGGGGCCGCAGCTCGTGCTGCCGGTGAACTCCACGGTCGAGTTCGACCTGTTCACCGATGACGTCATCCACTCGTTCTGGGTGCCGAACATGATCTTCAAGCGTGACATCATCCCCGGCATCCCGGACGACAACCCGGGACGCAAGTTCGAGATCAAGACGCTGGACAAGCCCGGCGTCTATGCCGGACGGTGCGCCGAGCTGTGCGGCGCCGACCACAGCCGCATGCTCTTCTCGGTGAAGCTCGTCAGCCAGGATGAGTTCAAGTCGTACACCGCGTCCAACCAGGCTGGGAGTGCCCAGTGACCGCCATCCATGAACCACTCGTGACGAGTGCCCCCCGGCCCGTGACGAAGGGTCAGGTGATCGCCAAGTGGCTGTCCTCCACCGATCACAAGATCATCGGACACCTCTACCTGATCACCTCGTTCGTGTTCTTCCTGATCGGCGGCATCATGGCGCTGGTCATGCGGGCCGAGCTGGCGCAGCCGGGGCTGCAGTTCACCAGTAACGAGCAGTTCAACCAGCTGTTCACCATGCACGGCACGATCATGCTGCTGATGTTCGCGACGCCGCTGTTCGCCGGCTTCGCCAACGAGCTGATGCCGCTGCAGATCGGCGCGCCCGACGTGGCGTTCCCGCGCCTCAACATGGTCAGCTACTGGCTCTACCTGTTCGGCAGCATCATCGCCGTCTCCGGGTTCTTCACCCCGGAGGGCGCGGCCGCGTTCGGCTGGTTCGCCTACACGCCGCTGTCCAACGCGATCAGCTCGCCGGGCATCGGCGGTGACCTGTGGATCATGGGTCTGGCGCTGAGCGGCCTGGGCACCATCCTCGGCTCGGTCAACTTCATCACCACGATCATCTGCATGCGGGCGCCCGGCCTGACCATGTTCCGCATGCCGATCTTCACCTGGAACGTGCTGCTGACCAGCATGCTCGTGCTGATGGCCTTCCCGGTGCTGGCCGCCGCGCTGCTCGCCCTGGAGGCCGACCGCAAGTTCGGCACCCACATCTTCTCGTCGGACAACGGCGGGCCGATGCTCTGGCAGCACCTGTTCTGGTTCTTCGGCCATCCAGAGGTCTACATCATCGCCTTGCCGTTCTTCGGCATCGTGACCGAGATCCTGCCGGTCTTCAGCCGTAAGCCGATCTTCGGCTATATCAGCCTGGTGGGCGCCACGATCTCCATCGCCGGCCTCTCCATCACGGTCTGGGCGCACCACATGTTCCCGACCGGGCAGGTGCTCCTCCCGTTCTTCTCGTTCATGACGTTCCTCATCGCGGTGCCGACGGGCGTGAAGTTCTTCAACTGGGTCGGCACGATGTGGCGAGGGCATCTCAGCTTCGAGTCGCCCATGCTGTTCTCCATCGGCTTCCTGGTGACGTTCCTGCTGGGCGGCCTGACGGGCGTCATCCTGGCCTCGCCGCCGCTCGACTTCCACATCAGCGACACGTACTTCGTGGTGGCGCACTTCCACTACGTGGTGTTCGGCACCGTGGTGTTCGCGATGTTCGCCGGGTTCTTCTTCTGGTGGCCCAAGTTCACCGGCAAGATGCTCGACGACAAGCTCGGCAAGCTCCAGTTCTGGCTGCTGTTCGTCGGCTTCCACGCCACGTTCCTCATCCAGCACTGGCTCGGCGTGCTCGGTTTCCCGCGCCGCTACGCCGACTACAGCCCGGCTGACGGCTTCACCGACCTGAACATGATCTCGTCGGTCGGCGCGTTCGTGCTGGGCGCCTCGACGCTGCCGTTCTTCTACAACGTCTGGAAGACCTGGCGCACCGCGCCCAAGGTCACCGTGGACGACCCGTGGGGCTACGGCGGCTCGCTCGAATGGGCGACCTCCTGCCCGCCGCCGCGGCACAACTTCACCTCGCTGCCGCCCATCCGGTCCGAGCGCCCCGCGTTCGACCTGAAGTACCCGCACACGTCCGCGAAGCCCGCCAAGGAGGTTGAGGACTGATGAAGGTCCAGGGTTGGCTGTTCCTCCTGTGCGGCCTGTTCTTCGCCGGCGTCGACGTCGCCTACTGGTTCTGGACCAAGGCGGCCACGGGGCAGGGTGAGCCGGTCGGCACCACCGCGATGGCGATCTCGGTCGGCTTCGCGTTCATGATCGGCTACTACCTGATGTTCACGGCCAAGCGCATCGGCGCCCAGCCGGAGGACAACAAGCAGGCCGACATCAGCGACGGGGCCGGCGAGATCGGCTTTTTCAGCCCCAGCAGCTGGTGGCCGCTGTTCGTCTGCCTGGCGGCGGCCTTCGCCTTCGCCGGGTTCGTCATCGGCCTGTGGATGTTCATCATCGGCGTGTTCCTGGTCATCATGGCGATGATCGGGTTCGTCTTCCAGTACTACCGGGGCCACTTCTCGCACTGAGCGACCCCGCCGGGCGGGCGCCCCTCCTTTTCGGGAGGGACGCCCGCTTTTTGGCGTTCTTTACCGGGGGGCGGATGTGGTGATTCGATCACTCAGGGTAATAAGGGAGGTGAATCTGCTCTACTCGGACGGGGGAGTACTCGTGGGGCGCGTTGCGTATCGAACAGCCGGCCTGCTGGCACTGGCGCTGCTGACGGCCTGCTCGACGAGCAGCGCCGCCGACGAGGAGAAGGCCGCCAAGGCGCCCGACGCCACCGTGACGATGTACCCGCACGACAGGGCCGCCAACGTGCCGACCGACCAGACCGTCGTCGTGGCGGCCCAGGCGGGCACGCTCAAGAGCGTCACCGTGCGCGGCAAGGACGGCGCCCTGCCGGGCACGCTCAGCGCCGACCGCACCCGCTGGCGCAGCACCGCCACCGCCCGTCCCGGCACCACGTACACGATCACCTCCGTCGTCGCCAACGCCGACGGCAAGGAGTCCGAGCAGAAGAGCACGTTCTCCACGGTCAAGGCGGTCAAGACCTTCGACATCGAGCGCATCACCCCGAACCGGGACGACACCGGCCTCACCGTCGGCGTCGGCATGCCCATCATGATCGCCTTCGACCAGCCGATCACCGACCGCGTCTCCGTCGAGCGCAACCTGCTCGTCCGCAGCTCCAAGCCCGTCGAGGGGGCCTGGCACTGGTTCGACGACCGCCACGTCGACTTCCGGCCGCGCGAGTACTGGCCCGCCCGCACCGACGTCCGCGTCGAGGCCAACCTCGCGGGCGTACGGGGCGGCAACGGCCTGTACGGCAAGCGCGACCTGGCGCTCGACTTCAGGATCGGCCGCTCCCAGATCACCGCGGGCAGCACCGACGAGCACGTCCTGCACGTCAGGCGCGACGGCAAGAAGATCCGCGAGATGCCGATGAGCGCCGGGCAGGGCGGCCAGTGGAAGTACTACACGACCTCCGGCATCCACCTGGCCATGTCCCGCGAACCGGTCACCATCATGATCTCGCCCGGCATCGGGCCCGGCTCGCCCGGCTACTACCGGATGACCGTCTACAACACCGTCCGCATCTCCAACAGCGGCGAGTACGTGCACAGCGCGCCCTGGTCGGTGGGCTCGCAGGGCAACTCCAACGTCAGCCACGGCTGCGTGAACATCAGCCCGGACAACGCGGCCTGGTTCATCAAGAACACGCTGATCGGCGACCCCATCATCATCACCGGGTCGCCGCGCAAGCTGGAGCCGACCAACGGGTGGGGGCACTGGCAGGAGAGCTGGAAGCAGTGGCTCAGGTGGAGCTCCCTGAAGGCGGGCCCCACCCTGGCCTTCTCCTGACGCCTCCGGCCGGGCCCCGGCCCCTTGCGCGCCCGTACGAGCCCGCCCCTGACCCTGAGGCGGCAGAAGCCCCCTGAGGGCCCGGACGAGGGTCAGCGGGCGGGGAAGGCGCTGCTGACGGCGATCCAGTTGTCGAGCGTCCGGGCGGCCTGCCCGGAGTCGACGGCCTGCACGGCGCGCGAGTAGGCGTCGATCATGGCGGAGTCGAGGTCGTCGCCGGGCCCGTCGAGGGCCACGAGGGCGGCGGCGGTGTTGAGGAGGACGGCGTCGCGCACCGGCCCGGTCTTGCCGCCGACGAGGTCGTGCACCGCCTGGGCGTTGAAGGCGACGTCGCCGCCGCGCAGGGCGCCGACCTCGGCGCGCGGGATGCCGAGGACCGCCGGGTCGAACGTCGTCCGGGTGGCGGCGCCGTCGTGGACCGTCCAGACCGTCGAGGTGGTGGCGATGGTGAGCTCGTCGAGGCCGTCGTCGCCGCGGAAGACCAGGGCGGACACGCCGCGCTCGGCGAAGACGCCGGCCAGGACCGGCAGCATGTTGGCGTCGTAGACGCCGATGGCCTGCGCGGAGGGGCGGGCCGGGTTGGTGAGCGGGCCGAGGAAGTTGAAGACCGTGGGGACGCCGATCTCCTTGCGCGTCGGCCCGGCGAAGCGGAGCGCGGGGTGGTAGACGGGCGCGAAGCAGAAGGCGATGCCGGCCTCGGCGGCCACCCGGGCGGTCTGCTCGGGGGTGAGGTCGAGGCGGATGCCGAGGTGCTCCAGGACGTCGGCGGCGCCGCAGGAGGAGGAGGCGGCGCGGTTGCCGTGCTTGACGACGCGGGCGCCGGCGGCGGCGGCGACGATGGCGGCCATGGTGGACACGTTGACGGTGTGGGCGCGGTCGCCGCCGGTGCCGACGACGTCGACGACGGGGCCTTCGACGTGGAGCGGGGTGGCGAGGTCGAGCATGGTGCGGGCCAGCCCGACCACCTCGGCCACGGTCTCGCCCTTGGCGCGCAGCGCGATCACGAACCCGGCGATCTGCGAGGGCGTCGCCGAGCCGGACATGATCTCCCGCATGGCCCAGGCGGCCTCGTCGGCCGTGAGGTGCTCGCCGGACAGGAGAGCGGAGAGCAGCGCCGGCCAGGTCGTCCGCGAGTCCACGGTAGGCACCTACTTAGCGTTGAGTCGGCTGGAGGAGCGGCGGCGCATCAGACCGGCCACGGCGTCGGCGAGCGCGATGGGCTCGAGGGGCTGCGGGACGACGGCGTCGGCCTTGGACCATTCGGCCAGCCAGCGGTCGTCGCGCCTGGCGATGATCAGGCAGATGGGAGGGCAGTCGTAGACCTCGTCCTTGGCCTGGCGGGCGACGCCCATGCCGCCGGCGGGCTGGGTCTCGCCGTCGAGCACGGCCACGTCGATCTCGCCGGAGGCGAGCCACTGGTGGACCTTGGGCTCGGTGGCGCACTCCACGATCTCCACGAAGGGGACGTCAGCAGCCGGCCGCCGCCCGATGGCCTGCCGGACCTCTTCACGGGTGGCGGCGTCGTCGCTGTAGACGAGGACCCTCATCGTGTCGTCGGTGCTCACGGTCGCGCTCACTATCGGTCGTAGCGGTATGGTCACCTGGGATCGTACCGGTGGTGTGGTGTGGAAGCCCAGGCTGGCACCTCTTGTGGGTGTTTTGTGGCAATTATCCCAGCTTGGCTCCCGGTTTGTACCCGCTAACGGGGGGTCGTGCGCCGGACCGACCACCGGAGCCGCAATAATGCTGCCCGTGGCGACAGCATCCGCAATAACTTCGACGACGACAGCCCAGCCGTACCGACGACCGAACCTGGTCAGCGTCGGGACGATCGTCTGGCTGTCCTCTGAGCTCATGTTCTTCGCGGCGCTGTTCGCGATGTACTTCACCATCCGGTCGGTGAGCCTCGGCCAAGGTCTCGAGTGGGGTCCCGCGCTCCTGCAGCAGGGCGCCTCGAGCGAGCACGCGGCTCACCTGAACATCCCGTTCGCGACGGCCAACACGATCATCCTGGTTCTGTCGAGTGTGACGTGCCAGCTCGGCGTGTGGGCCGCGGAGAAGGGGCAGGTCGGCAAGCTCCGGTTCTGGTACTTCGTCAGCTTCCTCATGGGCTCCGTCTTCATCGCGGGCCAGCTGTACGAGTACATGGAGCTCGCGAGCGAGGGCGCGACCCTGTCCGCCAACGCCTACACCTCGGTGTTCTACCTCACGACAGGCTTCCACGGCCTGCACGTGACCGGTGGACTGATCGCGTTCCTGTTCATGCTGGGACGTACGTACGCCGCGAAGCGCTTCACGCATGAGCAGGCCACCAGTGCGATCGTCGTGTCCTATTACTGGCACTTCGTGGACGTCGTCTGGATCGGCCTTTTCGCGACCATCTACATCATTCAGTAAGGAACGGGATCTCTGTGACTAGGATCACCGCATGGCGGCGGCATCCGCTCGCGAGATACGCCGTCCTGATCCTGGCGTTGGCGCTGGTCGGGACGGTATATGCCACGTTTGTGCAGGTGAGCAGGCCCGCTGACGCGGCACTCGCGGCGGGCAAGGTCGACGACGTGGCGGAGGGCAAGAGCCTCTTCGAGGCCCACTGCTCCAGCTGCCACGGGCTCAACGCGCAGGGCACGGCGACAGGGCCGACGCTCATCGGCGTGGGCGCCGCGGCGGTCGACTTCCAGATGAGCACCGGCCGCATGCCGGCCTCCGACCCGGGCGCCCAGGTGCCGCGCAAGCCGCTGCCCGACTGGGTCAAGAAGAACCCGGACGCGATCCGGCAGATCTCCGCCTACGTGCAGTCGCTCGGCGGCGGCCCGCAGGTGCCGGGCAAGGAGCAGGTCGACCCCAAGCTCGGTGACGCGGCCAAGGGCGGTGAGCTGTTCCGCGCCAACTGCATCCAGTGCCACAACTGGGCGGGCGCCGGCGGCGCGCTGACGCGCGGCAAGTACGCGCCCAACCTCAACGAGGCCACCCCCGAGCAGATCTACGAGGCCATGGTGACCGGTCCCCAGGCGATGCCGGTCTTCAACGACTCGACGATCACGCCCGAAGAGAAGCGCAACATGATCGCCTACATCACCCAGGTCCGCGAGCAGAAGGATCCCGGAGGTTTCGGCCTCGGGCGCATCGGCCCGGTCACCGAAGGCCTCGTCGTGTGGATCGTGGGCATCCTGGCCCTGGTCCTCGCCTCCATCTGGATCACCGCGAAGAAGCGACAGAAGTCATGACAGACAACGAGCACGAGATCGAGCAGCCGGACGAGCGCGTCCCCAAGCGCGTCATCGGCACCCCCGCGCCGGGCACCTCGCTGCTCGGCGACCAGCCCGAGGCCGGCGCCGCCGCGACGGCCGGCGGCGAGACTCCCGGCGTCACCCTGCAGGACGAGCAGAAGGCGCGCAAGGCGGAGAGGATCGTGTCGCTCTGCTTCCTGATCACCTTCGCCGCCGGCATCGCCTTCCTCATCTTCTACGTGATCCTCCCGGTGGGCAGCCCGGAGGCGACGGGCCTGTCCAACCTGGCGCTCGGCGGCACGCTCACGCTGGCCGTGCTGGGCCTGGCGGTCGGCATCGTGGTCTGGGTCCGCCAGATCATGCCGAAGTACTCCCTGGTCCAGGAGCGCCACGACATGGTCTCCGCCAAGGAGGACCGGGCCGTCGTGGCCGAGACGTTCCTCCAGGGCGCCAACGAGAGCGGCTTCGTCAAGCGCAAGATGCTGCGCCGCACGCTGCTGCTCGGCGCCGCGCCGCTCGGCCTGATCCCGCTGATCCTGCTGCGCGACCTGGACAACAACGACATGCCGGCGTCGCAGTTCCACAACGAGCTGCGCCACACGGTGTGGGGCGAGAAGACCAAGGAGGGCAAGAACCTCCGCCTGGTCGTCGAGGGCACCGGCCAGCCGATCCGCGCGGCCGACTTCAACTCGCCCGGCGGCATCCTGTCGGTGGTGCCCGAGGGCTACGAGCACGACCTGACCGTGCTCGCCAAGGCCACGCTGATCCTGATCAAGTTCCGGCCCGAGGAGATCAAGTCGGGCACGAACAAGAACTGGACGCACGACGGGATCGTGGCCTACTCGAAGATCTGCACGCACGTGGGCTGCCCGGCGGCCCTGTACGAGCAGACGACCCACCACATCCTGTGCCCGTGTCACCAGTCGACCTTCGACGCCGCCGACGGCGCCAAGGTGATCTTCGGTCCGGCCGCGCGGCCGCTGCCGCAGCTGCCGATCTCGGTCGACGACCAGGGCTACCTCATCGCGCAGGGTGACTTCGCGGTGCCGGTCGGTCCCAGCTTCTGGGAGCGTGGCGACGCCGAGGCCGCTGTCCGGGCCAAGGGAGGCCAGGCATGAGTGACGACCTGAACAAGGTGCCCAAGGCCATCGCCGGCACATCCAGCGTCCTGGACGAGCGGCTGGGCGGGGCCAACTTCCTCAAGCGCAACATGCGCAAGATCTTCCCCGACCACTGGTCGTTCCTGCTGGGGGAGATCGCCCTCTACGCGTTCATCATCCTGCTGCTCACCGGTACGTTCCTGACGTTCTGGTTCCAGCCGGGCATGGGGCACGTGATCTACGAGGGTTCGTACGCCCCGCTCAAGGGCGTCATGATGTCGGAGGCCTACGCGTCGGCGCTGAACATCAGCTTCGACGTCCGGGGTGGACTGCTCATGAGGCAGATGCACCACTGGGCGGCCCTGCTCTTCGTCGCGGGCATGATGGTGCACATGCTCCGGGTGTTCTTCACCGGCGCCTACCGCAAGCCGCGTGAGATCAACTGGATCATCGGCATCCTGCTGCTGACGCTGGCCCTCGCCGAGGGCCTGACGGGCTACTCCCTGCCCGACGACCTGCTCTCCGGCGCCGGTCTGCGGATCACCCAGGGTGTGGCGATCTCGCTGCCGCTGGTCGGCACGTACATCTCGTTCTTCCTGTTCGGCGGCGAGTACCCGGGCGAGGACGTCATCGCCCGCTTCTACTCGCTGCACATCCTGCTCATCCCCGGCATCCTGCTGGCGCTCGTCACCGCGCACATGGTGCTCATGTGGGTGCAGAAGCACACGCAGATGCCCGGCAAGGGCCGCACCAACAAGAACGTGGTGGGCGCGCCGTTCTACCCGGCCTTCATGGCCAAGGCGGGCGCGTACTTCCTGTTCACGCTGGCCGTGGTCGCGGGGCTGGGCACGTTCGCGCAGATCAACCCGATCTGGATCTTCGGCCCGTACACACCGGCCGACATCTCGGCGGGTTCGCAGCCCGACTGGTACATGGGCTTCCTCGAAGGCTCGCTGCGCCTGATGCCGGCGTGGGAGATCAACCTGTTCGGCACGGCCCAGGCGGGCACGCTGCCGCTCAGCGTGATCATCCCGGCCCTGGTGCCGCTCGGACTGGTCATGACGGGCCTGGCGCTCTATCCGTTCCTCGAACGGTGGATCACCGGCGACCACCGCGAGCACCACGTGGCCGACCGTCCGCGCAACAACCCGCACCGCACCTCGATCGGCATGTCCGCCATCGTGTTCTACGGCGTGCTGTGGCTGCTGGGCGCCAACGACGAACTGTCGGCGTTCTTCCACATCAACCTGAACATGACCACGTACGTGGGCCGGGCGCTCATCTTCGTGGGGCCGGCGCTGGCCTACATCATCACCTACCGCATCTGCCTGGGCCTGCAGCGTTCCGACGCCGCGGTGATCAGCCACGGTGTGGAGTCGGGTGTGATCAAGCGTCTGCCGCACGGCGAGTTCATCGAGGTCCACACGCCT
The DNA here is from genome assembly GCF_053590035.1 of Nonomuraea sp. NPDC003214. Taxonomy (NCBI): domain Bacteria; kingdom Bacillati; phylum Actinomycetota; class Actinomycetes; order Streptosporangiales; family Streptosporangiaceae; genus Nonomuraea; species Nonomuraea sp. NPDC003214. The sequence continues at coordinate 531,269 of NZ_JBSFSX010000007.1, read as the reverse complement.
CCGGCGGAGGACATCGCGGCGCACATGCGCGGCAAGGAAGCCGTCCCGATGCTCCCGGTGGACGAGGACACCTCGGGCATCCCGCCCAAGGGCATGCGCGGGCCGCTCGGCAAGCTGCGCGGCCGCATGTCCAAGGCGTACGGCGGGGAGAAGATCCCGCTGGACGAGGGGCACGAGCACGGCCACGAGGACGAGCACGCGGCGGTGGGCCCGGGCGAGGACAAGTCGCTCACCCACTGACACACCGCCTGACGGAACAGGCCCGGACTTCGCGAGAGGTCCGGGCCTGTCCCGTTTCCGGGGCTCGCGGAGGCTCCGGGAACGCGAAAGCCCCCGCCGCGGGCGGGGGCTCCGGTGAGGTGAGGGGCGGGACGGGTCAGTCGGCCTCGTGCAGGCCGATGGAGAACGCCGCGTCGAGGTCGTGCTTGGAGTAGGCGCGGAAGGCGATGTGGGTCTCCGTCTGGAGCACGCCGGGGACCTTGTTGAGCCGGCCCGGGACGACCTCGGCGATCTGCTCGTAGGCCGCCACGCGGACCATCGCCAGCAGGTCGTAGTCGCCGGTGATGGAGTAGACCTCGCTGACGCCGTCGATCTCGGCGATCTGCGCCGCAACCTCCGGAATCCGGTCGACCTCGGCGTTGATGTGAACGATAGCCGTGACCATGTGCCAACTGTATCGAATCACAGGCCGCGATAGGCCAGGTCGATGCGGGCCTTGTGGCGGGCGGCGCCGTGGGCGGGCAGGCTCCACTGGCCGTCGACCTCCACCAGCCGCACGCCGGGCGACTCCAGCCAGCGCAGGATGCACTCGGTCTCCTCGGCGCTGGCCGCGTGGACGGGCCCGGGGCCGGGGATGACCGCCTCGGCGGTGGCGGTGAGCGAGGCCACGAACGGCTTGGGGTGGGCGCCGCGCGGCATGACGGCGGCGGCGGCGAGCCGCCCGTAGCGCACGACGTGCATCTCCCAGCCGCCGTCGAACGCCGGGCTGGCGGCCACCAGGTGGGGGATGCTGGTGATCGAGGTGAGCCGCTGCATGCGGGCGGCGGCGCGGACGAACGCGGCCAGCCGGTCGCGGTCGACGGAGGCCTCCTCGTAGCGCTGCTCGACCGACAGGCGCTCCATCCGGGCCGAGACGGCGGAGAAGACCGGCGAGGCGTCGAGCGTCATGGCCCGGCGCGCGGTCTCGACGTGGACGGCGTAGTCGGCCTGCGACTGCTTGCCCTCGCACGGCGCGCCGCAGCGGCCCATCTCGTGCAGCACGCAGGCCGAGCGCCGGGTGCGCAGGCTGATCGGCTGGGTGCACTGGCGCAGCGGCACCGCCTCGTGCAGCGCGATGCGGGCCTCGTCGGCGAGCCGGGTGCTGGAGAACGGGCCGAGGTAGGAGGCGCCGTCGTCCTTCAGGTCGCGCACGATCGACAGGCGCGGGAACGGCTCGCCGGTGAGCTTGAGCCAGACGACCTTCTCCGGGAAGCGGGAGCGGCGGTTGTAGCGCGGTTTGGCGCCGCCGATCAGGCGCAGCTCCCTGACCTCGGCCTCCAGCGCGGTGGCGCAGACGATGTGGCGGACCCGCTCGGCGATGCCGATCATCTCGCGGATGCGCGGCCTGGTCTCGCCGGCGGTGAAGTAGGAGCGCACGCGGTTGCGCAGGTTGGTGGACTTGCCGATGTAGAGGACCTCGCCGCGCTCGTCCTCGAACATGTAGACGCCGGGGGCGTGCGGCACCGACTCGGCCAGGTGGCGCTTGCGCTGCTGCTCGGGCGTGGGGGCGCGGACGAACGACTTGAGCTCTTCGAGGGTGTGGACCTGGAAGGAGCCGGCCCGCTCGATGAGGCCGTGGAGCACGTCGACGGTGGCCCTGGCGTCCTGGAGGGCGCGGTGGCACGGCTCGGTGGCGCTGCGGAAGAACCGGGCCAGCGTGGACAGCTTGGCGTTGGGCGTCTCGTCGCGGGTCAGCACCCGGCGGGCCAGGTCGACGGTGTCGACCACCGGGTTGACCGGCGGGGGATAGCCGTGGGCGGCGCAGGCGGCCTTGACGAAGCGGGTGTCGAAGCTCGCGTTGTGGGCGACCAGCGTGGCGCCCTTGATGAACTCCAGGAAGCTCGGCAGCACCGACTCGATGCGCGGCGCGGCCACCACCATGGCGTCGGTGATGCCGGTCAGCACGGAGATGAACGGCGGGATCGGCCCGCCGGGGTCGACCAGGGTGGAGAACTCGCCGAGCACCTCGCCCGCCCGGACCTTGACCGCCCCGATCTCGGTGATCATGTGCTCGGCCGGCGAGCCGCCGGTGGTCTCGAGGTCGAACACCACGAACGTGACGTCGCTCAGCGGGGTGCCGAGCTCGTCGAGAGTGCCTTGTACCGGGTCCACGAACCAAGACCATAGAGACGGGCACCGACAGATACGGATCCGAACGAATAACTATTGCGCTTGATCCTTAGTTAGTCTTCCCTCTATGTCCGGGGCAAGACTCGCCAACCGCTACTCCCTGCTGCGGCCGCTCGGCAGCGGCGGCATGGGCCGGGTGTGGCTGGCCAGGGACGAGATGCTCGACCGCGAGGTGGCGGTCAAGGAGCTGACGCTGCCCGAGGGGCTGTCCCCCGGCGAGCGCGCCGAGCTGGTCACCCGGGCGGTGCGCGAGGCGCAGGCCACCGCGCAGCTGCGCCATCCGGGCATCGTGGCGCTGCACGACGTCGTCGTCGAGCACGAGCGGCCGTGGCTGGTGATGGAGCTGCTGCGCGGCCGCACGCTGGGCGAGGCGGTGCAGGCGCACGGCCCCATGCCGACGGAGTACGTGGCCAGGATCGGCGCCGACATGCTCGACGCGCTGTCGGCCGCGCACGCCCGCGGGCTGCAGCACCGCGACGTCAAGCCGGGCAACGTGTTCCTCACCGACAGCGGCCGGGTGGTGCTCACCGACTTCGGCATCGCGCGGCAGGAGGGCCAGGCGACGCTCACCGAGCAGGGCCTGATGATCGGCTCGCCCGGGTTCATCGCGCCCGAGCGGCTGGAGGGCGAGCCCGGCGGCCCGGCCAGCGACGTGTGGTCGCTCGGCGCGACGCTGTTCCTCGCGGCCACCGGCAGGGCCGCCTACGACGGCACCACCGCCGACCGGATCAGGGCGACGCTGACCCAGCCGGTCCCGGTCGCGCCGCAGCCGCTCGGCCCGCTGCTGGCCGCGATGATGGCGCGCCACCCGGCGGCCCGGCCGGTGGCGCCGCTGATGGCCCAGGCGCTGCGCCGGGTCGCCGCGGGCGAGCCCGCCGCGCTGCCGCCGCAGCACGACGCCACCGTGCCCGGCCACGTCAGGAAGCGGAGCAGGGCCGTGCTGTGGATCGCGTCGGCGGCGGCGCTGGCGATCGCGGCGGCCACCACCATCGTCTTCCTGGTCCTGAAAAATCAGGACAACGGGGTGCCGGCCGCCTTCACCGTGCCGATGGACCTGTGCACGCTGCTCCCCCCGGAGGACGTCGGCCTGCTGATGCGCACCCAGCAGATCCCCAAGGGCGTGCCCGCCTCCGACGAGTACGGCCCCGAGTGCAACTGGACCAAGCCCGGCATCGGCGTCTCGGTGCAGCTCCAGAAGGACTCCGACACCCGCGACCCGTGGAGCATGACCCCCGTCACGGCCCGCAGCCTCTTCGCCAACCAGCAGCGCTACTGGGCCAAGCACGGGAGCTTCGGCTGGGTGTGGAAGGAGATCGGCGTCACCAAGCCGCAGGACGTCACCCGCACCTCCGTCAGGTCGTTCGGCGGCCTGGGCCAGGAGGCGTTCGCGTTCGAGCTGCTGGGGGAGACCGGCCGGATGCACTCGGCCATCGTCTACTTCCGCCTGGCCAACCTCGTGGTCGCCGCCGAGTTCACCAGGGTCGACGACCGCACCACCGACGACCAGATCAAGGAGTCCGCCCTGAGGGCGGCCAGGACGGCCGAGCGGGAGCTTCGCGGTGCGGGGTGACGGCTACGTGCTGGCGGGCCGCTACCGGCTCGTCGAGCGGCTCGGGGAGGGCGGCGCGGGCACGGTGTGGCGGGCCCGCGACGAGATGCTCAACCGGGAGGTCGCGGTCAAGCAGGTCCGCGTCCCGGCCGAGCTGTCGCCGCGCGAGCGCGCCGAGTTCGCCGACCGGGCCATCCACGAGGCCAGGTCCGCCGGGCGGCTGCGCGACCCGGCCATCGTGCTGGTCCACGACGTGGTGCTCACGGGTGAGCAGCCGTGGATCATCCTCGACCTGGTCAGCGGCCGGTCGCTCGACCGGGTGATCAAGGAGGACGGGCCGCTCCCGCCCGAGGCCGTGGCCCGCATCGGCCTGCGCGTGCTGTCGGCGCTGACCGTCGCCCACTCCCACGGCATCGTGCACCAGGACGTCAAACCGGCCAACATCCTGCTCGACGCCGACGGCTCCGCCATGCTCACCGACTTCGGCATCGCCGTCCCGCTCGGCGGGCGCGGCGACCGCTACGGCAGCGCCGGCTCGCCCGGCTACATGGCGCCCGAGCGGCTCAACGAGCAGCCCTCCGGCCCCGCCTCCGACCTGTGGTCGCTCGGCGCCAGCCTCTACACCGCCGTGGAGGGGCGGGCGCCGTTCGAGCGGGCGATGCCCGCCGCCGTCGCCGCCGCGGTGCTGCTGCACGACCCGCCGCCGCCGGTCCGGGCCGGGCGCGAGCTCGGCGGGCTGCTGCTGGCCATGCTCGCCAAGGACCCCGCCGTCCGGCCCGGCGCGGCGCAGGTCCGCGACGGGCTCCAGCGGCTGCTCGGCACGAGTACCAGCCCCGGCGCCGTCCCGCCGCGCGCCCGTCGCCGCCGCTGGTGGCCGGCCGTGGCCGCGCTCGCCGCCGTCGCCGTGCTGGGCGCCGGAGGCTGGTACGGCGTGCGCGCGCTCACCCAGGAGGACACCGGCCGGTTCGCCGCCGCGCCCGCCGCCTGCGGCCTGCTCACCGGCGCCCAGGTGACCGAGGTGATGAAGAGCGAGGTGCGGGGGCAGCAGACCAGACCCGGCGAGTGCGAGTGGCGCCTGAGCAGGGGACCGCGCGAGATCTCCTCGCTCACCGTCAGGGTGTGGGCCGAGCGGCCCGCCGGCGGCCGGGGCGCGCCCGAGGTGGCCGTCCAGCGCTTCGCCATCGAGCGCGCCAGCCGCGCCGGAGCCGCGGGACAGGCGTTCAGCAACCACGTCGGCAAGGTCCGCGACGTGCGGGGCCTGGGGGAGGCCGCGTTCGTCCAGAACTCCTTCCGCTTCTACAGCAACTCCGATCAGCTCGGCACCGGCACCAGCACCGTGCTGCTGCGCACCAGCAACGTGCTCGCCGAGGTGGTCTGGCAGCGCAGGGACATGCCGAAGGACGATCCGGCCGACGAGGAGCCCGCCCGCGCCGCCGCCGCGATGGTCTCGGCCGCGTTGCGGTCCTGAACTGGTGCAAGCATCCTGCAACCGGGCTGACTAGCATGTTTCACCGCACGTCATGGCAAACCCCAGGAGTCCCTCGTGAATCCCGGTAGCGAGCACCAGCCGCCGACCCACCCGCACCCGGTGCCCGGAGGGCAGTTCGAGCCGCCGACCCAGCCGCCGACTCTGCCGCCGATGCCGCCTCCCGTGCCGCTGCCCCCACGGCCGCCGCGGCGCCGCCCGTGGATCCTGCCGGTCGTCGCCGCCACGCTCGTGGTGCTCGTCGGCGCGAGCGCGGGCGCCTACCTGCTGTACGGCCAGCTCACCCGGGGCCAGGGCATCGCCGGGCCGCCCGCCACGGGCCAGCCGTCCACGGCCGGGCTGACCAAGCCCGCCGCCGTGACCGGCCCCGACGTGTGCGCCATGCTGCCCAAGGAGGAGGCCGAGCGCCTCGTGCCCGGCGCGACCGTGTCCAAGGACTCCCGCGACAGCGAATACACGGTCAACTTCTCCTGCAACTGGAACAACCAGCGCATCTCCCACGGCGAGTGGTGGCGCAGCCGCGAGGTCGACGTCAAGGTCCAGCAGCACCGCGGCGACGGCGCCAAGACCGGCCGCGCCATGGCGCAGAACTCCTACGAGGTCGACTACGGCGGCGCCAAGTACGCCGAGACCGCCAAGCCCACGCCGAAGAAGGGCGAGAAGGACTACACCTCCCCGGTCACCGACATCCAGGGCGCCGGCGACGCCGCCTTCGCCCAGTACACCTGGCGCCGCTCCGGCAGCCTGATGTGGTACTCCTACGGCAAGGCGTACGCGCGCGTCCATGACATGACGATCGAGGTCCGCTACCAGGCGAGCCAGCAGCGCAAGGACGCGCAGATCCTCAGCAACGAGACCACCCAGTCCGTCACCGAGTCGAACGCGATCCGCGAGGTCAGCGGCCTGATCAAGCACTTCGCCAAGGGCGTGGCCGACTGGAAGGCGCAGCACCCGGACGTCCTGGCGCAGCCGTACAAGGCGGCGACCGCCTCGCCCAGCGCCGCCGCCACGCCCTCGCCGACGCCGCTGGTCGTCTTCCCGCCCGTCTGCGAGACGGTGACGCCGACGGCCGCCAAGCTCGTGCCCGGCCACACGCCCCGGGCGCGCGGCCTGGAGGTGGGCGACGACACGCAGACCGAGTGCCGCTGGCTCAACCTGGACGTGCCCGCCGGCGACAAGGTGACCAAGATCCGCAGCGTGCTCATCACCGTGCACTCCTTCACCAACCGGGCCGGCGTGGCCGACGAGACCGCCGCCCGGGCGTTCTACACGGGCCAGCTCGGCGGCGACAAGAACCTGGCGCAGTCGTCGCTCGGCGGCATCTCGTGGGGCAAGGTGCGCGACGTGCCCGGCCTGGGCGAGGAGGCGTACAGCGTCTATGTCGGGACCCGTAAGGGCGAGGTGTTCGCGGGCAGCGGCACCGTGACCGTGCGGCGGGGCGCCGTCGTGGTGGAGATCGACTACGCGGGCGCGCAGCGGCCCAAGGGCGAGCCCGCGGCCTCCGGCAACGTCGTGCTGATCCCCGAGAAGGAAGGGCTCGACGGCGCGCTGACCATGGCCAAGGCGTTCATGCAGGCGCTGTCGCAGCAGCCGGTCGGCAGCTGACCCTCACGCGGGGGTGTCGCGCAGGCGTTCCACGCGGATGCCGCGCAGCAGCGCCTCCGACACGGCGACCGCGCACAGCAGGGCGGCCAGCAGGCCGGCGCCCGTGAGCAGCGCCACGGGCGCCGCCGCCACGTCGTGCGCGAGCGGCGGCGTCACCAGCGGCTCGGCGAACTGCGGGATCCGGCCCAGCGCGGCCCCGGCCGCGAGCAGTCCGGCGACCAACCCGGCCAGCGTGCCGGCCGCCGCCGTGATGAGCTGCTCCAGCAGCAGCGCCACGCGCAGCGCCGCCACCTTCGCGCCGGACGCCTCCAGCGCGGCCAGCTCGTAGCCGCGCCGTCTGGCCGCCGTGTGCAGCGCCAGCACGGTGCGGCCGAGCGCGAGCGAGGCGGCGGCCAGCGCGGAGATCAGCAGCAGGACGAGGGCCAGCCCCGGACCCTGCCGGACGAAGGCGGCGGCCACCTCGCTCTCGTAGTGGGTGGAGACCACGGTGAGCCCCTGCTCGCGCAGCGCCCGCTCCAGCGCCGGGACGCCCGCCGCGCGGGTCCACACCTGGTAGACGGCCTGCTCGTGCACCCCGTACGCGATCCGGTCGGCCTGTTCCAGGTCCATCACGACGCCGGGCCCGGTCAGGCCGGGCGCGGCCGAGGCCGTCGCGACCGCCCGCACGCCCGTGGCGAAGGCGTGGTCCAGGCCCGGCACCAGCTTGGCGCCCACGCCGACGACGACGGCGGCCGGCCGGGGATCGTAGGTGGCGGGCCGGAGCGTCTGGTTGTTCTGGAGCGAGACGACGAAGCCGCCGTCGTCACGGTCCGGGTCGCCGTCGACACGCCAGCGCGGGGTGGGGACGCGCTGCCAGCGGCCCTCGTCCCGGAGCTCCAGCCGCGTCACGACGACCTCCATCCGCGGGATCGTCGCCTGCTCGTCCAGCGGGGTGAACTCGGCGTGCACCCGGCGCAGCTCGCACGGCGCGTCACGGCAGGACAGCGGCAGGTTCCACGCGTACGAGCCGCCGCCGGCCGGGCGCAGGACGCCGAGCGGGATGGCGGCGGGCTTGAGCCGGTCCGGGATGCGGAACGTGGCGAACAGCCGCACCTGCCAGCCCTCGGGCGGCACGTCATGGCGGGCCGTGAGCCGGAACCGGTCGCCGCTCACCATCACCCTGGGCGTCCCGGGGCCGGGCAGCGCCGCCGTCGCCTCGGCCAGCCGCACCCCTCCGGCCAGCTCCGGGTCCCAGGTCGCGACGCGGGCCAGCCGTTCCGGGTCCGTGGCGATCAGCTGGGGCGGGCCCGGAACCTTGATCACCGGGGCGGCCGTGCCGCCCGGGTCGGCGGCTTCCACCGCGTCGGCGAACGCGCGCGGCCCGACCGGCTGGACCGTGATCGCCGCCGGGGCGCCGTTGTGGAAGGCGGCGGCCCGCCGGTAGTCGGCGGACGTGGCCGTCCACGCCGACACCGCGAACGTCGCCAGCCCGAACGCCGTGCCGAGCACGATCACGCTCCCCGTGGTGACCGGCCCCCGCGCCACCTGCCGCAACGCCAGGAACGGGCCGAGGCCGCCCCGCCGCCGGGTGAGGCCGAACAGCCGCCGCGCCAGCACCGGCAGCCCGCGCGCGGCCAGCAGCGCCACGCCCAGCGCCATCAGGCCGGGCACGGCCAGCGCGCTGGAGGACTGCCCCGTCGTGTCGCTGATCACCCCGCCCGCCAGCAGCTCGACCAGGCCGAGCGCCGTCACGACCAGCACGACCGCGTCCGGCACCCAGCCGCGGGCGCTGCGGCGCGGCGTGCGCCGCCACTCCTCGGTGACCGGGCGCGTCGCCACCCGCCAGGCCGACACGACCGCCGCCATCAGGCCGCCCGCCGTCGCAGCCAGCCCCGCGTACGCCGCCTGCGCCGGGAACACAGCGGGGATGCCCGGCGGCAGCAGCGCCTCCACCATCGCCCGCGCGGCCAGCAGCCCCGCCGCCAGCCCGAGCGGCACGGCCAGCGCGAGCAGCAGCAGCGGCTCGGCCAGCGCGAACCGCCACACCCGCGCCCGGCCGTGACCGCGCAGCCGGGCCAGCGCGATCTCCGCGCCGCGCGCCCGTACCAGATCGCCCACGGTCTGGAACAGCAGCAGCCAGGCCAGCCCCACGAGCTGCGCCGACACCAGCAGCGTGGGCACGCCGAGCGTCTCCGAGCTCGTCGTCATCGCCCGAAGCGTGACGGGCATCCGTGAGTAGACGATGTCGTCGGTCTCGCGGCCCGCCGTGTCGGCCGCCGCCTGCAGGGCCGTCAGCGCGCCCAGGTCGGAGCCGAGGACGCGCCCCGCGTCGACGGTGACGATGGCGTAGTCGGTCCACCCGCCACGCTGCGCCGGGTCCGCCGTCAGCGCGGCGCCCGCGACGGCCGTCTCCTCGCGCGTCTGCGGCACCGTGAACAGCGGGTCGATCCGCGACGAACCGCTCTCGCCCCCGGGCGTGGTCAGCGTGCGGCCGAACCAGAACGGGTCGCCCGCCGACTCGTGCCCGTAGACGCCGACGACCTTCAGCGGCGCGGGCCGCAGCTCCGTGGTGCCGGGCTCGCGCCTGACCAGCGCCGCCAGCCGCACCTCGGAGCCGACCGCCATCCCCGACGCCCGGCTCGCCATCACCTCGCCCGCCGCCCGGGGGCAGCGGCCCTCGACCGGCCGCAGGCGCTCGCACTGGCCGTCCTGCCACACCAGGGTGTACGAGAGCTCCCTCGACAGGTCGGCGTCGCCGCTGGCGATCTCCATCCCGTACACCGGGGCGGCCGTGAACGACGCCGTCAGCGCGGCGGCCTTCGCCTTGATGCCGCCGGTCCTGGTCGTGTAACGCCAGCCGCGCCCGTCCACCGGCGCCGCCAGCAGCGCGTCACGGACCACCGTGGTGGCGGCCGCCGCCGTGTAGATCGGGCCCACCGCCGCGCAGGCGATCGGCACGACGGCGATGAGCAGCACGACCAGCGAGAGCGTACGGCGTTCCCACAGGCCGCGCAGGATCACGAGCCGGCCCTCCTGAGCACGATGCCGTCGTCCAGCGGCTCGATGTGGGCCATCGAGCCGGGCGGGAGCAGATGGTGGAACTCCGGCGGCACCTGCACCGCGCCCTCCCGGCCGACCACCACCAGGTCCTCGCCGCGCCTGCCCTCCGAGCCGACCCGGCCGTCGCGGATCGTCACCGTACGGCTCAGCGCCTCGCTGACCGCCACGTCGTGCGTCACCACCACCGCCGTCGTGCCGTCGACCTGCGCCGCGTGCTTGATCAGCTCGATCACCCGCGCCCCCGAGGCGGCGTCGAGCTGGCTCGTGGGCTCGTCGGCCAGCAGGAGCGCGGGCGCGTTCGCCAGCGCCACCGCCAGGGCCAGCCGCTGCTGCTCGCCGCCCGACATCCGGTTCGCCGGCCGGTTGCCCGCGTCGTCCAGGCCGACCCGGCGCAGCAGCTCACGCACCCTGCCGCGATCCCGCCTGACCGCCCGCTGGGCGAACGCCACGTTCTGCGCGGCCGGCAGGTAGCCGATCAGGTTGCGGGCCGGGTTCTGCAGCACGGTGCCGATCCGCCGGGCGCGCAGCCGGTCCAGGCGGCGCTGGTCGAGCCGGCCCACCTCCACGCCGTCCAGCCACAGCCGCCCGGCGCTCGGCCGCAACAGCCCCGCCAGCAGCCACAGCAGCGTCGACTTGCCCGCCCCGGACGGGCCCAGCAGCGCCACCGTCTCGCCCGCGTCGATCACCAGGTCCACGTCGCGCAGCGCGACCACCTCGACGTCGCGGGCCCGGTAGATCTGCACGACCCCGTCGCAGCGCACCATGCTCATGGGCCGCCCACCGCCTGCCGGGCCCGGGGCGCGCGGAGCTCGACCACCCGGTCGCACCGCTCGGCCACCTCGGGGTCGTGGGTCGCGATCAGCAGCGCGACGCCGTCACCGGCCGCCGCCAGCAGCTCCTCCAGCACGACCTCCCGGTGCCCGGCGTCCTGCTCGGCCGTCGGCTCGTCGGCCAGCAGCGCCACCGGGCGCAACGCCAGCGCCCTGGCCACCGCCACCCGCTGCTGCTGGCCGCCGGACAGCTCCTCCACCAGGTGATCGGCGAACCTCTCCACCCGCAGCCGCTCCAGCGCCTCCGCCGCCAGCCGCATCGCCTCACGTGGCGACCGACCGGCCGCGCGCAACGCCACCTCGACGTTCTCGGCCGCCGTGAGCAGGCTCAGCACGCCGTACGACTGGAAGACGAGCGCCAGCCCGGCCCGCAGCCCCGGCTGCTCGTCCAGCGGCACGCCGCCCACCAGCACCCGGCCCGCCACCGGCGGCGCCAGCCCGGCGAGCGTCGTGAGGAGGGTCGTCTTGCCCGACCCGGACGGGCCCATGAGCGCGACCCGCTCGCCCTCGCCCAGGTCGAGCGACAGATCCTCGATGACCGTGCGGCCGCCCGCACGGCAGGTGAGAGCGCGGCACGAGATCACCGGTCCGGGCGCCACGCGGAGATCCTCCGCCAGCCGGGGGGCGTACGTCAACAGTTAAAGATCCTGCAACTCCCCTGCAAGCGTGACAAATACGGTTATGTCAGCAAGCAGTACGTGAGCCGCGCGAGCACGCCTGCCCAGCACAGGGGCCTGGGCAGGACCGACGGGGATTCGCGCGGCTCACGACCGGGGCGGCTCGCTGCTTCGCCGCCCGGTGACGCGGTGGGGCCGACCCAGGTCAGGGGGAAGCATCGACTTTGGTCGCTACCGCCCGCCCGCGGCCACCGCATAACCTCGGGAAACGTGAACGGACCCGAGCACGCCCCCGAATACCGGTGGGCCCTGCCGTCCGTGCTGCTCGGCGACGGCGGCGCGGGCCGGCCCGTGCGCCGCTCGACGCGCGACTGGATCGTCGACCTCACGCTCTTCCTCGGCGCCTGCGGCCTCACCCTGATGACCCTCGTCGAGATCCGCGACGCGCCCGAGCCCGTCCAGGCCGTCGAGCAGGCGCTGGGCGTGCTGTCCTGCCTCGCCGTCTGGCTGCGCCGCCGATGGCCGGTCGCGCTCGCGCTGGTCACCACGATCCTGTCCTCCTCGCTGCTGCTCATCGGCGGGGCGGCCGTGGTCGCCCTCTTCACCGTCGCCGTCCACCGGCCGTTCAAGATCTCCGGGCCGGTCGCGCTGCTCGGCGTCATCACCCTGGCGCCCAACGCGATGATCTGGCCCGACGCCGAGCTGGGCTGGCTCGGCACGTTCGTCTTCGGGCTGGCGATCCTGCTGACCGTGTTCGCCTGGGGCATCGTCATCCGGGCCAGGCGGCAGCTCGTCTGGTCCCTCCGGCAGCGCGCCGACGGGGCCGCCGAGGAGGCCAGACGGCTGGAGCGCGAGCGGATCGCCCGCGAGATGCACGACGTGCTCGCGCACCGCCTGTCGATGCTCAGCCTGCACGCCGGCGCGCTCGAGTTCCGTCCCGGCGCGCCGGAGGCCGAGGTCGCCCGCGCCGCCGGCGCCATCCGCCAGGGCGCCCACCAGGCGCTCCAGGACCTGCGCGAGGTCATCGGGGTGCTGCGCCACTCCGGCGCGCCCGCCGACGACCCCGTCCCCGACCGCCCCCAGCCCACCCTCGACGACCTGCCCGCCCTGGTGGCCGAATGCCGCCGCGCCGGCCTCGACGTCCGCCTCGACCTGCACGTGAACCCGCCCGCCGACGTGTCCGCAGAAGCGCCCTCCGACGTACGCGCCGCCGCGCCTGCCGTTGTGTCCACGGACGCGCCCGTTGCCGTGCCCGCCATCGTGCCTGCCGGCGCGCCCCCTGCACGGAACGCCGGACCGGCCGCCGAAGGGCCCGCGCCGTACGGAGGGCAGCGGTTGCCCGAGGCGTTGGGGCGCAACGTCTACCGGATCGTGCAGGAGGCGCTCACCAACGCGCGCAAGCATGCAGGCGGGGCACCGGCCACCGTGACGGTGACGGGTGCGCCGGGGCGTGGGCTGTCGGCCGAGGTACGCAACGCGCTGGGGTCCAGGCACAACGCGCTCGGGTCCCGGCATGCCGCCCGCATCCCGGGGGCCGGTGCCGGGCTCATCGGGCTGGCCGAGCGGGCTGAGCTCGCAGGCGGCCGGTTGGAGCACGGGCCGACGCCGGACGGCGAGTTCGTGGTGCGCGCCTGGCTGCCGTGGCCTTGCCCGGAGGAGAGCGCATGACGGACCCGATCCCGGGCCGGGTCCCCGGGCCGACGTCCCGCCCGGCATCCGGACCGATCCTCGGAGCAACCGCCGAACCGAACTCCGGATCGTTCCTACAGCGGGTTCCAGGGCCGGTCGCTGGACCACCTCCCGGGGCCATGAGCGGGGCGGAGAGCGGGGTGACGACCGGGGCGATGAGCGGGCTGACAGGGGCGACAGGCGGGGCCATGAGCGAGTCAAGGAGTGGGCCGACGGCCGGATCGGCGGCTGGGTCGATCCGGGTGCTGATCGTTGATGATGACGCGCTGGTGCGGGCCGGGCTGGCGATGATCCTGGGCGGCGTGGACGGGATCGAGATCGTGGGCGAGGCGGGCGACGGGGCACAGGTGCCGCCGCTGGTCGCCGAGCACCGGCCCGACGTGGTGCTGATGGACATCCGGATGCCCGGCGTCGACGGGCTGGCCGCGACCGAGGCGCTGCGGGCGACCAAGGCGCCGCCGGAGGTGGTGGTGCTGACCACGTTCCACGCCGACGCGCAGGTGTTGCGGGCGCTGCGCGCGGGTGCCGCCGGGTTCCTGCTCAAGGACATCCCGCCCGTCGAGCTCGTGGCCGCGATCAGGAAGGTGGCCGCGGGGGAGCCGATCCTGTCGCCCGCCGTCACCCGGCAGCTCATCACCCATGTGTCGCACGGCGGCGCTTCCGGACGGGCCGAGCGGGCGCGCGGGCTGCTGGCCCGGCTCAGCGAGCGCGAGCGTGAGGTGGCGCTGGCGGTCGGGCGGGGCAGTTCCAACGCGGAGATCGGCCGCGAGCTGTACATGAGCGTGCCCACGGTCAAGGCGCATGTTTCGCGCATCCTTACCAAACTGGCGCTGAACAACCGGGTCCAGATCGCGCTGCTGGTCTACGACGCGAGCTGACTGGGCTGGGATTCCAGCTTTCCCGGGTTCTGTCGCGACGGAGGAGTCAGGCGGCTACCGGTCCGTGAGGCGTACCGGCCGGAGGCGAGGCTGGGAGCGGGGATTTGGGGGCGGGGCTGAGGCGCCGTGCCGAGGCTGGCGTGTGGGCGTCGGGTCCCCGAGGGTCGTGCCAGGTTCGGGGGTGCCGTGCCAGGCCCGGAGGTGCGGTGCCGGGTCCGTGGGTGCCGGGCGCAGGGGTGCGGGGCCCGGGGTGTTGCGTCCGGCCCGGGAGGGGGGAGGGGGCCGTGTCCGACCCGGGCGGGCCGCGTCTGTCCGACCCGGCGGGGGCCGTGTCCGACTCCGTGCGTGCTGTGGTCGGGCCTGTGCGGGTCGGAGGGCGGTGCGCTGGGCCTGTGGGGGCGGCGTGTGGGGGCGCGAGGGTTGGACGAGCGCTTGTCCCATCATGGGTGGCCGTTACGGACAGGTAGCGGGCAGCCGTACCCTTGTCTGAAAGGGCATGTCATGAAGGGACAGTGGGATGAGTTCAGCGGGTGAAGGCCTGTCTCGCCCGCTTCCCGAGCAGGTGCGGCTCAATGTGGTCGACCTCGCGGCCCAGGTTCTCGGTTCGATGCCCGCTGTGGCGGTGCCGGCGCCGTTGCGCGGCATCGCCAAGTTCGACCCACGTAAGCGCGCCCGGCTGGGCAGTGCGCCGATCGCCGCGCAGTTGGAGAACGACAAGAAGTTCCGTGAGGTGGTCGCCGAGTCGGTGGCCTCCGGCTGGCCGGAGCTGGTGGCCTCGCTGGCCGAGGGCAACGTGCCGCCCGCCGCCGATCCGGTGCTGGTCGCCGCCGCGGCTTATCTCACGCGGCCGCCCGGCTGGGCCGACATGGTGGAGTCGGCCCGCGCGGATCTGGAGCAGTCCGCCGCCGCGGCCGAGGGGTCGGAGCGCGAGGAGGTCGTCTCCCGGCTGCGTGAGCAGCTCGCCGCGCAGAAGAGCGCGGCCAAGGAGGAGGCCGAGCGGCTGCGCGAGCAGCTGAAGGCGGCCCGCGGCGAGAACTCCGAGCTGCGCCGCAAGCTGCACGAGGCCCGCGAGCGCGCGAAGGGCGCGGTGCGGCGGGCCGAGGAGATGGAGCAGGCCGCAGAGGAGGCCAGGCACGCGGCCACGGCCGCCGGCAGCGCGGGGGAGTCGGAGCTGCGGCGGTTGCGTGAGCGCCTGGCCGATGTGGAGAAGCAGCTCGAAGCCTCGCGCCGGGCCGCGCGCGAGGGCCGCAGCGTCGAGGACGCGCGCATCCGGGTGCTGCTCGACGCGTTGCAGGACGCCTCGGCGGGGCTGCGCAGGGAGCTGGCGCTGCCCACCATGATCAGCCGGCCGGCCGACTCGGTCGCGGCGCTCACCGGTGAGCGGCCGGGTGTGCGCGGCGTGCCCGCCCGCGCGCTGGCCGACGACGACCCGCAGCTGCTCGATCAGCTTCTGGCGCTGCCGCAGGTGCATTTGATCATCGACGGCTACAACGTGACCAAGTCCGGCTACGGCACGCTCACGCTCGCCGACCAGCGCGCCCGCCTGATGACCGGGCTCGGCGGGCTGGTCGCGCAGACGCGCGTCGAGGTGACCGTGGTGTTCGACGGCGCCGAGCTCAACTCTCCGGTGCAGGTGGTGGCGCCGCGCGGGGTGCGGGTGCTGTTCAGCGCGCCGGGCGAGATCGCCGACGACCTGATCCGCCAGCTCGTCCGGGCCGAGCCGCCCGGCCGGGCGATCGCCGTGGTCTCCTCCGACCGCGAGGTGGCCGAGTCCGTCAGGCGGATGGGCGCCAGGCCCGTGCCGTCCGCGCTGCTGCTGAGGCGGCTCGGTCGCGCATAGATGACGAATATGGCGTTTAGGTGAGGATTACTCGCCACTTCTGTACTATTTCGCCCCGAGGATGATCCCCTGGGAGGCGACGCTGTGAGGTTGGGCCGGGTGCCGCTGGCCGCGGGTCTGGTGTTCGGACTGGTGATGACCCCCGTCGGAGGGGTGCTGGCCGATCCCAAGCCGACTCTCGCGCAGGCGAGAGCGAAGCTCGACAAGCTCAACGACAAGGCCGACAAGGTCGTGGACCGCTACAACACGGCCACCGAGAAGTACAAAGAGGCCAAGGCGCGCTACAGCCGGCTGAACGACACGTACAAGCGCAAGCTGGCGACCGTCGCGGATCTGCGCGGTGAGGTCGTCAACATGGCCGTCGAGACGTACAAGCTGGGGGGCGACTTCTCGACCCTGCCCAGCATGATGACCAGCGACGATCCGGCCGATCTGCTGTACGGGATGGCGTTACGCGGGCAGCTCGCCCAGGAGCGCACCCAGAAGCTCGCCGCCTTCGACCGGGCCAACCGGGGGCTGAAGACCGACCGTGACCGCGCCGAGGAGGCGCTGGCCGCGGCCGACAAGGAGCGGGACGCCGTCAAGAAGGACCGGGCGGAGATCCTGGACCTCATCAAGGACCAGAAGAAGCTCCTCGACCGGCTGGGCGCGTACAAGGCGGGCAATCCCAACAGCACCGGCCTCAAGTACACGGGTCCCGCCTCGGGCAACGCGGCGGCCGTGCTGCGCTTCGCGTACGCGCAGGTCGGCAAGCCGTACGTGTTCGGCGGCACCGGGCCGGGCGGCTACGACTGCTCGGGGCTCACGCAGGCCGCCTGGCGGGCCGGTGGCGTGTCGCTGCCGCGCACGACCTGGCAGCAGTGGTCGTGGGGCGCCAGTCGCAAGGTGTCGCTCAACGCGCTGGAGCCCGGCGACCTGATCTTCAGCGAGGGCCTCGGGCACGTGAGCATCTACGCGGGCGGCGGCAAGATCGTGCACGCGCCGCAGACGGGTGACGTGGTGAAGGTGGTCACACTCTCGTCGTACGGGCGCCGTCTCGTGGGCGCCGTACGTCCCTGACAAGACGGGGTCGGCCCAAGTGTGAGGAGGGTCACACTTGGGTAACGAAACCCGCTGCTCCGGCGGGGGATGAGGGCCTGACTCCCGGCGTGTCTGATCTTTACTCGCTTACTCAGGCTTTGCCATTACGTGACTTTTCGGCGTAACTTCTGGCGTCGCGGCGTTCCAGCCAGGACGCCCGCCGGTCACCATCGGGTCCCCCGATGTTCGACAGAAAGAACCATCCGCCGGTCACCGCGGCCAGCGCCCCCGAGGCGCGAAGACGCGGCGGTGGCCTGCCGAGTCCGTGCAGCCAGGAGGCACGGAGCCGGGGACCCAGCGATCCCGTACGCGGTGATCAGGGGTGAATCGGCGCGTTCAGCGCCGTAGGGCGACTTCCAGGCCCGAATCCGTCAGCTAACCCGGTAGGCGTTCGTGGAAGCCCCTAGGAGCAATCCTGTCTACCCTCTCGCACAACCCCCGTCTGTCCCGTCTCGCCCTGAGTGGCGCAGCGCTGATCACCGTGACGGCCGGAGGTCTGGTCGTCCACGCCCCGACGGCGCAGGCGGCGACGACGAATGAGTTCGCCACCACTGCGGTGACAAAGACGGAGAAGTCCGTCAAGTCGTCGAAGGTGGCCAAGGTCGCTCGGCAGAAGGCCAAGGCCCGCAAGGCCGTGGCCGTGGCCAAGAAGCAGATCGGCGACCCGTACCGCTACGGCGCCACCGGCCCCGGGTCGTTCGACTGCTCGGGCCTCGTCCAGTACGCCTGGAAGAAGGCCGGGGTGAAGATCCCGCGCGTGACGAACAGCCAGTTCGCGCGCATCAGGAAGAAGGTCTCCTACAAGCACCTGCAGCCGGGTGACCTGATGTTCTTCCGCGGGCTCGGGCACGTGGGCATGTACGTCGGCGACGGCAAGATGGTCCACTCGCCGAGAACGGGCCAGCGCGTGCGCGTCGAGAAGCTGCGCGGCTGGCGCAAGGCGTCGTTCGCCGGCGCGGTGCGTCCCGGTCTGTGACCTGCGCCGAAGGCCCCGTCCCCGCCCCGGGACGGGGCCTTCGGCCTTCCCGGGCTCCGGACCGGGCCGACGCTCAGGAACGGCGGCTACGATCGGGCAGCGTGTCCGACAAGGGGTCCGGCAGCGGACCTGGAAATGGGCCCGGCAGCACGTCCGGTATCACGTCCGGGAGAGCGCCCGGCAGCGCGCCCGGCAGGGTGCTCGTGCGGGGGCGTCGGCGGGTCGTGCCGGTGGTGCTGCTGGTTGTCGCGGCGTTCCTGGCCGGTGGGTCCGGCGCGGTCCCGGGGCCGGGAGGCGCCGCCACCGAGGCGGGGGTGCTCGCCGGCGTGCGGGCGCGCTGGGGCGACGGGCTCGACGTCGTACGCGGTGAGCGGTCGCTCGTCGCCGGGCAGGACGCGCCCCCCGGGCTGCTGGCGGACCTGGCGCGCCGGGCCGACACCGCGGGGCGGCGGGTCGGCGGAGTGCTGGGCGGCGACGTCCGGGCCGTGGTCCTGGTGCCCGCCTCGGCGCGGGAGGCCGCCGCGCTGGCGGGCGTCGCGTCGGTCGACGGGCTGGCGGCGGTGGCCGACCGGGGACGCGTGATCGTGGTGCCCGAGCACTTCGCCCGTCTCACCCCGGTCGGGCGTGACGTCGTGCTGGCCCACGAGCTGACCCACGTGGCCGCCGGGACCGACGGGCTGCCCGTCTGGCTGTACGAGGGCTTCGCCGACTACGTGGCCTACCGGGACGCCGGGCTGCCCGTCGAGGTGGCCGCCGCCGAGCTGGCCGCCGAGGTGCGGGCCGGGCGGACGCCGTCCGATCTGCCGGACGCGGCCGACTTCGTCCCCGGGGCCGAAGCGGGCCGGCTCGCCCGCGCGTACCAGGAAGCCTGGCTGGTGTGTCGCCTCGTCGCCGCGCGCTGGGGTGAGAAGAGCCTGGTGAGGCTCTACCGTGATGCCCAGACGTACGGCGTGGGCCGGGCGCTGGCCTCGCTGGGGCTCTCGGCGGGCACGCTGACCCGGCTGTGGCGCGCGTACGTCCGGGACCGACTGGCGTGAGGGGACGCGACATGGACGACCGGCAGGAACGGCGCGAGACGACCGAACAGGACGTCGGCCCGCCCGCCTCCCGAGCCCTGAAGGGGGCGGACCTCGCCGAGCCGTCGCCCGAGACCGGGGACGAGGACGTGGCCGGGGACGGGCACGCGGCCGGGGACGGGGCCGGCGACGGGGGCGGGCGTGAGGCGAGGCTGCGGCGGGAGGCCGGGGCCGGGCTGGCCGTGCTCGGGGCGGTGATCGCCGGGGTGGTGGCGTTCACGACGCCGTGGACGGCGCTGCCCGCCGGGGCGCCCGAGGTGACGCCCGACCCGGCGCGTGACTTCGGCGCCGCCGAGATCGCCCGCTCGCAGGCGTTCGACGCGGCCACCAGCGTGCCGAGCTACCTGTCGCTGGGCGTCACGCTGGTGTTCGCCGGGCTGCTCGTGGCCACGCCGCTCGGCGCGAGGCTGCTGGGATGGCTGCGGGGCCCGTGGTGGGCGCGGGTGCTGCTGGGCGTGCTCGTGCTCACGGTGATCGAGGAGGCCGTGCGGTGGCCGCTCGGCATGTGGTTCGAGGGCGCGCTGCGCGACTTCGGGCTGTCCACGCAGGACTGGGCGGCCTGGACGGGCGACCGGCTCAAGAGCGTCGGCATCAACGCGGCCCTGCTGGCCGTCATGGTGCTGGCCGTGGTGGCGCTGGCGCGGCGGATCCGGCGCTGGTGGATCCCGGCCGCCGCCGGGGCGTTCGCGCTGACCGTGGGGGCGTCGTTCGTCTACCCGGTGGTGTTCGAGCCGGTGTTCAACGACTTCCACGCCATGCCGGACTCGCCGCTGCGCGCCAACCTGATGGCGATGGCCGAGCGTGACGGGGTGCCGGTGGAGGACGTGCTGGTGGCCGACGCCTCGCGCCGGACGACCGCGCTGAACGCCTACGTCTCGGGGTTCGGCGCGACGCGCCGGATCGTCGTCTACGACACGCTGCTCAAGGCGCCGCCGCGCGAGGTGGAGCTGGTGGTGGCGCACGAGCTCGGCCACGCGAAGAACCGCGACGTGCTGCACGGCACGCTCGTCGGGGCGCTCGGCGCGGCGCTGGGGGCGGTCCTGCTGTTCCTGGTGTTCGGAGCGGCACGGCGGCGTACGGGCGGCGCGCCGATCACCGATCCCCGGGCGGTGGGCGTGGTTCTGGGGCTGATGACGCTGGCGACGTTCCTGTCCGGCCCGGCGCAGAACGTGATCAGCCGCCACATCGAGGCCAGGGCCGACGCGCACGCCCTGGACCTGACGGGCGACCCGGCGACGTTCGTCGCGATGCAGAAACGCCTGGCAACAGCCAATATTTCCGACTTGTCGCCAGATGCGGTGGAATATGTGCTCTATGCCTCCCATCCCACGGCTGCCCAGCGGATCGCCATGGCCCGCTCCTGGGCCGAGCTGAACGGCCGCCCCCAGCCGTGAGCGCACCTCCCCGGGTGGTCGTCGTCACCAACGACTTCCCGCCGCGCCCCGGCGGCATCCAGTCGTTCGTGCACGGCCTGGCCCTGCGCACCCCCGGCGTGGCCGTCTACGCCCCGGCCTGGCCCGGCTGCGCCGAGTTCGACCGGCGGCAGCCGTACCGGGTCGTGCGTCACCCGGGCCGGCTGATGCTGCCGACGCCCGCCGTCGCCCGGCGGGCGGCGCGGCTGGTGGCCGAGCACGGCGCCGACACCGTCGTGTTCGGCGCGGCGGCGCCGCTCGGCCTGCTCGCGCCGCGCCTGCGCGCGGCGGGCGCGCGGCGGATCGTCATGCTCACGCACGGCCACGAGGCGTCCTGGGCGGGCGCGCCTGTGTTCCGCTCGGTGCTGCGCCGCATCGCCGGCCACGCCGACGTGGTCACCTACCTCGGCCCCTACACCCGCGCCCGGCTGGCGCCGGTCGTCCCCGAGGACAAGCTGGTACGGCTGGCCCCGGGCGTGGACGTGACGCAGTTCCGGCCCGACGTGGAGCCCCGGCGGCCCGGCGGCGGGCCGGTGGTGGTGTGCGTGTCCCGGCTGGTGCCGCGCAAAGGGCAGGACCAGCTCATCAGAGCCTGGCCGAGGGTCCTGCGCGAGGTGCCGGGCGCGGTGCTGCTGCTGGTCGGCGGCGGCCCGCACCGGCGCAGGCTGGAACGGCTGGCCGCGGGCAGCCCGTCGATCGTGTTCACCGGCAGCGTCCCGGCCGCCGACCTGCCCGGCTACTACGCGGCCGGCGACGTGTTCGCGATGCCGTGCCGTACCCGGTGGGGCGGGGTCGACGTGGAAGGGCTCGGGATCGTGTTCCTGGAGGCGTCGGCGACGGGGCTGCCGGTGGTGGCGGGCGCGTCCGGAGGCGCGCCCGAGGCGGTGCGGCACGGCGAGACCGGCCTGGTCGTCGACGGCCGCGACACCGGGGAGGTGGCCGCGGCCCTGATCGAGCTGCTGAGCGCGCCCGAGCGGGCGCGGAAGCTGGGCGAGGCCGGCCGCGACTGGATCGCCGCCGAATGGTCGTGGGACCGGGTCGCCGACCGCTTCCGCGCCCTGCTGTGATCATCCCTGCCTGATCATCCCTTCGTGGACCCGAGCGTGAGCCCGGCGACGAACTGCTTGTGCAGGAGCTGGAAGACGATCAGCGTCGGCAGCGCGACCAGCACCGACCCGGCCGCCAGCAGGTTGTAGTCGGTGAAGAACTGGCCGCGCAGGTTGTTCAGCGCCGAGGTGACGGGCAGCTTGTCACCCGACGACATGAGCACCAGCGCCCACAGGAAGTCGTTGTACATCCAGGTGAACTGCAACGTCGCCAGCGCCGCCAGCACCGGGCGGCACAGCGGCAGCGTCAGCTTCCAGTAGCGCCGCCACACGCCCGCCCCGTCCACCAGCGCCGCCTCGGTGATCTCCTCCGGGATCGTGCGCATGAAGTTCGCCATGACGAACACGCAGAACCCGAACTGGAACGCCACATGGATGAGGATGAGCCCCAGGTAGGAGTCGTACAGCGCCTGGGAGTCCGACAGCCACAGCGGCAGCGGGACCAGCGTGTAGAGCGTGTAGAGCGGGGTGATGAGCACCTGCGGCGGCAGCAGGTTGCCCGCGGTGAAGACGATGAGCAGGGTCCGGCGCCCGGGGATCCTGGCCCGGGCGATGGCGAAGGCGGCGAACGAGGCCAGGAAGAGCGTCAGCAGCAGGGCCGGGATCACGATGATCAGCGTGTTGAGGTAGTAGCGGGGCAGCTCGGCCTGGCTCCACGCCTGCCCGTAGTAGTCCAGCGTGAGGCTTTCGGGCAGCGAGAAGTAGCCGAGCCGGGCCGTCTCCTCGTACGGGCGCAGCGAGGCGTACACGGCCAGCGCCAGCGGCAGCAGCCAGCCCAGCGCCACCAGCGCGAGGAAGGCGTGCAGCAGGACGCGCAGCGGCCTGGCCCGCCGCCGGGCCGGGGCGAGGGCCGTCATCGTTCCTCCCTGAACAGCTGCGACAGGTACGTCACGATGAACCCCAGCGAGATCACCAGCAGCACCACCGCGATCGCCGAGCCGAACCCGATCCGGCTGGCCTCGCCCACGATGTTCTCCGTGACCAGCACCGACAGCAGTTCGAGCCCGTTGCGGCCCTTGTTGATCGCGTAGACGATGTCGAACGCGCGCAGCGCCTCGATCACCGTGATCACCAGCACGATCACGTTGACCGGCCGCAGCGTCGGGAACACCACCCGGAAGAACGTCTGCGCCTCATTGGCCCCGTCGATGGCCGCGGCCTCCTTCAGCGCCGGGTCGACGGCCTTCAGCCCCGCCAGGTAGATGATCATCACGTAGCCGACGTGCCGCCAGGCCGCCGCGACCATCACCACCCAGATGTTGACCGACCGGTCGCCCAGCCAGTCGACCGACAGCCCGGTGACCGCGTTCAGCACGCCGTAGTCGGTGGAGTAGACGAGCTGCGCGATGAACCCGACCACGGCCAGCGACAGCACCACCGGCAGGTAGAGCGCGCTCTGGTAGAACCGCGACAGCCGCAGCCGCCGGTCCAGCAGCACCGCGCAGAACAGGCCGAACGGGGTCGCGACCAGCCCGAGGAAGCCCAGCCACAGGACGTTGTTGCGCACGGCCGACCAGAACGGCGGATACTCGCCGGCCAGGTCGCCGTAGTTGCGCCCGCCGACCCACTCGATCGGCCCGAAGCCGTTCCAGTCGGTCGCGGACAGCACCACGGAGGCGAGCGTGGGCCCCCAGACGAGGCCCACGCTGGCGATGACGGCCACCCCCAGCCCGATGACCAGCACGGTCACGTCGCGGGCGGAGTAGCGACGGGTTTTGACGGCCATCAACGGAAGATGTTGGCCTTCTGCTTCTCGATGGACACGAGTAAGGAGTCGATCTCGGCAGGTTTGTCGATGAACGACTGCAGCGACGGGATCATCACGGTGGAGGCGAAGTCGGGCCGGGTGTCACGGTCGAGGAACTGGGCGATGTGCGACGCCTGCGAGACCAGCTCGGCGCCGCGCTTCTGCAGCGCGCTGTAGCCGCTGGTGTCGGCCTTGGAGCTGGCCGCCAGCGTGCCGGGGTCGGCCTCGGTGGCCACGTTCTGCGCGGCCGCCTGGGCGAAGTGCTTGATCAGCGCCTTGGCGCCGTCGACGTTCCTGGCCTTGGCCGAGACCATGTAGCCGTCGATGGGCGCGTCGATCGAGTCGGTGCCGTAGGCCGGGTTGATCTCCGGGAACGTGAAGAAGTCCAGGTCGTCCCGGTCCGCCTCGGGGAACTGCTGGGCGACGAACATGCCGAGCAGGTACATGCCGGTCTTCTTCTCCGCCAGCGACTGCGCCGCCTCCTGCCAGGTGCGGCCCAGCGCGGCCGGCTGGTGGTGCTCCAGCAGCCCGCGCCACGTCTCGAACACCTGCTTCACCCGGGGATCCGTCCACGACTCCTTCCCCGCCATGAGCGCGATGTGGAAGTCGTAGCCGTTCGTGCGCATGTTGATGATGTCGAACGTGCCCATCGCCGGCCAGCCGTCCTTGTCGGCGAACGCGATCGGGACCAGCCCGTCGGCCTTCATCCGCCGCGACAGCGCCGTCAGCTCGTCCAGCGTCCTCGGAGGCTCGTACCCCTTCTCCTCCCACACGCTCTTGCGGTAGAAGACCGCCCACGGATAGTACGTGAACGGCACGAAATACTGCTTGCCGTCGGTGCCCGTCGACGCCGCCTTGAAAGCCGGGGTGTAGTCGGCCCCGATCTCCCGCCACACGTCCGAGATGTCCGTCGCCAGGCCCTGCTCGGCGAAGAACTGCATCCGGTATCCCGCGAACCAGGTGAACACGTCGTCCGGGGTGCCGCGCAGGTAGCGGTTGATGTTCTCCTGGAAGGTGTTGTGGTCCACCGTGTTGACCTTCACCTGGCCGGAGGTGAAGCCCTTCAGCACGGTCTCCAGTGACTTCTTCGGCACCTCGTCCGAGGCGTTGGACCCCAGCGTCACGGCGCCGGCGGCGGCGGTGTTGCCGGTCGTGCTGCCGCCGGGCGCGGGCGCGCCGGAGCCGCACCCGGTCAGGACGGCGGGCACGCCGAACGCTGCGGCGGCCCCTATCAGGAGATTGCGGCGGGAGAGTGGCGGACGTTGGTCCATGATGGTTCCTCCTTGCCGGACCCTCAAGTTCCCCCGAGTTCACTCACCCTTCATCGAAAACGCACCATTTCAAACTGTCAACGTGTGCGTTTCCGCCCCGCGAACACCGAAGAGGCCGCCGAACCCGCTCCCGCGGGCCGACGGCCTCTCAGTTGACCGGCTAGTTGCAGGCGCTCGGGTCGCTCAGCCTGCGCTGGATGTCGACCAGGATGCCCATCATGTCGTTCTGCGTCTTCTGCATGGTCTCGAACCTGCGGTCGACCGCTTCGAACCTGCGCTCCACGGCCTCGAAGCCCGCGTCGACCTTCTCCTCCAGGCGGTCGACTTTGACCTCCAGACGCTCGACCCTGACTTCCAGGCGGTCGACCTTGACCTCCAGGCGCTCGACGCGCTTGTCGAGCAGGGTGACCTTTCCGTCGAGGGTCTTGACCCGGGCGGCGACGCCGTTGATCCTCTCCGTCAGATCCTGCGCGAGTTCCTTGTTGTCCGCTCGGATGTGAATCACCTCATCGTGGATTGCCTGCGCGAATCGAACGCCTGTCTCCTTGATACTCACGGTGGAACTCCCTACCTTCGGAAGGCAGGGACCGGGGATGTTAGGGATCTCCGGTCCCGATGTCATCCAAAGGCTACTCCGCGTGCGCAGGCGACTCCATACGGTTTCTTGGCAATGCTGGAGCCCCAGCCTTACCCGTACAGGGCCTCGATCTCGGGGTCGAAGTCGCGCATCACGAGGTTGCGCTTGACCTTGAGGGTGGGGGTCAGGTGGCCGCTCTCCTCGGTGAGGTCGGCGGCCAGGATCGTGAACTTCTTGATCTGCTCGGCCTTCGACACCATGGCGTTGGCCCGGTCGACCGCGCCCTGCACCTCGGCCAGGATGCGCGGGTCGGTGCGCGGGTCGGCGGGGCGGCCGTTGCCGGACGACCACTGCTCCAGCGCCTCGGGGTCGAGCGTGACGAGCGCGCCGACGAACGGCCTGCCGTCGCCGACGAGCATGGCCTGCGAGATGAGCGGGTGGGCGCGGAGGGAGTCCTCGAGCGGCCCGGGGGCGACGTTCTTGCCCGCGGCCGTCACCAGGATCTCCTTCTTGCGCCCGGTGATGCGCAGGTAGCCGTCGGCGTCGAGCTCGCCGACGTCGCCGGTGTGGTACCAGCCGGCCTCGTCGATCGCCTCGGCGGTGGCCTCGTCGTTGTTCCAGTAGCCGGCGAACACGTTGCGGCCCCGGGCCAGGATCTCGCCGTCGTCGCCGATGCGCAGCGTCACGCCGGGCAGCGGCTTGCCGACCGTGCCGATCTTGTTGGCGCCCGGCATGTTGACCGAGCAGGGGGCCGAGGTCTCGGTGAGCCCGTAGCCCTCGTACACCTCGATGCCGACGCCGCGGAAGAAGTGGCCGAGCCGGTCGCCGAGCGCCGATCCGCCCGACACCGCCGCGGTGAGCCTGCCGCCGGTGGCCGCGCGGAGCTTGCCGTACACGAGCTTGTCGAACAGCGCCCGCCGCAGCCGCAGGCCGAGGGGGGCGCCGCCGGAGCTCTCGGCCTTGCTCCAGGCCACGGCCACGTCGACGGCGCGGGCGAAGATCTTGCCCTTGCCGCCCGCGATGGCCTTCTGCTCGGCGGCGTTATAGACCTTCTCGAAGACGCGCGGCACGCCGAGCAGGAACGTGGGCTTGAAGTCCTGGAGGTCGGGGGCGACGTTCTTCATGTTCGGGGTGTGCGCCATGATCGCGCCCGCCTCGACGAGCACCACCTGGATCATCCGCGCGAAGATGTGCGCCAGCGGCAGGAACAGCAGCGCCGCCGGGTCCCTGGAGGCGAACAGCGGCTCCAGTGGCCCGCGCAGCACGTTGACGGCGGTGAACAGCAGGTTGTCGTGGGTGATCCGGCAGCCCTTGGGCCGGCCGGTGGTGCCCGAGGTGTAGACGATCGTGGCCAGGTCGGCGGCGCACACCAGGGAGCGCCGCTCGTGCACCGCGGCCTCCTCCACGTCGGCGCCCTCGGGGCCGGCGTCGACCCGCCACACGAGCTTGAGGTCGGGCGCGGCCTCGCGCACGGTCTCCTCGTGCGCGTCGAGCTCGACGAAGACGGCCTTGGCGCCGCTGTCGGCGAGGATCCAGCGGACCTGCTCGGCCGAGGAGGTCTCGTACACCGGCACGGTCACCGCGCCGATCGACCAGATCGCGTAGTCGATGAGCGTCCACTCGTAGCGGGTGCGCGACATCAGCGCCACCCGGTCGCCGTGCTCGATGCCGGCCGCGACGAGGCCGCGGGCCCGCGCCACCACCTGGTCGCGGAACTCGCCCGCCGTGACGACCGGCCAGGCGTCGTCCTGCTTGCGGCGCATGACGACCCGGCCGGGCTCCTGCTCGCCCCGCCGGAACACGGTGTCGGGCAGGCAGGCGGCGGCAGGCACATCCACCAGCACCGGGACGCTGTACTCGCGCACGGATCCACTCCTAGTCGGGTGCACGCTTCTGGGTATGCGCTGGACGTTACCGCGACAAGTTACGCGCCGGTAGGTTCGTCATCCAGACGTGATGAAGGGCATTCATCACGCTAGCAGCCGTTGTTCATAGGATCGGCCCATGAGGGTCCACGTGGTCAGTGACGTGCACGGCAGGGCGGACGCGCTGGCGCGGGCGGGCGACGGCGCCGACGCGCTCATCTGTCTCGGCGACCTGATCCTGTTCATCGACTACGACGACCACGCGCAGGGCATCTTCGCCGACCTGTTCGGCGCCGAGCAGGCCGCCCGGTTCATCGCGCTGCGCACGGCCAAGCGGTTCGACGAGGCCAGGGCCATGTCGGCGGCGTTGTGGGCGAGCCTCGACGGCGACCCGCGCGAGCACATCGAGCGCAACGTGCGCGCCCAGTACCGCGACCTGTTCGCCGCCATGCCCGCGCCCGCGTACCTCACCTACGGCAACGTCGACCTCCCGCGCCTGTGGGCCGACTACCTGCGCCCCGGCCACCAGGTGCTCGACGGGGAGACGGCGGAGATCGGCGGGCTGCGCTTCGGGTTCGTCGGCGGCGGGCTCAAGACCCCCTACCGCACCCCGTACGAGATCAGCGACGAGGCGTACGCCGCCAAGGTCGAGGCCCTCGGCGAGGTCGACGTGCTGTGCTGCCACATCCCGCCCGCCGTGCCCGAGCTGCTCTACGACGTGGTCGCCCGGCGCTTCGAGCGGGGGAGCGAGGCCACGCTGGAGCTGATCAGGCGGACCCAGCCGCGCTACGCCCTGTTCGGCCACGTCCACCAGCCGCTCTACCCGCGCCTGCGCATCGGCCGCACCGAATGCGTGAACGTGGGCCATTTCCGGGGAAAGGGCGTTCCGTACATCCTCGAATGGTGAGCGGCCCAGTATCTTGGTCGCATGGCTGATCGCACCAGTTCGAGCATCGTCATCGACGCCGATCGCGCGGGCGTCATGGCGGTCATCGCCGACCTGCCCGCCTACCCCGAATGGGCCGGCCAGGTGAAGAGCGCCGAGGTCCTGTCCACCGGCGCCGACGGCAGGCCCGAGTCCGTGCGGTTCGTCCTCGACGCCGGCATGATCAGCGACACCTACACCCTCGCCTACACCTGGAACGACGACGAGAGCGTGAGCTGGCGGGTGTCGGAGCCCGGCAAGATGGTCTCCCGCCTCGACGGCAGTTATCTGCTCGCCGACACGGGCAGGGGGATCGAGGTGACGTACGAGCTCGCGGTCGACCTCGCCGTCCCGATGATCGGCATGATCAAGCGCAAGGCGGAGAAGGTGATCGTGGACACCGCGCTCAAGGGCCTCAAGAAGCGCGTCGAAGGCCGCTGAGGTGAGCCCCCGCGTCCTGCTGTTCACCGGGAAGGGCGGCGTCGGCAAGACGACGGCCGCCGCGGCCACCGCCACGCTCGCCGCCCGGCGCGGGCTCAAGACGCTGATCGTCTCCACCGACACCGCCCACTCGCTGGCCGACGCGCTCGCCGTCGAGCCGGGCGAGGTCGCGCCCGGCCTGCACCTGCACCAGGTCGACACACAGCGCTCGCTGGAGCGCCACTGGGGCGAGCTCCGCGACTACGCCCGCGGCCTGCTCGCCGAGCTGGGCCTGGACGAGATCACCTCCGAGGAGCTGACCGTGCTGCCCGGCGCGGAGGAGCTCATCGCCCTCATGGAGCTGCGCGAGCACGCCCGCGAGGGCCGCTGGGACGTCATCGTCGTCGACTGCGCGCCCACCGCCGAGACGCTGCGCCTGCTCGCGCTGCCCGAGGCGCTCGACTGGCACGTCAACCGGCTGATGCCGCTCGGCCGCCGGCTGCTGCGGGTCGCCGCGCCGTTCGTGCGCGGGGTCGCCCGCGTCAGCGCGCCCGGCGACGAGGTGGTCGGCGCCGCCGAACGCTTCCACCGCGGCCTGATGGAGGTGCGCGACCTGCTCACCGGCGGCCACGCCTCCGTCCGCCTCGTGCTCACGCCCGAGTCGGTGGTGCTCGCCGAGGCCCGGCGCACCCTGACCTCACTCAACCTGTACGGCTACCGCGTCGACGCCGTCGTCGCCAACCGGGTCTTCCCCGCCGGCGACGCCGACCCGTGGCGCGCCCAGTGGGTGGAGGCCCAGAGCAGGCTGCTGGCCGAGGCCGAGGAGTCGTTCGCGCCGCTGCCCGTGCACGTCGTCCCCTACCTGCCCGCCGAGCCGGTCGGCAAGGAGGCGCTGGCCAGGCTCGGCGAGGCGCTCTACGGCGAGGCCGACCCGTTCGCCCCGCCCGCCGCGCCGCCGCCGCTGCGGCTGTCGGCCGACGAGCTCACGCTGGCGCTGCCCGGCGCCCGCCACGGCGACGTCGACCTGGCCCGCAAGGGCGACGAACTGATCATCACCGCCGGGCCCTACCGGCGCATCCTGGCGCTGCCCGCCGCCCTCGCCCGCCGGAAGATCAGCTCGGCGGTGCTCCGCGACGGCGCGCTCCGGGTACGGTTCACCTCGGAGGCGAAATCCGACGAAGCGCACGCGACGGGATGAGCGCCGCATCAGCCGGGAGGGCCACATGACCGACAACAACGACAGAGATCCCATCGGGACCGTCGCCGAAGAGGCGCGCAAGCTCTTCGACGCGATCCAGGGCCGGGCCACCCGCCAGGTCGGCAAGACCGTGTTCAACTCGTTCACGGGCGGCGGCGGGCGGGAGCAGAAGGACGTCTGGGGCGAGGCCGTGTCCGAGCCCGAAGGCGAGTACGTCTGCAAGGCGTGCCCCTTCTGCCGCGCGATCGCGGCGCAGCGCGAAGGCGCCACGAACCGGGCAGGCGAGGCGGCGGGCGACGTCGCCGGGCACATCATGGCCGCCGGCGGCGAGCTGTTCGCCGCCTTCCGCGAGGCGCTCGACGCGCTGAGCAGGCCCGCCCCCCGCCGGCCGCGCGACGAGCGCGACCGCGACAATGTCGAGCACATAGACCTGGGATAAAAGGGGAAGGCGGGCAATGTTCACGATCGGTGTGGACATCGGCGGCACCAAGGTCGCCGCCGGTGTGGTCGACGACGACGGACAGATCGTCCAGCACGCGCTCAGGCCCACCGCCGCCGACCGGCCCGACCTGGTCGCCGAGACGGTCGCGGACGTGGTGCGCGAGCTCGCGGGCGGCCGCGAGATCGAGGCCGTCGGCGTCGGCGCGGCAGGGTTCGTCGACGAGACCCGGTCGATCGTACGTTTCGCCCCCAACCTCGCCTGGCGCGAGGAGCCCCTGCAGAAGAAGATCAGCGGGCTCGTCGGCCTGCCCGTGGTGATCGAGAACGACGCCAACGCCATGGCCTGGGGCGAGACCAGGTTCGGGGCCGGACGCGGGCAGTCCCACGTGGTCTGCCTGACGATCGGCACCGGCATCGGCGGCGGCATCGTCTTCGACGGCCACCTCTACCGCGGCCACTGGGGCATGGGCGCCGAACTCGGCCACATGCAGGTGGTGCCCGACGGGCGGCTGTGCGGCTGCGGCCGCCACGGCTGCTGGGAGCAGTACGCCAGCGGCAACGCGCTCGTCGCCGAGGCCAGGGAGACCGCCGCCCTGCACCCCGAGCGCGCCCGGACGCTGCTCGGGCTGGCCGGCGGCCGGATCGAGGGCGAGGAGGTGACCGAGGCGGCCCGGATGGGCGACGAGGCCTCGCTCGCCGCCTTCGCCAGCGTCGCCGACTGGCTCGGCCAGGGCATGGCCGACCTCGCCGCCGTCCTCGACCCCGGGTGCTTCATCCTCGGCGGCGGCGTGTCCAGGGCCGCCGACCTGTTCCTCGACCGGGCCCGCGCGGCCTTCGAGGAGCGGCTCACCGGCCGGGGCCACCGGCCCGTCGCCGAGGTGCGGATGGCCGAGCTGGGCGCCTCGGCCGGCGTCGTGGGCGCCGCCGACCTCGCCCGCCGCCGCTGACCGCCGGCGCCCCCGGCGGCGTCGCCGGGCCCGAGTCTGCCGCCATGCCCGGCGTGCCCGGCCGTGACGTTCCCGCTGTACCGGATGTCCGGGTGGTCACGTACAACCTGCATGGGCTCAGGGACGACGGGGCCGCGCTGGAGCGGGTGATCGCGGCGGCCCGCGCCGACGTGATCTGCGTCCAGGAGGTGCCGCGGCTGCCCCACCGGCGGCTGCGCTGGCGCCGCCTGATCGCGCGCCACGGGCTGCGCACGGCCGGCGGGCACGCCAGGCGCGGCGTCGCGGTGCTGGCCGGGCCGCGCGCCCGGGTGCTGCACGCCGAGAGCCACGTGCTCAAGGTCTTCGCCGGGCTGGAGGCCCGCGCCGTGGCCGTGGCCGTCGTCGAGGTCGAGGGGGCGCGGCTGGCGGTCGGCTCGTTCCACCTCGACCTGCACGAGGCCGCCAGGACCTGCCACGCCGCCGAGGCGCTGGAGCTGATCGAGGCGGTCGCCGCCCGCCACGACGCCGAGGTGGTGCTGGGCGGCGACCTCAACGAGCACCCCTGCCGGCCGGCCTGGCGGCTGCTGGCCGCCCGCCTGGCCGACTGCCACGCCGCCGCGCCGCGCGGCGACGGGCTGACCTTCCCCGCCGCCAAGCCACGCCACCGCATCGACGCCCTGTTCGCCGCGCGCGGGCTGCGTGTCGTGTCGTGCGGCGGCGTGGAAGCCGCGAGCCCCGACCTGACCGGGGCCAGCGACCACCTCCCGGTGCTCGCCGAACTGCGAGTCTTCCCCTAACGGGGCATCAGCGGCGTTCAGCCAATAGCATTTGATCCATGACCCGTCGCTCTCAGCGGCGTGCGCTCTCCTTGACCTTGGCGACGTCCGTGGCCCTGTCCGGGGTCACGCCCGCCGCGCATGCCGAGCCCCGCCCCGCCGCCATCGACGCGTGGGAGCGGACGACGAGCGTGCGGCTGGTGGCCGACGGCTCGCTCTCCGACGTGCTGGCCCTGTCCTCCGGCGACGTGTGGGCCGTCGGCCAGCAGCAGATCTGGGACGTGTGGAAGAACCGCGGCACCATCCGCCACTGGAACGGCGAGCGCTGGAGCGAGGCCCCCATCCGCGACACCACCGGGGCGGGCAGCCTGCGTTCGATCTCGGCCGCCTCCTCCGGCGACGTGTGGGCGGCCGGCGACGGCCACGACGGCGTCCCGTTCATCGCCCGCGGCGACACGGGCGGCTTCGACCGCGTCCGGCCGGAGGGGCTGCGCAGCGGCGACTGGCTCGGCGGGATCGACGCGGCGGGCGAGCGGGTCACCGCCGTCGGCAGCCGCGACGACAAGGGCCTCATCGTCACCTGGCACGACAACGAGTGGACGTTCCAGCCGACCAAGGAGAAGGGCGCCCTGTACGCGGTGTCCGGCGGCTTCGCCGTCGGCGACACCGGGCGGGCGCCGCTGATCGTGCACCAGTCCGGCGGCGACTGGAAGAGCATGCCGGTGCCGTCGGTGCCCGGCGGCTACCTGCGTGACATCCACGTCGACAGCGGCAAGCGGGCGCTGGCCGTCGGCGGCGTCTACCACGGCCCCGGCAAGGTCGGCCCGCTCGCCCTGGCCTGGAACGGCAAGCGGTGGAAGCGGCTGTCGCTGCCGGTCAAGGGCGCCCGCCTCTACGGCGTCACCGGCGACGGCAAGGGCCGCTACTGGATCTCGGGCTACGACCCGGCGCGCGCCTCGCAGGCGTTCATGCTGCGCTGTGACAAGCGTTCGTGCGAGGTCCTGCGCGGCGCCGCAGCCGAGGGGCGCAGCAGCGTGCGGCTGCAGGCGGTCGCCTACCTGGCGGGCAGGCAGGCGGTGTGGGCCGTCGGGCACGCCGTCGACGACCAGGAGCGCTACACCGACGTGGTGGAGTCGTTCGGCCCGGGCCAGCCGGACGACCCCGACTCCTGACCCGGCCCTTCCGGGGCGCCGGTCCTCCAGAGCTTCCTAGAGCACCGCGCCGTCGTCCCAGCCGCTGTCGTTCGGCGGGCCGTCGCCCATGCGCACCACCAGCGCCACGAAGCCGCCGATGAACGCCGCCACCGCGGTGAACAGCGCCCAGCCCTCCATGCGCCAGTCGGCCATCGCCGCCACCAGCAGGTAGGCGGGGCCGCCGAACAGCGCCAGCCAGGCCAGCTTGGTCGGCAGGTCGAGCTTGGGCAGCGGGGGAGGAGGCGGCGGCTCGAAGTGGCCCTCGTCCTCCTCGTCGCCCGGCGTGTCGCCCTCGTCACCCCGGTCCAGCGTGTCGCCGTCACGGGACTCGCGGGGCTCCCTGGGCTCGCCGTTCAGGTCGAGGTCGGCGAACTCCTCCGGTGGTTTCACCACCCGCCGCAGCGGTTCGGCGGGGACGTTCTCGCTGTCCGGCCATGGCTGATCAGCCGAGTCGCGCTCGGCCGTGTCGTTGAAGGACGCGACGATCTGCCGCCAGACCTCGTCCTCGTCACTCTGGGGCGTCACCTAGATGGGCCTCTCCACAGCGATCGCGACTTCCCCCTGGGTGCGATCAGTCCCTCTGCAAGGGTACCGAGGCATGTGTCCGGATGAAGTCGAGGCTCCCGGCAAAGATCCTGTCGGCATCGTTGTCAAGCGTCGCAACATGGTAGCTATCGGTAAGCTCCTCGATCGTGGCCTGGGGCACCTTCCGGCGGATGATCGCCACGCTGGCCGGTTTCACCACATGGTCCTCGGTGCTGTGGAAGACCAGCAGCGGCTGCGTCACCCGTTCCAGGTCGGCCTGGACCAGGGACCAGAGCCGGGGCAGCGACGCGGCGGCCTTCACCGGGGTGCGCGCGTAGCCGAGCTCGGTCGCGCCCGGCTTCTTGATGTCGTTGGCCACGCCCGGCACCGAGGCGACGAACCACTTGAGCACCGGCGCCAGCCGCAGCAGCGGCACGTCGTTGGTGATCGACGGGTTGACCACCACGACGCCCCGGACGGCGTCGCCGTGCACCTCGGCCAGCCGCAGCGCCAGGCAGCCGCCCAGCGACAGCCCCGCCACGAACACCTCCGCACAGCGCCCCTGGAGGTCCTTGAACGCCTTCTCCACCTCGGCATACCAGTCCTCCCAGCGGGTGTGGTTCATCTCCTGCCAGGTGGTGCCGTGCCCGGGCTGGCGGGGCAGCGAGACGCTGACGCCGTGCGCGGCCAGGTGCTCGCCCCAGGGGCGCAGCGACTGCGGGCTGCCGGTGAATCCGTGGCACAGCAGCACGCCGACCTGACCTGCGTGATGGTGATAGGGCTCAGCGCCTGGCATGAGCGGCATAACAGCTCCTCCATGCATTTTCATCCCCGAACTGCCCGATCGTCGCACGATCCGGGGCAATTGTGCGAGAGCTGGTGTAGGAGCATCGGGGCCGGGATGGGAAGATGACTGTGCTCGCGCAGAGTGCTCGCAGACAGTCGCATGAGGAAGAGGTGGCCGGGTGTTCTACTGGGTGGTCAAGGCCATCTTGGCGCCGATCCTCCACCTCGTCTTCAGGCCGTGGGCGGAGGGCATCGACAACGTGCCCCGGCAGGGCCCCGCCATCCTGGCCGGAAACCACCTGTCCTTCGCCGACCACTTCTTCGGCCCGCTGCAGCTCAGGCGCAAGGTCATCTCCCTGGGCAAGTCCGACTACTTCACCGGGCGCGGCGTCAAGGGCTTCTTCACCCGGCTGTTCTTCAGCGGCGTCGGCACCGTGCCGATCGACCGGTCCGGCGGCAAGGCCAGCGAGGCGGCGCTCCGCACCGGCCTGCGCGTGCTGCGCGAGGGCAACCTGCTCGGCATCTACCCCGAGGGCACCCGCTCGCCCGACGGCCGCCTCTACAAGGGCAAGACCGGCGTGGCCCGGCTCGCGCTGGAGTCGCGGGCCCCGGTCATCCCGTGGGCCATGGTCAACACGTTCGAGATGATGCCGCCCGGCCGGCCGCTGCCCAAGCTCGGCATCCGGCCCGGCGTCCGGTTCGGCAAGCCGCTCGACTTCTCCCGCTACTACGGGATGGAGGACGACCGGCTGGTGCTGCGCGCGGTCACCGACGAGATCATGTACGCGCTGATGGAGCTGTCGGAGCAGGAGTACGTCGACAAGTACGCCGCCAGCGCCAAGGTCGAGATGGAGCGCGCCGCCCGCGCCGCCCCGGCGGGCTGACGGCCGCCCGCCCAGGTCAGTCGCGCAGGGCCTGCTCGGTCCTGCCCATCGCCTTGGTCATCGTCTCCAGCTCCTCGCGGGTGAGCCGGTCGATCAGATAGGCGCGCACCACTTCCACGTGCCCCGGGGCCACCTGCTCCAGGCAGCGCGTCCCGGCGTCGGTGAGCACGGCCAGCACGCCGCGGTCGTCGGACGGGCAGGTGGTCCGCTCGACCAGCCCCGCCTTCTCCATCTGGGTGATCTGGTACGTCAGCGCGCTCTTGGACACCACCACGCCCCGGGCGAGCTCGGTCATGCGCATGCGCCGGTCGGGCGCGTCGGCCAGCCTGACCAGGATCTCCCACTGCGGATGGGTCAGCCCCGCCGCCGCCTTGAGCTGCTCCTCGATGCGCCGTTCGAGCAGGTGGGCGGTGGAGAGGAACGCGCGCCAGGCCGCCATTTCCGTCGGGTCGAGCCACCGGGTGTCACTCATCAGATCAGTCTACTTGTTGTTCACATTTGAACTTTCGCGGTAGAGTCTCGTTCAAATCTGTACGAACTTCAAGGAGTCAACATGCTTGACCGAGCGCGTAACATCGCACTGCTGCTCGCCCGGGTGGCCACAGGCGTGATCTTCCTCGTCCACGGCTACCAGAAGTTCGCCACCATGGGGATCGCCGGGACCACGCAGTTCTTCGAGTCGATCGGCATCCCGCTCCCCGGCCTCGCCGCCCCGCTCGTCGCCGTGCTGGAGGTCGTCGGCGGCATCGCGCTCATCCTCGGCGTCGGGCTGCCCGTCTTCGGCACGCTCCTCGCGCTCGACATGGTGGGCGCGATCTTCTTCGCCCACCTTCAGGCGGGCTTCGCCGTCGGCGACGGCGGCTACGAGTACGTGCTCGCGCTCGCCGCGGCCAGCCTGGCCATCGGCTTCACCGGCGGCGGCGCGCTGGCCCTGGACCGGATCCTCGGCCTGGACAAGAAGCTGACCGGCAGCCGCGCCGCCTGACCACGACGACGCGGCGCCCGGTCAGGACAGCCCGATCAGGACAGGTGGGCGCGGACCTCGCGGATGTGGTCGGGAGTGGTGCGGCAGCAGCCGCCGATCAGCGCGGCGCCCGCCGCCTGCCACTCCTTGGCCGCCTGGCCGTACTCCAGCGGGTCCGACAGCCCCAGCCAGCGGCGCCCGCCGGCGTCCCACGTCTCGCCCGAGTTGGGGTAGACGACGACCGGCAGCTTGCCGGTCAGCTCGGTGATCAGGCCGGGGATGTGGCGCGGCGCGGTGCAGTTGGCGCCGACGGCGACCACCTGCGGGTTGCCGGTGAACAGCGCCGCCGCCTCCGCGATCGGGGTGCCGTCGCTGATGCGGGCCGCGTCACGGCAGGAGAAGCTCACCCACGCCTTGACCGACGGCGTCTCGGCCAGCAGCCGGGCCAGCGCCCGCGCCTCGGCGTAGGAGGGAATGGTCTCGCAGGCCAGCAGGTCGGCCTGGGAGGCGGCCAGGATCTCCCAGCGCGGCCGGTGCCAGGCCAGCAGGCTGTCCTCGTCCAGGTCGTAGTCGCCGGTGTATTCGGCGCCGTTGGCCAGGAACGCCCCGTATGGGCCGACCGAGGCGGCGACCAGCCCGCCGCCCGCCTCGTCACGGGCCTGCGCGGCCAGCTCGACCGACAGCCCGATCAGCCGCTCGGCCTCGGCCAGGTCCAGCCCCCGGCGCCGGAAGCCGGGGATGGACGCCTGGTAGCTCGCGGTGGTGGCCACGTCGGCGCCGGCGGCGAAGTAGTCGGCGTGCACCTGCCGGACGAGCCCGGGGTCCTCCAGCAGCAGCCGGGCCGACCAGAGCGCGTCGCCGAGGTCGGCGCCGAGCGCTTCGAGATGGGTGGACAGGCCGCCGTCCAGCACGAGTGTGGTCACCCGTCCAGAGTATGGTCCCCGGACGGGTGCGCGGGGCCGCCGCGCCCGCGTGCGCCGGCCCCGCCTTGCCCTTCCCTTGACGTGCCGCTGCCCCGGCTCAGGCGCGCTTCCAGAAGGGCCGGCGCGGCCCCTCACCCCCGGCCCGCCCCTCCGGCCCGGCCCCTCCACCAGGCCCGGCGCCGCCGCCGGTGGCAGGCCCGCCGCCCAGCCCGGGGCCTTCCTCCGGGGTGGGGCGGTCGGGGGCGGTCAGGGCGGTCAGGACCTCGATCGCCCGGCGGCGCAGCGCCTCCGGGTCGGCGCCCGGCCGCTCGGCCGCCTCCAGCTCGCGGGCCAGCGCCGCCAGCTCGGCGTGCCCGCCCAGGTAGGAGGCCAGCGCCGCCAGCCGGGAGCCCAGGTCCGCCAGGTAGAGCACGTCCGGCACGGTCAGCGCCTTGAGCCGGTCCAGCTCGGCGGCGAGCTGCGCACGGACCGTGTCGAGCCCGTGCGGCACCGGCCTGGCCCCCATCGGCGCGCTCCGCGCCGGCCCGGCCGCCATCGGCGCGGCGAACAGCGGCCCGCGCGCCGCCGCCATGACGACCGGGTCGCCCCCGCCGCCGGGGTTGAGCCCGGGAGCGGGCGCGGCCATGGCCCGCATCCCGCGCGGCGCCTCCGCCGCCATCCACGCGAACCCGCCCGTCGGCGCCGGCATCTCCCAGCCGCTCGGCGGCTCGGCCGGCTGGATCGCCCGGTGCTCCGGCGCGCCCTCGGCCACCTGCCTGCTGTCGACGGCCACGTACGCGGTGAAGCGGCACAGCACCCCGTGCTCCAGCGACACGCGGACGATCTCCGGCTCCAGCCCGTGCTCGCCCATCGCGTAGCGGTCCTCCAGCTCGCGCAGGTGCGCGCGGGCCCACACGGCGCGCAGCGCCGGGCTGTCGACGGCCGTCGCCTCGACCCGCTGCTCCCACGGCGCCCCGGCCGCCAGCCCGCGCACGGTCACCGCCGAACCCTCCCGGCACCGCCCGTAGGCCCGCAGCGGAACGCCCGGGAAGATCGAGCCCAGGTGCGTGAGCGTGCCCGGCTCCACGTCCAGGCCCTTCAGCGACAGGTCCGTCACCAGCGGCGCGCCGATCCGGCGGTGGATCTGTTCCATCGCCGCGTCCAGCCGGTCCTCCGACTCCACCAGCTCGCACCGGCCCGCGCCCAGCCCGGCCAGCCTGCCCAGGAACGCGGCGTTCACCGCCCGGTCGATGCCCACCGCGTGCACCCGCATCGCCGACAGCGCGCCACCGGCCCGCTCCAGGATCTGGTCCTCGTTGCCCACCTGGCCGTCGGTCACCAGCACCACGACCCGCTCCCGGCCGCCGTCGCCGCCGCTCAGCAGGTCGATCGCGCGGCGCAGCGGCTCCAGCAGCTCGGTGCCGCCCCGCGCGTCGACCCGCGCCAGATGCTCCACCGCCCGGTAGCGGTTGCGGTCGCCGCCCTCCGCGAGCCCCTCGAACGCCTCCTCCACCACCGAGTCGAACGCCAGCACCGCGAACCGGTCCTGCGCCGTCAGCGTGTCGACGATCCGCGCCGCCGCCCGCCGCGCCGCCACCATCTTCCAGCCGGCCATGCTGCCCGACCGGTCCAGCAGCAGCACCAGGTCACGCGGCGCCCTCGGCGACTCCAGCGCCGGGGGCACCACCGTCAGCGCGAACGTGCCCGCGCCGTCCAGTTGCAGCGCCGTCGAGGCGTCGAACGCCATCCGCAGGATGAAGTCGCGGTCCAGCCGCTCGCCGGGACGCACCCGTACGACACCGCCGGCCTCCTCCACCACGTGCAGGCTGGACGCCAGCTCCCGCAGCTCCAGCCCGCCCGCGTCGACCTTGACCGCCAGCGACAGCCGCACCGGGTCCGGGAAGCCGGGCAGCAGCACCGGGGGACTGATCCTGGACGCGTCCGGCACCGCGTCCGTGTCCGGCGCCACCCCGTCGCCCGCCGCGGGCCCGTCCAGCGGCGTGCCCGGCACGTAACGCGGCGCCACCACCAGCGGGAACCGGAACGTGGCCGCCCCGTCCTCGTACGGCAGCGGCTGGCTCAGCTCCAGCCGCACCGTCACCCGCTCCCCGGGCAGGATGTTGCCCACCCGGATCGTGAACACGTCAGGCCGGTCCTCCTCGGCGATCGCCGCCCGCCGCCCCTCCCGCAGCGCCCGGTCGTAGTCGGCCCGCGCCTGGCCGCGCTCCTTCAGCACGCCCTCCACGACCCGGTCGTCCGCCTCCATCCGGAACGCCGTCACCGCCGCCCGGTCCGGCAGCGGGAACACGTACGTGGCCTCCAGCGTGACGTCGAACGGGTTGCGGAACCCCTGCGCCACCTTCACCCCGGCGACCAGCCCGGACACCTCGGCGGACACGTCCACGCTCTCCAGCGGCAGGTTGCCGCGCCCGGTCCGCAGCGCGCCGATCCCGGCGTCGGGCACCGGCGCGCACCGGGCGGGCTCGAGTGTCGTGATGTTCATGCCAGATTCCTCTCTTCGAGCACCGCGAGCAGCGGTTGCGCCGCCGCCAGCACGGCCTGGATGTCCTCGTCCGACAGAGCCCGTCCCTCCACGAGCAGCGTCACCCGTTCCCCGAGCCTGACCCCCCACAGGGGCGAAGCCTCTCCGGGACCGTGCCCACCGGCAGCCCTCCGGCCACGCACCGCCGGACCCTCCGGCTCCTCCGAAGCGCCCGGCCCGCCCGATCCCCGGGGCCCGCCCGCACCCCCGGACGGCGGCCCCGAGGGTGCCCGTGCGGGGGCTCGCGGTCCTGAGAGGCCCTGCGCCGCAGCCGGGGCGTCCTGGGCGTTCGGCAGGTCCCGGGGCCCGTCCGAGGAGGAGCCGGGGGCCGGGTGGCGGGTCCAGAACCGGGGGCCGGGATCCGGGGTGAGGCGGGCCGCCTCCTCCAGCATGGCGTCCGTGGCTCCGGCGAGGGCCGTCTGGATGTCGGCGATGGACAGCCCGGCCGCCTGGAGGCGCTTGACGGCGACGAGCTGGAGCAGGTGCCTGCGCCCGTAGCGGGCGATCCGGCCCTGGCGGGTGAGGGGCGGGTCGACGAGGCCGATCGTGGTGTACCACCTGATCAGGCGCTCGCCCGGCACCTCGCGGACCCGGCCGTTGAGCGGCTGCGCCCGCGAGCGGAGCTGGTCGGCCGCGCGCTCCGCCAGCTCGCCGATCGTCCACGTCTCGCTCATGCCACCACACTGACACTGTCATTGTTGCACTGTCAAGAACGGGGGGAATGAAGCCCGCTTCCCCGGGGAGAGGGGAGGACATGTCTACGATTTCCGGCCCGATCAAGGGTGACGCGCAGAAGACCACCGCCCAGGCTCTCCAGGGCGCTCTCATCGACCTGATCGACCTGTCCCTGGTCGCCAAGCAGGCGCACTGGAACGTGATCGGCTCCCATTTCCGCCCCATCCACCTGCAGCTGGACGAGCTCACCGACCTGGCGCGCCAGCACACCGACGTCGTCGCCGAACGGCTCGTGGCGCTCGGCGTGAGCCCGGACGGCCGCGCCGCCACCGTCGCGAAGGCGACCAAGCTCCCGCAGCTGGAGCACGGCTGGATCGAGGACGGCAAGGTGGTCGCCACGATCACGGACGTCCTCGACGGCATCAGCAAGCGGATGCGCGAGCGCATCGACGCCACCGAGGAGCCCGACCAGGTGTCGCAGGACATCCTCATCGCCGTGACGCAGGACGTGGAGAAG
The DNA here is from genome assembly GCF_053590035.1 of Nonomuraea sp. NPDC003214. NCBI lineage: Bacteria > Bacillati > Actinomycetota > Actinomycetes > Streptosporangiales > Streptosporangiaceae > Nonomuraea > Nonomuraea sp. NPDC003214. Next base: position 490,564 of record NZ_JBSFSX010000007.1, on the reverse strand, counting down.
CAGCGCTGGATGTTCCAGGCCCAGCGCTGACCCTGCCGGGGGGATTCGAGACCGAAGCCCGGAGCCGGAGTCCCGCGCCCCGGGCTTTCGCGTGCCAGTTTGCGTACTGTTCGGACTTGGGGATCCTCCCCATTCACGTCGGTGCGGTGGACTAGCGTGGCATCAAGAGGGAGGCCTGACGATGTCCCGCAAGACTCTCCTCCGCACGGGCCCGATCCGGCAGAGCGGCGCGAGCCCGTACGGCCCGATCACCGAGCCGATCACCGAGCCGAGCCCCGGCGAGCCCGCGGCCCCAGGCGGCACAGGCGGCCTGGGCGGTCAGGCGGGCTCGGGCGGTTCGGCGGGGCCGGGGCGGCCGGCCGTGCCCGGCGGGTTCCGGGGGCGGGTGGTGGCGCGCTCCGGCGGCAAGGTGGCCGGGCTGACGTGGCACGCCGCGCCCGGCGCTGGCGCGTGCTTCCCCGACGGCCCCGGCTGGATCTACGTCTCCAACGCCGCGCTGCCGGTGGTCGGCGGCGCGTCGGCGCTGCGCTTCCGGCCCGACGGCAGCGTGGGCGGCGCCTATCGCATCCTGTCGGGCACCGAGGTCAACCGGGGCGGCGGCGCCACCCCGTGGCACACCTGGCTGTCCTGCGAGCTCGGCCACCGGGGCCGGGTGTTCGAGTGCGACCCGTACGGCATGCGCGCGGGCAGGCCGAGGCTGGCGATGGGACGGTTCGCGCACGGCGGGGCGGCCTGCGACCCCGGGCTCGGCGTCGTCTACCTGACGGAGGCCGAGCGTGACGGCTGCTTCTACCGGTTCCGGCCGGGCGACTGGGGCGACCTGACGGAGGGCACGCTGGAGGTGCTGTGCGGCTCCGGCGCGTGGGAGCGGGTGCCGTCACCGGCCGCGCTGCTCAAGCCGGTCCGCCACCAGGTCGCGGGGGCGCGCCGCTTCGACGGCGGCGACGCCTGCCACTACGCGGACGGCGTCTGCTTCCTCACCACCCGGGGCGGCAGCACCCGAAGCGGCGCCGTTGGCGGGGCGTTGTGGGCGTACGACACGCGGACCGGCGCGGTGGAGTGGGTCTGCGACGGCGTCGGCGCCGTCACGGCCGCGCCCTCCGGTGACCTGTACGTGGCCCGCCGGGGGTCCCGGATCGACGTCGTGACGCCGGACCGGGAGATGGCGCCGTTCCTCACGCTCGACGGCGACGCCGACCTGTCCGGCCTGGCGTTCGCGCCCGGTGGCGACCGCCTCTACTTCTCGGCCACGGCGGCGTCCGGCGAGGCGACCACGTACGAGGTGGCGGGCCCGTTCCGGAGCTGATCAGCTCAGATAGCGCACCAGCATCACCTTGAGCTCCTCGACGAGCTCGGCGGCCCGCTGTGGGGTGGCGTCGCCGGCCAGCGGCATCACGGCCTTGACCATGGCCACCGCCATCGTGCCCATCATCAGCGCCCGCTCCTCGTCCAGCCCGGGGGAGCGGCGGCGCAGCATGGCGGCCACCTGGGCGGCGACGGCCTCGTGCAGCACGCGGGCGGCGGCGGCCAGCTTGTCGCCGGTCGCGCTGCCGTACAGCAGCGACCAGTAGGCGGGGCTGGCGGCCTTGAACGCGACGCTCTCGTCCACGAGCGCGCCGACCAGCGCCTCCAGCGGCACGTCGGGCGTGACCGCCGCGAGCCGGGCCGCCCAGAACTCCTCCCGGTCGGTGGTGTAGCGGGTCACCAGGCCGTCGAGGATCTCCTCCTTGTTGCGGAAGAACTGGTAGAGCGAGCCCGGTGAGAGCCCGGCGCGGGCGGCGACCTGGTTGGTCGTCAGGTCCGGGTAGCCGACGTCGGCGATCACCAGCTCGGCGGCGTCGAGGATCTCCGCCATCCGTTTCAGCCCGCGCGCCTGCCGGCGCACTGCGCGTTCGGTCATGCGGTCTCCCCGTTGACAAATGCGAGCATTTACTTGTATTTCTGGTTCGGCCAATGAAACACGAGTAGTTTACCGAGTTTGGGGGCGGGGAGTGGTGACGACCCAAGGGCGGGACGCGCCGCTGCGCAGGCTGGGGTTCTTCCTGGTCAGGCGGCGGCGCGCGGTGCTCGGGCTGGCCCTGGCGCTGGCCGTGCTGGCCGGGGCGCTGGCGGCGGGCGCGGTGCCCCGGCTGTCGCTGGCGAGGTTCGAGGCGCCGGGATCGGAGTCGGACCGGGCGCGGGCCGAGCTGGCCGCCCGGTTCGGCACCGGCAGCCCGGACCTGATCTTCCTGGTGACCGCGAAACGCGGCACGGTCGACGACGCCGCCGTGGAGGCCGCCGGGCGCGAGCTCGCGGCCCGCGCCGCCGCGCACGACGGAGTGGCCGAGGTCGCCTCGTACTGGGGCCGGGGCAGGCCCGCCACCCTGCGCAGCGCGGACGGCAGGCACGCGCTGATCCTCGTGCGCGTCCCCGGCGACGCCGACCACGTGCGGGCGGGCGTGCTGCCCCGGCTGGTCCCGGCGATCACCGCCGAGCACGAGCTGCTGCGGGTGCGGGCCGGGGGAGGGGAGGAGGTCTTCCGTGCCACGGTGCCGCTGGCCAGGCAGGACTTCGTCCGCGCCGAGCTGGTGATCTTCCCGCTGGCGTTCGCGCTGCTCTGGCTCTACCTGCGCCGGGCCCTGGCCGCGCTGGTGCCGATCCTGGCCGGGGTGTTCGCGATGGCGATCGCGCTGGCGCTGCTGCGCGGGCCGCTGCTGTTCACCGGCATCTCGACGTTCGCGCTCAACCTGACGCTCGCCATGGGGCTCGGGCTGGGCATCGACTACTGCCTGTTCGTGATCGCGCGCTTCCGCGAGGAGGTGGCGCTGGGCCGCGACCGGGCCGAGGCGGTGGCCGGGGCGGTCGAGCACGCGGGGCGGACGGTGCTGTTCAGCGGCCTGACGGTGGCCGCGTCCCTGGCCGTGCTGTTCGCGCTGCCGTTCGACTTCCTCAGGTCGTTCGCGTACTCCGGCATCGCCGTGGTGATCGGCGGGCTGGTGGCGGCGGTGCTCGTGCTGCCGGCGGTGCTGGCCGTCGCGGGCGGCGCGATGCTGCCACGGCGATCCCGGCCCGAGCGGCCGGGCACGTTCTGGCACGCGCTGGCGGTCCGGGTGATGCGGCGCCCGCTGCTGTACGGCGGGGTGGCCACGGCGGTGCTGCTCGTCCTGGCCGCGCCGTTCCTGGGGCTGCGCTTCGGCGTCGCCGACGACCGCATCCTGCCCCCGGACGCCGGGCCCCGCCAGGTGCAGGACGTGATCCGCCAGACCTTCCCCGCCGAGGAGACCGACGCCATCCAGGTCGTCTCCACCGGCGCGGGCGGCGACGTCACCGCCTACGCGGCCGAGCTGTCACGGCTGCCCGGCGTCGCCCAGGTCGACTCGGCCGCCGGCGTCTTCGCCGAGGGGCGGCGGACCGGCGACGGCGATCCGTCCCGGTTCGAGGGGCGCGGGAGCTGGCTGTCGGTGGTGCCCTCGGCCGAGGCGCTCGCCGGCGACCCGGTCCGGCTCGCCGGGGCGGTGCGCGCGGTCGAGCCGCCGTTCGAGGTGCTGGTGGGCGGCTATCCCGCCGAGCTGGCCGACTATCGCGCCTCGGTGGTGGACCGGCTGCCGCTGCTGCTGGCGCTCATGCTCGGCGTGACGCTCGCGGTGCTGGCGCTCATGACGCGCAGCGTGATCCTGCCGGTCAAGGCCACGATCCTGAACGTGCTCAGCCTCGGCGTCATGTTCGGCGCCATCGTCTGGGTCTTCCAGGAGGGCAACCTGTCGGGGTTGCTCGGCTTCACCCCGACAGGGTCGCTCGACCCGAGCATCCCCATCCTCATGCTGTGCGTCGCCTACGGGCTGTCGATGGACTACGAGGTGTTCCTGCTGTCGCGGGTCAAGGAGGAGTACGACAGGACCGGTGACACCGAGCAGGCCGTGGCTGCCGGGCTGCAGCGCGGCGCGCCGCTGATCACGGCGGCGGGCGGCATCCTGGCGCTCAGCTTCGCCGCCTACGCCACCGCGTCGGTGTCGTTCGTGCAGATGCTCGGCGTCGGCATGGCGGTGGCCGTGCTGGTGGACGCGACGGTGATCAGGGCGGTGCTGGTGCCGAGCCTGATGCGGCTGGCCGGGCCGCTCAACTGGTGGCCGCGAGGTCGAGCGACCACATCTCGTCGACCACCTCGACCCCGTTCTCCAGAGCGGGCTCCTGCGAGTCGAGCGTGAACCCGGCGGCCCGGTAGATGCGCCGCGCGCTCTCCAGGCAGGAGCGCGTCCACAGCACCATCCGCCGGCATCCCTCGGCCCTGGCGTGGCGCACGCACTCCTCGACCAGCCGCCGGCCCAGGCCGAGCCCGCGCGCGGACGGCTCGACGAGCAGCAGCCGCAGCTGCGCCGTCGTGGCGTCCTTGCGCACGCAGAACACGCAGCCCGCGGGCGCGCCGCCGGCCTCGGCGATCCACGCCGCGTCGCGCCCCGGGTCGAACTCGCCGACGACCTTCGCCACGGTCCGCTCGAAGTCCATGCCCCAGCCGTACTCCTGCGCGTAGAGCACGCCGTGCCGGTGGACGACCCAGCTCAGGTCGCCCGCGCGGGGCGCCCTGATGACCACCGGCTCGCGCTCGGGCGGCGGGCCGAGCACGTCGCGGATCGTCGCCATCGCCTCGACCAGCCGCCGCTGGCCCTCCTCGGGCAGCCGGGCCAGCAGGCGGCCGATCTCCTCCTGGGAGCGCCGGTCGAGCATGCCGTACGCCTCCGTGCCGGCCGCGCTGAGCCGGATGACCTGCTTGCGCCCGTCGGTGGCCGAGCGCTCGCGGACGATCAGCCCGTCGCTCTCGAAGCGCGTCAGGATGCGGCTGAGGTAGCCCGCGTCCAGGTCGAGCAGGGCCCGCACCTCACCGGTCTCCAGCTTGCCCGCCTGGGCGAGCTCGAACAGCACCCTGCTCTCCGTCAGCGAATAGGGCGAGTGGTGCATGCCGGCCTGGAGGACCCCGATGGCCTGCGTGTAGAAGCGGTTGAACGCCCGTACCTCGAAAGCTCTTGACTCTGTCAGCGAATCCATTGCCTCAGTCAAGCATGAGATGATGGCGGGTGTGAAGAGGCACCTCTACGTCGGCGGCTACGGTCCCGGCATCCTGAGCACCGGCGAAGGGCTGACCCGCCTCGCCTCGCCGTCGTTCCTGGCCCCGCACCCCTCGCTCCCGGTGCTCTACGCGGCCGGCGAGCTCGCCCAGGGCTGGATCACCGCGTTCGGCACCGACGGCGGGCTCTCGCCCTGGGACGAGCGCTCCTCCGAGGGCGACAGCCCCTGCCACCTGGCGGTGCACCCGTCGGGCGAGCTGCTCGCGGTCGCCAACTACGGCGACGGCGTGGCCAGCCTGCACCGCCTCGACGGGCGCGGCGTGTTCGCCGGCGACCCGATCGTGCTGCGGCACCAGGGCTCCGGCCCCGACCCCGAGCGCCAGCAGGGCCCGCACGCCCACCAGTGCGTCTTCCACGACGACGTGCTGCACGTCTCCGACCTGGGCACCGACGAGATCCGCCGCTACTCGCTCGACGGCGCGCCGCTGGAGCCGATCCGGCTGCCGCCCGGCACCGGCCCCCGCCATTTCGCCTTCGCCGGCTCGCGCCTCTACGTGGCGGGCGAGCTCGACGGCACCGTCACCCTGCTGGAGGGCGGGAGGCTCACCACCGTGCCCGCCTCCGCCTCCGGGGAGACCAACTACCCGTCCCACCTGGAGCTCGACGGCGACTTCGTGTACGTGGCCAACCGCGGCCCCAACACGATCGCCGTGCTGCGCGCCGACGACCTGAGCCCGGTCGCGGAGGTGCCCTCGGGCGGCGACTGGCCGCGCCACTTCGCCCTCGACGGCGACCGCCTCTACGTGGCCAACCAGCAGTCGGGCGGCGTCGCCGTCTTCGCCCTGACCGGCGGCGTGCCGGCGCCGACCGGCGAGGTGATCGAGGTCGAGAGCCCGTCCTGCGTGCTCCCCGCGTAGCCCTGGCCTGGCCTGCCGGTCCCGGTCCCGGGTCAGCGCACCGTGATGACGAGCTTGCCCGGCGCGTCGCCCGCGGCCAGGTCGCCCACCGCGGTGGCGGCCTCGGCCAGGGCGTACGTGCGCCCGACGGCCGGTCGCACGGCCCCGGCCTCGATGAGGTCCCGCAGCGTGTCCAGGTCGGCGGTGCGGGTCAGCGAGAGCAGCGGGTCCAGGCGCTGGCGCGTGAACGGATTGATCAGCCGGGCGGCCTGCAGCCGGCCGAGCCCGCCGAACCACCGGCCGCCGCCCTCGCCGCCGACGAGGGCGAGCCGGCCCCGCTCGGCGAGCAGCCCGCGCAGTTCGCGCAGCGGCCGGTTGCCCGCGATGTCGATGATCAGGTCGTACGTCCCGGTGAGCGGCTCGCGGGTGTAGTCGATGACGGCCCCGGCGCCCAGCGACCGGACGAGGCCGGCCTTGGCCGTGCTGCACACGCCGGTGACGTCGGCGCCGCCGGCGACCGCCAGTTGCGTCGCGAAGCTGCCCACTCCGCCGCCGGCGCCGATGACCAGCACCTTCTCGCCGGCCGTGACCCGGCCGACGGCCCGTAACGCGGTCACCCCCGACACGGGCACGGCCGCCGCCTCGGTGAAGCTCAGGTTGGCGGGCTTGCGGGCGAGCTTGCCCGGGCGGGCGACCGCGAACTCCGCGTACGCGCCGGTCGCCGCGCCGTACACCTCGTCGCCGGGGCGTAAGCCGCTCACGCCGGCGCCGACGGACTCCACGACGCCGGCCACGTCCATGCCCGGCACGCGGTTGCGCGGCCGCCGCAGGCCGAAGGCGAGGCGGCCGACGAGCGGCAGCCCGGTCATGAGATGCCACACGCCGTAGTCGACGCCGGCCGCGTGCACCCGGATCAGCACCTCGCGGGCGCCCGGCTCCGGCGTCGGGACCTCGCCGAGGCTCAGCGTGCGCGGCGGGCCGTACTCGTCCTGGACGATCGCCTTCATGGGGAGTCTCCTTCGGTGTCGGGGTACTGGAAGACGTCGTCGAGCCCGACGCGGAACACCCGGGCGATGCGGAACGCCATTTCCAGGGAGGGGGAGTAGCGGCCCTGTTCGATCGCGATGATGGTCTGGCGGGTGACGCCGACCCGGTCGGCCAGCTCGGCCTGGGTCATCTCGCCGTGCGCGAACCGCAGGGCCCGGATCGTGTTGGTGACCTGCGTCGGCTTCACCACGTCTGGAAGCCGCCCTTGCGGTAGGCCATGATCTTGGCGATCGAGCTGAGCACCGAGGACAGCACGAACGCCAGGTAGACGGCGTTGGCGATCCAGAAGTGGCGCAGCTCGGCGACGGCCATGATCAGTGCGGCGAGCGCGCCGATGACGACGAAGGACTGCCCTATGCGCTCGCTGACCTGGTTGATCTCGCGGTCGCGCTCGTCGGTGCGGCCGGCGCCCTTGCCGCCCGCGACGGCCATCGCGATGTTGGCAGCGATCCCGGCGACGACGGCGCCGCCGATGGTCCACAGCAGGGCTCCGGCGTAGGGGACGTCGGCGAACGGGCCGTCGCCGGCCCGGCTCAGGACGATCGCCACGTAGATCGCGTACGCGCCGACGGAGAGCACGATCATCACCCAGGCACGCTTTTCCTCGAAGGCCATGCCCGCTCCTTATGTAAAACAAAGCTGACATTGGTCAAGGTAAAACGCCGCGGACACCATGTCAAAGTTTATTTACACGCTAGGCCGCGCCGCGCCGCGCCGGGGCAGGTGAGGGCGGGGCAGGCTATCGCCGGTCGTCACACGCCAGGGCCACGGCCGCGCGCCAGCGGTCGTAGGCGGCGTCGTCGCGCGCGCCCGGCTCGAAGCGCCGCTCCAGCCGCCACGTCTCGCGCAGCTCCTCCGCCGACCCCCACACCCCCGCGCCCAGCCCCGCCAGGAACGCCGCGCCCAGGGCCGTCGTCTCCCGCACCGCCGGGCGCTCCACCGGAGTGCCGAGCTGGTCGGCCTGGAACTGCATGAGCAGGTCGTTCGCGCTGGCCCCGCCGTCGGCCTTGAGCACCGGGATGCCGTCGCCGCCCATCACGGCCGCCACGTCGCGCACCTCGAACGCGATCGCCTCCAGCGTCGCCCGCACCAGGTGGGCCCGCGTGGTGCCGCGCGTGATGCCGGTGATCAGCCCCCGCGCGTCCGGGTCCCAGTACGGCGCCCCGAGCCCCGTCAGAGCGGGCACGAACACCACGCCGCCGCTGTCGGGCACCGTGCGCGCCACCGCCTCCGACTCCGGCGCGGTGCCGATCAGGCCGAGCCCGTCGCGCAGCCACTGCACCGCCGCGCCGGTCACGAAGATCGACCCCTCCAGCGCGTACGTGCGCTCGCCCGACGGCGCCTGCCAGGCCACCGTCGTCAGCAGCCCGTCCGGCGACCTGACGATCTCCGTGCCGGTGTTGGACAGGATGAACGAGCCCGTCCCGTACGTGCACTTGACCTCGCCGGGCGTGTAGCAGGTCTGCCCGAACAGCGCCGCCTGCTGGTCGCCGGCCACCCCGCTGATCGGCAGGTCCAGGCCGAGGAACGCGGCCGGCTCGGTGCGCCCCAGCTCGCCGAAGTTGGGCACGATCGCCGGCAGCGCGGACTCCGGCACGCCGAACAGCTCGCACAGCTCCGGCTCCCACCCGCCCGACTCCAGCCCGTACAGCAGCGTGCGGGAGGCGTTGGACGGGTCAGTGACGTGGCGCGCGCCCGCCGTGAGCCGGGCGATCAGGTAGGAGTCGACGGTGCCCGCCACCACCCGGCCGGACGTGACGCCCTCCCAGGCGTGTGGGTCGTGCGCGGCCAGCCAGGCCAGCTTGGAGGCGGTGAAGTAGGGGTCGAGGCGCAGGCCGGTCAGCTCGGCGACGCGCGGCTCGTGGCCCTGCTCGCGCAGGCGGGCGCAGATCCCGGCGGTGCGCCGGTCCTGCCAGACGATCGCGCGGCGCGGCGCGGCCAGCGTCTCGCGGTCCCACAGCACCGCGGTCTCGCGCTGGTTGGTGATCCCGACGCACACCGGTGTGGCGGCGGCCCCGCGCAGCGCCTCGGCGCAGGCGCTCAGCGTGGCCTGCCAGATGTCCTCTGGGTTGTGCTCGACCCAGCCGGGCTCCGGGAAGTGCTGGGCGAACTCCTCGTAGCCGCGGGACTCGGCCCGGCCGTCCTCGGACACCACGAGAGCGGTGACGCCCGTGGTGCCGGCGTCGATGGCCAACACGCTCACGAAATCGCCTTTCACTCGGTCCACACGCGTTTGGTCTAGACCAATGCCCGCCTGTATGGGCACAATGCGATTCTGGTCGTGAACCCCGTCGGGAGGAACCCGTTATGCGTATCGGAGTGCTCACCGGAGGTGGCGATTGCCCCGGTCTCAACGCTGTGATCAGGGCTGTCGTCAGGAAGGGAGTGGGCGTCTACGGTCATGAGTTCGTCGGCTTCCGCGACGGCTGGCGGGGCCCGCTCGAAGGCGACACGATGCCGCTCGACATCCAGGCCGTGCGGGGCATCCTGCCCAGGGGTGGCACCATCCTCGGCTCGTCACGGACCAACCCGATCAAGATAGAGGGCGGCGTCGACCGGATCAAGGACAACCTGGCCGCGACCGGCGTCGACGCGCTGATCGCCATCGGCGGCGAGGACACGCTGGGCGTCGCCAAGCAGCTCTACGACCGCGGCGTCAAGGTCGTCGGCGTGCCCAAGACGATCGACAACGACCTGTCCGGCACCGACTACACCTTCGGCTTCGACACCGCCGTCAACATCGCCACCGAGGCCATCGACCGGCTGCACACCACGGCCGAGTCGCACCACCGGGCGCTGATCTGCGAGGTCATGGGCCGCCACGCCGGCTGGATAGCGCTGCACGCCGGCATGGCGGGCGGCGCCAACGTCATCCTCATCCCGGAGAAGCCCTTCGACATCGACCGGGTCTGCGAGTACGTGGAGTCCCGCTTCCGCACCCGCTACTCGCCGATCATCGTCGTCGCCGAGGGCGCCCACCCGATCGAGGGGCAGATGGCGCTGCAGGCGGGCGAGCTCGACGCGTTCGGGCACGTCCGGCTCGGCGGCATCGGCGAGGTGCTGGCCAAGGAGATCGAGAAGCGCACCGGCAAGGAGGCCCGCACGACCGTGCTCGGCCACATCCAGCGCGGCGGCACGCCGACGGCCTACGACCGGGTGCTGGCCACCAGGTTCGGCCTGCAGGCGATCGACGCGGCGCACGAGGGCGACTTCGGCATGATGGTGGCGCTGCGCGGCACCGACATCGTCCGGGTCGGGCTCGACGAGGCCACGGCCGAGCTGAAGACCGTCCCGGCCTCGCGCTACGCCGAGGCGGAGGTGTTCTTCGGCTGATTGAAAGCGGCTTGCAAGCGGGCGGCCGTACCTTCTGGAGCAGCGGGGTTACCGCTACAACCCCCTTCGAGGGTACGGCTTGCGCCGCGGAGAGTCGGCGGCCCACCACGCGTCGCAAGCCGTACCTACGCATAGTTCAACCGCGGGGCGTGCCGAAGAGATCCACCTCCGGCGCGCCCTCGTCGCCTCCCCGCAGAGCCGGGCAGCGGCCCCGACATCGCGTACGCGCGAGGTCAGCAGGGTGCCCCCACAAGCCGACGCAGGGAGTGTGGGGGCACATCGCCGCACAGGCGACTATCTCCGGCGGCTGCGCGGCGCGGCCTGCTGGTGGGGCACCGGCGCGGGGTAGACCGGCTGCGGCCCGGGGGCGGCGGCGGGGTAGCTGAGCTGCTGCTCCTGCGCGGCCTTGCGGCGCAGCTCCAGGCGGGCCAGGAGCTCGGCGTCCTCGTTCAGCTCCTGCTCCGACGGCGCCAGGATGACCATGAGCAGCATGGTCAGCGTGATGAGGCTGATCACGGTCATCAGCGGCACCAGGAAGTCGAGCGCGTCGGCCCCGGAGACGGCCGTGGGCTGCGGGTGGAGCTGGACGATCATCGCGAACATGCCGGTGTAGTGCATGCCCGCCACGGCCAGGCCCATGACGAGCGCCGCGGCGGTGATCCAGACGGTCCGCTTGACCCGCAGCGTGAACCACAGGGCGGTCGTGGCCGCGACGACGGCGATGATCACCGAGGCGATCACGAGGGTGCGGTCGTAGGAGACGTGCGCGGACATGTTCATCGCGTACATGCCGAGGTAGTGCATGCTCGCCACGCCGAGCCCGGTGAGCAGGCCGCCGCCGAGCAGCGCGGGGACGCGGCCCCCGCCGTAGGAGACGAGGAAGAGGCCGGTGCCGACGACGATGATCGCGACCAGGGCCGAGGCGACGGTGAGCGGCACGTCGTAGCGGATCTGGGTGCCCTCCACCTCGAAGCCCATCATGGCGATGAAGTGCATGACCCAGATCCCGGTGCCGCCGATGGAGATGGCCGCGCCGATCAGCCAGCGCATCCGCGAGGCACCTCGCGAGGCGTGGGCCTGGGCGGTGAGCCGCAGTCCGAGCATCGATCCCATGCACGACATCACGTAGGCGAGGACCGGCGTGAGCGGACCGTGGGTGAAATGGTCAACAGCGGACATGTAGTGAGATTCCTTGCATTAGGGGTCTCCGGATTGTGCCAGGAGCGCTGTCCCTTTCGCATGGATATCTCGACTATCTGTCAACTTGACAAGTCGGAAATGTGAGAAGTGCTCATGGATCCCTCGGTGGCCGGTCACGGACTAAACTCGGTGGGTCGCCGCGTTGGTACGAGCGCGCATTCCCTGTCTTCCCCGGAGGTTCCACCATGACGATGTCCGCCCTGGGCGAGCCATGCGTTCTGCTCAAGCTGGGCGAGATCGTCCTCAAGGGCAAGAACCGCGAGCTGTTCGAACGCCGCCTGATCAGCAACATCCGCGACGCGCTCCAGGAGCTCGGGCTCAAGCTCGACGTGCGCCGCCGCCACGGCGTCATCGCGATCTTCCTGCCCGACGGCTCGTCGGCCGAGCAGGCCATGACCGTCGCCGAGCGGGTCGCCGACGTGCCCGGCCTGGTGTGGATCCACCCGGCCTGGCGCGTCGCCAAGGACCCCGACGCGGTGCTCAAGGCCGGTCTCGAGCTCGTCGGCGAGCGCGAGGAGATCGCCCGCAAGCCCGCCTTCGCGGTCCGCTCCCGCCGCCGCGACAAGCGCTTCCCGCTGCGCTCCAACGAGCTCGACCGGCTCGTCGGCGGCGCCATCAACGACGCCTACGGCCTGCCCGTCGACCTGCGCAACCCCGAGCTGACCCTGTTCATCGAGGTCGACCGCGACGAGGTGTTCGTCTTCACCGGCGGCCTGCCCGGCCAGGGCGGCCTGCCCGTCGGCAGCAGCGGCCGGGCGCTGGTGCTCATGTCGGGCGGCATCGACTCGCCGGTCGCCGCCTACCGCATGATGCGGCGCGGCCTGCACGTCGACTTCCTGCACTTCTCCGGCATCCCGTTCACCACCTCCGAGTCGATCTACAAGGCCTACGCGCTGGTCAGGAAGCTCGACCGGTTCCAGGGCAAGTCGCGGCTGTGGGTGGTGCCGTTCGGCAAGGCCCAGCAGTCGATCCGCAACTCCGGCCAGGACCGGCTCGCGGTGATCGCCCAGCGGCGGCTCATGCTCAAGACCGCCGAGGAGGTCGCCCACCGCATCCGCGCCGCCGCCCTCGTCACCGGCGACGCGCTCGGCCAGGTCTCCTCCCAGACGCTGGCCAACATCACCGCCCAGGACCACGCCGTCGAGCTGCCGATCCTGCGCCCGCTCGTCGGCTGGGACAAGACCGAGATCATGGCCGAGGCCCGCCGCATCGGCACGCTGGAGATCTCCGAGCTGCCCGACGAGGACTGCTGCAGCCTGCTCGCCCCCAAGCGGGCCGAGACCCGGGCCAAGATCGAGGACCTCAAGCAGATCGAGAAGCGGCTGGACGCCGAGGAGCTCGCCGTCCAGCTCGCCGACTCGATCCAGGAATACACCCTCTAACCGGGTCAGACCGTCGCCGGGGCCGCCGCCGTCTTGCCCAGCAGCGGCGGCAGGTCCCGCATGACCTGGGCCAGCTCGCCCAGGTCGGCGTCGACGAGCGCCTGCGGCCCGTCGCACAGCGCCTGCTCGGGGTGCGGGTGCACGTCGATGATCACGCCGTCGGCGCCCACCGCCAGGGCCGCCCTGGTCAGCGGCATCACCAGGTCACGCCGGCCGCCCGAGTGCGACGGGTCCACGATCACCGGCAGGTGCGACAGCCGCTGCGCCACCGGCACCGCCGAGACGTCGAGCGTGTTGCGGGTGGCGGTCTCGAACGTCCTGATGCCCCGCTCGCACAGCACCACGTCCAGGTTGCCGCGCTGCGCGACGTACTCGGCCGCCATCAGCCACTCCTCGATCGTGGCGTTCATGCCGCGCTTGAGCATCACCGGCCGCCCCGCCGCGCCCACCGCCTGCAGCAGCGCGAAGTTCTGCGCGTTGCGGGTGCCGACCTGCAGCATGTCGGCGTAGGAGGCGACCAGCTCCACGTCGCGCGCGTCGACGACCTCGGTCACGATCGGCAGGCCGGTCTCCTCGCGCACGTCCGCCAGGATGCGCAGCCCCTTCTCACCCAGCCCCTGGAACGCGTACGGGGACGTGCGCGGCTTGAACGCGCCGCCGCGCAGCAGCGTCGCGCCCGCCGCCTGCGCCATCCGCGCCGCCTGCAGCGTCTGCTCCGGCGTCTCCACCGCGCACGGCCCGGCGATCAGCGTCACCGTGCCCGGCCCGATCGGCACCCCGCCCACCCGCACCGTGGACCGCTCGGGGTGGTTCTCCCTGCTCACCAGCTTGTACGGGGTCGAGACGCGCATCACGTCGCGCACCCCCGCCATCCCGCGCAGGCTGCCCGCGTCGAGCTGCGTCACGTCGCCCACCAGGCCGACGATCGTCCGCGTCACGCCCTTGCTCACGAACGCCTCCACCCCGGCCGCCCGCACGACGGCGACGATCGAGGCGACGTCGTCGCCGGTGGCTTCCTGGCCCATCACGATCACCATGCTGTACTCCTCCGGAAAACGCGAAAGGCCCCGGGTCCTGGTGGACCCGGGGCCTTTCTGCTCGCCTGTCTGCTAGCGCAGCGTCAGGTGGCGAACGGTCCGACCTGTGGGTCCGTCGCCATAAAAAAACACGAACGCGGTGCGCATAGTGCGCCAATGGTAGCGCACTCGACCCGCTGACGAACCGGCGCGCGGCCGGTGGCAGGATGGTCGGGACCGCGAGTCCCGTGAGGAGAGTGATCGTGGAGGAGCCGCGCCTGCCACCGGGCCAGTACGTGCCCCGCGGCCTACCCGTGATCCACTACGGCAGGGTCCCCCCGTTCAAGCCCGCCACGTGGGACCTGCGCGTGTCCGGCGCCACCGCGTCGGGGGAGGAGCACCGCTTCGGCTGGGACGACTTCGACCGGCTGCCGCGCACCGACGTCGTGGCCGACTTCCACTGCGTCACCAAGTTCTCCGTGCCCGGCCAGCGCTGGCGCGGGGTCACCCCGGCCGACCTCATGGCCGCCGCGCCGCCCGACCCCGGCGTGCGCCACGTCATGATCTGGGCCGAGTACGGCTACAGCGCCAACCTCAGGTGGTCCGACTTCACCGCCCCCGGCACGCTGTTCGCCACCGACCTCGACGACGCCCCCCTCACCGCCGAGCACGGCGCCCCGGTGCGCATGGTCGTGCCCCACCTGTACGCGTGGAAGAGCGTCAAATGGGTGCGCGCCGTCGAATACCTCCTGGAGGACCGGCGCGGCTTCTGGGAGGAGCGCGGCTACCACAACGTCGCCGACCCGTGGCGCGAGCAGCGCTACTCCTACCAGGAAGAACCCGGCGAGGGCCCGCCGTAGGGTTTCCGCCCCCACGCGCGACGATGTTGGTTACGGTTTGCGCATGCTGACCACCGCGTGCGTGGTGCTGCCCCTCCTCGCCTTCGTCCTGGGCTACACGCTGGCCCGACGCCGTGCCAGGGAAGAGGGCCGCTCCGGGGCCGAGGCGACCTTCACCACGCTGCACACGGCCGCGCTGGCCGCCCCCGCGCTGCGGACCGGGCTGCACCGCGACTCCGCCCGCAAGGCCGTGCGTCATCTGCGCGCCCTGCTCGGCACCCACTCCGTCGCGATCACCTCGACCGACGCCGCGCTCGCCTGGGACGGCCCGTGCACCGACGAGGTGCTCAGCTACGCGCGCACCACGCTGGCCGCCGGCCGCGCGCAGGTCTTCCCCGGGGAGCCGTACGGGGCGGTCGTGGTGCCGCTGACCGCCGACGGCAAGATCATCGGGGCGCTGGCCGCGTACGACGAGGAGCTGAGCGCCGCCCTGGTGCGCACGGTCACCGAGGTGGGCCGGTGGGTGTCGGGTCAGCTGGAGCTGGCCGAGCTCGACTCCTCGCGGCGGCGCGCGCTGGAGGCCGAGATGCGGGCGCTGCGGGCGCAGATCTCCCCGCACTTCGTCTACAACGCGCTCACCACGATCGCGTCGTTCGTCCGCACCGATCCGGGGCGGGCCCGCGAGCTGCTGCTGGACTTCGCCGACTTCGCCCGCTACGCGCTGCGCCGGGCCGACGACTTCACCACGCTGGCCGACGAGCTCACCTGCGTCGACCGCTACCTGCTTCTGGAACGTGCCAGGTTCGGCGACAAGCTGCGCTTCAGCCTTCAGGTGATGCCCGAGGTGCTGCCCGTCCCCGTGCCGTTCCTGTGCCTGCAGCCGCTGGTGGAGAACGCCATCAAGCACGGAATGCGGGGGCGCGGCGGCACCGGCGAGGTGCGCGTCGTGGCCCGCGACGCGGGTCCGGAGGCGCACATCACGGTCGAGGACGACGGCGTGGGCATGGACCCGGACCGGGCCAGGAAGGTGCTCGACGACGACCCGGGCCGCGAGGGCGCCGGGATCGGCCTGGCCAACGTCGACCTGCGGATGCGCCAGATCTACGGCGACGACTACGGCCTCGTGGTCGAGACCGCGCCCGGCACGGGCACGAAGGTGCGGCTGCGCGTGCCCAAGGCGCAACTCGGCGCGCCCTGATCGGCCCCGAACTGTAATCGATTCTTTACGGAACGTGGCCGAGGGGGTTGTGAGCAAGGCTTTCTTACGGCAGCTTAGAGGGCATGCTACGTGTTCTGGCCGTTGACGACGAGGTCCCCGCGCTGGAGGAGCTGGCCTACCTGCTGCGTCAGGACAGCCGGATCGAGCACGTGCGCACCGCCTGCGACGGTGTCGCGGCGCTGCAGGACATGGTGGCGATGATCGGCGGCGGCGAGCGGCTCGACGCGGTGTTCCTCGACATCCGCATGCCCGGCCTCGACGGGCTCGACCTGGCCCGGCTGGTCGGCGGGTTCCCCAGCCCGCCCAAGCTCGTCTTCGTCACCGCCCATGACGAGTGCGCCGTCCAGGCGTTCGAGCTGGAGGCCGTCGACTACCTGCTCAAGCCGGTGCGGGCCGAGCGGCTGTCGGAGGCGGTGCGCCGGCTGGAGGTCGCCTCCGCGCCGGCCTCGCCCGCCGAGCAGGGGCAGGACGACGTCATCCCCGTCGAGCTGGGCGGGCGCACCCGGTTCGTGCCGCAGCAGGCGGTGCGCTTCGCCGAGGCCAAGGGCGACTACGTGCGCCTGCACACGGTCGACGGCAGCTACCTGGTGCGCATGTCGCTGGCGGCGCTCGAGCGCCGCTGGGCCGAGGCCGGCTTCATCCGCGTGCACCGCAGCACGCTGGTGTCGGCCCGCCACGTCAGCGAGCTGCGCTTCGAGGGCGGGCGCGTGATGCTCACCGTCGGCTCCGAGACGCTCCAGGTCAGCCGCCGCCACACCCGCCAGGTACGCGAGCAGCTCGTCCGCCAGCATCGCGGCGCCGTCACCTGACGGTCCCGCCCGCCTGCGCCCCCCTGCGAGGGGGGCGTGATCGCCATGCGCGGCGTGTGCGGGCGGGCAGGCGTGAACGCGGGCGCGCTGGCATCCTGCCCCGCGCTCGCGTCCCTTGTCATGCCGGGGAGATTTCCCAGGTCACACCGGTCGGGCCGGGCCGTGACGGCGATCCGGTGACAGCTCGGAGGGCCTGTCGGCCGACCGCTCGTCGCACCAGGGTGACCGCTCGTCGATCAGACACGCTCCGTACATCGATGACTACGCACCGCTTACCGAGCTATGAGCCAACGGGGTTTCCCCGGCAAGATCGCGACCGTAGTGTTTCGGCATCGGAAGCCACTCCGGAGCATCGGGGGCGAGCCGCAAGGCTCCCCGCGGATGCGCCGGACTCCCTGGTGACCACCTGGGTCACCGCGGCTGCCGGGCCCTTTACCGGGGGGTAGGGCCCGCCGGCCGACCACGTGAGGGGGTGCCCGCCGTGGCCCCGATCCGGCCACACGGGGGCGGCCGGACGGTGCCGGCGGGCACCCCTGTCACGACGGGTCAAGGGCGTGAGCGGGGGGCGGCCGTGCGCGCCCCGTCAGCCGTCACGCAGCCGCTTGAGCGTCTCGATGTCCTCGCGGTGCTTGTCGGCCTTGCCGGGCGTCTCGATGCAGACCGGCACCCCGGCCACCGCCGGGTGGCGCATCATCTCGCCGAACGCCGCGGCGCCGATCAGCCCGGCCCCGATGTTCTCGTGGCGGTCCTTCTTCGACCCGCACGCGTCCTTGGAGTCGTTGGCGTGGATGAGCTTCAGCCGCCCCGGCGCGAGCTTGTGCAGGAGGTCGAACGTCTCCCGCACCCCGCCCTCGGCCGCCAGGTCGTGACCCGCCGCGAAGGCGTGACAGGTGTCGAAGCACACCCCGGCCCGCGGATGCCAGTCGAGCGCCGCCAGATAGGGCTCCAGGTCCTGCACGGTCGCGCACAGCATCGCCCCCTGCCCGGCCATCGGCTCCAGCAGCAGGTCGGGACCGCCGTCGGGGATCTCGTCGAGCAGCGGCAGCAGATGCTCGCGCAGCTGCCGCATCGCGTCGTCGCGCGGCTGCGTCACCGCCGAGCCGGTGTGCACCACGACCCCCTTGGCGCCGAT
Organism: Nonomuraea sp. NPDC003214; assembly: GCF_053590035.1. Classification (NCBI taxonomy): domain Bacteria; kingdom Bacillati; phylum Actinomycetota; class Actinomycetes; order Streptosporangiales; family Streptosporangiaceae; genus Nonomuraea; species Nonomuraea sp. NPDC003214. The sequence goes on along the minus strand of NZ_JBSFSX010000007.1, from coordinate 472,652 downwards.
GTCGACGCCCCGGCGCAGCGTGTGACGGACGATCGCCACCGAGTTGGCCAGCGTCTCCGCGCTGGGTGAGCCGAAGTTCGCCAGATACGGCACGTGGACGAAGGTGTCGACGCCGGACTCGGCCAGCAGCGCGTCCTGGTCGGGACGGCCCTCGGCCAGCGCCCACCCGCGCGGGTTGGTGACGAACACCTGGATCATTTCGGCGCCGATGTCGGCCATGTAGGCGAGCCCGCCCTTGGCCAGGCCGCCCGTGACGGAGACGTGCCCGCCGATCAGAGAGGTAGGGGTCATGATGGCACTCAGTGTATGGCCAGGCCAGGACCCGTCCGGATGCGGCCTTGGAGCATGACACAAAAGTCTTGGCCAACCGCCGCCCCGGTTGGGAGTTCCCGGGGATGGACCGGGCACCACCGCCATGTGTGTACTCGAGTCATGCCCGACGACGCGCTGGCCCGCTTCAACGCCCTGCCTCCCGAGGAGGCGGAGCGCGACCTGCTGGCCTGCTGCGCCTCCCGCGCGTTCGCCGGCCGGGTCGCCGCCGGCCGCCCCTACCCGTCGCCGGACGCCCTGGCCGACGCCGCCGCCCTGGCCGCCCGCGAGCTCGCCTGGGACGACGTGCTGGAGGCGCTGGCCGCCCACCCGAGGATCGGCGAGCGGACCGGCGGCGCCTGGTCGCGGCAGGAGCAGTCCGGCGTCGAGGACGCCCTGCGCGCCGACCTCGCCGAGGCCAACCGCGCCTACGAGCGCCGCTTCGGCCACGTCTACCTGATCTGCGCCACCGGCCTGACCGGCGCCCAGATGCTGGCCAGGCTCCGCGCGCGGCTGCGCGACGACGACGAGACCGAACGCCGGACCGTGCGCGCCGAACTGGCCGCGATCACCCGCCTGCGGGCCGGCAAGCTCCTGGAGGCCGGCCGATGAGCTTCTCGACGCACGTGCTCGACGCGGTCACCGGCCGCCCCGCCGCCGGGATGCGCGTACGGCTGGAGCACGACGGCCGCACCCTCGCCGAGGGCCGCACCGACGCCGACGGCCGGATCACCGGCTGGCAGCCCCGCAACGGCACGAACCGCGTGGTGTTCGACACCGGCGGCCCCTTCTACCCGGAGGTCGTCGTCGCCTTCACCGTGACCGACCCCGCGGAGCACCACCACGTGCCGCTGCTGCTGAGCCCGTACGCCTACTCCACCTACCGAGGGAGCTAGATGGCGATCGTCCTGGGACCCAACCGGTACGGCAAGGCGGAGACCCGGCTCGTGCGCGTCACCAAGGACGGCGGCGTGCACCACCTCAAGGACCTCAACGTCAGCACCGCCCTGTCCGGCGACATGACGGCCGTCCACCTGACCGGCGACAACGCCGCCGTGCTGCCGACCGACACGCAGAAGAACACCGTCTACGCCTTCGCCGCCCGCCACGGCGTCGGCGAGATCGAGGACTTCGCGCTGCTGCTCGCCCGCCACTACGTGAACGCCCGGCCCTCCATCCACCACGCCAGGGTCGAGATCGAGGAGTACGCCTGGGACCGGCTCGGCGACCACTCGTTCGTGCGCGCCGGCGGCGAGAGCCGCACCTGCCTGGTCCACCACGACCGCGACGGCCGCACCAGCGTGGTGTCGGGGCTGAGCGGCCTGGTCGTGCTCAACTCGACCGGCTCGGAGTTCCGCGGCTTCGCCGTCGACGAGTACACCACGCTGCGCCCGGCCGCCGACCGCGTCCTGGCCACCGCCGTCGACGCCCGCTGGCGCCAGCACGGCGGTCGCGCCGACCACGCGACCGTACGCCGCCACCTGCTGGAGGCCTTCGCCGGGACGCACAGCCTCTCGCTCCAGCAGACCCTGTACGCGATGGGGGAGCGGGTGCTCGCCTCCTGCCCGCAGGTGTGCGAGATCAGGCTCGTCATGCCCAACAAGCACCACGTCGCCGTGGACCTGACCCCGTTCGGGCTCGGCAACGACAACGAGGTGTTCCACGCCGCCGACCGACCCTACGGCCTGATCGAGGGCACGGTGCTGCGCGAGGACGCCCCCGACGCCGGATTCGCCTGGGAGTAGCACCGATGGACTTCTTGCGCCCCACCACGTGGGCCGAAGCGCTGGCCGCCAAGGCCGACCTGCCGGACGCCGTGCCGATCCAGGGCGGCACCGACGTCATGGTGGAGATCAACTTCGGCGTGCGCCGGCCCGCCGCGCTGCTCGACCTCACCCGGGTCGCCGAGCTCGCCACGTGGACGAACCAGGACGGGCGCCTGCGCATCGGCGCCGCCGTCCCGTACAGCGTGATCATCGACCGGCTCGGCGGCGAGCTGCCCGGGCTGGCCCAGGCGGCGCGGACCGTCGGCTCGCCGCAGATCCGCAACCGCGGCTCCGTCGGCGGCAACCTGGGCGCCGCCTCGCCCGCCGGCGACAGCCACCCGCCGCTGCTGGCCGCCGGCGCGCTGGTCGAGGCCGAGTCGCGTGACGGCGGCGTCCGCATGATCCCCGCCGACGCCTTCTACACCGGCGTCAAACGCCACGCGCTGCGCCCCGACGAGCTGATCAGGGCCGTGCACCTGGCCCCGGCGACCGGCCCCCAGTACTTCTCCAAGGTCGGCACCCGCAACGCCATGGTGATCGCCGTCTGCTCGTTCGCGATCGCGCTGCACCCCGGCGAGCGCCGCGTCGGCACCGGGCTCGGCTCCGCCGCGCCCACCCCGCGCCGCGCCCTGGAGGCCGAGGAGTTCCTGGCCAAGGAGCTCGACTGGGCCGCGCCGCTCGCCCCCGCGCTGCTGGACCGCTTCGGCGAACTGTGCGCCGCCGCGGCCTCGCCGATCGACGACGTACGCGGCAGCGCCGCCTACCGCCGCCATGCCGTCGCCGTGATGGCCCGCCGCACGCTCGCCTGGGCGTGGCGCGACCACCTGGGAAGGAGGGCCGCCTGATGCGTCTGACCTGCACCGTCAACGGCCGCGAGGAAACCGTCGAGGACGTCTGGGAAGGCGAGAGCCTGCTGTACGTGCTCCGCGAGCGGATGGGCCTGCCCGGCTCCAAGAACGCCTGCGAGCAGGGCGAATGCGGCTCCTGCACCGTCTACCTCGACGGCGTCCCCGTCTGCGCCTGCCTGGTCGCCGCCGGGCAGGCCGAGGGCCGCCGCGTCCGCACCGTCGAAGGGCTCGCCGACGGCGACCGGCTCGACCCCGTCCAGGAGGCGTTCGTCGAGTGCGGCGCCGTGCAGTGCGGCTTCTGCACCCCCGGGCTGATCGTCCAGGCGCACGACCTGCTCGCCCGCGTCGAACGGCCCTCCGACGCCGAGATCCGCGAGGCCCTGGCCGGCAACCTGTGCCGCTGCACCGGCTACGAGAAGATCCTCGACGCCGTACGGCTCGCGGCCGAGCGCAAGGCGTCCGCGTGACCACCCTGCTGATCGAGAACGCCTACCTCGCCCCCGTCGCCGGACCCGAGATCCCGCACGGCTACCTGCGGATCGACGGCGACCGGATCACCGCGCTCGGCCCCATGGACCGGCTGCCCGCCCTCCCGCACGCCGAACGCGTCGACGCCACCGGCTGCCTGGCCACGCCCGGCCTGGTCAACACCCACCACCACCTCTACCAGTGGGCCACCCAGGGCCTCGCCCAGGACGCCACCCTGTTCGACTGGCTCGTGGCGCTCTATCCCGTGTGGGCCGCCATGGACGCCGAGGTCGTGCACGGGGCCGCGCTCGCCGGGCTCGCCCACCTGGCGCTGTCCGGCTGCACCACCTCCAGCGACCACCACTACCTGTTCCCGCACGGCCGCGGCGACCTGCTCGCCGCCGAGATCGCCGCCGCCCGCGACGTCGGCCTGCGCTTCCACCCTGCGCGCGGCTCCATGGACCGCGGCCGCTCGTCGGGCGGGCTGCCGCCCGACGACGTCGTCGAGCCGATCGACCGCATCCTCGCCGCCACCGCCGACGCCGTCGACGCCCACCACGACCCGTCGCCCTCCTCCATGCTGCGGATCGCCGTGGCGCCCTGCTCGCCGTTCTCCGTCAGCGGCGAGCTGATGACCGAGGCCGCCCGGCTGGCCAGGGACAAGGGCGTGCGCCTGCACACCCACCTGGCCGAGACCCTGGACGAGGAGGAGCACTGCCTGGCCCAGTTCGGCGTGCGGCCCGTCGCGTACATGGAGCGGCTCGGCTGGCTCGGGCCCGACGTGTGGGTGGCGCACGCGGTGCACCTCAGCGACGGCGACATCGGCAGGCTCGCCGCCACCAGCACCGGCGTCGCCCACTGCCCCTCGTCCAACGGCCGCCTCGGCGCCGGCGTCGCCCGGGTCGCCGACCTGCTGCGGGGCGGCGCCAACGTCGGGCTCGGCGTCGACGGCAGCGCCTCCTCCGAGCTGACCACGATGGCGGGGGAGATGCGGCAGGCGCTGCTCTTCCAGCGCGCCCGCTTAGGGCCCGACGCCCTCACCGCCCGGCAGGCGCTGGAGCTCGCCACGCTCGGCGGCGCGCGCAACCTCGGCCGCCAGGCCGACCTCGGCACGCTGGAGCCCGGCAAGCTCGCCGACGTGGCGCTGTGGCGGGTCGACGGCCCCTTCACGGCCGCCGTCGGCGACCCGGTGTGCGCGCTCGTCCTCGGCCCACAGCCGCCGCTGGCCCGGCTCCTGGTCGGCGGGCGCACCGTCGTCGCCGGCGGCGAGCTGCGCACGGTCCCGCACGACGCCGCCGGCCGCGCGGGCGTCGCCGCCCACCGCCGCCTCCTGCGCCTCGCGGCGGAGCGCCGATGACGGGCCGATGCCCGCCCGACGCCCGTGGGTGCCCGCCCGATGCCCGCCGGTGCCCGCCCGATGCCCGCTGGTTCCCGCCCTCTGCCCGCCGGCTCCCGCCCGATGCCCGCCGGTTCCCGCCCCGGTTTTCCACAGGGGGCCGGGGCACGCGCACGGGGCCGCGGGCGGGGTGTGATGATGGGGACCGCCGGCCCGCCCGCCCCCGGCAGGGGGGCCGCCCGTGTCCGTCTCGTGTGGGAGTTCGCAGTGGTTGAGCACGTGCTTGTCGCCCCGGACAAGTTCAAGGGTTCGCTGACGGCGGCGGAGGTCGCCGCCGCCGTGTCGTCCGGGCTCGGCGTCCCGGCGGTGCAGCTGCCCGTCGCCGACGGCGGCGACGGCACCGTCGAGGCCGCCGTGGCAGGCGGCTTCACCCGGGTGACCGCCCGCGTCACCGGCCCCACCGGCGAGCCCGTCGACGCCTCCTACGCCAGGCGCGGCGACACCGCCGTCATCGAGCTCGCCGAGGCGTCCGGCCTGCGCCGCCTTCCCGGCGGCCCCGAGCCGCTCACCGCCACCAGCCACGGCACCGGCGAGCTGATCGCCGACGCCGTCAAGCAGGGCGCCACCCGCGTCGTCCTCGGCCTGGGCGGCAGCGCCTGCACCGACGGCGGCGCCGGGATGGTCCAGGCGCTCGGCGCGCGCCTGCTCGACGCCGAGGGGCGCGAGCTGCCGCCGGGCGGCGCGGCCCTGCGCGACCTCGACCGGATCGACATGTCCGGCTTCCTCGACCTCTCGGGCGTCGAGGTGGTCGTGGCGAGCGACGTCGACAACCCGCTGCTCGGCCCGCACGGCGCCGCCGCCGTCTACGGGCCGCAGAAGGGCGCCACGCCCGACCAGGTCGCCCTGCTGGAGAGCGCGCTGTCCCGGCTGGCCGCCGTCGCCACCCGCATCCACGGCCTCGTCGGCGCCGTCGAGCACGACGACGTCCCCCGCCCGATGGGCGTCGCCGGAGCGCCGGGCGCCGGGGCCGCCGGCGGCGTCGGGTTCGCCGCGCTCGCCTTCCTGCGCGCCGACATCCAGCCGGGCATCGACTACCTGCTCGACCTGCTCGGCTTCAACGAGCAGGTCGAGGGCGCCCGCCTGGTGATCACCGGCGAGGGCTCCCTGGACGAGCAGACGCTGCGCGGCAAGGCCCCCGCCGGCGTCGCCCGGGCCGCCGCCCGCGCGGGCGTCCCCGTCGTCGCCGTCTGCGGCCGGCGCACGCTCACCGACGACGACCTGCGGGCCGCCGGCTTCGCCGCCGCCTACGCCCTCACCGACCTGGAGCCCGACCCGGCCCGCTGCATGGCCGCCGCGGCCCCCCTCCTCCAGCAGCTCGCGGCCCGCGTGGCCGCCGCCCACCTACCCTGATGCCCCCACCCGCCCCGCCCCCGGTCCCCCCGCCCCAGGCTGCCCCGACCCCGGCGGCCTCGGTTGGGGCCGCCTCGGTCTCGGCGGCTTCGGTTGGGGCCGCTTCGGTCTCGGCTGCCTCGGTCCGGGCTGCTTCGGCCCCGGTGGCCTCGGTCCGGGCTGCTTCGGCCCCGGTGGCCTCAGCCGGGGCGGCCTCGGGCTCGGTGGCTTCGGTTGGGGCAGCCCCGGGCTCGGCGGACTCGGTCCCGCCCGCCCATGTCCCGCCCGCCCATGTCCCGCCCGCCCATGTCCCGCCCGCCCAGGTGCCGTCCACCCAGGTGCCGTCCGCCTCGGGCTCGGCGGCTTCCGTCCCGGGGCCGGTTGTCTTCGCCTGCGTCAGCTCGGGCGGGGGTGCGTACGAGCTGGTGGTGCGGTCGCGGAGGGGGGTGACGCCCGACGGGGTGCGCCCGGTGGCCGTGGCGGTGCGCGGCGGCCGGATCGAGGCGCTGTGCCCGTACGACGCCGAGCTGACCGCCGCCGAGGACGTCGACCTGCGCGACCTGGCGCTGCTGCCCGGCCTGGTCGACACGCACGTGCACGTGAACGAGCCGGGCCGCACCCACTGGGAGGGGTTCGCCAGTGCCACCAGGGCCGCCGCGGCCGGAGGCGTCACGACGATCGTCGACATGCCGCTCAACTCGCTCCCGCCGACCGTGGACGCCGCCGCGCTGGCCGTGAAGCGGCGCGCCGCCGAGGGCCGGTGCCACGTGGACGTCGGCTTCTGGGGCGGCGCCGTGCCCGGCAACCTCAAGGAGCTGCGGCGGCTGCACGAGGCGGGCGTATACGGGTTCAAGTGCTTCCTGTCGCCGTCGGGCGTGCCGGAGTTCCCGCCGCTCGGGCCGGGCGAGCTGCGGGAGGTCATGGCGGAGATCGCCGGGTTCGGCGGGCTGCTGATCGTGCACGCCGAGGATCCGGCGCTGCTCACGGACTGCGCGGGCCCCTCGTACCGGGAGTTCCTGGCGTCGCGGCCGGGAGTGGCCGAGCGCAGCGCGGTCGAGCTGGTGGTCCGGCTGGCGGCCGAGACGGGCGCGCGGGCGCACGTCCTGCACGTCTCCAGCGCCGAGTGCCTGCCGGTGCTGGAGGCGGCGCGGGCCGCCGGGCTGCCGGTCAGCGCCGAGACCTGCCCCCACTACCTGGCGCTCGACGCCGAACGGGTGCCCGAGGGCGGCACCGCGTACAAGTGCTGCCCGCCCATCCGCTCGGCCGCCAACCGCGACCTGCTGTGGGACGGGCTCGCCCGGGGCGTGCTGAGCTGCGTCGTCTCCGACCACTCGCCCGCCACCGCCGACCTCAAGGTGCCCGACTTCGCCGCAGCGTGGGGCGGCGTCGCCTCGCTGCAGCTCGGGCTGCGCGTCGTGTGGACGGAGGCGGCGCGGCGCGGCCACGAGCTCGCCGACGTGGCCCGGTGGATGGCGGCGGGCCCGGCCGCGCTGGCGGGGCTGCCGGGCAAGGGCGGCATCGTCCCCGGCAACGACGCCGACCTGGTGGCCTTCGACCCCGACGCCGTCGAGCCCGTCGACGCGGCCCGGCTGCACCACCGCCACCCGATCACGCCCTACCACGGCCACGCGCTCAGGGGCGCCGTCCTGACCACCTGGCTGCGCGGCAGGCCCGCCGACGGCGTGCCGCACGGGACCTTGCTGAGGGGAACGTAGATGCCGAGCTTCACCCACCTGCCCGACCTCGCGCTGCGCGGCCACGGCGGAGCGGTCGTCGCCGCCAGCGACGAGGCGTTCGCCGAGAAGGAGGCGCTGATCCGGCCGGGCCGCCCGGAGTTCCGGCCTGCCACGTTCGGCGGCAAGGGGCAGGTCTACGACGGCTGGGAGACCCGCCGCCGCCGCGAGCCCGGCCACGACTGGGCGCTGGTGCGGCTCGGCCTGCCCGGCGTGATCCGCGGCGTGGTCGTCGACACCGCCTGGTTCACCGGCAACCATCCCTCGTCCGCGTCCGTCGAGGCCGCCGAGGTCGCCGGGCATCCTGCGCCCGCCGAGCTGGCCGGGGCGGCGTGGACGGAGATCGTGCCGCGCAGCCCGCTCGGCGGCGACGCCGCGCACCCGTTCGAGGTCACCGGCGAGCGCCGCTGGACGCACGTGCGGCTGAACATCTTCCCCGACGGCGGCGTCGCCCGGCTGCGGGTGCACGGCGAGCCCCGGGCCGACCTGTCGGTGTACGAGGGGCTCGGCCTGGACCTGGCGGCCATGGCCAACGGCGGGCTGGTCACCGCCTGCTCCGACGCGTTCTACTCCGAGCCGCACCACGTCATCGCCCCCGGCCTGCCCCGCCACCAGGCCGAAGGCTGGGAGACCGCGCGCCGCCGCGACGGCGGCAACGACTGGCTGGTCATCCGGCTGGCCGGGCGCGGCCTCATCAGGGTCGCCGAGATCGACACCACCCATCTGCTGCACAACGCGCCCGCCGCCGTCACGCTCACCGGCCTCGACGGCGACCGCGAGGTCGAGCTGCTGCCGACGACCCCGCTGCTGCCCGACACGCCGCACCGCTTCCGGCTGAGCCACACCGAGCCCGTCGAGCGCGTACGCGTCGACATCCACCCCGACGGCGGGCTGGCCAGAGTCCGCCTGCTCGGCACCCTGGCCTGACCTCTCAGCGCCGGGCGCCTAGTGCCAGAGCAGCACTTCGGAGTTGGGCGGGCGCTCGCTGTTGGGGGCCGGGCGCTGGAAACGCACCACGCCGCCGCCGCCCACCGTGCGCACCCGCACCCGGAAGCCCAGCGCCCGCAGCTCGTTGCGGGCGTCGTTGACGTTCTTGCCCATCACCTGCGGCACGATGACGAACTGCTGGTCGTCGCGGGCCTCCTGGTCACCGTTGAACCAGTGCCAGAAGTCCGTCTGGCAGCGCGACACCGTGATCATCGCCGGGATGCCCTGGTCGACCTCCGCCTTGGCCTTGGGCGCCTGCGCGATCACCGTGCACGGCTCGGCGTCGTCGTCGACCTCGGTGACCTGCACCTGGAAGCCCTGCTGGCTGAGGAACGCGGCGGCCTGGTCCTTCGGCATGCCGTCGACGTCGGGCATCACCAGCCCGGCGCTCACGTACAGGTCGATCTTGGCGCCTTCCTTGACCTTCTCGCCCACCTGCGGGGAGGTGCGGATGACGGAGTTGCGCGCGACCTCCAGGTTCTGCAGGCGGCGGACCTTGCCCACGGTCAGGCCGGCGCTGCCGATCGCGTTGCGGGCGTCCTGCTCGGTCAGGCCCTGCACCTTCGGCACCAGCACCCGCTTGGGGCCGAGCGACGGCACCAGCGTGATCGTCTGCCCGGCCTCGACCTCGGTCTTGGCGGCCGGGTCCATCTCCAGGACGAGCCCCTCGGCCACCTCCTCGTCGTGGCGGCCCTCCACGCGGCGCACCTTGAAGCCCAGGTTGCGGGCGTTCTGCTCGGCGACCGCGAGGTTCTTGCCGACGAGGTCGGGCACCACGGCCAGCGTCTTCTGCGAGAAGTAGAGGCCGGTCAGCGCCACGGCGACGACCATCACCGCGGCCAGCCCCACCAGGAACCAGTTGGGCCGGAACCCGCCGCCCTTGCCCCGCCCGCGCGGCGGGGGCGGCGGCGCGGCCGGCACCTCGGCGCGCGGCTGGATCAGCGTGTGCGCGGGAGCGGCGGCGGGCGGCATCGTGGACGGCATCGGGTGCGGCCTGGAGTGGGCGCCGGATGCGCGGCCGGGCTCGCTCAGCCGGGGCAGCGTGCGGTGCGCCTCGACGGCCGCCACCAGCATCGCGGTCGCGTCGGCCGGGCGGTCGTGCGGCTCGCGGGCCGTGGCGTGCGCCACCAGCGCGTCGATCTGCGGCGGCACGTCGTGGATCAGCGACGACGGCGCCGGGACCGTGTCGTGGACGTGCCGGTAGGCCACCGACATGGGCGTCTCGCCGTCGTACGGCTGCCTGCCGGTGACCAGCTCGAACAGCATGATGCCCGCCGCGTAGACGTCGCTGCGCACGTCGGCGCCGCCGGTCGTCACCTGCTCGGGCGACATGTAGCCGATCGTGCCGATCATCACGCCGGTGCGCGTCTGGTTGGTCGCCTCGATCGCCCTGGCCAGGCCGAAGTCCACGACCTTGACCCGGCCGTCGGCGGTCAGCAGCACGTTCTCGGGCTTGACGTCACGGTGGACCATCCCGGCCTGGTGGGCCGCGCCGAGCGCCGCCAGCACCGGGATCATGATCTCCAGCGCCTCGCGGGCCGGCAGCCGGTCGCGCTCGCGCAGGATGTCACGCAGCGTCTTGCCCGGCACGTACTCCATCGACAGATAGACCACGTCGGTGTCGGTGCCCTGGTCGAAGACGTGCACCACGTTGGGGTGGGAGAGGCTGGCCACCGACTTCGCCTCGCCGATGAACCTGCGCACGAACGCCGGGTCGTCGGCGAGCGAGCGGTGCATGACCTTCAGCGCGACGGTCCGGTCCAGCCGGATGTCGAGCGCGAGGTAGACGGTCGCCATGCCGCCCCGGGCGATCCGGGACTCGACGCGGTAGCGTCCATCGAGCAGCCGGCCGACCAACGGGTCGGCAGTCGTCGTGTCCACCCCGCTGAGTTTACGGGCGTTTCGCACCCGGGAGGGCCTGACCATCCGAAACCGATGCCGACCCGTGCCCCGCCCGGCCCCTCACGTGCCGCGCCGTCGCACAGGCCACCCCGGCACCGGCCCCGGAGAGCCGGTGCGCCCCCGGCAGACGGGAAGGACGTCCCGTCAGGGGGTCAGCGGGGAGGACGCTTCGGCGTAGCGGCGGCGCGGGATGCGCCCCGCCTGCCGCGCCATGCGGCCCGCGCGGACCGCCTCGCGCATCGCCGCCGCCATCAGGTCGGGCCGCTGGGCCCGCGTCACGGCGGTGGCCAGGAGCACGGCGTCGCAGCCCAGCTCCATCGCCAGCGCCGCGTCACTGGCCGTGCCGATGCCCGCGTCCAGGATGACCGGGACCCCGGCCGCCTCGACGATCAGCTCGATGTTGTGCGGGTTGCGGATGCCCAGCCCGGAGCCGATCGGCGCGCCCAGCGGCATCACCGCCGCGCACCCGGCCTGCTCCAGCCGGCGGGCGAGCGCCGGGTCGTCGCCGATGTACGGCAGCACGGTGAACCCGTCGGCCACGAGCCGCTCGGCCGCGTCGAACGTCTCGATCGGGTCGGGCAGCAGGGTCCGCTCGTCGGCGATGACCTCCAGCTTGACCCACGAGGTGCCCAGCGCCTCCCGGGCGAGCCGGGCCGTCAGCACCGCGTCGCCCGCGGTGAAGCAGCCCGCCGTGTTGGGCAGCACCTTGATGCCGCGCTCGCGCAGCACGTCCAGCACCGAGCCGCGGGCGGCCGGGTCGAGCCGCCGCATGGCCACCGTCGTCAGCTCGGTGCCCGACGCGGCCAGCGCCTGGTCCAGCACCTCCAGCGACGGCGCGCCGCCGGTGCCCATGATGAGCCGGGAGGAGAACTTCTCCCCAGCGATGATCAGGTCATCCACCTTGCACCGCCGTCAGCACCTCCACGCGGTCGCTGTCGCGCAGCGCCGTCGTCTCCCACGCGCCGCGCGCGACGACCTCGTCGTTCACGGCCACCGCGACGCCGGTGGTGGCGGTGGTCAGGGTCTGTACGGCCTGCGCGACGGTCATGCCGTCAGCCACGTCGTGCGTACTTCCGTTGATCAGCAATTTCATGAAATATCCCGAAATCTAGCGGGTGAGCACAGGGACGCGAGGTCGCCCTCCTCGCCCTGCAGGATCGCGGCCGTGAGCGGGGCCATCAGCACCCCGCCCCGGAAATGCCCCGTGGCCAGCACCAGCCCCGGGGCCGAGCCGGGGCCGATGATCGGCAGGTTGTCCGGCGTGCCCGGCCGCAGCCCCGCCACCACGTCGGCGACCTCCAGCTCCGTCACCCCCGGGACCAGCTCCCTGGCGTCGCGCAGCAGCTCGTACAGCCCGCCGGCGGTCACCCGGGTGTCGAACCCGAGCTCCTCCTGCGTGGCCCCCACCACGAGCTCCCCGTCGCCCCTGGGTACCAGGTAGACCGGCGTGCCGTGCACCATCCCGCGCACGCACCGGCCCAGCAGCGGCTCGGGGGAGCGCAGGCGCATGATCTGCCCCTTGACCGGCCGTACCGGAACGTCGGCCAGCCCGGCGCTCCACGCCCCGGCGGCCAGGACCACCCGCTCGCCGAAGATCTCCTCCCCGGACTCCAGGCGTACGCCGGTCACCCGGCCGCCCTCGCGCGACAGCCCGGCCGCGCGCTCCCGTACCAGCGGGACGCCCCGCCGCTCCAGGGCCACGAGCAGGGCGGCGGTGACGCGGCGCGGGTCCACCCACGCGTCGCCGGGCGCCAGCAGACCGCCGCGCACGGACGGCGCCAGCATCGGCTCCAGCCGCCGGCACTCGCGCCCGGTCAGCCGCTCCACCGGCAGGCCGAGCTTCTCCATGAACGCGGCCAGCTCCCCGAGCGCGGCCAGGTCGTCCCCGCCGAACGCCACGTCCAGCGTCCCGTCGGAGCGCAGATCCAGCACGTCCCGCCCCTCGGCCGGCACCCCGCCGAGCGCCGAGAGCCCCCCGAGCGGGTCAGCCCCCGCGGCGTCGCCGAAGGAGGGAGCCGCGCCGGGCCCGGAGGCGGCGGGACCGTCCTCACCCCCAGCCGCACCCCCGGCCGGACGGCCGGTCGGATGGCCGGTCGGCTCGCCGGCCCGTGGCGCACCGCCGGATCCCGCGGGAGGTCCGTCCAGGGAGGCGCCCCCGGAGGGCGGGGGTGCGCCGGTGGCGGTGGGGCCGCTCGTGCGGGCGCCGGTCCGTCCAGGGGGGAGGGCGGCGTCGACGGTGAGGTCGGCGGCGAAGGCGGGCCAGCGGCGCAGGGCGGCGATGCCGAGCCGGAGCAGCGGCTCCTCGGTGTAGGTCACCTCGCTGACCGGCGCCAGCATCCCGGCCGCGGCGTGGGAGGCGCCCGAGGCGGGGGCCGGGTCGACCACGGTGACGGCGCGGCCCGAGCGGGCCAGGCGCCAGGCGATCGACAGTCCGACGACTCCGCCGCCCACGATCACGTCCATGTCCGCTCCCTTCGCCGGCATGATCCGGATCAGGTGTCTTGCGGTCGAAGGCCCGGTGAAGCCTTCCTCTCAGCCCGGTTACGGCCGGACTCCCGCGCGTCTTACGTCCCCCAGCCTACGGCCTCGGTGCGACGCCGCGGCACCGCCCCCGTTATGGTCATGAACGTGAATCGCGTCGTGGTGGTGGGAGCGGGTCTTGCGGGCGTGCGCAGCGTCGAGGCGCTGCGGGCACGGGGGTTCGGCGGCCGGATCACGTTGATCGGCCAGGAACGGCACCGGCCCTACGATCGGCCGCCGTTGTCGAAGGCGGTGCTGCTCGGCTCGGCCGACTCCAGCTTCGTCGACTCCGACCTGGACGCGCTGGAGGTGGACTTCCGGCCGGGCGTCTCGGCCAAGTCGCTGCGTGCGGGCGTGGTGGAGACGACCGAGGGCGAGCTGGGCTACGACGGCCTGGTCATCGCGACGGGCGCGGAGCCGATCCCGCTGCCGGGTGACGGCCCGCAGCACGTGCTGCGCACGCTGGACGACTCGCTGGAGCTGCGGGCCCGCCTGGTGCCGGGCGCGCGGGTGGTGGTCGCGGGCGCGGGCTGGATCGGCGCGGAGGTGGCCACGGCCGCCCGCCGGGCCGGCTGCGCCGTCACCGTGCTGGAGGCGGGCCGGACCCCGCTGGCGCAGGCGGTCGGCGAGGAGATCGGCGCCCGCACGGAGAGCTGGTACGACGGCATCGACCTGCGGCTGGAGACGATGGTCGCGTCGGTCGACGAGGGCGGCGTGGAGCTGGTCGGCGGCGGGTTCGTGGAGGCGCACGTGGTCGTGGCGGGCATCGGCGTCCGCCCGGCCGTGGAGTGGCTGGCGGGCTCGGACGTCGACCTGCACAACGGCGTGGTCACGGACGAGCGGCTGCGCACGTCGCTGCCCGGCGTGGTGGCGGTGGGCGACTGCGCCGCCTGGTGGTCGCGCCGCTACGGCGCCCGGCTGCGCGTGGAGCACTGGGACACCGCGCTGAGCGCCCCGGAGGTGGCCGCCGCGACGCTGCTGGGCGAGGAGGCCGTGTACGATCCGGTCCCGTACTTCTGGTCGGAGCAGTTCGGCCACATGGTGCAGTACGCCGGCCACCACCCGGCGGGCGAGCGCCTGCTCTACCGGGGCGGGCCGGAGGGCAAGTGGTCGGCCTGCTGGCTGACGGCCGAGGGCGGGCTGGCGGCGGTGCTGGCCGTCGACCGGCCCCGCGACCTCGTGCAGGGCCGCCGGATCATCCAGGAGGGCCGTCGTCTGGACGCGGAACGCCTGGTAGATCCAGATGTACCCCTACGGGATTGTGTTGTTTGAGCAAGCGCGGCATGTGGTAGTTGTGGTTTCGTGACGCTTTCTGTTGCACAGATCGACCGGGAGACCGACCAGCTCGTTGACGAGTGGCTCACTCTCCCCGAAGTGGCCCAGCGCCTCGACCTCTCGATGGGACGGGCCAAGCAACTCCTCAAGGATCACAAGCTGCTCGGCGTGCGCCGCGGCAGCGGCGGGCCACAGGTGCCCGCGGTGTTCCTCGACGGAAAGGACGTGGTGAAAGGCCTTCCGGGCACGCTGACCGTGCTCCGCGACGCCGGGTACGACGATGTGGAGGCGCTGCGCTGGCTGTTCACCCCTGACGACTCGCTGCCGGGGTCGCCCGTCCAGGCGATCAAGGCCGGTCGTCACACCGAGGTCAAGCGCCGTGCCCAAGCCCTCGCTTTCTGACGCCCGCCTCTACCTGTGCACCGACGGGCGGCGTGACAGGGGCGACCTGGCCGATTTCCTCGACGCGGCGCTGGCCGGCGGCGTGGACATCGTCCAGTTGCGGGAGAAGGGCCTGGAGGCGCGCGAGGAGCTCGCGCTCCTGGAGGTCTTCCGCGACGCCTGCGACCGGCACGGCCGGCTGCTGGCGGTCAACGACCGGGCCGACATCGCCTTCGCCGCCCGGCCTGACGTGCTCCATCTGGGGCAGGACGACCTTCCGGTGACGGTCGCGCGAGAAATGCTCGGCGACGACATCGTCATCGGCCGGTCCACCCACTCCGCCGCCGAGGCTTCCGCCGCGGCGGTGGAGGAGGGCGTCGACTATTTCTGCTGTGGGCCGATCTGGCCCACGCCGACCAAGCCGGGCCGGCACGCGCCGGGCCCGTCGCTGCTCCGGCACGCGGCGGCGCTCGGCGGTGACCGGCCCTGGTTCGGCATCGGCGGCATCGACCTGGCCAACCTGGACGAGGTCATGTCCTACGGGGTCCGCCGCGTCGTGGTGGTGCGCGCCATCACCGAGGCCGACGACCCCGGGGCAGCCGCCGCCGAGTTCGCCAAGCGGCTCACGTCCGCCGTGACGTAGCCGCCACGGCGAGCCCGGCCAGCGCGGTGCGGGCTTCGGGCGTGATCGGCGCCTGGTCGAGCGAGGCGAGCGCCTCGCCGAGATAGTCGCCGATCATGTCCTCGCACGCCCGCAGCGCGCCCGTGCCTTCGATGATCTCGCGCAGCGCGGCCACGCCAGGCTCGTCGAGCTCGGGGTCGCCGAGCAGGCGGCGCACCACGCCGGCCTGCTCCGGGGTGGCGGCGGCCAGGGTGCGCGCCACCAGCATCGTCCGCTTGCCCTCACGCAGGTCGTCGCCGGCCGGCTTGCCGGTCTGCGCGGGGTCGCCGAACACGCCGAGGATGTCGTCGCGCAGCTGGAAGGCGATGCCGACCCGGGTGCCGTACGTGGTGCACAGCTCGTCGATCCACGGCTCCAGGCCGCCGGAGGCGAGCGCCAGGCCGAGGCGGAGCGGGTGCTCGACGGAGTACTTGCCGCTCTTGTACAGGGCCACGCGCAGCGCCGAGTCGAAGGTGTTCTCGCCGTGCGCCTGCTCCAGCAGGTCGAGATACTGGCCGCACATGAGCTCGGTGCGCATGTGGTCGTGCACCGGCTGGGCCGCCGCCAGCGCCCGCGCGGGCAGGCCGCTGGTGCGCCACATCTCGCCCGACCAGATCAGCAGCAGGTTGCCGAGCAGGATCGCGGCGCCCTCGCCGAACTGCGTGGCCGAGCCGTGCCAGCCCGACTTCTCGTGCAGCGTCTGGAAGCGCCGGTGGGCGGCCGGCATGCCGCGGCGCAGGTCGCTCTTGTCCATCACGTCGTCGTGCACCAGGGCGCTGGCCTGCAGCAGCTCCAGCGAGGCGGCGGCGGTGAAGATCTCCGGCACGTCGCCGCCTCCGGCAGCTCGCCAGCCCCAGTAGCAGAAGGCCGGGCGCAGTCTCTTGCCGCCCGCCAGCAGCTCGTCGGCGGCGGTGCGCAGCGGCTCCAGGTCGGGGTCGCCGGTGACGGGCAACTGCCGTTCGACGAACTCCCTGATGCGACGGTCCACCTGGGCGCGCAGGTTGTCCATCTTCGCGGCGTCTGTGCTCATGCCTTGAGACTAGTGGCCGGACATATCGGCCATACCGAGCAGGTAGAGAGTCGGGCGCCGCACGGCCACCGGGTAATCTTGTCGCATGGCCCTTGGTCGACCCTCCGTCCTGCCCGATCGCGTCCCCACCGTCCGGGAGCTGCTCGCCTCCGGCGGCCGGTCGTTCTCCTTCGAGTTCTTCCCGCCGAAGACCGACGAGGGCGAGCGCCAGCTGTGGAAGGCGATCAGGGAGCTGGAGTCGCTGCGGCCGACGTTCGTCTCGGTGACCTACGGCGCGGGCGGCACCACCCGTGACCGCACCGTCGACATCGTGGAGCGGGTCGCGCGCGGCACCACGCTGACGCCCGTCGCCCACTTCACCGCCGTCAACCACTCCGTGCGCGAGCTACGCCACCTGGTCGGCCGCTTCGCCGACGCCGGGGTGCGCAACATCCTGGCCGTGCGCGGCGACCCGCCCGGCGACCCGGGCGGCGAGTGGGTCCAGCACCCCGAGGGCGTCCTCTACGCCGAAGAGCTGGTGCGGCTGATCCGCCAGGCCGGCGACTTCTGCGTGGGCGTGGCCGCCTTCCCCTACAAGCACCCGCGCTCGCCGTCCATCGAGTCCGACACCGAGTTCTTCGTGCGCAAGTGCCGCGCCGGGGCCGATTACGCGATCACGCAGATGTTCTTCCAGGCCGACGACTACCTGCGGCTGCGCGACAGGGTGGCGGCCCGGGGCTGCGACACGCCGATCATCCCGTGCGTGATGCCGGTGACGCAGATGAGCACGATCGCCCGCTCCGAGCAGCTGTCCGGCGCGCCGTTCCCGCCCGACGTGGCGGCCCGCTTCGAGGCCGTCGCCGACGACCCGGCCGCCGTGCGCGCGCTCGGCATCGAGCACGGCGCCGAGCTGTGCCAGCGGCTGCTCGACGAGGGCGCCCCCGGCATCCACTTCATCACCTTCAACCGCTCCAGCGCCTCGCGCGAGGTGTTCCAGCGGATCGAGCCGGCGCCCGTCCCGGGCTGATCTCCTGTTGACTGGACGGGTGATCGCAGACTTCTGGCTCGACCCGTCCTGCCCCTACACGTGGCTCACCTCCCGCTGGCTCGTGGAGGTGACCCGGGTGCGGCCGGTCGAGGCACGCTGGCACGTGATGAGCCTGTCGGTGCTCAACGAGGGGCGCGACGACGATCCCGAGGGCGACCCGGAGGGCTACCTGTGGGTGCCCGCCCGGCTGTGCGCCTCCGTGGCCGACCGCTACGGCTCCGACGCGCTCGGCCGCCTCTACACCGCGCTGTGGACCACCGGCGGCGACGACCAGGACTGGCTCGGCGACCTGGCGACGGCCCTGCGGGCCGCCGGCCTGCCGGAGGACCTCGCCGACGCGGCGCTCACCCCCGAGTCCGACGACCTCGTACGGGCCTCGCACGCGCGGGCGATGGCCGCGATCGGCGGCGAGTCGGGCACGCCGGTCGTCGCCGTGACCGCGTCGCCGGGGGAGCGTGTCGCCTTCTTCGGCCCGGTGATCTCCCGCGTCCCCGAGGGCGAGGCGGCCGGGCGGCTGTGGGACGGCGTGCTGCTGGTGGCCGGCACCCCGCACTTCCACGAGCTCAAGGGGCGGCCGAGGGCGAACCCTGTGCTGCGCTGAGCGGCGCCGCCACCCGCCCGCAGGGGGACCGGGCGGGTGACGGCAGGGGACCTGCGATCGGAGAGTAAAAGAGCGTGTGCTCTCTGTAATGTTTCGTGCCCCGTGCCAAGCCTGATAAAACCTCACGTCAGACGAAGGGCAGCGGGAGGGGTCAGGCGGAGGCCGGCGGGAGGGGCCAGGGGGAGGGCGGCGGGAGGGGGAGCGGGCGGGCCGCGATCGCGTACGCCTCGTGGCCGCCGGGGAAGACGAAGCCGGTCAGCAGGTCGGTGAAGCCCATGCTGGCGTAGAGGTGGCGGGCGGCCGTCGGCCGGTCGTGCGTCGACAGGACCGCGGTGCGCTCGGGGCGGCCGGCGCACAGCGTGGTGATCATCGCGCGGCCGATGCCCTTGCCCTGGTAGTCGGGGTGCACGTGGATCTCGGCCAGCTCGAAGGCGTGGCCCATCCAGGCCTCGGCGGCCTCGTCGCCCGCGCGCTCGCGCAGGGCCCGCAGCACGACCTCGTGCCACCACTGGCCCGGCGCGCCGCGGAACCCGTACGCGAACCCGACGACCAGCGGACTGGCCGTACGGGGTGAATCGTGCAATTCTGCGAAATAGCACTGGAAATAGGGATATGTCCCATGATTTCGCATGATTGTGGTGCGGCCGGCGATCTGCTCGGCGGGCGGGCGCATGGCGGCGGTGTAGATGCCGATCACCGTGTCCAGCCGCTCGGCGAACTCGGCGGGCCCCGCACCGCGAAACTCGATCATCGTCGCACCCTACTCCCGTCCGGGCCACGCGCCCGGCACGCCGTCACGCGCCTACTCGACGTCGGCCGGGGTGCCGCCGGTGATGCGCACGAGCTCGTCGAACGTCGTCGGGAACACCGTGTGCGGATGGCCGCCCGCGGCCCACACCACCTCGTGCTTGCCCAGCCAGGTGTCCACCAGTGTGCGCACCGGAGCCGGGTGACCCACGGGCGCCACGCCGCCGATCGGCTGCCCGGTCGCCTCCCGGACGAACTCCGGCGTGGCCCGGCGCACCTTCCGCGCGCCGGCGGTGCGCGCGACGAGCTCCACGTCGACCCGGTGCGCGCCGCTGGTCAGCACCAGCAGCGGCTCGCCGTCGGCGTCGAAGATCAGGCTGTTGGCGATCGCGCCGACCTCGCAGCCGAGCTGGGCCGCCGCGGTGGCGGCGGTGGGCGCCTTCTCCGGCAGGACGACGATCTCGCCGGCCGCTCCCAGGCTCCGGAGCGCGGCTTCCACGCGTATCGCGTTGGCGGGCAACTTCTCAGACATGCGCACACTCTAAACAGGTTGAGCATCACTTGACCGTGTCCAGTGGTGGTATAGGGTCCGTTGATTCGTTTGTTAATGATTTGAGAGGTGATACCGGTGCGGGGTCGACCTGGGATGGCCGCTCTCCTGACGGCGGGGGCCGTCGCACTCGCCGGATGCGGCACGACGACGGTGGCGCACACGTCAGCAGCCGCTCCCTCCGCCGTTCCTGCCGCCGCTGTTCCTGCCGCTGTGCCCCTGGCCGCGGGCGCCGCCGCCTCGGCCCCTGTCACGGCGCCGGACAAGAAGCTCAAGCTGGGCGACAAGGGCAAGGCCGTCGTCTGGCTGCAGCGGCGCCTGCGGGACCTCGGCTACCGCCCCGGCAAGGCCGACGGCCGCTACGGCGGCACCACGCTGGCCGCCGTGTGGGCGTTCCAGAAGGTCAACGGCATCAAGCCGACCAGCACCGTCGGCAAGGCCACCTGGTCCGCCCTGGAGGCGCCCAAGGTCCCGAAGGTGCTGGCCCCCAACGGCAAGCCGACCCGCGCCGAGGTCAACCTGACCACCCAGATCCTGGTCCTGTACGTGCGCGGCGAGGCCAGGCTGATCAGCCACATCTCCTCCGGCAGCGGCATCCCCTACTGCGAGACCACCGTCTGGCAGGGCAAGGAGCAGCGCTTCTGCGGCTCGGCCACCACCCCGACGGGCACGTACAAGACCACCTGGCGCCGCGACGGCTGGCACAAGTCCTACCTCGGCGAGCTGTACAACCCGATCTTCTTCAACGGCGGGATCGCCTTCCACGGCGCGCTGTCGGTGCCGCTCCAGCCCGCCTCGCACGGCTGCGTCCGGCTGCCGATGAACGTGGCCGAGGAGCTGCCCGGCCTGCTCGGCACCGGCGTCCCCGTGCACGTGCGCGGCAAGTTCCGGCGCTGACCCCGGCTTGCTGATCCCCGCATAACGTCCGCGTCACCACATCGGGTGACGTGGGGGTTATGCGGCGCTTGGTGGACTCTCCGGGCCGGCGCCGGGAGGGACCCGGTGACGGCACTGGGGGAGATCCGTGCTGTCCGCTGCCGTCCCGTCCGTCGTCCCGCCCGCCGCGCTGGAACGGCCACCGCGCGCCCGCCGCCGGTTCGCGCTCCCGAGCCTGCTGGTGGCGGGCTTCGTGGCCCAGGTGCTGGTGAGGCTGTGGCTGTCGCGCTACCACGCCGGGCCGGTGGCGAACCCGGACGAGACCGGCTATCTCGCCGGGGCGCGCTGGCTGGCCGGCGGGCCCGCCGCCGACTTCAGCGGCACCACGTTCTACCGGGGCGGCTACCCGCTGCTGCTGGCGCCGATCCACTGGCTGACCTCCGACCCCGCCACCGTCTACCGGCTGGTGGTCGTGGCCGGGTCGGTGGCCGCCGCCACGGCGTTCCCGCTGGCGTACCTGCTGCTGCGGCGGTTCGGGATCGGCCGGCGGGGCGCGCTGGCGCTGGGGTTCGCCGCCGCGCTCGCGCCGCCGGGGCTGCTGTTCTCGGGGCTGGCGCTGGCCGACGCGATCCTGCCCAGCATCGTGCTCGCCTGGCTGCTCGCCGTGCACGACCTGGTCAGGCGCGGTCCCGGCCGGCTAGGGGCATGGGCAGGAGCACGGGCAGGGGTGCTGGCGGGCGCGCTCGCCGCGTACGCCACGGCGGTGCACCTGCGCGGCACGGTCGTCCTGGCCGTCCTCGTCGTGCTCATGGCCGGGCTGGTGCTCGCCCGCCGCGGGTACGGGACCGCCGTGCTCCCCGGGGCGCTGGTGGCCGCGGCGGTGGCGGCGGCCGGGTGGGCGCTCAACGCGGCGGTGTCCGCGGCCCTCTACCCGCGCGGGCCCCGCGACCTCACCGCGCTGCTGGTCTCCCGGCTCACCACGCCGGACGGGCAGGCGTGGGCGCTGTCCGGGGCGGCCGGGCAGCTCTGGTACTTGATCGCCGGAACGTGGGGGCTCGCGGGCGTCGGCCTGGCCGGGGCCGCCGTCGTCGCCGTGCGGCGCGGGCCGCTCGCGGGCCGGGTGACGGCCGCCGCGCTGCTGGCCGTGACGCTGGGCATCGCCTACGCCTCCTCGGCCGCGCTGCCCGACGAGCACCGGGTCGGCAACTACGCCTACGGCCGCTACCTGTCGTGCGTGGCGGTCGCCTGGATGCTGGCCGGGCTGCTCGTGCTGGTGCGCGCCCGGCGGGCGGCGGCGCTGCGGCACGTGGCCGCCTCGGCAGTGCTGCTGGCCGCCACCGGGGGCGTCGCCGCCTGGTACGCGGGGGACCGGCTGCGCCGCTACGCGTACATCGCCTTCGACTTTCCCGAGACGTCCTTCCTCAGCGGCGTACGCGACGCGCTCGACCTGGTCGCGACGTTCCGGGCGGCGCTGATCCTGCTGGCCTGCCTGGCGGCCGCCTGCCTGTTCGCCCGCCGCCGTACCCGGATCGTGGTGGCCACGGCGGTGCTGGCGGCGGTGCACGTGGCCTTCGCCGCCGATCTCGCCCCGAAGGCGCCGCCCGCCCCCGCCACCGGCTGGCTGCACGCGCCGCCGCCCGGCGGCGGGTTCGCGGTCGACACGCGGGTCCACTGGGGGATCTGGGTGCCGCTCACCCACCGCGTGTGGTGGACGGCCCTGGACCTGTACGACGGCCGCAAGCAGGGGCCGCCGCCGGGCGCCTGCAGCGCGCTCGTGCCCGAGGACGCCGGGCCGCCGCCCGCCGGGTGGGTCGCCACCGGCGAGGGCGGAAAGGGTCACGGGTGGACGGCCTGGCGCGACCCGGCGTGCCCCGCGTCACCCAGGAGGTGACTCAGGCGGACATCCTCCCGGGACGGGCGCCGCCCGGCTCGGCCGGGTCCCCGTGGGCCAGGCCGCGCACGGCGACGCCGGCGGCCATGGCCATCACCTCCAGCACCTGATCGCCGACGTCGCCCCTGTTCAGGCTCGCCATCGTGGCGAGCTTGACCGCGCCCACCAGCGAGCCGACGACGGCCGCCGCCTCCACCAGGTCGAGCTCGCCGGCGTAGGCCTCGTGCACCGCCTCGGCGAGCCGCAACTGGCTGTCGAACAGCAGGCGCAGGCCCCGCGCCTGGAGCGCCGGCACGCTCATGATGAGGTCCATGCGCCCCTTGGCCTCGTCCAGGACGTGGCTCGCACCGCCGACCGCGGACTCCATGCCGTCCTGGAGCACCCGCGTCAGCAGCTCGGCCACCGGCTCGCCCGGCCGCCGGTCGGCGACGCGGGCCAGCAGCTCCTCCAGCCGCGCGGCGGAGTCGTAGAAGACCACGTCCTCCTTGCTGGCGAAGTAGCCGAAGAACGTGCGCGTCGACACGTCGGCCGCGGCCGCGATCTCCGCGATCGTCGTCTCCTCGTAGCCCTTCTCGGTGAACATCCGGATCGCGGCGTCGGCCAGCGCCCGGCGTGTGCGCTGCTTCTTGCGCTCCCGCAGTCCTGACATGTGCGAACTGTACTGCATGCGAGTCGGTTTTTCATCTGTTGCAAATTTGCATCCGATGAGCTTTTCTGGAGATCGAGGCGAGAGGAGCCCATCAGATGACCGATCTGACCATGACCACCCGGCGCGAACGCCCCTTCGACCCGCCGGACACCTTCACGCGCATCCGGCAGCAGGCCGCGGTCCACCGGATGACGTACGCCGACGGCCACGAGGGCTGGCTGGTCACCGGCTACGACGAGGCCCGCGCCGTGCTGGCCGACCCGCGCTTCAGCAACCGGCCCGAGCTCATGCACCCGCCGATCGCCCGGCCCGGCTTCAAGCCGGAGGACGCCGGCAGGTTCAGCGTCCCGCCCGGCTTCTTCCTGCGCATGGACCAGCCCGAGCACACCCGCTACCGCAAGCTCCTCACCGGCCAGTTCACGGTCCGCCGGATGAAACTGCTCGAACCGCGCGTCCAGGAGATCGCCGAGTCCTGCCTGGACGCCATGGAGGCCGGGCCGCGCCCCGCCGACCTGGTCGAGGCGTTCGCGCTGCCGATCCCGTCCCTGGTCATCTGCGAGCTGCTGGGCGTGCCGTACGAGGACCGCGAGCAGTTCCAGGACGACTCCCGCATCCTGGTCAACCTGGAGACCAAGGCCGACGACGCGCTCGCCGCGCTCGGCCGGATCTCCGCCTACCTGAGCGGCCTCATCGGGCGCAAGCGCGCGCACCCCGAGGACGACCTGCTCAGCGGCCTGGCCGTGGGCGGCGAGCTGGACGACGCCGAGCTCACCGGCGTCGCGATCCTGCTGCTGATCGCCGGGCACGAGACCACCGCCAACATGCTCGGCCTCGGCACCTACGCCCTGCTCACCAACCCCGACCAGCTCGCCGCCATGCGCGACGACCCGTCGGTGGTCGACAACGGCGTCGAGGAGCTGCTGCGCTACCTCAGCATCATCCACCTGGGCCCGATCCGGGCGGCGCTGGAGGACGTCGAGATCGGCGGGCGGCTCATCGCCAAGGGCGACGCCGTCACCCTCCACCTGCCGGTCGTCAACCGCGACCCCGGCCGCTTCCCCGGCGCCGACACCCTCGACGTCACCAGGCCCGCGGGCGGCCACCTGGCCTTCGGCCACGGCATCCACCAGTGCCTCGGCCAGCAGCTCGCCCGCATCGAGATGCGCATCGGCTACGCGGCCCTGCTGCGCCGCTTCCCCCGTCTGCGCCTGGCCGTGGAGCCGCACGAGGTGCCCATGCGCACGGACATGAGCATCTACGGTGTGCACCGGCTGCCCGTCACCTGGTAGGTCTAGAACATGGAGATCAAAGCCGACACCACGGTCTGCATCGGGGCGGGCATGTGCGCGCTCACCGCGCCCCAGGTGTTCGACCAGAGCGAAGACGACGGCACGGTCATGCTGCTGAAGCCCGAGCCGCCCGCCGACCAGGAGGACGCGGTCCGCCGGGCCGTGACCCTCTGCCCGTCAGGGGCGATCGCGATCGCCTGACGCCGGTGGCCGCCCGTCCTCCACGGGCCGGCGGCCACCGGCGTCGCTGACGGCCGGGACGACCTCGTACACGCGGGTCGTCCCGTACACGTCGCCGGGCCGCCCGCCGCGACGCGTCACCGTGCGCACGTGGCGGAAACGCCCGGTCCCGAGCAGGTACGCCTCCTCGACCGGGTTGAAGTAGATCACCGTGATCGGGCGGGGCCGCCGGTCGGCCGAGGCGATCAGGCCGTCCATCGTGGCCGCGAAGATCTCGCCCCTGAACGGGTTGTTCAGGAACACCACCGTGGCGTCGTCCGGGATGACGTAGTCCAGCACGTCGGAGTTGACGAACTCGACGCCGCCCGCGCGCAGCCGCAGCCGGGTGCCGGCCAGGTTCGCCCGCGCCACCTCGGTCAGCTCCGCCGACAGCTCCACGCCGATCACCCGCCTGAACGGGTAGCGGCTGGCCGCCTCCAGCGCCATCCGGCCCTTGCCCGCGCCCAGGTCCACGAACACGTCGCCGCCGCCCACGTGGTCCCGGGGCAGCGCGCGCCGCAGAGTTCCCCAGTGGGCGGGGGAGTAGTAGACCCGTTCCGGATGGTCGAGCCCGAAATCCGACAGATCGGCGAAGTCAGCCGTGCTGACGCCGAACCGCCGGTCGTACAGCAGCCGCGACAGCCGGTTGCGCACCGAGCGCAGGCTCAGCGGGCCGCCCAGGTGCATCACGTCCTCGCCGAGCTGCAGGCCCGCGTCGAAGGCGAACGCGGCGGGCGCGCCGATCGCCACCGCGCCGATCAGCAGCGGCACCCGCCCCCGCACCGCCCCGGTGAACCTGGCCAGCGAGCTCGTGTCGTACGCGACGGTCATGGAGCCTCTCCTCGGGGGGTGTGAAGTCGGGGCGGATGGCACGTTCCCGGGCGTACGCGCTCCCGGACGTCAGGAGCCGGTCGCGAGCTCCCGGTTCACCCGGGCGGCCACGAGGTGCGCGCGCCGGCCGATCAGCGCCAGCCCGCCCACCAGCAGCAGCGCCTGCGCCAGGACGAACGCCACCCCGGCCGGCTCCGGCAGGTCCAGCGCCGCCTCGGCGGCCACGGCGGCGGCCAGCACCCCCGCCATGACCAGCGCCAGCCCGCGCATCGGCCCCCGCGCCCAGGCGTGCGCCGCGTCCCACGCCTCACGCGAGGCCAGCGTCTCGCGGGTGCGCAACCCGGCCAGGCCGTTACGGGAGTCGGTCGCGCCGGACTCGTCGTGGAACGGGACCAGCAGCAAGGCGAGAGCCGGAAGGGTCAGGATCGCGGTCATCAGAACGGGGCCCATGCCGGTCATGCTAGCCAGGGCCGGGGACGGGCGTCAGGCCTCCCCCAGGCGACGGTTCGGCGGCTCTTGGGACACGCTGATCGAACCTGTGTTCGTGGAACAGGTTGACACCGAGCGTGATCGAAATTATGTTCGACCTAGTGGCGTGAGGCTCGCGGCTCACGTCGTCGGACCTGGTCGTGGGTGCCGCTTCCCCCAAGCGGCACCCGCGGCCAGGCTCCACGGGCGAAGGGCGCGTCCTCGTCGTCGGCGGAGACGAGTGGGCGCGTCCTGGCCGGACGGGGAGAGGGGAAGCTCCTCGTCCGGCCGGCCCGGCGGAAATGTCGGTGCGGTCTGCGATTGTTGACCTCACCGGCTGGACGCCGGGGAGTCGCCCCACGACTCGAAGGAGGCGCGCAAGATGGCACCACGGCACAGAGAAACGCCCGGGCCCCGGCTGTCGCCTGCGGTTCGGGCACACCTGACCGACTCCCGTTCCTGCCTGGCGGAGGCGGCCGCCGCCCGCACCCCGGCCTCGCGCTACGTGTCGGCCCACCTCGCGGCCCTGCGCGCGGCAGCGGCGATCCTCGCCGCCCGCCCCCGGCCCATGGAAGGCCGCCGGCGTCGCCTGCGCAGCGCCTGGGAGCTGCTGCCCGAGGCCGAGCCCCAGCTCGCCGAGTGGGCCGCCTACTTCTCGGTGAGCGCCGCCAAGCGCGCCGCCGCCGAGGCGGGCATGGTCCGCGGCGTCAGCGCCGCCGACGCCGACGAGCTGCTGGCCGAGGCCGACACGTTCGTCTCGACGGTGGAGGACCTCCTGGGCGTCCCCGCCCAGCCTCAGCTCCCCACCGCCGTCCCCCTCGCCGGCTGACACCGTCCCCGCTTCGTAGGCGGGTGTTTGCCCGAGGTGACCCTCACGTCCGCCACGTGAGGGTGCCGCCGCCGCCCGGCCTCACGCCCGTGGCGTAACACCTGCGGCCGGTCCGCGTGCTGTGGCGGCGTTCCGGGCTGCCCCGGCGCGGCAGTCTCGGTTCGGCGTACGCGCACGCCCGGACGGCCCACTCCCGATTCCGATGCGCCGCCCTCACACCCCGCGAGCACGGCCCCGGCCTGGTCTTCCCAGGTGAGCCCCGGCTGGGTCCTCTGGGCGCGGCCCTGGCCCGTTCTTCACGGGCGTGCGCCCAGGGCCTGGTCTTTTCGTGCGCGTTCACGCCCATCCCCTTGGGGGGCGTTGCGCCCGCCCGGCCTTCCCGGGGCGGTTCCAGCGGGGCAGGGGCGGGCCCAGCCCTTCAAGAAGGCGCCCCAAGCGCCCGGGAAGGCGGTTTCCGCGGCCCCAGGAGGGCGCTTGTGGCCCCTTGGGTCACCTTGGGCGGGTTCGTCGCCTGGAGAGCGTTCTCCGGGCCTTAGGGAACGCTCCCGCGCGCCCGCAGGAGCGGTCCCGGACCCGAGGAATGGGTGGGGGTGGGTTGCGAAGCGGCCGACAGTGGGAGAGGCGGGGAATGGTGACCAGATTGGCGTGCTTTGTTGGGTTTGTCCTAAAACGGTCAACATGCCAGTAAATGAGCATGAAAAAGGGGCGCTCCGTGGGTCTCGGGCGCCCCTGGGGGAGTCGGTCGCGGGTCAGAAGGACTCGACGGCGCGCCGGGCCTCGGCGTCGAGGACGCCCCAGCTGATGAGCTCCTCCGTCAGCTCACTCGGCGACTTGTCGTAGATGACCGCAAGGGAGCGCAGGTCCTCCTGGCGGATCGACAGGACCTTGCCGTTGTAGTCGCCACGCTGGCTCTGGATGGTGGCGGCGTAGCGGGCCAGGGCGCCGGCCTTCTCCTTGGGCAGGGTGGCAAGCCGCTCCAGGTCGATGACAAGCTTGGGCGTCGGCCCGAGCGGGCTCGGCGCGGCGCCGCCCGGCAGCAGCTCCGAGACGGGCACCCCGTAGAAGTCGGCAAGCTCGGCAAGCTTCTGCACGGTGACGGCGCGGTCGCCACGCTCGTACGAGCCCACGACCACGGCTTTCCACCTGCCGCGCGACTTCTCTTCGACTCCGTGCAGGGACAGGCCCTGCTGGGTGCGGATGGCGCGGAGTCGTGCACCCAGCGACTTTGCGTACTCAGACGGCATTGTGTGGCCCCCCGGCTCTCGTATCTATAGCTCTCAGTAGATTGTGCTCCCTTGCGGCGAATGCCTGAGCCACCGGGGGTACGGTGCCGGGTCCGGCGCCATGGGGTGGCCGTGGCCCCCGGGCTGCCCCCGGGAACGCCGCGCGGTGTTGGTTACGCTCAGTGACGGTAAAGGGGTGGACGCCTAAGGTCAAGCTGATTGGAAAAAAGATGCCGAATCCGATCCGGTATGGAACGCCACTTAAGCCCCTCATGTCCCGGTGGTAACACTACTTCGTCATAGTTTGCCGAGTAACACGGCCGGTTTCGGCACCGGGGCGAAAGCGGATCAAGGCTGACGGGTCAGGATCATGACCGGCCTGGTCGCCGCCCGTACGATCTTGATGCTGGTGTCGCCGAGGAACACCCGCCTGAGCGGCCCCGAGTCGCTGGAGGCGCAGATGACCAGCTCGCCGGGCAGCCACGTGCCCGCGCGCATGGCCTGGGCGACGTTGCGGCCCTCCAGGATCTCCACCTCCACCTGGGTGCGCCGCCGGTGACCCCGGGCGGCCGACTTCAGGTCGGCGGCGGCCTGGTCGCGCAGCCGGGCCAGCATCTCCTCCTCGGCCCTGGCCGGGCGGCCGCTCCTGAGCACCAGCGTGACCAGGCGCAGCGGCAGGTCCAGCCCGGCGGCGATGGCGGCGGCGCGCTTGACGGCGGCGTCCGCGCCGGGGCCGCGCCGGTAGGCGACGGTGAGGCGCTCCAGCGCGGCGGGCGGCTCGTCGGCGTAGCCGCGCGGGGCCAGCAGCACCGGCACCGGCGAGGCGTGCAGGAGCTGGTCGGCGGTGCTGCCGAGGGCGATGCGGTCCTTGCCGCCGCCGGGCGCCGACCCGATGACGACCACGTCCGCCGAGCGCTTGCGCGCCAGCTCCACCAGCCCGCGCCCGCTGCCCTTGTGCGTGTAGGCGAGGTAGGCGGCCTCCTCGCCGGCCTCCTTGCCGGCCAGCTCGCCGGTCAGCTCGCGCGCCTGGTCGAGGGTGGCTGCGGCCTGCTCGTCGAGGTAGGCGGCCCACGCCCCGGCGTCGGCGCGCGCCGGTCCCGGGGGACCCCAGGCGGGCGGCTTGACGGCGGCGACCGTCAGCCGCGCGCCGGTCTGCCGGGCCAGCAGCACGGCCAGCGTCAGCCCGTCGCGGCCGCGGGCCTCCGGGATGAATCCGGTCAGCACGTTCTCGAACCGCATCAGCGCACCTCGGCGTTCAACCGCGAGTGGCGGTAGCCGTACAGGAAGTAACAGACGAGCCCGGCCAGCATCCACAGGCCGAACGCCGCCCAGGTGACCCCGGCCAGGCCGGCCATCACCAGGACGCACAGGATGACGCCGAGCACCGGCGTCAGAGGGAACAGCGGGGCGCGGAAGCTGCGCGGCAGGTCGGGGCGCCGGTAGCGGAGCACGAGCACGCCGGCGTTGACGATGGCGAAGGCGAACAGCGTGCCGATGCTGGTGGCCTCGGCGAGCTGGCCGAGCGGGACGAGCCCGGCCAGCACCGCGATGAACAGCGTGACGATGAGCGTGTTGGCGACCGGCACCTGGCGGCGCGGGTTGACCCGCTGGAAGATCCGCGGCACGAGCCCGTCGCGGGACATGGCGAACAGGATGCGCGTCTGGCCGTACATGACGGTCAGGACGACGCTGGCGATCGCGATCACCGCGCCGAACGAGACGACGAGCCCCGCCCACGTCGAGCCGGTGGCCAGGTCGGCGATGAGCGCCAGGCTGGCCTCGGTGCTCTCGGGGTCGAAGTCCGTCCACGGCATGGCGCCGATGGCGGCCAGCGCGACGAGCACGTACAGCAGGGTGACGACGGCCAGTGACAGCACGATGGCCAGCGGCAGGTCGCGTTTGGGGTTCTTGGCCTCCTCGCCCGCGGTGGAGGCGGCGTCGAAGCCGATGTAGGAGAAGAACACCTGGGACGCGGCGGCCGTCACCCCGGCGACGCCCATCGGCGCGAACGGGGCGAAGTTGCCCGCCTGGAAGCCGGTGAACGCCACCACGCAGAAGAACACCAGCACGGCGATCTTGATGAGCACGAACACGCTGTTGGCCGTGGCGCTCTCGGAGGAGCCGCGCAGCAGCACCCAGGTGGCCAGCAGCACGATGAGGATCGCGGTGACGTTGACGACGCCGCCGTCCTGGCCGGGCGAGCGGGTGACGGCGTCGGGCAGCGTCCAGCCGGTCAGGCCGTACAGGAAGGCGTTGAGGTACTCGCCCCAGCCGACGGCGACGGCGGCGACGGAGACGGCGTACTCCAGCATGAGGCACCAGCCGCACACCCAGGCCACGAGCTCGCCCATGGTCGCGTACGCGTAGGAGTAGGACGAGCCGGACACCGGGATGGTCCCGGCGAGCTCGGCGTACGACAGCGCGGAGAACAGGGCCGTGATCGCCGCCAGCACGAACGCCAGCACCACCGCCGGTCCGGCCTTGGGCACGGCCTGGCCGAGGATGACGAAGATGCCGGTGCCCAGCGTGGCGCCCACGCTGAAGAGCGTGAGCTGCCACAGCGACATGGTGCGGCGCAGCTCGCCGCCCTCGCCCCGGCCGCCCTCGGCGACGATGCGCTCGGCCGGCTTGGTGCGCAGCAGGCCGCGGATCAGTGACACGGCGGGCCCTCAGATGCCGTCGCGTTCGAGCGGGCAGCTCATGCAGCGCGGCCCGCCCCGGCCCCGGCCGAGCTCGCTGCCCCGGATGGTGATGACCTCGATGCCGTTGTCGCGCAGGTAGTTGTTGGTCGTGGTGTTGCGCTCGTAGGCGATGACGACGCCCGGCTCGACGGCCAGGCCGTTGCAGCCGTCGTCCCACTGCTCGCGCTCGGCGGCGGAGACGTCCTGCGTCGGCGTCAGCACGGTGATCTCCGGCAGGTCCAGCGCGTGCGCGATGGCGGCGTGCATGTCCTGCGGCGGATGGTCGGTGACCAGCAGCTCCTTGTCGTTGCGGCCGGGCTCGATCGTGTAGGCGGGCAGCATGCCGAGCCCGGCGTACTTGGTGAACACGCCCTCGTCCAGCATTGTCATGACGGTGTCGAGGTGCATGAACGCGCGGGCCTTCGGCATGTTGAGCGCCACGATGCGGCGCGCCGAGCCGGCCCTGAAGAGGTTGCGGGCCAGCATCTCCACGGCCTGCGGCTGGGTGCGCTCGCTCATCCCGACGAGCACCGCGCCGCGCCCGATGACGAGCACGTCGCCGCCCTCCAGCGTGGCCGGCGCCACCGCGTGCCCCGGCATCCACACGTGGTAGCCGCCCGGCCCCGGCCGGTCGAAGCCGCCGGCGAACATCGGGTGGAACTGGTAGATCGCCTCCATGTTCACCGTCTCGCGCATCCGCGCCTTCTTCTTCATGGCGTTGATGGACACGCCGTCGTACACCCAGCAGGAGGTGTCGCGGGTGAACAGGTGGTTGGGCAGCGGCGGCAGGATGAAGTCGTCGCGGCCGAGCGTGTGGAAGGCCACCGACCGCGGCTCGCAGCCCAGCGCGGCCAGCTCGCCGCGGGTGATGCCGCCGGTCAGGTACGTGGACAGCGTGCCGGCGTCCATGGCGTCGAGCGCGTTGCGGATGTCGTCGACCGCCACGGGGCCCAGCCACCGCTCGTCCACGACCGCGTCCAGGATGTGCTTGCGCGCCTCGGGGATCTCCACCGTCTCGCCGAGCAGGTCCGACAGCAGGTGCACGACGACGCCCCGGCCGCGCAGCACCTGCTCGAACTCGCGGTGCTCCTCGACCGCCCGCTGCACCCACAGGACGTCGTCGAAGAGGAAGGCGTCCTTGTTGGACGGCGTCAGCCTCTTCAGCGACAGCTCCGGCCGGTGCAACAGGACCTGGTGGAGCCGGCCCACCTCCGAATCGACGTGAAATGTCATTTTCCCTCTATCCCCGGAAACCCCCTGTGTGACCCATCACCTGACGCCTACCCCGCCGTTGCCGCTGGTAGCCGCCTGGTACTGTGTGTGCCGACCAGCATCCTTTAAGGCCCGTCCTGTGAGGCGGGAAAGGTGGTGAATCCCTCATGTCCGAATCCAGGGCCGTGCTCGAAGGCCCGGACATCCATCGGGCGCTCACGCGCATCGCGCACGAGATCCTCGAACGAACCAAGGGCGCCGACGAAGTCGTCCTCCTCGGCATCCCGACCCGCGGCGCCACGCTGGCCCGCCGGCTCGGTGACCGCATCGAGCAGTTCGAGGGGCTGAAGATCCCCGTCGGCTCGATCGACATCACCATGTACCGCGACGACCTGCGCCGCGGCCCCGTCCGCCCGCTCGGCCGCACCGAGGTGCCCGCCGACGGCATCGACGGCCGGACCGTCGTCCTCGTCGACGACGTCCTCTACTCCGGCCGCACCGTCCGCGCCGCCCTCGACGCGCTCAACGACCTGGGCCGGCCGACCGCCGTCCAGCTCGCCACGCTCGTCGACCGCGGCCACCGCGAGCTGCCGATCCGCGCCGACTACGTCGGCAAGAACCTGCCCACGGCCAAGAGCGAGAAGGTCAAGGTCTTCCTGCAGGAGATCGACGGGCGCGACGCGGTCCTGCTCATGAAGGAGGACGCCAGATGAACCGTCATCTCATCTCCGCCGGCGACCTCACCCGCGACGACGCGCTGCTCATCCTCGACACCGCCGAGGAGCTGGCGAGAGTCTCGGAACGTTCCATCAAGAAGCTGCCCACGCTGCGCGGGCGCACGGTGGTCAACCTGTTCTTCGAGGACTCCACCCGCACCAGGATCTCGTTCGAGGCGGCGGCCAAGCGGCTGTCCGCCGACGTGATCAACTTCTCGGCCAAGGGGTCGAGCGTCTCCAAGGGCGAGTCGCTCAAGGACACCGCGCTGACGCTGGAGGCGATGGGCGCCGACGCCGTCGTCATCCGGCACGGCTCGTCCGGCGCGCCGCACCGGCTGGCCAACTGGGTGCACGGCAGCGTGGTCAACGCCGGCGACGGCACCCACGAGCACCCCACCCAGGCGCTGCTCGACGCCTTCTCGATGCGCCGCCGCCTCGGCTCGCTCGACGGGCGCCGCATCACGATCGTCGGCGACGTGCTGCACAGCCGGGTCGCCCGCTCCAACGTGCTGCTGCTGCACACGCTCGGCGCCGAGGTCACGCTGGTGGCCCCGCCGACGCTGCTGCCGGTCTCGGTCGACACCTGGCCGTGCGCGGTCTCCTACGACCTCGACGGCGTGCTGCCCAAGTCCGACGCGGTGATGATGCTGCGCGTGCAGAAGGAGCGGATGAACGCCGCCTACTTCCCCAGCGAGCGCGAATACTCCCGGCGCTACGGCCTCGACCGTGACCGGTTCGCCAAGCTGCCGGAGGAGGCCATCGTCATGCACCCGGGTCCGATGAACCGGGGCATGGAGATCGCCGCCGAGGTGGCCGACTCGCCCCGCTCGACGATCGTCGAGCAGGTCGCCAACGGGGTGACCATCCGCATGGCCGTGCTGTACCTGCTCCTCGGGGGGGAGATCGCGTGATCATTCACAACGTCCGGATTCTCGGCGGCGAGCCGGTCGACATCCGCATAGCCGACGGCGTCGTGGCCGAGGTCGGCACCGGCCTGACCGGCGGCGAGGTGATCGACGGGCAGGGCGCCGTCGCGCTGCCCGGCCTCGTCGACCTGCACACCCACCTGCGCGAGCCGGGCCGCGAGGACGCCGAGACCGTGCTCACCGGCACCCAGTCGGCCGCCCGCGGCGGCTACACCGCCGTGCACGCGATGGCCAACACCTCGCCCGTCGCCGACACCGCCGGCGTCGTGGAGCAGGTCTGGCGGCTCGGCCGCGAGTACGGCCTGTGCGACGTGCACCCGGTCGGCGCCGTCACGGTCGGCCTCGACGGCCGCCAGCTCGCCGAGCTCGGCGCGATGGCCGACTCCGCCGCCCGCGTCCGCGTCTTCTCCGACGACGGCAAGTGCGTCAGCGACGCCGTGCTCATGCGCCGCGCGCTGGAGTACGTCAAGGCGTTCGACGGCGTCGTGGCCCAGCACGCCCAGGAGCCCCGGCTCACCGAGGGCGCCCAGATGAACGAGGGCGTCGTCTCCGGCAGGCTCGGCCTGACCGGCTGGCCGGCGGTCGCCGAGGAGGCGATCATCGCGCGTGACTGCCTGCTGGCCGCGCACGTCGGCTCCCGCCTGCACGTCTGCCACGTCTCCACCGCCGGCTCGGTCGAGATCCTGCGCTGGGCCAAGTCCAAGGGCTGGAACATCACCGCCGAGGTGACCCCGCACCACCTGCTGCTGACCGACGACCTCGTCGAGGAGTCGCCGGCCGGCGCCTACAACCCCATCTACAAGGTCAACCCGCCGCTGCGCACCCGCGCCGACGTCGAGGCGCTGCGCGCGGCGCTGGCCGACGGCACCATCGACGTCGTGGCCACCGACCACGCCCCCCACCCGGTGGAGGACAAGGAGACCGAGTGGTCGGCCGCCGCCATGGGCATGGTCGGCCTGGAGACGGCGCTCAGCGTGGTGCAGGAGGCCATGATCGACACCGGCCTGCTCGACTGGGCGGGCGTCGCCGACCGCATGTCGGCCGCGCCCGCGCGCATCGGCCGCCTGGCGGGCCAGGGCCGCCCGATCGAGCCCGGCTCACCGGCCAACATCACCCTGTACGACCCGTCCGTCCGCACCGAGGTGGACCCCTCAGCGTTCGCGTCCAAGAGCCGCAACACCCCGTACGCGGGCATGACCCTGCCCGGCCGGGTCGTGGCGACGTTCCTGAGGGGCAAGCCCACCGTTCTCGAAGGGAAGCTGGCGTGACCAACGCGGTTCTCGTCCTGGAAGACGGCCGAGTCTTCCACGGAACTCCCTACGGCGCCGAAGGCGAGACCTTCGGCGAGATGGTCTTCAACACCGGCATGACCGGCTACCAGGAGACCCTGACCGACCCCTCCTACCACCGTCAGATCGTGGCCATGACGGCCCCGCACATCGGCAACACCGGCGTCAACGACGAGGACCCCGAGTCGGGCCGCGCCTGGGTCGCCGGCTACGTGGTGCGCGAGCCGTCCCGGGTGGTCTCCAACTGGCGGGCCACCCGCTCGCTCGGCGACTACCTCAAGGACCAGGGCGTCGTCGGCATCGCCATCCCCGGCACCCGGGCGCTCACCCGCCACCTGCGCGAGCGCGGCGCCATGCGGGCCGGCATCTTCTCCGCCCCGTCGGAGCCGGTCGAGGAGCTCGTCGAGCGCGTCCGGCAGTCGCCCCGCATGCAGGGCGCCGACCTGTCCGGCGAGGTCACCACGGCCGAGCCGTACGTGGTGCCGGCCGTCGGCGCGAAGCGGTTCACCGTCGCCGCCGTCGACCTGGGCATCAAGGGCATGACACCACAGCGGATGGCCGAGCGCGGCTGCGAGGTGCACGTGCTGCCCGCCGGAGCCACGTTCGAGCAGATCATGGCCGTCGAGCCCGACGGGGTGTTCCTGTCCAACGGGCCGGGCGACCCCGCCACCGTCGACGTCACCGCGCTGCGGCAGGTCCTGGAGGCCCGGGTGCCGTTCTTCGGCATCTGCTTCGGCAACCAGATCTTCGGCCGCGCCCTGGGCCTTTCCACCTACAAGCTGCGCTACGGCCACCGGGGCGTCAACCAGCCCGTCCAGGACGTGCGCACCGGCAAGGTGGAGATCTCCGCCCACAACCACGGCTTCGCCGTCGAGGCGCCGCTCGACGGCCCGTTCGACACCCCGTACGGGCCGGCCGAGGTCAGCCACGTCAACCTCAACGACCGCTGCGTGGAGGGGCTGCGCCTGCTCGACGGGCGCGCCTTCAGCGTGCAGTACCACCCCGAGGCCGCCGCCGGGCCGCACGACGCGGCCTACCTGTTCGACGAGTTCTGTGAGGTCATGCGTCGTGCCCAAGCGTGAGGACATCAGCTCCGTCCTGGTGATCGGCTCCGGTCCGATCGTCATCGGGCAGGCGTGCGAGTTCGACTACTCCGGCACCCAGGCGTGCCGCGTGCTGCGGGCCGAGGGCTTCCGGGTCATCCTGGTCAACAGCAACCCGGCGACGATCATGACGGACCCGGAGTTCGCCGACGCCACCTACGTCGAGCCCATCACCCCCGAGTTCGTCGAGAAGATCATCGCCAAGGAGCGGCCCGACGCGCTGCTGCCCACGCTCGGCGGCCAGACCGCGCTCAACACCGCGGTCGCGCTGCACGAGGCGGGCGTGCTGGAGCGCTACGACGTCGAGCTGATCGGCGCCGACTTCGACGCCATCCAGGCCGGCGAGAACCGCGAGAAGTTCAAGGAGATCGTCGCCAAGGTCGCCCGCGAGCACGGCCTCAACGCCGAGTCGGCCCGCTCGCTCATCTGCCACACGATGGACGAGGTGCTGGCCGCCGCCGGCGAGCTCGGCTACCCGCTGGTGGTGCGGCCGTCGTTCACGATGGGCGGCGTCGGCTCCGGCTTCGCCTACGACGAGGAGGGCCTGCGGCGCATCGCCGGGGCCGGGCTCGACGCCTCGCCGACCACCGAGGTGCTCCTGGAGGAGTCCATCCTCGGCTGGAAGGAGTACGAGCTGGAGGTGATGCGCGACAAGGCCGACAACGTCGTCATCGTCTGCTCGATCGAGAACATCGACCCGATGGGCGTCCACACCGGCGACAGCGTCACCGTCGCGCCCGCGCTCACCCTGACTGACCGCGAATACCAGAACATGCGCGACGTGGCCATCGCGGTCATCCGCGAGGTCGGCGTCGACACCGGCGGCTGCAACATCCAGTTCGCGGTCGACCCGCGCTCCGGCCGCATGATCGTCATCGAGATGAACCCGCGCGTGTCGCGCTCGTCGGCGCTCGCCTCGAAGGCCACCGGCTTCCCGATCGCCAAGATCGCCGCCAAGCTGGCCATCGGCTACACGCTCGACGAGATCCCCAACGACATCACCAAGGAGACCCCGGCCTCCTTCGAGCCGACCCTCGACTACATCGTGGTCAAGGTGCCGCGCTTCGCCTTCGAGAAGTTCGCCGGCGCCGACCGCACGCTCACCACGCACATGAAGTCCGTGGGCGAGGCGATGGCCATCGGCCGCTCCTTCCCCGAGGCGCTGCAGAAGGCGCTGCGGTCGCTGGAGAAGAAGGACTCGTCCTTCACCTGGGCCGGCGAGGTGCGTCCCAAGGACGAGCTGCTGGAGGAGTGCCGCGTCCCGCACGACGGCCGGCTGCGCACCATGCAGCAGGCGATCAGGGCGGGCGCCACGCCCGAGGAGCTGTTTGAGGCGACCAGCGTCGACCCGTGGTTCCTCGACCAGCTCTTCCTGCTGGACGAGGAGGCCCGCGAGCTCGCCGCGGCCGACGACCTGACCGCCGAGACGCTCCAGCGGGCCAAGCGCCACGGCTTCAGCGACGCGCAGATCGGCGAGATCCGCGGCATCGACGAGGCCCGCGTCCGCGACCTGCGTCACGCGCTCGGCCTGCGGCCCGTCTACAACACCGTCGACACCTGCGCCGCCGAGTTCGCCGCCCGCACGCCCTACCTCTACTCGGCCTACGACGAGGAGAGCGAGGTCCCCTACGGCGAGCGCGAGAAGGTGATCATCCTCGGCTCCGGGCCCAACCGCATCGGGCAGGGCATCGAGTTCGACTACGCGTGCGTGCACGCCTCGTTCGAGCTGGCCAGGGCCGGGTTCGAGACCGTCATGGTCAACTGCAACCCGGAGACCGTCTCGACCGACTACGACACCTCCGACCGGCTCTACTTCGAGCCGCTCACGCTGGAGGACGTCCTGGAGGTCGTGCACGCCGAGCAGCAGACCGGCCCCGTCGCCGGCGTCATCGTGCAGCTCGGCGGCCAGACGCCGCTCGGCCTCGCGCAGGCGCTCAAGGACGCGGGCGTGCCCGTCGTCGGCACCTCGCCGGAGTCGATCCACCTGGCCGAGGAGCGCGGCGCGTTCGGCCGGGTGCTGGCCGAGGCCGGGCTGCCGGCGCCCAAGCACGGCACCGCCACCACGGTCGCCGAGGCGCTGGCCGTCGCCGAGGAGATCGGCTACCCGGTGCTCGTGCGGCCCTCGTACGTGCTCGGCGGCGCCGGCATGGCCATCGTCTACGACGACGAGACGCTCACCACCTACATGGCGGCCCAGGAGGGCGGCCACCCGGTGCTGGTCGACAAGTTCCTCGACGAGGCCATCGAGATCGACGTCGACGCCCTCTACGACGGCTCCGAGCTCTACCTGGGCGGCGTCATGGAGCACATCGAGGAGGCCGGCATCCACTCCGGCGACTCGGCGTGCGCGCTGCCGCCCATCACGCTCGGCAGCCACGACATCAAGCGCATCCGCGCCGCCACCGAGGCCATCGCCGCCGGGGTGGGCGTGCGGGGGCTGCTCAACGTCCAGTACGCGATGTCGGCCGGGGTCCTGTACGTCCTGGAGGCCAACCCGCGCGCCAGCCGTACGGTGCCGTTCGTGTCCAAGGCGACCGCGGTGCCGCTGGCCAAGGCGGCGGCCCGGGTCATGCTCGGCGCCACGCTCGCCGAGCTGCGCGCCGAGGGCATGCTGCCGACCGGCGGCGACGGCGGCACGCTGCCGCTGGACGCCTCGATCGCGGTCAAGGAGGCGGTGCTGCCGTTCAACCGCTTCCGCGGCGTCGACATCGTGCTCGGGCCGGAGATGCGCTCGACGGGCGAGGTCATGGGCATCGACGCGTTCTTCGGCACGGCTTTCGCCAAGTCGCAGGCCGCGGCGTACGGTGAGCTTCCGACGAAGGGACGCGCGTTCGTATCCGTCGCCAACCGCGACAAGCGTGCGATGATCTTCCCGGTGAAGGCGCTCGCCGACCTCGGGTTCGAGATCCTCGCCACCGAGGGCACGGCCGAGGTGCTGCGCCGCAACGGCGTCCATGCCAAGATCGTGCGAAAGCACAGCGAGGGGACCGGTCCCGGAGGTGAGCCCACGATCGTGCAGTGCATCCTGGACGGCGAGATCGACCTGATCGTCAACACGCCGTTCGGCAGCCCCGGCCAGTCCGGGCCGCGCCTCGACGGCTACGAGATCCGCACCGCGGCGGTGCTGCGCGGCGTGCCGTGCATCACCACCGTCTCCGGGCTCGCCGCCGCCGCGGCGGGCATCCAGGCGATCGTGCGGGGCGACGTCGGCGTACGGTCCCTCCAGGAGCACGCGCAGGCACTACGGGGCTAGCTCCCCCAGGAGGTGAAGCAGACTGGCCGGCACTCCGGTGCAGGTGACGGGCACGGTGCTGACGACGCGCCGGGTCGACGCCTACCATGCGCTGACCGTGGTGGCGCCCGGCATCGCCGAGCGCTACCGCCCCGGCCACTTCGTCTCCGTCGCGGCCGGGGGCGCCGGCACGTCCATGGTGACGCGGCGCGCCCTGTCCATCCACGACGTCAAGTCTGATTACGGTGGCACGGTGGAGCTGGTCTTCACCGTGCGCGGCCCCGGCACGGCGTGGCTCGCCGAGCGGCGCGCCCGCGACACGCTGGACCTGGTCGGCCCGCTGGGCAGGCCGTTCCCGCTGCCGCGCGATCCGGTGCACTGCGTGCTGGTCGGCGCCGAGTACGGCTCGGCCGTGCTGTTCCCGCTGGCCGACGCGCTGCTGGAGCGCGGCTGCCGGGTCGACTTCGTGCTCGGCGCGGCCAGCGCGGACCGGGTGTTCGGCGCGATGCGGGCCCGGCGGATGGCCGAGACGACCACGCTGACGACCGAGGACGGCTCGCTCGGCGTGCGCGGCCGGGTCACCGACGCGCTGCCGTCGGTGATCGCCGACACGCACGCCGACGCCGTCTACGCGTGCGGGCCGATGGAGTCGCTGCGGGCGGTGACCGCGGTGGCGATGGAGTTCGACATCCCGGTGCAGGTGGCGGTGGAGGAGGCGATGGCGTGCGGCATCGGCGTCTGCATGACGTGCGTGCTGCCGGTCATCGGCGACGACGGCGTCACCCGGATGGTCCGGGCGTGTGCGGAGGGGCCGGTGTTCCGGGGGGAACGGGTGCGCTTCGAGGACGTGGGAACGATCCCGTTCGACGCTCTCGGCGCCCCGGGGGGCGGTGCTCGCCATGCCGGCTGAGGGGTAACGATATGTCGGTTGATATGCGTACGTTCCTGGCGCATGTGGAGCTGGCGAACCCCGTCACCACGGCCGCCGGCTGCGCCGCCTCCGGGCGTGAGCTGGCCCAGTTCTTCGACCTGCACCGGCTGGGCGCGCTCACCACGCGCTCGATCACGATGGCGCCGCGCGCCGGCCGCCCCACGCCCCGGATGGCCGAGACGCCCTCCGGCATGCTCAACGCCGTCGGCCTCCAGGGGCCCGGCATCGACGCCTTCCTCGAACGCGAGCTGCCCTGGCTGGCCCAGCGCGGCATCAAGACCATCGTCTCCATCGGCGGCGGCACCGTGGCGGAGTATTCGGAGCTGGCCCGCAGGCTGGCCGACGCGCCCGGCGTCACCGCCCTGGAGGTCAACCTGTCGTGCCCCAACATGGAGGACCGGGGCCGCGTCTTCGCCCGCGAGGGCAGCGCCGCCGCCGAGGTGATCGCCTCGGTCCGGTCCATCATGCGCTACGACGTGCCCGTGGTGGCCAAGCTGGCCCCCGACGTGGCCGACATCGTCGCCGTCGCCCGCGCCAGCGTCGACGCCGGGGCCGACGCCCTGTCCATGATCAACAACCCGCTGGGCATGGCCATCGACACCGAGACGCTGCGGCCCTCGCTGGCCGCCGTCACCGGCGGGCTGTCCGGCCCCGCCGTCCTGCCCCTGGCCGTGCGCTGCGTGTGGCAGGTGCACGCCGCCCTGCCCGGCGTCCCCATCGTGGGCGTCGGGGGCGTCATGACGGGTCAGGACGCCTTCCAGCTCATCCTGGCGGGCGCCTGCGCCGTGGGCGTCGGCACCGCCCTGTTCCACGACCCGTACGCGTGCCTGCGCATCGAGCGCGAGCTCGAGGACCTGCTCCGGGCGCGCGGCTTCCAGCGGCTGGCCGACGCCGTCGGCCTGGCCCACCGTCCGCCGGGCAGCGCGCCCCGGCACCTGCTCGTCGACTCCGAGGAGAGCACGCCTTGACTCCCGCTCCCATAGCCGTCGCCCTCGACGCCCCCGACCTGGAGACCGCCGCCAGGTGGGCCGGGCTGGTGACCCCGCACGTCAGCACCGTCAAGGTGGGCCTGGAGCTCTACATGCGCTACGGGCCCGACGTGATCGCCTCCGTGCGCGGGGCCAGCGGGGTGCGGGTCTTCCTCGACCTCAAGCTCCACGACATCCCCAACACCGTCTCGGGCGCCGCCAGGGCCGTCTCCCGGCTGCGGCCCGCCATCCTCACCGTGCACGCCGCCGGCGGGCCCGCCATGATCAGGGCCGCCGTCGAGGCCGCCCCCCACACGCAGATCGCCGCCGTCACCGTGCTGACCTCCCTGTCGGAGGACGACCTGGCCCGCATCGGGCTGGCCGGGCCCGCCGACGACGCCGTCCGCCGCCTGGCCGCGCTCTCCGTCGAGGCCGGCGCCACCGCGCTGGTCTGCTCCCCGCACGAGGTCGCCGCCGTACGCGCCGAGGTGGGGGAGGGCGTCACGCTCATCACCCCCGGCGTCCGGCCCGCGGGCTCGGCCACCCAGGACCAGGTCCGGGTGGCGACCCCCGAGCAGGCGCTCGCCGACGGGGCCGACCTCCTGGTCATCGGCCGCCCGATCACCGGCTCCCCGGACCCGGGCGCGGCGGCCGCCGCCATCGCCGCCTCCCTGCGCCGCTCCGGCCCTTCCTGACAGCCGCGGACGCTCCGGGCGCCGGGCGCGTGTCAGTGCCCGGCTCCGGACCCTCCGCGGGACGGCTCGCCCCGCGTCGCCGTGACGCCCGTGCGAGGGCACGCCGGAGGAAGATCCCGAAACGCCCCCCACGGGTTTCGGACACAGGTCAACCCGGCTTTCGGACACAGTGCGCCCGCCCTGTTGTGATCATCGTAGCGCCCCCGGGCAGCACCGCGCGCACGGCCGAGAAGCGGGAAGTGAGGGCGATTTGATCAGCAGAAAGTGATTTTACCATCACCCAAAGTGATGAAGTCGACTTTGTGGCGAGAGAAACCGCTCTTGACGTTGCTTAGGGGGCGATGACCAGCTAGTTTCCCTTCCCGTCCGAGTACATCGACAGAAATTCGAGGTGACCCGGCGTGGCTCTTCCTCCCCTGACCCCTGAGCAGCGCGCCGCAGCCCTGGAGAAGGCTGCCAAGGCCCGTAAAGAGCGTGCCGAGGTCAAGAACCGGCTCAAGCATGGCGCGGTTTCTCTGGCTGAGGTGCTCAAGGATGGGCAGACCGACGACGTCATCGGCAAGATGAAGGTGTCGGCACTGTTGGAATCGCTCCCCGGCGTGGGCAAGGTCCGCGCCAAGCAGCTCATGGAGCGGCTCGCCATCGCCGAGTCCCGCCGCGTGCGGGGTCTCGGCGCGAACCAGAGGGCCTCCCTCGAGCGCGAGTTCGGTGGCAACGAGAGCTAATCTCGGTTCCACACGAAAACGCTGGTTCAACGGGGGGTAGGAAGTGACCGACAGGTCCTGGTCCGGCAGTGTAAGGGCCCACGAGGCAGTCGGAGCGGGCGCAAGAGTCGGCGGCTTCCTCCCCTCGCGCGAAAGGCGGCTGACGGTCCTGTCAGGGCCGTCAGGCGTCGGCAAGTCCACGGTCGTCGCCGAGCTCCGGCGGGCACACCCCGAGGTGTGGCTGTCGGTCTCGGTGACCACCAGAAGCCCCCGGCCCGGCGAGGTGCACGGGGTGCACTACTTCTTCGTCGACGGCGAGGAGTTCGACCGGCTCGTCGCGGCCGGAGAGCTGCTGGAGTGGGCGGAGTTCGCGGGCAACCGCTACGGCACGCCGCGCCAGGCCGTGCTCGAAAGGCTCGCGGCGGGCGTGCCCACCCTGCTGGAGATCGACCTGGAGGGCGCCCGGCAGGTGCGGCGCAGCATGCCGGAGTCGCTGCTGGTCTTCCTGGCCCCGCCCACGTGGGAGGAGCTGGAGAAGCGGCTGCGCGGCCGGGGCACCGAGCCCGAGGACGTCATCGCCAGGCGGCTGGCGGCCGGCCGGGTCGAGATGGCGGCCGAGGAGGAGTTCGACCTCACGCTGGTGAACACGGATGTCAAAGACGTGTGCCACCGGCTGATAGCCTTGATGACCGACCCTCAGGGGGTCATCACAACCACCAAGCGAGAGGTCTGACAATCGTGGCAGGAGTCGCCCCGGTCGCCGAGGGCATCACCAACCCTCCGATCGACGCGCTGCTCGACATCGTCGACAGCAAGTACTCTCTGGTGATCATGGGCGCCAAGCGGGCCCGCCAGATCAACGCCTACTACTCCCAGCTCGGCGAGGGCCTGCTGGAGTACGTCGGCCCGCTCGTCGAGACGCACGCCCAGGAGAAGCCGCTGTCCATCGCGCTGCGCGAGGTCTCCGAGGGCCTGCTCAACGCCGAGCCCATCGAAGGCGCGGCCTGACCGCTCGATGAAGGTCGTCCTGGGCGTCGCCGGCGGCATCGCCGCGTACAAGGCGTGCGAGCTGCTGCGCCTGTTCACCGAGTCGGGGCACGAGGTCCGGGTGGTCCCCACCCGTGACGCCCTGCGGTTCGTGGGCGAGCCCACCTGGGCCGCCCTGTCGGGCAACCCGGTGACGACCGACGTGTGGGAGAGCGTCCACGAGGTGCCCCACGTGCGCATCGGCCAGGCGGCCGACCTCGTCGTGGTCGCCCCCGCCACGGCCGACCTGCTCGCCAAGGCCGCCCACGGGCTGGCCGGCGACCTGCTCACCAACACGCTGCTGACCGCGCGCTGCCCGGTGGTGTTCGCGCCCGCGATGCACACCGAGATGTGGCAGCACCCGGCCACCCGCGCCAACGTCGCCACCCTGCGCGAGCGGGGCGCGATCGTGATCGACCCGGCCGTCGGCCGGCTCACCGGCGCCGACACCGGGCCCGGCCGCCTGCCCGACCCCGCCGAGATCTTCCAGGTGTGCCTGCGCGTGCTGCGCGGCGCGCCGCGCGACCTGGCCGGGCGCAAGGTCGTCGTCTCCGCCGGGGGCACCCGCGAGGCCCTCGACCCGGTCCGCTTCATCGGCAACCGCTCCTCCGGCCTCCAGGGTTACGCGCTGGCCCGCACCGCCGCCGCCCGGGGCGCCGAGGTGACCGTGGTGGCCGCCAACGTCGCGCTGCCCGACCCGGCCGGTGCCGCCGTGGTGCGGGTGGAGACCACCGC
Organism: Nonomuraea sp. NPDC003214; assembly: GCF_053590035.1. Lineage (NCBI taxonomy): Bacteria > Bacillati > Actinomycetota > Actinomycetes > Streptosporangiales > Streptosporangiaceae > Nonomuraea > Nonomuraea sp. NPDC003214. The sequence goes on along the minus strand of NZ_JBSFSX010000007.1, from coordinate 428,629 downwards.
CGAGCTGCGGGAGGCCGTCCTGGCCGCCGCCGCCTCCGCCGACGTGGTGGTCATGGCCGCCGCCGTCGCCGACTTCCGGCCCGCCGACCGGCAGGACGTGAAGATCAAGAAGACCGACGGCGAGCCCGACCCGATCCGGCTGGTGAAGAACCCCGACATCCTGGCCGAGCTGGGCCGCGAGCGCGGCGCGTACCCGAAGGTGATCGTCGGCTTCGCGGCCGAGACCCACGACGTGCTCGCCAACGGGCAGGCCAAGCTCGCCCGCAAGGGCTGCGACCTGCTGGTCGTCAACCAGGTCGGCGAGCACCTGGCCTTCGGCACGCCCGACAACGCCGCCACCGTGCTCGTCGCCGGCGGCGACCCCGTCGAGGTGCCCCGGGGCCCCAAGGAGGACGTGGCCGACGCCGTCTGGGACGCCGTCGCCGCCCGCCTGTCCTGAATCCCGTACGGGCAGCTAACCGCTCGGATGGATTACCTGATCACCTGTTGCGGGATCTCCCTATAGCTACGGATACTGGGCCAAAGGGGGACGGGATGCCAATAAGTGCTGCTGTCAGGGACCGATGCAGGACGGTTCTCGGCCATCGTGGCGCGATCCGCTACGTCTTCCCGGCGCTGTCCGTCGGGCCGCCGGGGGCCGCCAACTTCCTCGTCGTCGTCACCGACCTGGCCGTCTCGGTGCTCGCCACCCGGATGCTCAGGAGCGACCGCCCGGTCTCGGTGCACGCCACGTTCCCGCGCAACACGCGGCTCGGGCCCATCCGTCACGGCCCGTCACCGGTCATCGAGCTCGGCGACATGCTCTTCGAGTTCGACGACGAGTACGCGGCCGTGGTCGCCGCCGCCGACGCCGAGGTGTTCGCGCCGGAGACGCTGCCGCTCGACCCCCTGCCCCATCTCTGAACGTGCCCCGATCGGCCCCGCCCTCCTTCCAGAGTGCCGGATCGCGGGGCGGGTTTCGCTACCTGACGCCAGGTAGGGCTAGACTTCGGCGAGGCTCAGGTGTGCCCAGCACCCCGAGTCCCCAGCCGTCAGCAGCCGCTGCATGAGGAGCCACTGAGTTGTCACGTCGCCTGTTCACCTCCGAGTCGGTCACCGAGGGCCACCCGGACAAGATCGCCGACCAGATCAGTGACGCGATTCTCGACACCATGCTCAAGGACGACCCGCGGAGCCGGGTCGCCGTCGAGACGATGATCACTACCGGCCAGGTTCACGTCGCAGGCGAGGTCACGACCGAGACCTACGTCGACATCCCCGGCGTCATCCGGGAGAAGATCCTGGAGATCGGCTACGACGCCTCCCACAAGGGCTTCGACGGCGCCTCGTGCGGCGTGTCGGTGTCCATCGGCGCGCAGTCGCCCGACATCGCCCAGGGCGTCGACGACGCCTACGAGCACCGCGTCGGCGGCGACGCCGACGAGCTCGACCGCCAGGGCGCCGGCGACCAGGGCCTCATGTTCGGCTACGCCTGCCGCGAGACCCCCGAGCTGATGCCGCTGCCCATCACGCTCGCCCACCGCCTCGCCCAGCGCCTGTCCGAGGTCCGCAAGTCCGGCACCGTGCCCTACCTGCGCCCCGACGGCAAGACCCAGGTCACCATCGAGTACGACGGCGACCGCCCGGTCCGCCTCGACACCGTGGTCGTCTCCACGCAGCACGCCGCCGAGATCGACCTCAAGGAGATGCTGACCCCCGACATCAAGGAGCACGTGGTCGACCCCGTGCTCGCCGGCCTCGAGATCGAGACCGAGGGCTACCGCCTGCTCGTCAACCCGACCGGGCGCTTCGAGATCGGCGGCCCCATGGGCGACGCCGGCCTCACCGGCCGCAAGATCATCATCGACACCTACGGCGGCATGGCCCGCCACGGCGGCGGCGCCTTCTCGGGCAAGGACCCGTCCAAGGTCGACCGCTCGGCCGCCTACGCCATGCGCTGGGTCGCCAAGAACGTCGTCGCGGCCGGCCTCGCCGACCGCTGCGAGGTCCAGGTCGCCTACGCCATCGGCAAGGCCCAGCCGGTCGGCCTGTTCGTCGAGTGCTTCGGCACCGAGAAGCTGCCGGTCGAGAAGATCCAGGCCGCCGTGCTCGAGGTCTTCGACCTCCGCCCGGCCGCGATCATCCGCGACCTCGACCTGCTGCGTCCTATTTACTCCGAGACCGCCGCCTACGGGCACTTCGGACGCGAGGGCTTCTCCTGGGAGTCCACCGACCGCGCCGAGGCGCTCCGCACCGCCGCGGGCCTCTGACCTGACGCCGCCGATGCCGCGCCCCCAGGAGGGGGTGCGGCATCTTCGCGTGTCCCGGGCGGCGCCGTCACGCTTATGGAGCCGGGCGCCTCTGAGGACCGCGCGGCGTCCGTACGCTGCTGCTCGGGTCCTCGTGGACGGGGTGTCCTGCGGTGGCGGACGCCCTTCCGCGGCGTTCTCCGCGGCCGGTGGCGGGAGCGTCCGCGGGCGGGCGTGGGGCGGGGCCCGAGTCTGGTAGACGTAGTGGGTGACGACCTCCGACGACGCCCTCCTGCCGCTCGACGCCGTGCGGCCCGCGGCGTCGGCGAAGGGCGCCGTCGTGCCCGCCCCGGAGCTGCCGGTGGCCAGGGTGGCCGTGGACAACCCGCTGCCCCACCTCGACCGGCCGTTCGACTACCTGGTGCCCGCCTCGATGCACGAGAGCGCCCAGCCGGGAGTGCGGGTGCGGGTGCGGTTCGCCGGCAAGCTCGTCGACGGGTTCCTGCTGGAACGGGCCGGCGAGAGCGAGCACGCCGGGCGGCTGACGCCCCTCGAACGCGTCGTCTCGCCCGAGCGCGTGCTCACCCCCGAGGTGGCCGGGCTCGCCAGGGCCGTGGCCGACCGCTACGCGGGCACCCTGGCCGACGTGCTGCGCCTGGCCGTCCCGCCCCGCCACGCCAGGACGGAGACGGTCACCCGGGCCGCCGCGGCCCCTGCGGAGCCCCCCAAGGCCCCCTCCGGCCCGGCGGAGCGCTCCACGCCCCCTGACCTCCCCTCCGTCCCGGCGGACCGCGTACGGCAGCCACCGACCGCGGCAGCGGCCCTGCCGGCGGAGACCCCGACCTCCGAGCCTCCAGGCCCCGAGGCGGCGACCCCCGAGCCCCCGACCCCCGAGGCCCCGGCGTCCCCGGCTGTGGCGTCCGCGAACCCGGCGTCCTCGGCTGCGGCGTCCACGGCCCCGGCGTCCGAGACCGCCACGCCCGAGGATCCGCAGGGGGCGACCCCCGGGGCCGCTCAGCATGCCTCGCGCCAGGTCGGCGGGCCCGGCCTCGGTGCCTCCCTTCAGGGCGGTGGCTCGCCGGACGGGACGGTTGCGGCTCGGGTCGGTGAGGGCGTGCCTCAGGGGGACGGCGCGGGGATCGTCGGCGGGGTTCAGGTCGGTGAGGACGGTGGCCGGGGGGAAGGCGCGGTCCGGGATCCCGGTGGGGCGTGGGGGGCGTACCCGATGGGGGCGTCGTTCCTGGACGCGTTGCGGCACGGGAGGGCGCCCAGGGCGGTGTGGTCGGCGCTGCCCGGGGCGCGGGGATGGGCGGGGCCCGTCGCTGAGGCGGTGCGGGCGACGCTGGACGGCGGCCGGGGCGCGCTCGTGGTCGTGCCCGACGGGAAGGACGTGGCGCTGCTCGACGCCGAGCTGGGCCGGATGCTGGGCGCCGGGCGGCATGTCGCGCTGACCGCCGACCTCGGCCCGGCCGAGCGCTACCGGCGGTGGCTGGCGGTGCTGCGCGGGCAGGTGCGGGCGGTCGTGGGGACGCGGGCGGCGATGTTCGCGCCCGTGGAGCGGCTGGGGCTGGTGGCGATCTGGGACGACGGCGACGACTTGCACGCCGAGCGGCTCGCGCCGTACCCGCACGCGCGGGAGGTGCTGGGGCTGAGGGCGCACCGGACCGGCGCGGCGATGCTGATCGGCGCCTACGCGCGCACCGCCGAGGCCACCCAGTTGCTCGCCTCCCGCTGGGCCAGGCCGATCGTGGCCGACCGCCGGACGATCAGGAGCCTCGCCCCGCACGTCCGCCCGGCGGGGGAGGACGCCGAGCTGGCCAAGGACCAGGCGGCGCGCGCGGCCCGGCTGCCCAGCGTGGCCTGGCGGGCGCTGCGCCAGGGGCTGGAGAGCGGGCCCGTCCTCGTGCAGGTGCCCAGGCGCGGCTACCTGCCGGCGCTGGCCTGCCGCCACTGCCGCGCCCCGGCCCGCTGCTCGCACCCGCCGACCCGCACGGGCTTCCCGGCCTCGACGGGGCCGGCGGCTCACGCGGGCGCGGCGGCGTACGCGGGCGCCCCCGGAGGGTTCGTGTCGCGGGGCCAGGGGGTGCTGGGCGGGCCCGGTGGGTCCGGGACAGCCGGCTCCCCGGTCCATGACGCCGCGGAAGGGGCGGCCGGCGTGGGGGAGGCGATGCGGCTCGCCGTGCCCGGGGGTCCGGCGTACGAGGGTGAGGGGCGTGCGGGCGCGGCGTTCGGGGGTGAGGGGCGTGCGGGCGCGGCGTTCGGGGGTGAGGGGCGTGCGGGCGCGGCGTACGAGGGCGAGGGGCGTGCGGGCGCGGGGGACGGGCTGTGCCGTGGGCCGCTGGCGCTCAGGGGCGGGCACGCGGCCCCGTACTGCCGCTGGTGCGGACGGGTGGACGCGGCGTGGAAGTGCGAGCACTGCGGGAGCCCGAGGCTGCGGGCGGTGGTCGTGGGCGCGCGGCGGACGGCGGAGGAGCTGGGCCGGGCCTTCCCGTCGGTGCCGGTGCGCACGTCGGGGCGTGACGGGGTGCTGGCGAGCGTGCCGGGGAGCCGGGCGCTGGTCGTGGCGACGCCGGGGGCCGAGCCGGTGGCCGAGGGCGGCTACGCGGCGGTGGTGCTGCTCGACGGGTGGGCGCTGCTGGGCCGCGCGGACCTGCGGGCGGGGGAGGAGGCGGTGCGCCGCTGGATGAACGCCGCCGCGCTGCTGCGCCCGCGCGGCGAGCTGGTGGTGCTGGCCGACGCGGGGCTGCCGGCGGTGCAGGCGCTGCTGCGCTGGGACGCGGTCACGCACGCCGAGCGGGAGCTGGCCGAGCGGGTGGAGCTCGGGTTCCCGCCCGCGGTGCGGATGGCGACGCTCACGGGCACGGCGGCGGCGGTGCGGCAGATGGTGGCCGAGGCGCGCCTGCCCGCCGACGCGCAGGTGCTCGGGCCGGTGCCGATCGACGACTCGGGCCAGGAACGCGCCATGATCCGGGTGCCGCGCGGGAGCGGTGCGGCGCTGGCCGCGGCGCTCAAAGGGGCCAGTGGGGTGCGCGCGGCCAGAAAGACACCAGATGTCGTGAGGGTAAGTGTCGACCCGCTCGACCTGATTTAGGCTGTTTCCCCGATTCGCTCATCTGTAAGCCAGCCGTTAGCGTGCCCTCTGTGTCGATCGAATGGGTGAACCTGGCCATCGACGATCTGCGTGCTTGGGGGCGCGGGCGGGGCGTCGAGGTGGACGCGGACGAGATCCGCCTGCTCTGCGATTACGCCAGCGACTACCTGAACGTCAACGAGCTGGGCGACTTCGTCCCCGCCACGTTCGACGAGCTGTTGCTGTCCATCTACCCGCGCAAGGTGATCGCGCCTCCGGAGAGCGCGCCGGAGACGGTGGCCGCCGCCCGCACGCTGGTCAACTACCTGCAGGAGTCGGGCGCGGTCAGCGGTGAGACGGCGGCGCTGATGCGTGAGCGGCTGAGCGACATCGCCACCCGCATGCCGGGGGCGCTGGCCGACACCGCCAACTTCGGCATGGCCAAGAGCCTGTTCAGCTCGATCGGGCCGGAGTCGCTGGAGCAGTCGATCGCCATCCCGTCGGGCGAGGTGCCCGACCTGGGGGAGGCACCCTGCGACTGCCCCGGCTGCACGCCCAGGCCGGCCGTCCGGCTGCCCTCGCCCGAGGCGCTGGAGGCGGAGCTGCGCGACGTCCCGCTGCTGGCCGCGCTCGACCGGGGCGAGGCGCCCTACCTGAGCGAGGTGGCCGAGGGGGAGCCGCTGCCGCGCTGGGCGGCGGTCGTCGCCCACCTCGTCGAGCGTGACACCGGCGGCCAGGTCACCGGCCACCCGCAGGTCGACGAGGAGCTCTACGACCTGCTCGACATGCTCTACCGGCTCCAGTCGCCCGCGCCCGCCGCCGTGGCCGGCGACTACCTGGCCGACCTGGCCGAGGACACCGCCGTCGACGTGCCCGCCGTGCTGGAGCGGCTGGCCTGGTGCGGCCTGCTGCGCCTGGAGGACGGCACGGTCGCGCTCACCCCGGCCGCCGTGTGGGCGCTGCGCGAGCACTACCTCGCGCTCGGGCTCGACGCGCCGCAGGCTCCCGACCTGGCCGAGGCCGACGCGCGGGGGCTCATCGAGGGGCTGCTCGACGGCGTGCCGACCGAGCTGGCCGAGGACGACATCAGCCGCTGGCTGGCCGCCCGCCCGGCGGGCGAGGCCGCGGCCCAGCTGCTCGCCGCCGCCTCCGGCGCGCCCGCCGTGGCGCGCGGGATCGCGGTCACGATCGTGGACCGGCTCGGCGCCGAGGCCGCCGGCGAGGTGCGGCCCTGGCTCGACGACCAGGAGCTGCGCCCGCACGCGATCCACTGGCTCACCGCGCGCGGCCTGCCCGCCCCGGCGCTCAGCCAGGAGGAGCTGCTGTGGGTCAGCGTCGACATGCTCGCGCTGGCGACCCCGGCGGCCGCCGACGACCCCGAGATGTTCGCCGAGAACATCGCCGCCTCCGGCCCGCCGGCCCACCTCATCGAGGAGATGTGGCGGGTCGACCACCCTGACGTCGTCGAGGTCCTGGAGCTGCTCGGACGCTCGCTGCCCGACGGCACGGCGGCCAAGGCGGCCCGCAAGGCGGCGTTCAAGGCGCGCTCCCGGGGCATCCGATGAGTACGCCTCTGTGACTCCTGTGCAGTAAGTTTCGTGGGTGGCAAACAACGTCTTCGACCTCGCCGAGCTGCGCAAGCTGATCGATGAGCAGGCCGCCGTGCCGCCACGGCCGCCGCAGGAGAAGACCCCCGCGCAGCACGAGGCGCTCACGTTCCCGCCTGTCACGCTGGCCGGCGACGCCGAGCTCGCGCGGGTGGTCCCGACGGTCCCGCTCGTCGCCGACGCCATCCGCCTCGCCACCTGGACGGGCGAGCGCCCGGTGTCGCCGGACGGGCTGCTGCCGGAGGCCGACCGGGCGGCGGCCGTGGCCGCGCTCGGCCTGGAGCCGTCGCGGCTGCGGCTGGTCTGGATCGTCGCGGTCAACACCGGCCTGCTGCGCATCGCGCGCGGCCGGGCGTCGCGCGGCCCGCTGCCGGCGCGGCTGACGGTGGAGGCGACGCTGGAGTTCTGGGACGGCGTCGTCATGGACGTGCTCGACCGCGCCGACGAGGGCCTGACCGGCTCCACCGTGGTCGACGGCCACCTCGCCGAGATGCTCGCCACGATCTACTCCGTACGGTCCGGCGTCGCGATCGCCAACCTGGCCCGGGGCATCCTGCAGTCGCACGAGGTGGCCTGCGCGCCCGGCGACGCGGAGATGCGCAGGCTCGCCGCGGCGCTCCCGGCCGAGCTGCTGGAGGCGCTGTCGCTGCTGTCCTACTGCGGTCTGGTCGAGCAGACGTCGGCCGGGCGCACCGCGCTCACCCCGCTGGGCGTCTGGGCGATCCGCCGCGACCTGCTGCGCGAGGGCCACGACGCGCCCACGGCCGCCGAGGTCGAGGTGTTCGCCGACCTGTCGGCCGCCGAGCTGGTCGAGGCCCTGGTCAAGGGCTCGGCCACGCAGAGCGCCGTCGCCGGGTGGCTGGAGCGCCGCCCGCCCGAGGAGGCCGCCCGCGAGCTCATCGCGATCGCCGCCGAGGGCGACGCCGGCCGGCGCGGCGCGGTGGGCGCCGTCCTGGAGGAGCTCGGGCCCGAGGCCGAGGCCCCGATGCGCGAGGCGCTCGCCCTGCCGCTCATGCGCCGCTACGCCGCCTCCTGGCTGCACATCCGCGACCTTCAGGCGCCGCCGCTCAGCCCCGAGGACCACACCTGGATCGCGGTCGACTCGCTGGCCGCGCTCATGCACATGTCGGGGCCCGTCGCCGGCCGGCTCGACACGCCGGAGCCGGGCGAGGACCTGGTCAAGCTCATCACCGCGATGCCGGCCGTCGGCCACCCCGACACCGTGGCCGTCCTCGACATGCTCGCCGGCGCGCACGACGACCAGGCGGTCGTCAAGGCGGCGCGCAAAGCGGCGATGAAGGCGCGCTCCCTCGCGCACACTAAAATGGACTGATCCACCTACGAAACGGAGTGACCCCCTTGGCGATCCAGGCGATCCGGCTGTTCGGAGACCCGGTGCTGCGCACCCCGGCTGCGCCGGTGACCGACTTCGACAAGGAGCTCCGCAAGCTGGTCAAGGACCTCACCGACACGATGATGGACGCGCCGGGCGCCGGCCTGGCCGCGCCGCAGATCGGCGTGGGCCTGCGCGTGTTCACCTATTACGTCGACGACCAGCTCGGCCACCTGATCAACCCCGACCTCGACCTGTCCGACGACCTGGACGAGGAGGGCGAGGAGGGCTGCCTGTCGTTCCCCGGCCTGTCGTTCCCGACGCCGCGCGCCATCCGCGCCGTCGCCCGGGGCTTCAACATGCACGGCGAGCCGGTCACGCTGGAGGGCACCGACCTGATGGCGCGCTGCTTCCAGCACGAGACCGACCACCTCGACGGCATCCTGTTCATCGACCGGATGGACGCCAAGCAGCGCAAGCTCGCGATGAAGGCCATCCGCGAGGCCGAGTGGAGCGGCCTGGCGGCGCCCACGGTCAAGTTCTCCCCGCACGCCACCGGCGGAAAGGCGCTGTGACGATGCGCCTGGTCTTCGCGGGCACGCCCGAGACTGCGCTGCCGTCGCTGCGCACCCTGATCGACTCGCCCCGCCACGAGGTGGCCGCCGTCGTCACCCGGCCCGACGCCCAGTCCGGCCGGGGCCGCAAGGTCCACCCGTCGCCCGTGGCCGAGCTGGCGGAGGAGGCGGGCATCGAGGTGCTGCGGCCCGCCAAGGCCGGCGACCCGGAGTTCCTGGAGCGGCTGCGGGAGCTGGAGCCCGACTGCTGCCCCGTCGTCGCCTACGGCGCGCTGCTGCCCCAGTCGGCGCTCGACGTGCCCCGCCACGGCTGGATCAACCTGCACTTCTCGATCCTGCCCGCGTGGCGCGGCGCCGCCCCCGTGCAGCACGCCGTCCTGCACGGCGACGAGATCACCGGCGCGACCACGTTCCGGATCGTCAAGGAGCTCGACGCCGGGCCCGTCTACGGTGTCGTCACCGAGGAGATCCGCGCCGGCGACACCAGCGGTGCGCTGCTGGAGCGGCTGTCGGTGTCCGGGGCCGGGCTGCTGGCCGCGACGCTCGACGGCGTCGAGGACGGCACCCTGGAGGCCCGCCCGCAGCCGCACGACGGGGTGACCCTCGCCCCCAAGATCAGCGTGGCCGACGCCCGGGTCGACTGGGCCAAGCCCGCCCTGCACGCCGACCGGCTCATCCGCGGCTGCACCCCCAACCCGGGGGCGTGGAGCGAGTTCCGCGGGCAGCGGGTCAAGCTCGGCCCCGTCCGGCTCGCCGAGGCCGCCGAGCGGCTCGCGCCCGGCGAGATCCTCGTCGCGGGCAAGAACACGGTGCTGGTCGGCACCGCCACCGGCCCGGTCGAGCTGGGCGAGGTCCAGCCGCAGGGCAAGCGGCTGATGAGCGCGGGCGAGTGGGCCCGCGGCACCCGCCCGGAGAGCGGCGAGCGGTTTGGGTGAGCACGCCGGCCGGCCCGCGCGGCCGCGCCGCGAGGGAAAGCCGGAAAGCATGAAAGCACGGGGGAACCGGCCGCACGGCGACAGCCGCGGCGGCCAGCCGACCGGCCGCGACGGCGGCCGTGGCGGGGGCGGGGGGCGGCGGCCGCCGCGCGACCAGGCGCGCAACGCCGCCTACGACGTGCTGCGCGCCGTCGACGAGCGCGACTCCTACGCCAACCTGCTGCTGCCCCGCATGCTGCGCGAGCGCGGCATCGGCGGGCGCGACGCGGCGCTGGCCACCGAGCTGGCCTACGGCACGCTGCGCGGCCTCGGCACGTACGACGCGATCATCGAGGTGTGCAGCGACCGCGCGCCCGACCCGGAGGTGCGTGACGCGCTGCGGCTCGGCGCGCACCAGCTGCTGAAGATGCGCGTCCCGCCGCACGCGGCCGTCGGCACCACCGTCGATCTCGTACGGCTGCGCGTCGGCCCGGGGGCGGCCAAGTTCGCCAACGCCGTCGCGCGCAAGATCGCGTCCAGGTCGCTGGAGGAGTGGGTGCCGATCGTGGCGCCCGACGCCGGTGACGACCCGGCCGGGCACCTGGCCGTGGCGCACAGCCATCCCCGGTGGATCGTCAGCGCGTTCCGTGACGCGCTCGGCCCCGCCGCGCACGAGACCGCCGACCTGCTCGAGGCCGACAACGCGCGGCCGCTGGTGACGCTGGTGGCCAGGCCGGGCCGCAGCTCGGTCGAGGAGCTGCGGGAGTCGGGGGCCGAGCCGGGCCGCTACTCGCCCTACGCCGCCTACCTGCCCGAGGGCGACCCGGGCCGGATCGAGGCCGTCCACGACACGCGGGCGGCGGTGCAGGACGAGGCGAGCCAGCTCGTCGCGCTGGCCCTCACGCGGGTGCCGCTCGACGGCGGCGAGGAGCTGTGGCTCGACCTGTGCGCCGGGCCGGGCGGCAAGGCGGGCCTGCTCGACGCGATCGCCCGTCACGGCGACGTCGAAGGCACCGAGGCCGGCGGCGCGGTGATGCCGCATCCGGGCGGGGCCCGGCTGCTGGCCGGTGACGTGCAGTATCACCGGGCCCGGCTCGTCTGGGAGACGACCAGGGACGCCGCGGTGATCACCGCTGACGGCACCGAGCCGGCGTGGCGGCCCGGGGTGTTCGACCGGGTGATGCTCGACGCGCCCTGCACGGGGCTCGGCGCGCTGCGGCGCCGCCCGGAGGCGCGGTGGCGGCGCGACCCGGCGAGCATCGCGGAGCTGGGCAGGCTGCAGCGGCGGCTGCTGGGCACCGCGCTCGACGCGGTGCGTCCCGGCGGGGTCGTCGCGTACGTGACGTGCTCGCCGCACCTGGCGGAGACGCGGGTGGTCGTGGGCGACGTCGCAGGCGGCAGGGACGACGTGGAGACGCTCGACGCGCGCGCCTACCTGCCGGAGGTGGGCGGGCTCGGCGACGGGCCGTACGCGCAGTTCTGGCCGCACCGGCACGGCACCGACGCGATGTTCCTGGCGCTGCTGCGCCGGGCGGGGTGAGCCGCCCCGCCGGGCGCGGGGCGGGCGGTCCGGCCAGGCGGGGCGTGGCTAGACTCTGACCATCATGGCCGTACAGATCTCGCCCAGCATCCTGTCCGCCGACTTCGCCCGGCTCGCCGACGAGGCGGCCGCCGTGCCGAACGCCGACTGGCTGCACGTGGATGTCATGGACAACCACTTCGTGCCCAACCTGACCCTCGGGCTGCCCGTGGTCGAGTCGCTGCTCAAGGCGACCTCGCTGCCGCTCGACTGCCATCTCATGATCGAGGACCCCGATCGGTGGGCCCCCGGCTACGCCGAGGCGGGGGCGGGGAGCGTGACCATCCACGCGGAGGCGTCCTCGGCGCCGGTGCGGACGCTGCGGGAGATCCGCTCGCTCGGCGCCCGCGCGGGGCTGGCGCTCAACCCGGCCACGGCGGTGGAGCCGTACGAGGATCTCGTCGGCGAGGTCGACATGCTGCTGCTGATGACGGTGGAGCCGGGGTTCGGCGGGCAGAAGTTCCTCGACATGGTGCTGCCGAAGGTGCGGCGGGCGCGGTCGATCATCGAGCGGCACGGCGGGCAGGTGTGGCTGCAGGTCGACGGCGGTGTGTCCGAGAGCACGATCGAGCGGTGCGCGGAGGCGGGCGCCGACGTGTTCGTGGCGGGCAACGCCGTCTACGGCTCCGCCGACCGGGTCGCGGCCGTCGACTCCCTGCGTTCGCTGGCGGCGGGCGCCGCCTCGTAGGACCGCCAGACGCCGACGGCCGGGCGGCACGCAGTGTGCCGCCCGGCCGTCGATCAGCGGGTGTCAGGCCTGGAGGGCCGGGTCGAGGACGATGTCCTCGCCGCGGACGCCGGGCTCCTCGGGGAAGTGGCAGGCGGTCAGGTGGCCGTCGCGGTTGCCCGACAGCTGCACCAGCGGCGGCTCCTCCGTGGCGCACTTGTCCTGCGCCTTCCAGCAGCGGGTGCGGAAGCGGCAGCCCGTCGGCGGGTTGATGGGGGAGGGCACGTCGCCCGCCAGGCGGATGCGCTCGCGCGGCGGCGCCCCGAGGTCGGCCTCCGGCACGGCCGACAGCAGGGCGTGCGTGTAGGGGTGGCGGGGGCGCTCGTAGAGGGAGTCGCGGTCGGCGATCTCCACCACCTTGCCCAGGTACATCACGGCGACCCGCTGCGAGAAGTGCCGCACCACGGCCAGGTCGTGCGCGATGAACAGGAACGCGATGCCCAGGTCGCGCTGGAGCTGCTGCAGCAGGTTGATGACCTGCGCCTGGATCGAGACGTCCAGCGCGGAGACCGGCTCGTCGGCGATGATCAGCTTGGGGTTGAGCGCGAGCGCGCGGGCCACGCCGATGCGCTGGCGCTGGCCGCCGGAGAACTCGTGCGGGAAGCGGTTGTAGTGCTCGGGGTTGAGCCCGACGATCTCCAGCAGCTCCCGGGCCTTGGCCTCGCGGCCGCCCTCCGGGTTGATGTCGTTGATGTCCATCGGGCCGCGGATGATCGAGCCGACCGTGTGCCGCGGGTTCAGCGACGAGTAGGGGTCCTGGAAGATCATCTGGATCTCGGACCTGATCGGCTTGAGCTCGCGCCGGTTGGCGTGGCTGATGTCCCGGCCCCGGTAGCTGATGGTGCCGCCGGTCGGCTCCAGCAGCCGGGCGGCCAGCCGCCCGGTGGTGGACTTGCCGCAGCCGGACTCGCCCACCAGGCCGAGCGTCTCACCCTCGTGCACGGTCAGGTCGATGCCGTCCACCGCGTGGACCGCGCCGATCTGCCGCTTGATCAGCGAGCCGCCTCTGACGGGGAAGTGCTTCACCACGCCGGACAGCTCCAGCAACTTCTCCGTCACGACGCCTCCTTACCGGGTAGTCTCCTGAGTTCGGCCTTCTGCTTGATCGGCAGATAGCAGGCGTCGCCGTGGCCGCGGTGCGGCGACAGCTCGGGCCGCTCACCCGTGCACACGCCCGGCCCGAGCAGCTTCGCATAGTCGCAGCGCGGGTGGAACGGGCAGCCGGGCGGGACGTTGATCAGGCTGGGCGGGGTGCCGCGCACGGGTTCGAGCGGCACGTCCACCGGGTGGGTCAGGCTGGGCATCGAGCCGAGCAGCCCCCACGTGTAGGGGTGGCGGGTCTCGCGCAGCACCTCCTGCTTGGTGCCCCGCTCGACGGCGCGGCCGGCGTACATGACGAGCACGTCGTGCGCGGTGCTGGCCACCACGCCGAGGTCGTGCGTGATCATGATGATCGCGGTGCCGGTCTGCTCCTGGAGGTCGCGCAGCAGGTCGAGGATCTGCGCCTGGACGGTCACGTCCAGCGCGGTGGTCGGCTCGTCGGCGATGAGCAGGCCGGGGTCGCACACCAGCGCCATGGCGATCATGGCGCGCTGGCGCATGCCGCCGGAGAACTGGTGCGGATACTCGTCGACGCGGATCTTGGGCTGCGGGATGCCGACCCGGTCGAGCATCTCGATGGCCCGGTCGCGCGCCACCGACTTGGAGACGCCCTTGTGCTTGCGGTAGACCTCGGCGATCTGCTGGCCGACCGTGTGGAACGGCGACAGCGAGGTCAGCGGGTCCTGGAAGATCATCGCCATCTTGTTGCCGCGGAGCTTCTCCAGCTCGCGCTGCGGCGCGCCGATCAGTTCGCGGCCGTCGAGCTTGATGCTGCCCGAGAGCTTGGCGGTGTCCGGGTTGTGCAGGCCGAGGATGGCCAGGTTCGTCACCGACTTGCCCGAGCCGGACTCGCCCACGATGCCGAGGGTGCTGCCCCGGTCGACCTCGAACGACAGCCCGTCGACGGCGTGCACGACGCCGTCCTCGGTGTGGAAGTCGACGGTGAGGTCGTTGACTTCGAGAAACATCAGCTCAGCCTCACGCGGGGGTCGATGACGGCGTACAGGGAGTCCACGATCACGTTCATCACCACGATCGCACCCGCCGCGAGCAGGACCGTGGCCATCAGCGTCGGCAGGTCGGAGTAGTCCACGGCGCGGACGGCGAGGCGGCCGATGCCCTGGAGGCCGAACGTGGTCTCGGTGATGATCGCGCCGCCGATGAGCGTGCCGAGGTCGACGCCGAAGATCGTGATCACGGGCGTCAGCGCGCCGCGCAGGGCGAAGCGCAGCACCACGCTGCGGCCCGACATGCCCTTGGCGCGGGCGGTGCGCACGTAGTCCTCGTTCAGGTTCTCCACCATGGTGGAGCGGGTGATCCTGGTGTAGTTCGCGGTGAAGATGAGCGCGAGCACCAGCCAGGGCAGCAGCAGGCCGCTGAACCAGCCGACGGGGTCCTCGGTGATCGGTATGTACTTCGGCTGCCGGAAGACCTGCATCTGGTAGACGAAGAAGTACATGGCCAGGGTGCCGACGAAGTAGATCTGCACCGAGGCGCCGATCAGCGACGAGACGCTGGCGATCTTGTCGAGGGGCTTGCCCTGACGCAGCGCGGCGACGATGCCGGTGGCCACGCCGAAGATCAGGAAGATCACCGCGGCGCCGATGGTCAGCGCGATCGTGACGGGCATCCGGTCGATGATCGTCTCGAACACCGGGGCGCGGTTGACGAACGAGAAGCCCAGGCAGGGAGCCGGGCAGTGACCGAGGCCCCCGTAGTCGCGGCCGACGAAGATGCCCGCGAGCCAGCTGACGAACTGGACCATGAGCGGCTTGTCGATGCCGAGGTTCTGCCGGGCCTGCTCAAGCGTCTCGGGCGGGCAGACCTTGCCGCAGGCCAGCCGGGCCGGGTCGGCGGGGATCGCGTAGAACAGGAAGAAGGTCACCGCTGAGATGATCAGCAGGATGACCAGCGCGCCCAGTACGCGGCGGGTGAGGAATCGAAGCACGGGATGATCTCCAAGAGGGTGCTCCGGGCGCCCGGTCGGGCGCCCGGAGCGGTGTCGCTACGGCTTCACGAAGATGGTGTTCGGCGAGACGATCCACATCTGCGGGTCGATCTCGGCGCCGCCCACCTTGGAGCCGTGGAGCGTGGTGGCGATCCGGTTCTCGGCCACGACCAGCGGCGTGTACTTCTCCTGGATCTCCTTGTCGAGCGCCATCCACGCGGCGTTGGCCGCGTCGATGTCGGGGTTCTCGGAGATCTCCTTCATCTTCGCCGTGAGCTCCGGCGTGTTCAGGTGCGACATGTTCTGGCCGCCGTCGGAGACCGGGCCGAAGATGATCGGCATGACGGTCGAGCCGGACGGCCAGTCGGCGCCCCAGCCGCCCCAGTACAGGTCGAACTCGTTCTTGGTCTGGCTGATCGAGTCGTAGTACGTCTTGCGGTCCAGCGGCTTGGCCACGACCTTGATGCCGGCCTTCTCCAGGGCGTTCTTGATCACGACGGTGACCTGCTCCTGGACCGGGGTCTGGTTGTAGGCGTAGACGATCGTCGGGTTCGGGTTGTCCGACTCGGCGATGAGCTGCTTGGCCTTCTCGATGTCACCCTCGGGCTTGGTGGTCTTGCCGAACAGGTCGTACGGCTTGTAACCGACCGTGGTGTTCTCGTTCAGGATGGTCGTCGGCAGAGCCGCGGCCTGCGGGCCGCCGATGGTCTGCTGGATCTGCTTGGACGGCCAGGCGTAGTTGACGGCCTGACGCAGCTTCTGGTCCTTCACCCGGTCGAGGTTGAAGTAGTAGTAGTTGCCGTACGGCGAGGGGCTGACCATGCGGCGGTCGGCCAGGCTCGCGTCGTTCAGCACCTGCTGGAGCCGCTCCGGCGGGACGGCCGCGTAGAAGGTGAACGCCTGCTGGTCAGGACCGACGTCGGCGATGAACCGGTCGGTGATCTGCAGGGCCTCCTGGCCGAACTCGAGCTTCCACACGTCCGGGTACGCGCCGCGGATCGGGTCGGTGGCCGGGTCCCAGTGCGGGTTGCGGGCCAGCTCCATCGACTTGTCGACGACGTGCGACTTGATGATGTACGGGCCGGAGGAGAAGGGCTCCTTGTCGTACTTCTCCTTGGTGTCCTTGGCCTTGGGCACGATGGCGTAGCCGCCCATGGCGAAGGCGTAGTTGGCGTCGGCGTGCGGCGCCTTGAACTTGAAGACGATCGTCTTGTCGTCCGGCGTCTCGATGTTCTCGAGCTGCTTGCCGTCGTACGGGCCGGAGTAGGCCTTCTTATAGTCGTCCTGGGTCAGCCACTGCTGGATGTAGCTGGGGCCGAAGGTGACGTAGTCGGCGAACATGCGCTCGATCGTCCACCGCACGTCGGCGGAGGTGATCGCGCTGCCGTCCTGCCACTTCACCCCGTCCTTGAGGGTGAAGGTCCACGTCTTGCCGCCGTCGGAGACCTGGCCGGCGTCGGTGGCGAGGTCGCCCACGAGCTTGTACTCGCCCTTGGCCACGCGCTTGTAGCCGGTGAGGCCGCGGTGGATGAGCAGGCCGAAGTTGGTGGCCGTGTTGACGTAGCTCTGCGCGGGGTCGAGGTGGGCGAAGTCGTCACGGTCGATCATCGTGACGGTGCCGCCCTTGACGACGCCCTCGGGGGCGATGGCCGGGCCCTTGGAGTCCTCGGCGGTGCCGAGGGTGATCACCGCGGGCTTGTACGGCTCCTGCGCCGGGGCCGAGGAACCGGCGGTGGGCGCGCCCGCCGGGGCGCCCTGGTTCCCCGGCGCGCAGGCGCCGACCAGGGTCAGCGTCGCGGCGGCGAGCACCGCGAGAGCCGACCGTCTACGGTAGTTCATTTCTCTCCTCTAACGCTTGATCTTGGGGTCGAAGGCGTCGCGGACGGAGTCGCCGAGCAGGTTGAAGGCGACCACGAAGATCAACAGGGCGACGCCGGGGAAGATGAGGTACGTGATGTCGTTCTGGTACACCTGCGTGGCCCGCAGGAACATGCGGCCCCAGTCGGGGACGAGCTCGCCCATGCCGACGCCCAGGAACGACAGGCCCGCCTCCGCCGTCACCATGGCCGGGAGCAGGAGGGTCGACTGGATGAGGATCGGCGTCCACAGGTTGGGCAGCAGCTCCTTGAACACGATGCGGCCGGGGGAGGCGCCGGTCACCCTGGCCGCCTCCACGTACTCGCGCTCACGCATCGACAGCACGTAGCCGCGCAGCAGCCGGGCCAGGCCGGCCCAGCCGAACGCCGAGAGCATGATGGTGAGCGTCACCGCCCGCAGCCACACCGGGGTCTCCTCGTCCGCCGGGACCAGCAGGCTCTCCACCACGGGGGTGAACGCGATGATGAAGATGGTCTGCGGGAACGACAGCGTGAGGTCGATGAGGCGGCCGACGAAGTAGTCGGTCTTGCCGCCCGCGTAGCCGGCCACGATGCCGACGACGATGCCGAGCGTGGTGGTGATGAGCGTGGCGGCCACGGCGATCCCGAGCGAGGTGCGGATGCCGTACACGAGCTGCATGAACACGTCGCGGCCGAGGCTGGGTTCGAGGCCGAACCAGAACTCGGAGCTGATGCCGCCGTTCGGCTGGATCGGGTAGCCGTAGTCGTTGAGCAGTCCCGGCATGTCCTGGCCGTACAGCGTGTACGGGTCCTTGCCGTAGACCATCGAGATCACGGGGGCCAGCAGGGCGACCAGGAAGAAGAAGATCACGATGATCGCCGAGATGACGCCGGTGCGGTCGCGCTTGAAGCGCATCCACATGAGCTGGCCGGGTGAACGGCCAACGGCACCGGAAGTCTCGGTCACGGACGTCGCGTCGATCGCGTCTTCTGTGGACGTCGGTGTCGTCATCTGGTCGGGGCTCCCCATGCACGTACAAGATTCCGGAAATTCCGGGCCATCGAGCACGTTCTCAGGGATCCTTGCGCAGCGCAATGACCTGCAGAGATTTCGCTGCGTAATCACGGATTTGCGACACAATCTTGAAAACATTGTGACATGTCGGCATCTGGTGGGTAAGCAGTTGCTTATGGAGGATCACGGACTGTTCGGCCCCGGATCCGTGACGTGGCGGGTCATGGGGGAGCCGATCCTGCTGGTCGGCGGATTCCGCGCGCTGCTCATGCAGGGCCTGCACCCGCGCACGATGCGCGGCGTGCTGCAGAACTCCGCCCTCATGGACCCCGACGAGGCGTGGGCGCGCTTCGCGCGCACGACCGAGTTCGTCCGCGTGCGCACGTACGGCACCCGCGCGGAGGTCGAGCGGGCCGGACGCCGGGTGCGCGGCATCCACGCCCGGCTGGACGCCTACGACCCCGACGCCGGCGTCCGCTACCGCCTCGACGAGCCCGAGGGGCTGCGCTGGGTGCACGTCGGCGAGGTCGACTCCTACCTGTCGGTCGCCCGCCGGGCCGGGGTGCGCCTGACCGACGCCGATGCCGACACGTTCGTGGCCGAGTGGCGGCGCGCCGCCGAGGTCGTCGGCCTGGACCCGGACACCGTCCCCGGCACGGTCGCCGAGCTGAACGCCTACATCGACGAGCGGCGGCCCGGCCTCAGGTTCGTGCCCGAGGCCGCCCACCCGCTCGGGCTCTCGCTGCGCACGCCGCTGCCCCCGCCGCTCACCGCGCTGCGCCCGGTGCTGCCCGCCGTGACGTTCCTGGCCTTCGCCACGCTGCCGCGCTGGGCCAGGCGGCTGTACGGCCTGCCCGCCACGCCGGTCGGCGACCTGTGGGCCACCGCCACCCTGCGCGCCCTGCACACCGGGCTCGGCCTCGTCCCGGCCAGGGTCCGCTACGCCCCGGACGCCAAGCGCGCCCGCCGTCTCACCGCCGCGTGACGTCAGGCGGAGTAGGGGTCGCATGTCGCTTTTCGGGCATGGCAAACTGGTAGGTGAACAGAGCTAGCGTGCTCCGGGGTCGGTGAAAGTCCGAACCGGCGGTGACAGTCCGCGACCCGGCCGATGCCATCGGCCGGTTGACCCGGTGAAATTCCGGGACCGACGGTGAAAGTCCGGATGGGAGGAAGCGCGCGGGTGCCCGGTTTTCGTCGCCGGGCGCCACCAGTGGTGCGTGCGCGCACCGCTTGTCCCCCCGGGGCCCGCCGTGGCTTGGAGCTACTGGCGAGTAGGAGGCCGGGGGTGGACCACACCGCCCACGACGGCGATGACGCCGTCCACATGGCGCGCGCGATCGAGCTGGCCGCACTCGGGCACGGCCGCACCAGCCCCAACCCCGTGGTGGGATGCGTCGTGCTCGACGCCTCCGGCCGGGTGGCGGGCGAGGGGTCCCACCCGTACGCGGGCGGCCCGCACGCCGAGGTCGTTGCGCTGCGCGAGGCGGGCGAGCGGGCCCGCGGCGGCACCGCGTACGTGACGCTGGAACCCTGCGACCACACCGGGCGGACCGGGCCGTGCAGCCGGGCGCTGCTGGAGGCCGGCCTGGCCCGCGTGGTCGTCGCCGTGCCCGACCCCACCCCGCGGGCGGCCGGCGGCGCCGCCCGGCTGCGCGCCGCCGGGGTCGCCGTCGAGACCGGGCTCCTCGCCGCCGAGGCCGAACGGGTCAACGCCGAGTGGCTGACCTTCGCCAGGCTCGGCCGGCCGCACGTCACCTGGAAGTACGCCGCCACCCTCGACGGGCGATCCGCCGCCGCCGACGGCACCAGCCAGTGGATCACCTCGCCCGAGGCGCGCGCCGACGTGCACCGGATGCGCGCCCGCAGCGACGCGATCGTCGCGGGCGTCGGCACCGTGCTGGCCGACGACCCCCGCCTGACAGCCCGTCCCCCCGGCCGTCCCCCCGGCCGCCCTCCTGGCAGCCCCGGCGACGGCTCGCCGGACCGGACCCCGCTGCGGGTCGTCGTCGACCCCTCCGGCCGCACCCCGCCCGGCGCGCGGGTGCTCGACGGCGAGGCGCCGACGCTCGTCGCCGTCGCCGAGGGCGTGACCACCCCGCGGGGCGCCGGCCTGCTGCCCCTGCCCCGCCACGGCGCCGGGCTGGACCTGGCGGCGCTGCTCAAGGAACTCGCCGCGCGCGACGTCGTCAGCGTGTTCCTGGAAGGCGGGCCCACCCTGGCGGGAGCGTTCCTCGCCCAGGGCCTCGTCGACCGCGTCGTGGCGTACGTGGCGCCGGCCCTCCTCGGAGCGGGGGCCGCGGCGCTGGGCGAGGCGGGGGTGGCCACGATCGCGCGGGCGCACCGCATGAGCTTCGAGGAGATTTCCCGCATCGGGCCGGACCTGAAGATCGTCGCCCGGCCGCAGCTCGCAGAGAACAGCAGGGAGAAGTGATGTTCACCGGAATCATCGAGGAGAAGGGCGAGGTCGTCGCCCTGGAACGGGCCGGCGACGCCGCCAGGCTGACCGTGCGCGGCGCGCTCGTCACCTCCGACGCGCGCCACGGCGACTCCATCGCCGTCAACGGCGTCTGCCTGACGGTCGTCGACGTCAAGGACGACGTCTTCACCGTCGACGTGGTCAAGGAATCGCTCGACCGAAGCTCCCTCGGCGTCCTCACCGAGGGCTCGGCGGTCAACCTCGAACGCGCCGTCCGCGCCGACCAGCGGCTCGGCGGCCACATCGTGCAGGGCCACGTCGACGGCACCGCCGCGCTGCTGTCCAGGAGCCCCGGCGACAACTGGGACGACCTGCGCTTCTCGCTCCCCGAGCCGCTCAGCCGTTACGTGGCCGAGAAGGGCTCGATCGCCATCGACGGAATCAGCCTCACGGTCACGACTGTTGACGACGGAAGCTTCGGCGTGAGCCTCATCCCCGCCACGCTCCGGCTGACGACCATGGGCGAGCGCCAGGTGGGCGACCTGGTGAACATCGAGGTCGACGTGATCGCCAAGTATGTGGAAAGGCTGGTGGCCAGACAGTGAACTGGGCTGAAGCCGGATTCGAGGTGTTCGGCACACACGTGCTCTGGACGGACCTGGTCGGCAACGTCGCCGCGCTGTCCACCGTCCTGCTGGCGATGCGCAGATCCATGTGGACCTGGCCGGTGCAGTTCACCGGCTCGGTGCTGCTGCTCATCGCCTCGGTCAACGCCGGGTTCGCCGGCAACGCGCTCAAGCAGGTGCTGTTCGGCGCGCTGGCGGTCTACGGCTGGTGGGCCTGGCGGCGCGGCACCGAGGGCGGCAAGCAGCTCGCCGTCCGCCCGGCCACCGCCCGCGAGCGCGGCACGCTGGCCGGCGTCATGCTCGCCGGCACCGTCGTCGTCGGGCTGCTGTTCTTCGTCACCGGGCTGTCGTGGGGCGCGGCCAAGCCGCTGCCCGAGGGCGCGTTCCTGGTCGCCGCCGACGCCTACATCTTCGTCGGCAGCGCCGTGGCCACCTGGGCGCAGGGCAGGGCGCTGGTCGACTTCTGGATCGTCTGGGTCGCCGTCGACCTCGTCGGCGTCCCGCTGGCCTTCAGCACCGGGCTGTACGTCACGGGCGCCGTCTACGGCGTGTTCTTCGTGCTGGTGATGATCGGTTTCGTCAAATGGTTGCGTGAATACCGGCTCGCGGCCGGTCCCGAACTGGCGGTGGCGTCATGAGCGAGATCAGGTTCGACCCGGTGGAGCGGGCCGTGGAGGACATCCGCGCCGGCAAGGCCGTCGTGGTCGTCGACGACGAGAACCGGGAGAACGAGGGCGACATCATCTTCGCCGCCTCCCGGGCGACCCCCGAGCTGCTGACCTTCACCATCCGTCACACCAGCGGCGTCATCTGCGTGCCGATGGAGGGCAAGGAGCTCGACCGGCTCGGCCTGCCCCTCATGGTGTTCCAGAACCGCGAACGGCTGCGGACCGCGTACACGATCAGCGTCGACGCCCGCGACGGCGTCACCACCGGCATCTCCGCCGCCGACCGCGCCCGCACCATCCGCACCCTGGCCGACTCCGCGACCGAGCCGAACGAGCTGGTCAGGCCCGGCCACATCTTCCCGCTGCGCTACCACGAGGGCGGCGTGCTGGCCCGGCGCGGCCACACCGAGGCGGCCGTCGACCTGGCCAGGCTCGCCGGGCTCAGCCCCGCCGGCGTGCTGGCCGAGGTCGTCAACGACGACGGCACCATGGCCAGGCTGCCCGAGCTGCGCGTCTTCGCCGACGAGCACGACCTGGCGCTCATCTCCATCGAGCAGCTCGTCGACCACCGCCGCCGCACCGAGAGCATGGTCACCCGGGTCGCCGAGACGAGCCTGCCCAACACGTACGGGCTGTGGAAGGCGTACGGCTACGCCAGCGCGCTCGACGGCGGCGAGCACGTCGCGCTCGTGCTCGGCGACCTCGGCGACGGCGAGAACGTGCTGGTGCGCGCCCACTCCGAGTGCCTGACCGGCGACGTGTTCGGCTCGCTGCGCTGCGACTGCGGCGTGCAGCTCGGCAACGCCATGTCGGCCGTCGCCGAGGAGGGCGCCGGGGTGATCGTCTACCTGCGCGGCCACGAGGGGCGCGGCATCGGCCTGCTGGCCAAGCTCAAGGCCTACAGCCTCCAGGACGGCGGCGTCGACACCGTGGACGCCAACGTCGAGCTGGGGCTGCCGGTCGACGCGCGCGAGTTCTCCAACGCCGCCCAGATCCTCGCCGACCTCGGCGTGAAATCGGTGCGGCTGCTCACCAACAACCCGGCCAAGCTGCGCGGCATGGACGGCTACGGCATCAAGGTGCTGGGCCGCGAGCCGATGCCGGTGGCCATGAACCCCCACAACGAGCGCTACCTGACGGCCAAGCGCGACAGGCTCGGCCACGACATCTCGGAGGCGTCATGAGCGGCGAAGGACGGCCGGCGGCAGGGGCCGCGCCCGACGCGGCGGGGCTGACCGTCGGCGTGGTGGCGGCGAGCTGGCATGCCAAGATCACCGACCAGCTCGTGGCCAGGGCGGTCCAGGCGTGCGACGACTCCGGCGCCACCGCCACCGTCGTGCGCGTGCCCGGCTCGCTGGAGATCCCCGTGGTCGCCCAGGCGCTGGCCCGCCGCTGCGACGCCGTCGTGGCGCTCGGCGCGGTCATCCGGGGCGAGACGGCCCACTTCGAGTACGTCTGCGACTCGGTCACGGCGGGGCTGACCCGGATCTCGCTCGACGAGCGGACCCCCGTCGGCAACGGCGTGCTCACCTGCGAGACGCTCGACCAGGCGCTGGACCGGTCCGGGCTGCCCGGCAGCAAGGAGGACAAGGGGTACGAGTCGGCGATCGCCGCGCTGGAGACCGCACTCCTCCTGAGGGACCTGCACTGACCTGCGGTAGGTTTCCCTCGTGTCTGAGCCCGTGCCGCCTCCGCCCCTGCCCGTCACCTGGCGTCCCCGCCGGGGCAGGATCGTCGCCTACGGATTCGCCACGCTCGTCGTGATCGGGGCGGTCGTCATGGCGATCCTCATCGCCGATCCGTTCAAGCTGCCCGACCGGATCGCGATCGTGCTGTTCGGGTGCGCGGTGGCGTTCGTCCTCCACCTGCTGGGCCGGGTGCGGGTGGAGGCCGACGACGAGGGCGTCACGCTGGTCAACGCGGTGCGCTCGCACCGCTACACCTGGCCCGAGGTGATCGACGTGACGCTGCTGCCCGGCGAGCCCTGGCCGAGGGTCGACTTCTCCGACGGGCGCACGATCGGCGCCATGGGAATCCAGGGCTCGGAGAAGGCGATGGCCCGCCGCGCCACCGCCGAGCTCGCCGCGCTCATCCACGAGCGCGGCGAGGCGCGCGAGGACTGATCGGCGTAGCCTGAAGGCGTGCTGCGCCGGACAATCAGGCCCCTGGACCTCACGTCGCCGGACGAGCTCGCCGCGCTGCTCGACCGGCACGACTACCTGGCCGACGACGGCCTGGCCACCGCCGCGTTCCTGGCGCTGCGGATGGGCCGGCCGCTGTTCCTGGAGGGCGAGGCCGGGGTCGGCAAGACCGAGCTGGCCAAGACCCTGGCCGCGCTGCTCGACGCGCCGCTGATCCGGCTGCAGTGCTACGAGGGGCTCGACGCCTCCCAGGCGCTCTACGACTGGGACTTCGCCCGCCAGCTCCTGCACCTCAAGACCGCCGAGGCGGCCGGCGTGGCCGACGCCGCCCGGCTCGAAGGGGAGATCTACGACCGGCGCTTCCTCATCGCGCGGCCGCTGCTGAAGGCGCTGGAGACGCAGCCGAGCGTGCTGCTGGTCGACGAGATCGACCGGGCCGACGACGAGTTCGAGGCGTTCCTGCTGGAGGTGCTGTCCGACTTCACCATCTCCATCCCCGAGCTGGGCACCGTCAGGGCCGCCAGCCCGCCCGTCGTCGTGGTCACCTCCAACCGCACCCGCGAGGTCCACGACGCGCTCAAGCGCCGCTGCCTCTACCACTGGCTGGAGCATCCCGGCTTCGACCGGGAGGTGGCGATCCTGCTGCGCCGGCTGCCCGGCTGCACCGAGACGCTGGCCGCCCAGGTGGCCCGCGCCGCCCGGCGGCTGCGCGAGGCCGGCCTGGTCAAGCCGCCCGGCGTGGCCGAGACGCTCGACTGGACCGAGGCGCTGCTCACGCTAGGCGCCCGCGAGCTCGACCCGGGCCGCGCCGCCGCCGCGCTCGGCGCGGCGCTGAAATACCGCGAGGACGTCGAGCGCGTCCTGGGCGAGGGGCTGCTCGCCCATGAATGACCTGGCGGCCACCGTCACGGCCTTCGCCCGCACGCTGCGGGCCGCCGGCGTGGCCGCCGACCAGGAGCGGGTCCAGGCCATGCTGCGCGCCCTGGACCACCTCGACCTGACCTCGCCCGGCGACGTCTACTGGGCCGGGCGGCTGACGCTCTGCGCCGGACCCGACGACCTGCCCCGCTACGACCGGTGCTTCGCCGCGTTCTTCGGCGGCGTCCGGGCCGAGCCTGGCCGGACCGCGACCACCTCCGTCACCCGCCACACCGCCGCCGAGGACGGCGGGCGCCAGGGCGAGGGGGAGGCCGCGCCCGCCACCGCCAGCCGGGCCGAGATCCTGCGCCACCGCGACGTGGCCCGCCTCACCGAGGCCGAGCGCGCCGAGGTGCACCGGCTGCTCGCCCTGCTCAGCGGCCGCCGCCCGGTCCGCCGCTCGCGCCGCCACGAGCGCGCCCGGCGCGGCGGCCTCGACCGGCGGCGCACCGTGCGCGAGGCGCTGAAGACGGGGGAGCCCGCCCGGCTGCTGCGGCGCAGGCACACCGTCAGGCCGCGCCGGGTGGTGCTGTTCGTGGACGTCAGCGGCTCCATGAGCCCCTACGCCGAGACGCTGCTGCGCTTCGCCCACGCCCTGGTCAGGACCGGGCCACGGGTCACCGCCGTCTACTCCGTCGGCACCCGGCTCACCTGCGTCACCGCCGAGCTGCGCCACCGCGACCCCGGCACGGCGCTCGACGCGGTGTCGCGGGCCATCCCCGACTGGAGCGGCGGCACCCGGCTGGGGGAGGAGCTGCGCGAGTTCCTGATTCGGCGCAGCGCCCGCGGCGCGATCGTGGTCATCGCCTCCGACGGGTGGGAGCGCGGCGACCCGGCGCTGCTCGGCGCCCAGATGGCCCGGCTGTCCCGCCAGGCCCACCGGGTGATCTGGGTAAACCCGCACAAAGGGTACGAGGACTACCAGCCGCTGACCGGAGGCATGCGGGCCGCCCTGCCGTACCTGGACGACCTGGTGGCCGGGCACAGCCTGGCCGCCTACGAGGCACTCAGCGAAAGGCTCGCCCATGCGTGACGTGCTGCCGGAGATCATGCGCTGGTGGGAATCGGGGCTGCGGTTCGGGCTCGCGACGGTCGTGAGCACGTTCAGCAGCGCGCCCCGGCCGCCCGGGGCCGCGATGGCGGTGCGCGGCGACGAGGTGGTCGGCAGCGTCTCCGGCGGCTGCGTCGAGGGCGCGGTCTTCGAGCTCGCCGCCGAGATCGACACCCCCGTCCTGCAGAGGTACGGGGTCAGCGACGACGACGCGTTCGCCGTCGGGCTCACCTGCGGCGGCATCATCGACGTCCTCGTCGAGCCGATCTCCCTGGAGACCTTCCCCGAGCTGGGGGAGGTCGCCGCGTCCGTCGCCGCGCACGAGCCCGTGGCCGTCGCCACCGTCGTGGCGGGCCCCGGCCGCATCGGCGCCCGCCGCGTCGTCTGGCCGGACCGCTCGGCCGGCACGCTCGGGCCGCGCCGGCTCGACGAGGCCGTGGACGACGACGCCCGCGGCATGCTCGCCCAGGGCCTGACCGCCATCCGCCACTACGGCGGCGAGGGGGAGCGGCGGCTGGACGACCTGTCGGTGTTCGTGCACGCCTTCGCGCCGCCGCCGCGAATGCTGGTGTTCGGCGCGATCGACTTCGCCGCGGCCGTCGCCCGGGTCGGCAAGTTCCTCGGCTACCACGTCACCGTCTGTGACGCCCGGCCCGTCTTCGCCACCCCCAAGCGCTTCCCGGAGGCCGACGAGGTCGTGGTCAGGTGGCCGCACGACTACCTCGCCTCCGTCGCGGTGGACGAGCGCACGGTCGTCTGCGTGCTCACCCACGACCCCAAGTTCGACGTGCCGCTGCTGGAGGTGGCGCTGCGCACGGAGGCGGGCTACGTGGGCGCGATGGGCTCGCGCCGCACCCACGAGGACCGGCTGGCGCGGCTGCGCGAGGCCGGGCTGACCGAGGCCGAGCTGGCCCGGCTGCGCTCGCCCATCGGCCTCGACCTGGGCGCCCGCACCCCGGAGGAGACCGCCGTGTCGATCGCCGCCGAGCTCATCCAGCTCCGCTGGGGCGGCTCCGGCAGGCCGCTCACCCACACCGAGGGCCGCATTCACCACGAGACCACTTCCGGCGGGGCGCCATGACGTACACGAAGGTGGCCGGGCTGCTGCTCGCGGCCGGGCAGGGGGCGCGGCTGGGCCGGCCCAAGGCGCTGCTGGAGCACGCCGGCGAGCGGCTGGTCGACCGGGGCGTCCGGCTGCTGGAGGAGGGCGGCTGCCACCCGGTCGTCGTCGTGCTCGGCGCCGCCACGGTGCAGGTGCGCCGGGCCGTCACCGTGCGCAACCCCGGCTGGGCGAGCGGCATGGGCTCCTCGCTGCGCACCGGCCTGGCCGCGCTGCCCGAGGAGGCGGAGGCGGTGGTGGTCGCGCTGGTCGACCAGCCGTTCGTGCGGCCGGAGGCGGTGCGCGCGCTCATCGCCTCGGGCGCGCCCGTCGCGGTCGCCACCTACGACGGCCGCCGCCGCAACCCGGTGCTGATCGCCCGCCCGCACTTCGCCGGGGTGGCCGAGCTGGCCCGGGGCGACGTGGGCGCCAGGCCCTTCCTGAAGGCCCACCCCGAGCTGGTCGCCGAGGTGCCCTGCCCCGGCGACCCGGCCGACATCGACACGCCTGAGGACCTGCGGCTACTGCAGGCGGAGTGAGGCGATCGCGGCCCGGTGGTCGCTGCCCGTCGCCGGGGCCACGCCCGCCTTCGTCGCCGTCATGCCGCGGAACAGGATGTGGTCGGGCCTGGTGATGGGGAACTCGGCGGGCCAGGTGAAGCCGAACCCGTCGCCGGCCACCTCCTGCGCGTCGGTCAGCGGCGGCGTCAGGCCGCGCATGCCCCGGTCGGTGGTGGCCGTGTTGAGGTCGCCCAGCAGCAGGATCCGCTCGCTGCGGTCGGCGTCGATGAGCTTGCGCGCCTGGGCCAGCGAGGCGTCGCGCGAGGCCGTGTGGCCCGGCCTGGCCGAGGCCAGGTGCATCACGTAGACGGTGACCTTCCCCTTCGGCGTCGACACCACCGCACGCAGCGCGCGGGGCCAGCCCATGCCCACGTCCAGCGGGCGCTTGTCGGTGATCGGGTAGCGGCTCCACAGGCCGACCGTGCTGACCGGGTAGCGGTGCTTGAACATCTTGTTGAGCTGCTTGGCCGCCGGGCCGCCCGGCGTGAGCTCCTGGGCGGCCAGCAGGTCGAGGCCGTCGGCGACGGCCCGCACCGCCTCTCCCGAGGCGTCGTTGCGCACGCCCACGTTGACGGTGCCGACGGCCAGGTCGCTCGGCCCGCCCGGCGGCGTGCGCACCAGCGTCGAGCCGAACATCGCCGCCCACACCACGCCCGGCACCAGGGCCGCCGCCGTCGCCACCCCCGACCGGGCCACGAGGGCGGCCAGCAGCAGCACGGGCACGGCCAGCCCGATCCACGGCAGCACGCTCTCCATCACGGGGGTGAACCCGCCCAGCACGGGGATCAACCGGTGTCCTGCCAGAGCCGCGGCGACCACGACCGACACGACGACGACGCCGTTCCTCAACATTCTGACCAAGCTAGCGGCTCGCCGCTGCGATAGCCTTTCGCCATCGCAACGGAACATCATTCGGTAGGTGGGGAGTCGGGCATGCGCATCGGGATGGCACTGAACTACTCGGGCGGTTTCAAGGAGACGGTCGCCGAGCTGGCCGACTACGAGAAGGCCGGGCTCGACATCGTCTTCGTGGCCGAGGCCTACAGTTTCGACGCCGTCAGCCAGATGGGCTACATCGCGGCCAGGACCGAGCGGCTGGAGATCGCCTCCGGCATCCTGCCCATCTACTCGCGCACGCCCACGCTGCTGGCGATGACGGCCGCGGGCATGGACTACGTCTCCGACGGCCGCTTCACGCTCGGCCTGGGCGCCTCCGGCCCGCAGGTCATCGAGGGCTTCCACGGCGTCCCCTACACCGCGCCGCTGGGCCGTACCCGCGAGGTCATCGAGATCTGCCGCCAGGTGTGGCGGCGCGAGCGCGTCCAGTACGACGGCAAGCACTACACGCTGCCGCTGCCCGCCGACCGCGGCACCGGCCTGGGCAAGCCGCTCAAGCTCATCAACCACCCGGTACGCCCCCGCATCCCGATCGTGGTCGCCGCCATCGGCCCTAAGAACGTCGAGCTGACCGCCGAGCTCGCCGAGGGCTGGGAGCCGATCTTCTACATGCCGGAGAAGGCCGCCGACGTGTGGGGCCCCTCGCTGGCCGCCGGTAAGGCCAGGCGTGACCCGGAGCTGGGCGAGCTGGACGTGATCGCGCAGGCGTCGCTGGCGATCGGCGACGACGTGGCCGGGCTGCTGGAGTTCGGCCGCCCGATGGCCGCTCTGTACATCGGCGGCATGGGCGCCAAGGGCAAGAACTTCTACAACGACCTGGCCCGGCGCTACGGCTACGAGAAGGAGGCCGAGCGGATCCAGGACCTCTACCTCGACGGCAAGAAGGACGAGGCGGCGGCGCTGGTGCCGCAGGAGCTGCTGGAGAAGATGTCGCTGATCGGCGACGAGGGCTT
Source organism: Nonomuraea sp. NPDC003214 (assembly GCF_053590035.1). NCBI lineage: Bacteria > Bacillati > Actinomycetota > Actinomycetes > Streptosporangiales > Streptosporangiaceae > Nonomuraea > Nonomuraea sp. NPDC003214. Next base: position 399,365 of record NZ_JBSFSX010000007.1, on the reverse strand, counting down.
CGTGCGCGACCGGGTGGCCGCGATGAAGGAGTCGGGCGTGACGACGCTCAACGTCGCCCCGCTGGGCCGCACGCACGAGGACCGGGTGCGGCTGATCGAGACGATCAAGGAGATCGCCGGCTGAAAGTTTTCCGACAAGGGGCTCGTTCTTGGAATAAAGGCGAATGAGCCCCTTGTTAGGGACGTCCGTGAGGTTTTCGGTCATCATCGTGCGGCTCGTGGAGCGGCTGCACATCGATCTGTGCCGCGTGCTGGGCTCGCTCTGTCGCTGATCGCGCATTCCCGCGCTCGATCGCCAGACACCCCTTCCCACCTCCGGAGTTCTGTTTTCCGTGAAGAGATTCAGCTTTTCCCTGCAGTTGCTGCTGGGCCTCGTGTTCGGCGTGGCCCTCGGGTTCGTCGCCAGGATTTGGGACGTCGCCTGGCTCGCCGAGACGCTGACCCAGGTCGGCGCGCTCTTCGTCCAGCTCCTCAAGCTCGCGGTGCCGCCGCTGGTGTTCACCGCCGTCCTCGTCAGCGTCGCCAACCTGCGTAACGTCAATGGCGCCGCCCGGCTGGCCTCCAAGACGCTGCTGTGGTTCCTCGTCACCGCCGCCGTCTCCGTGGCCTTCGCCATCGGCCTCGGCCTGCTCGTCAACCCCGGCCGCGGCGTCACCCTCGACACCGGCGCCGCCAAGGCCCCCGAGAACACCGGCTCCTGGCTCGACTTCGTCACCGGCATCGTGCCGACCAACGTCGTCACCGCCTTCACCGAGGTCAACGTCCTGCAGATCGTGTTCCTCGGCGTGGTGGTCGGCGCCGCCGCGCTGGCCGTCGGCGAGAAGGCCGAGCCCCTGCTCAACCTCGGCCGCTCGGTGCTCGAGCTGGTCCAGAAGGCCCTGTGGTGGGTCATCCGGCTCGCCCCCATCGGCACCGCCGGGCTCATCGGCAAGGCCGTCTCCACCTACGGCTGGGACCTGCTCGCCCCGCTCGCCAAGTTCAGCGCCGCCGTCTACATCGGCTGCTTCATCGTGCTGCTGGCCGTCTACCCGACGCTGCTCGCCGTCTGGGGCAAGGTCAGCCCGATCCGCTTCTTCCGCAACGCCTGGCCCGCCATCGAGCTGGCCTTCGTCTCCCGCTCCTCCGTCGGCACCCTGCCGCTGACCCAGCGCGTCACCGTCGAGCGCAACGGCGTCGACGCCGACTACGCCTCCTTCGCCGTGCCGTTCGGCGCCACCACCAAGATGGACGGCTGCGCCTCCGTCTACCCGGCGCTGGCCGCGATCTTCGTGGCCCAGGTGTTCGGCGTGCCGCTCGGGCTGGGGGAGTACCTGCTGATCGCGTTCGTCTCGGTCGTCGGCTCCGCCGCCACCGCCGGGCTCACGGGCGCCATCGTCATGCTCACGCTCACGCTCAGCACGCTGGGCCTGCCGCTGGAGGGCGTCGGGCTGCTGCTGGCCATCGACCCGATCCTGGACATGATCCGCACCGCCACCAACGTGACGGGGCAGATGGTCGTCCCGGTGCTGGTCGCGCGCTCGGAGGGCCGCCTGGACGAGGCCGTCTTCAACGCCCCGTCCCAGCCTCTCACCGGCGCCCCCGCCGCCACGCGCTCGCCGGAGCCGGTCCCGGCCTGACCTGACATCGACGCCCGAGGGCGGGGAGCCACCCCGGCTCCCCGCCCTCTTGCTGCGTCCGGACGGCGGATCTTCCCGCGCGCACGGCCGGATGTGCGGCGGGCGGGGGCTGTGGGGCCTATGGTTGGTCCGAAACTGCAGTGGTGAGTTGTGAGTATTGGCGGAGATATGTCCGACGCGACGCCGTCCCTGGTCGCAGGCCGGTACCGGCTTGACGAGCTCATCGGCAGCGGGCCGATGGGAGAGCTGTGGCGCGGCTACGACACCCGCGCCGACTGGACCGTGGCGGTCAAGGTCCTGGGCGCCAGGGCCAAGGGCGCGGCCACCCGCCAGGTGCTGCGCGAGCACGCCCAGGCCGTCGCCCGGGTCATCCACCCGAACGTGGCCATGGTGCTCGACGTGGGCGACCACGAGGGGGCGCCGTTCCTGGTGATGGAGTTCCTCACCGGGCCCAGCCTGGACGAGGAAGTGGCCGCGCGCGGGCCGCTGAAGGTCGTGGAGGTGTGCGACCTGATCGGCCAGGCCGCCGCCGGGCTGGACGCCGCGCACCGGGCCGGCGTGGTGCACGGGCACGTCCGCCCGCACAGCTTCCGGCAGGCGGGCAGCGGAGTGCTGAAGGTCGTCGGGTTCGGCCTGGGCGAGCAGGCGCCCGGCGACGGCGACCCGCACTACCGGGCCCCCGAGGGGGAGGGCGGGCCGCCCGCGGACCTGTACGCGCTCGGCGTGGTCTGCTACGAGCTGCTCACCGGCCACAAGCCCGCCGGGCAGCCGCCGGGCGCGCTGCGCCAGGGCGTGCCCGCGGAGCTCGACCGGCTGGTGATGTCCCTGCTGTCCGCCGACCCCGGCCGCCGTCCCGCCAGCGGCGAGTCACTACGCCGGGCGCTGGCCGCCGTCGCCAGGCCGCGCGCCACCGTGCCGTCGCCCACGACCGAGGTGCACGCGCGGCCCCCGCTCCAGGCCCCCGCCCCGCGGGCCGGTGACACGGCCGTCTTCGACGCGGCCGAGCTCGCGCCCCCGCCACCGGGCGGCGGGGGCGGCGGCAACCGGCGGCTGTACGTCCAGTTCGGCGCCGCCCTGGCCGCGATCGTCGCCATCACCGTCGTGATGATCCTCTGGGGCGCCTCCGGGGACGAGCAGCCGGTCGCCGAGAACACCCCCGCCCCGTCGGTCGCCGTGACCAGCACGCCCGACACCACGCCCGAGCCCATGCCCACCGTCGAACCTTTCCCCACCACCACCCCCGAGCCCGCACGCGAGCCCACCTCGCTGCGGGAGACCGACGGGGCGAACCCCAAGGGCACCGTCGGCGTCGGCGTGCCGCCGGGCGGCTGGGAGGGCTACCTCAGGCAGTTCGGCTCCGCGCTGACCGCCCAGATGCGGCTGAACGGCATCGACCCCCACGTCGCCGGCAAGGCCCAGGAGAAGCTCGCCAAGGCCGCACGCAAGTTCGCCGAGGGGCACGAGGACTCCGGGCGCGACCACGTCCGCGGCGTCCTGCGCGACCTCCTGCGCGCCCAGGAGAAGGGCGAGATCGCCAAGGAGGGGCCGCTGCCGGAGTGGCTGAGCGAATGGCGTGTGGAGTAGGCGCCCGAGGCGATGTTCGATACGCGTACATTGGCGAAATGACGGTCAATCATCAGGAACGGCGGGCCCGGCTCGCGGCGATGCTGCCCGCGCACGGGGTCGAGGCCATGCTGGTCACCTCGGCGGTCAACGTCCGCTACCTCACCGGGCTGGCCAGCTCCAACGCCGCCGTCCTGATCAGGGCGGACGGCTCGGCCCTGCTCGTCACCGACAACCGCTACATCGACAAGACCCACAGCCTCGACGTCGAGGCCGTGGAGGCGTCCGACGTGGCCGGCGAGCTCGCCGCCCCCGGCGTCGGCATCGAGGCCGCCAGCATGAGCGTGGCGACCTACCACCGGCTCGGCGCCGGGCTCGTCCCGCTGGAGCCCCTGGTAGAACGGCTCAGGGCGGTCAAGGACGACGACGAGCTGGAGCTCCTGCGCACCGCCTGCGCCATCACCGACCAGGCGTTCGCCGACATCATCCGCACCATCGGGCCCGGCGTCACCGAACGCGACCTGGCCCGCCTCCTCGACGCCCGGATGATCGAGCTGGGCGCCGACAAGCCCGCCTTCGAGACCATCGTCGCCGCCGGCGAGAACGGCGCCGTCCCCCACCACGCCCCCACCGACAGGGAGCTGCGCTCGGGCGACCTCGTCACCATGGACTTCGGCGCCCTCTACCAGGGCTACCACGCCGACATGACCCGTACGGTCAGCCTCGGCGAGCCCGCCGCCTGGCAGCGGGAGATCTACGAGCTGGTGGCCCAGGCGCAGCGGGCCGGCAGCCTGGCGGTGCTCCCCGGGGCCGAGGCCAAGCAGGTGGACGCCGCCTCACGCGACATCATCAAGGCCGCCGGTCACGGCGACCACTTCCGTCACGGCCTCGGCCACGGCGTCGGCCTGGAGATCCACGAGGAGCCGTTCCTCGGCCCTTCGCGTACCGGTAGACTTGAGGACCGAGTTCCGATCACCGTCGAGCCGGGGGTCTATCTCCCGGGCCGGGGCGGCGTTCGCATCGAGGACACAGTCGTGACACGCGGGGGCGGCGCGGAACTTTTCACCAAGACGACCAAGGAGCTGCTCGTTCTGTAGAGCGGCCGCACGCGGGAGATGACGAGTGGCGACGACCAACGACCTCAAGAACGGCATGGTGCTGAAGCTCGACGGTGGTGAGCTGTGGGCCGTCGTGGAGTTCCAGCACGTCAAGCCGGGCAAGGGCGGCGCGTTCGTGCGCACCAAGCTCAAGAACGTGCTGTCCGGCAAGGTCGTCGACAAGACCTTCAACGCCGGCGTCAAGGTCGACGTGGCCAACGTCGACAAGCGCGAGATGCAGTATTCCTACCGTGACGGCGACGACTTCGTGTTCATGGACACCGAGACCTACGACATGGTCAACGTGCCCAGCCGCACCGTCGGCGACGCCGCCAACTACATGCTGGAGAACACGCTCGCCACGGTGGCCTTCAACGAGGGCTCCGCGCTCTACGTGGACCTGCCCGCCGCCGTCGAGCTGACCGTCGCCGAGACCGAGCCCGGCCTGCAGGGCGACCGCTCCACCGGCGGCACCAAGCCCGCCACCCTGGAGACCGGCGCCGAGATCAAGGTGCCGCTGTTCATCACCACCGGCGAGCGGGTCAAGGTCGACACCCGCAGCGGCGAGTACCTCGGCCGGGCCTGAGGTGTCGGCACGAGGAAAAGCACGCAGGCGCGCCCTCGACATCCTCTTCGAGGCCGAACTGCGCACGGAGGACCCGCTCAAGATCCTCGCCGAGCGGGTGGAGCGGGGCGACCCGCCGGTCAACGAATACACCTCGGCCATCGTCGAGGGCGTCGCCCGGCACCACGCCCGCATCGACGAGCTCATCACGACCTACTCCGAGGGCTGGACCCTCGAACGCATGCCCGCCGTCGACCGCAACCTGCTGCGCGGCGGCACGTACGAGCTGCTGTGGATGCCCGACGTCCCCGAGGGCGTCGTCATCAGCGAGTGGGTCCACCTGGCCGGTGAGCTGTCGACGGACGAGTCGCCGCAGTTCATCAACGGGCTGCTGGCCCGCTTCAAGCAGCTCAAGCCCAGCCTGACCCTCTAGCGCGGGGCCGCCCCGGCGAAGACGGCGAGGGCCGCGTCCGGCCCGGAGGCCGGCCGCGGCCCGCGTGATCAGTGGCCGGAAGCCACGGCCCGCTCCTGGGCCAGGCGCTCCTCGCCCGACAGGTCGTTGAGCGGCTTCTCCTTCAGAAACAGCACCGCCACCAGGGCCAGCGCCGTCAGCGGCACCCCGATGAGGAACAGGTCGGCGGTGGCCGTCGCGTACACGTCCTGGATGATCGCCACCACCTGCGGCGGCAGCGTGGAGATGTCCGGGACCGCGCCCTCGCCCCCGCCGCCACCGGCGGCCAGCGGGCCGAGCCGCTCCTTCATCTGCGACGTCACCTGGCTCGCCAGCACCGCGCCCAGCGCGCTGACGCCGATCGTGCCGCCCATGCTGCGGAAGAACGACAGCGCCGAGGTGGTGACGCCCAGGTCGTGCGCGGGGACGTCGTTCTGCGCCGCCAGGACCAGGTTCTGCATGAGCATGCCGACGCCGATGCCGAGCACCGCCATGTAGACGCCGAGCAGCACCGTGCTGGTCTTGCCGTCGATGGTGCTGAGCAGGGCCATCCCGGCGAGCATCGTGACGCCGCCCGCCACCAGGAAGCCCTTCCAACGGCCCCACCTGGTGATGAGCTGGCCCGCGACGGTCGAGGAGATCAGCAGGCCGAACACCATCGGCAGGCTCATCAGGCCCGCCACGGTCGGCGACTTGCCGAGCGCCACCTGGAAGTACTGCGACAGGAACACGGTGCCGCCGAACATCGCCACACCCACCAGCACGCTCGCCACGGTGGTGAGGGTGACGGTGCGGTTGCGGAACAGGTACAGCGGGATGATCGGCTCAGGCGCCCGCGACTCCACCCAGACGGCCAGCGCCAGGACGATCAGGCCGCCGCCCACGAGGCCCACGGTCCACCAGGAGCCCCAGGCGAACTGGTGGCCGGCCAGCGACGACCAGATGAGCAGCGTGGAGACGCCCACCGTGATGAGCAGCGCGCCCAGGTAGTCGACCTTCACGTCCTTGCGCACCACCGGCAGGTTCAGCGTGCGCTGCAGCAGGATGATGGCCACGATCGTGAACGGCACGCCGAACAGGAAGCACCAGCGCCAGCCGAGCCAGGAGGTGTCGACGAGCACGCCGCCGATCAGCGGCCCGGCGACCGTGCCGATGCCGAACACGGCGCCGAAGATGCCGGCGTAGCGGCCCAGCTCGCGCGGCGGGATCATGGCCGCCATCACGACCATCGACAGGGCCGTCATGCCGCCCGCGCCGATGCCCTGGACGACCCGGCTGACGATGAGGATCTCCACGTTCGGCGTCAGGCCCGCGATGAGCGAGCCGGCGACGAACAGTCCCAGGGAGAGCTGGATGAGCAGCTTCTTGCTGTAGAGGTCGGACATCTTCCCCCAGAGCGGCACCGTGGCCGTCATGGCCAGCAGCTCGGAGGTGACGATCCAGGTGTAGACGGTCTGGGAGCCGTTCAGGTCGGTGATGATGCGGGGCAGGGCGTTGGCCACGACGGTCGAGGCCAGGATGGACACGAACATGCCCACCATCAGCCCTGACAGAGCCTGCAGGACCTTGCGCCGGGATGTGCGCTCGGCGGGCGCGGCCTCGGGTCCGGGCTGCGCGCTGGTCGTTGTCATGTTTCCTCTCAGGCAGGGACACGCGGCGCCCCGGTCGGGCGCCGCGCGGTCGGGCGATGGTTCAGGGAAGGTCTTGGGAGGGTCTTCGGGGCGGGTCAGGGCGTGGACAGGCCCTCGGCCAGCCGGGTGAACGCCTCGTCGAGCAGCACCGTCAGCGTGGGGACCCCGTCACCGGCGCTCCAGCGCATCATCATGGCCCGGAAGGCCGCCATGGAGACGGCCGTGACGAGGTGGGCGTAGCCCTCGTCGCCGGCCCGCTCGGCGAGCAGGCCCGTCAGCACCAGCTCGGTCTCGACGCCGCCGGAGACGAGGTGCGGCAGGAGCGACGGGTTCTGCTCCAGCACCCTCAGCCGGAGCAGCCACCACTCGCGCTGGTCCTGCACCTGCTCGGCCTGCTCGCGCAGCACCAGGTGCAGCGCGTCGAGGGCGGGCACGTCGCCGGGGACGCCGGCCAGCCGCTCCTTGAGCTCGGCGCCGACCATCCGGTTGCGGCCGATGAGGGCGTCTTCCTTGGACGGGAAGTAGTTGAAGAACGTGCGCGAGGAGACGTCCACGGCCTCCGCTATGTCCTCCACCGTGACCCCCGCGAGGCCGCGCTCGGCGACCAGCGTCAGGGCGGCGCGCTCCAGCGCCGCGCGGGTCTCGAGCTTCTTGCGGTCCCTCCGGCTGAGCTCGTCGTTGCTGTCCACGGTGGTCACAACGAACAGGGTAGGGAAGAAATTTCAGGATCTGCAATCTTTCATGATGCGAAGTACGGCAGATCACACAGGGTACGCATTCCCGACGAAGGCCCGGTTGGCGCGTCCGAGGGAAAGCGCCTGCCGTCCGGGGGCGCGGAGGGCGGCGCGCACGGCGTAGGCTGGGCTGGTCGGTGGAAAGAGGGAGGCTCGACGTTGCGTGCTGAAGGCGTCACGAGGACCCCGGCGGTGCGGACCGCCGTCGTCTGGGACGCGCTACGGGCGGTGCTGGCCGAGCTGGCCGCCGCCACCGGACGCGAGGCCCTCGACATCGTCGACGCCGGGGGCGGCACCGGCGGGTTCGCCGTGCCGCTGGCCGCGCTGGGCCACACCGTGACCGTCGTCGACCCGAGCCCCGACTCGCTGGCCGCGCTGGAGCGCCGGGCCAAGGAGCGTGACGTGGAGGTGCGCGGCCTGCAGGGCGACGCCGCCGACCTGGGCGACCTGCTCAGCCGCGACAGCGCCGACCTGGTGCTGTCGCACAGCGTGCTCGAGTACGTGGACGACCCGGTCGGCGCGCTGTCGGCGATGGCCGGGCTGCTGCGCGAGGGCGGCGCGGTGAGCGTGCTGGCCGCCAACCCCGTCGCCAGCGCCATCCACCGGGCGCTGGCCGGGCAGTTCGACGAGGCCAGGGCCGTGCTGGCCGACCCGATGGGCAGCTGGGGCGACCGCGACCCCACGCCCCGCCGCTTCACCGGCGAGACCCTGACCGGGCTGCTGACCTCGGCCGGGTTCCGGCCGGGCGCGGTGCACGGGGTGCGCGTCTTCGCCGACCTGGTGCCCAGCCGGCTGGTCGACGGCGAGGCCGGCGCCGCCGAGGCGCTGGCGGCGCTGGAGCAGGCCGCCTCCGCCCACCCGGTGCTGCGCGACATCGCGACCCAGCTGCACGTGCTGGGCCACAAGGCCTCGGCGTAGAACGCCTGTTCGGATAGACTCGGCGGCGTGTCTCGCAAGCAGATCACCGGCATCGGCCCCGCTCCGCGGACCGGGGGCGACGACAGCGGCTGCCCGATCCTGCATGTCGACATGGACGCCTTCTTCGCCAGCGTCGAGCTGCTGGAGCGGCCGGAGCTGCGCGGCCTGCCGGTGATCGTGGGCTCGCCCGCGGGCCGGGGCGTGGTGCTCAGCGCCACCTACGAGGCCAGGGCGCGGGGCGTGCACTCGGCGATGCCGATGAGCCGGGCGCGCCGGCTGTGCCCGCAGGCCACGATCATCCCGCCCAGCCACGGCAAGTACGCCGAGGTCTCCAGAGGCGTGATGGAGATCTTCCACGCGATCACGCCGCTCGTCGAGCCGATCGCCTCCGACGAGGCGTTCCTCGACGTGGCAGGGGCCCGGCGCCGGCTGGGCTCGCCCGCGGAGATCGCGGCCGGGATCAGGGCCGAGGTGCTGGAGCGCTACGGCATCACCTGCTCGGTGGGCGTCGCGGGCAGCAAATTCATCGCCAAACTCGCCTCAAAGCAGTGCAAGCCCGACGGCATGCTCGTGGTGCCGCCCGACGACGTCGTGGCCTTCCTGCACCCGCTGCCCGTCTCGGCGCTGTGGGGCGTGGGCGAGCGCACCGAGCAGTCGCTCGTGCGCCTCGGCATCCGCACCGTCGGCGACCTGGCCAGAGTGCCGGTGTCCACGCTGCAGCGCGAGCTCGGCCAGGCGGTCGGCGGCCACCTGGCGGCGCTGGCGTGGGGGCGCGACGAGCGGCCGGTGACCGCGCACGTCCCCGACAAGAGCATCGGCAACGAGGAGACCTTCGCCGCGGACGTCGACGACCCCGACGTGATCAGGCGTGAGCTGCTGAGACTGTCCGAACGTGTCGCGGCCAGGATGCGTAAGGCCGGACACGTGGGCAGGACTGTAAGTGTGAAGCTGCGCCGAGCCGACTTCTCCACGATCAGCCGGTCCCGGACTCTCAAGGAGCCGACCGACGTCGCCCAGGAGATTTACGCCACAGCGTGCGAGCTGTTCCAGGCGGCAGGTCTGGAACGGGTGCGGCTGCGCCTCGTGGGGGTCCGGATGGAGGGCCTGCGCCCGGCCGATTCGGCCTCACGCCAGCTCAGCCTGGGTGAGCGGGAGACCGGCTGGCGCGAGGCCGAGCAGGCCATGGACCGGGCCGTACGCAGATTCGGCCCCGATGCGGTGCTCCCGGCTTCGCTTGTCCGGGGCAGACTTGATGAAATGGAGGCGTGAGGAGATGTCACGACTTCCGGGGAGGAGGGCGATATGGCGCAGAATGAAGCCATGACGTCACCTCCGGTTTGGTCTGCGTTGGACGTTTGCTTTCGCCTACGTCTACAGCCTCGTATTCTGGGGATAACCGACCGCGAGGTTCGGACACCCCGTGTCGTCCGTTGCCGTCTTCCCCGTCCAGGGGCCGTCCTTGGGAGGCGCCGTGCCGCTCTCTGAGCACGAGCAGCGCTTGCTCGACCAGATCGAGCAGGCCCTCTACGCCGAGGACCCGAAGTGGGCCAACACCGTAAGGATCAGTGACCCGCGCAGCCATTACAAGCGTCGCCTGATCAAAGCCTCCGTCGGCTTTGCTCTCGGCGTCGTCCTGCTGATGGTCGGCGTTGTGATCAACCTGATCCCGCTCGGCGTCGGCGGTTTCGTGGTCATGCTCGCCGCGTGTCTGTGGGGTCTGTCCAGTTGGAAACGCATGAACGGGTTCGGCGGCGACTCCGCCCCGGCGCCCGGCGCCCCCGCTCCGGGCAAACAGGCCCGCCGGGGAAACCGGGGGACCTTCATGGAACGCATGGAGGAGCGCTGGCGCCGTCGCCACGACGAGCGCTGAGCCTCAACAGCCCGTGAAACGGTCGTGCGGCCGCCCCCAGCCAGGGGAGCGGCCGCACGACCGTTTCGTCACGCGCCCTTCTGCGACGCCGTCCGGCGCAGCCTGATGTTCTCCAGCCGGTCAAACCCGTCCAGCAGGCCCTCGCCCAGGCCGCGCAGCCGGCGCATCGTCGAGGGCGGCATCAGCACCGCCCGCACCCGCCTGGCCCGCGACACGGTCGCCGCCAGCGCCTGGCGCACCCGGCGCAGATCCTTGCCCATCGGCGCGATCTCGCCCGGCTCCCTGGCGTACAGCACCCGCTCCACCGTCGAGGCGATCGCCGCGATCGACGCCGCCGCCTCCGCGTCGAACTCGTACTGCTCCGTCAGCCGCCGTGCCAGCGCGCGCGGCGTCTCGCTCGCCCCGCGCGCCATCCCGTAGTCGCACAGCGCGTCGTCCAGCTCCGCCCAGGCGGCCGCGACCGCCGGATGGCGGCTCGCCACCACCCGGGCCGTCACCTCGTCCGACGGCTCGCTCACCTTCCAGCCGAGCGCGCGCACCCGCCTGCTGCGGGTGAACAGCCGCACCGCGGCCGGGACGAGCAGCACCAGCAGGAGCACGCCCGCGCCGATGCCGATCTGCGCGATCAGCGGGGTCGACTCCTCCGGCGGCACCCCGCCGTTGGCCAGCAGCGCCGCCTCACGGTCGAGCTGACGCGGGTTCTGGCGGTTCTGCGGGCCCAGCGCCTCGCTGTCGGGGCTGCCCGACGAGCCCGGCGTCGGCTCATCTGCGCTGCCCGTCGAGCGGGTCTGCGGGATCGTGTACGCGGGCACCCGGGCGCTGCCCTGCCCCGCCGACCCCGCCGGCGTCGGCTCGAACGGCAGCCAGCCCACGCCCTCGAAGTACAGCTCCGGCCAGGCGTGCGAGTCGTTGGTCGCCACCGTCCACTGGCCGCCGATCTGCGTGCCGCCCGTGTAGCCGATCGCCACCCGTGAAGGGATGCCGACGACCCGCGCCAGCAGCGCCATCGAGGCCGCGAACTGCTCGCAGTAGCCCGCCCGGCTGGCCAGCAGGAAGTCCTGCAGCGCCGAGTTGCTGTGCCCCTGCGTCTCCAGGCTGTAGACGAACCCGCCGGTCCTGGTGAAGAACTGCTGCAGCTTCACCGCCCGCTGGTAGCCCGTCTCGGCGCCCCTGGTCTCCTGGCGGGCCAGCTCCCTGATCTCCTCCGGCAGGTTCTCCGGCAGCTGCAGGTAGCGCGGGTCGGCCGCCTCGCCGCCCGGCGGCAGCGAGTCGAGCACCTCGGCGGTGACCTGCGGCTCGCCCGACAGCACCTGGTACTCGAGCCCGGCCGCCTCGTCGACGGTGGAGAAGACCATCAGCGTGCTGACGTCCGCGCGCCAGTCGCCGTCCACCTGGATCGCTCTCGGCGGGTACGGCAGCGGCAGGAACGACAGCTTGGAGATCTCCTCGCTCATCGTGATCTGCGTGCTGACGTCCGCCACCTTCACCTCACGCCCGAGGCCGGGCGGCGGGGGCAGCGGGCCGTTGTCCGTCCGGTTCTCCGGAGCGCCCTGCGGCTGCGTCATCCCGAACTGCTCGCCGTCGAACGTGTCGAGCGCGTAGATGCGCAGGTAGCGCGGCCTGCTGTCGTTGTTCGTGTAGGTCAGCACGGTGCGCCGCTCCGGCAGCTCCAGCCGCCCCTTCAGGTCCGCGATCGGGTCCGGGATGCTGATCGAGTTGCCCCGCCCGGAGCCGCTGCCGCCCACGCCGAAGGTGAAGAAGGAGACCGGCTCCATCGCGGGCAGCGCCGCCGGCACCACCACCGCCAGCGCGATCGCCGCGAAGCCGATGCGCTTGCCCGACAGGCGCAGCCCGCTGGTGTCGGCCTGCCCGCCCGCCCGCGGCGTCTGCTGGGCCGCGCGGGTCCGGCGCACCAGCACCGCCCGGCCCCAGTGCCCCACCCGCTCGCGCCCGTCGGCGATCAGCAGGCTGGTGAAGCCGAGCGCCGCCAGGATGAACGCCGGCCAGCTGATCGGGTCGGCCAGGATCGTGGCCGGCACCGTGGCCAGCGCCAGCAGCGGCAGCCCCGCCAGCGCCGCCCGCCGCAGCCGGGAGGCGAACAGGTCGACGATGATCGCGATCACGCCCACGCCGCCGGAGGTCAGCAGGGAGATGGGCTCGTTGGCGGGCACCGGCGCGGCGTAGCGCTGGATGTCGGCCCAGCCGGTGGTCAGCAGGTCGGCCAGCTCCAGCACCGACTCCTTGGTCGGCACCACCAGCGCCCAGGCCTCCTCGGCGGTGAAGGACACCGTCAGGTACAGGCCCAGCGCGGCCACGCTCACCAGCGCCGCCGCCCACGACGGCAGCGACAGCCGCCCGCTCACCAGGCTCGCCGCCATCACCGCCAGCACCGCGCCCAGCGACGCCCAGAACCAGGAGCCGCCGTCGAAGAGCGGGTAGAGCAGGATCGCCGCGGCGAACGTCGCCACGGCGGACGCCACAGAAAGCCTCATGCCGAACCTCCGCTGAGCACGTACCTGCCGCGGCTGCCGGCGTCCTGCCAGACCGAGGCGATCGAGACGCCCGCGGGCAGCCGGACGATCCGCCAGCCGTACCCGGCCAGCACCGTCTGCACGGCGTCGTAGTTCTCCGTCTGCCCGCCGTCCCAGGTGCCCACGTCGAGCAGCACCGCCACCGCGGTGATGCCGCTGTGCCGCAGCCGGGCCAGCTCGCGGGCCTCCTCGGGGTCGAGCGAGCCGAGCACGGCCACGATCAGCCCGTCGCCGCCGCCCTGCCGCAGCGCCGAGACGCCCATCTCCAGCGACCTGGCCGAGCTGCCGCGCACCATCGCCAGCGTGTCCAGCAGCGACCAGCTCAGCCCGGTGTCCGTCAGGTGCTCGGCGCCCTGGTCGGTGACCAGCCGCAGGCCCAGCCCCTCACGCGCCAGGTGCACGCCGATCGAGGCCGCCGCCGAGACCGCCACCTCGAAGGAGGAGCGCGGGCCCTCGCCGCGGTGGGCGAAGCGGCGGGTGTCGAGCAGGAGCGCGCCGCGGCTCTGCCACTGCTGCTCCTCGCGCCGCACCATCAGCTCGCCGTGGCGGGCGGTCGAGCGCCAGTGCACCCGGCGCAGGTCGTCGCCCTGCCGGTACTCGCGCGGCGCGACGTCGTCGTCGCCCGCCGCCGCCACGCTGCGGGTGCGGCTGTCGCCGCCGCCGGTCCACTCGCCCGACAGCCGTACGTGCGGCAGCGCCACCACCTGCGGCGTCACCACCAGCGTGTCGGTGATCGTGAACGCCCGGGTCAGCTCCACCAGGCCGAACGGGTCGGCGATCCGCACGGACAGCGGCCCGATCGGGTAGCGGCCGCGCAGGTCCGAGCGCACCTTGTAGTCGATCTCCCGCACGCCGCGGGCCTCCACCCGGTCCAGCACGAACCGGGGCCGCACGCCCAGCGCGTACGGGACGGTGTCCTCGATCAGCAGCAGCCCGGTCGGCAGCCTGGTCACGTTCTCCAGGCGCAGCGTCACGGTGGCCTCGCCGCCCGCCTCCGCCCTGGCCGGGTCCAGCCGCCTGGCGCAGCTCAGCCGGTAGCGCGTGCGCGCCACCACCAGGGCGGCCAGCAGCGGCAGCGCCGTCACCAGCACGCCGATCCTGAACAGGTCGTCCTCGCCCAGCAGGAACGCCATCACCAGCGCGGCGATCCCCGAGGCCAGGAACGAGCGTCCCCGCGAGGTGAGCGCCCGCAGTCCGGCTCTCACGACGCCCGGGTCTCCGGCACCGGCACGCGCCTGACCAGCTCCGCCACCACCTGCTCCGGCAGTCTGCGCTGGCCCTGCGCCTCCACGCTCGGCAGCAGCCGGTGCGCCAGCACGGGTACGGCCAGCTCCTGGAGGTCGTCCGGGATGACGTAGTCGCGGCCCGACAGCGCCGCGTTCGCCCTGGCCGCGCGGACGAGCTGCAGCGTCGACCGGGGGGAGGCGCCCAGCCGCAGGTCCGGCGAGTGGCGGGTGGCCACGACCAGGTCGATGGCGTACTTCTTGACCGGCTGCGACACGTACACCCCGCGCACGGCCGCGATCAGCGCGCGCACCTCCGCCTCGGTCGCGACCGGCTGCAGCTTGTCCAGCGGGGAGGTGCCGCCGTGCACGTCGAGCATCTCCAGCTCGGCCGTCGGCTCCGGATATCCCATCGCCACCCTGGCGGTGAACCGGTCGCGCTGCGCCTCCGGCAGGGGATAGGTGCCCTCCATCTCGATCGGGTTCTGCGTCGCGATCACCATGAACGGCGCGTCCAGCTCGTACGTCCTGCCGTCGACGGTGACCTGGCGCTCCTCCATGCACTCCAGCAAGGCCGACTGCGTCTTCGGCGAGGCGCGGTTGATCTCGTCGCCGACCACGATGTTGGCGAACACCGGCCCGGGCTTGAACTCGAACTCCCGGGTCTGCTGGTTGTAAGCGCTCACACCGGTGATGTCGCTGGGCAACAGGTCGGGGGTGAACTGCACCCGGCGCACGGGACAGTCGATGGACCGCGCCAGGGCCTTGGCCAGCATGGTCTTGCCGACTCCCGGGACGTCCTCGATCAACAGGTGGCCCTCGGCGAGCAGGACGGTCAGCGTCAGGCGGACGGCGTCGCTCTTCCCCTCGATCACGGACTCGATGGCCTGCCGGATCCGGTGCGCGGTGGAGACAAGCTCGCCGAGCTGGGGAGGGACGTCATGGGTTACTGCCACCAGGCCTCCATGGAGGTGCGACGGCCTGCCCCGCCCAAGGGTGCCTTTGCGGGAGACATGCCATTGTTTTCCATTATCTGTACGACCCTACGACTCTGTGGGTTCCGGAGCGACTTTTGCGGATATTCCAGAGAAGCCAGAGGTTGTTCATGTTCATGTCGCATTGCCGTGCGAATGCCGTGACACCGCCCCCCACGCGGCGCGCCACTTTCCCCCACCGCCGCCCCCTCTAGCGGCTCCGCCGGTTATTCGCCGGGCTTTTCCCGCTTCGACACGCCCACGGGCCGCCGTGCGGCCGCCCCCGCCCCCCACCCGACCCCATCGCGCTGACCTGCGATAACGCGTGGAAAACGACGGATGAACCGGGTTCGAATCAGTTGACGGTGGGGAGAAGTGGAGTATGGTGGTGCGCAGTGGAGGGCCCGGTGCACCAGCGCCGAGCGCTTCACGAGGCACGGGAGGTGGGGCCGATGTTCCTCGGCACCCATCAACCGCGTCTGGACGACAAGGGACGGCTGTTCCTGCCGGCTAAGTACCGTGAGGAGCTGGCGGAGGGTCTTGTGATCACCAAAGGCCAGGAGCGATGCCTCTACGTCTTTCCCGTGGAGGAGTTCCAGCGCATAACCGAGGCTCTCAGCACCGCCCCGGTCACCGCCAAGGCGGTGCGCGACTACAGCCGCGTCTTCTTCGCCAGCGCGTCCGACGAGAAACCAGACAAGCAGGGACGCATCACGATCCCGCAGGGGCTGCGGCAGTACGCCGGCCTGCAGCGTGACTGCGTGGTCATCGGTGCCAACACCCGGCTGGAGATCTGGGACGCGCAGGCCTGGGACACCTACCTCAACGCGCAGGAGCAGGCGTTCGCCGACCTGTCGGAGGAGGTGCTGCCAGGGATTCTCTAGAAGTCACGGTCGAGCCGTCGGAGATGTCGTTCGGCGAGGTCTCCACCCGCAACCACTGCCGGCCAGCTGATGCACCTTCCCCGGTGTCAGATGGCAGGCGTCCACGAAGAGGGTGCGGATGGGGACCTGGCCGGACGGCACCGGGGTGGGGACCCTTTGCAGGACGGACACATCGACCGGCCGCGTCATCCGCGAGCCAGGACGCGAGAGGGGGGTTTGGAGATGCACGACGACGCAGCCAAGGGCGGTCACGTTCCGGTCATGCTCGAGCGCGTACTGGAGCTGCTCGCTCCGGCGCTCACCGGCCCGGACCCCGTCGTCGTCGACGCCAACCTCGGCCTCGGCGGCCACGCGGAGGCACTGCTCGCCGCACACCCCGCGCTGCACCTCATCGGCATCGACCGCGACCCGTTCGCGATCGGCCACGCCACGCGCAGGCTCGCCCCCTACTCAGGGCGCACCACGCTCGTCCACGCCTCGTCCGACGAGATGGCCGCCGTGCTGGCCCGCGCCGGGCGCACCACGGTCGACGGGGTGCTGTTCGACCTGGGCGTCTCCTCGCCCCAGCTCGACGAGGCCGAGCGCGGTTTCGCCTATTCCTACGACGCCCCGCTCGACATGCGCATGGACACCGACCAGGAGCTCACCGCCGAGGTCGTGGTCAACACCTACCCCGCCGCCGAGCTGACCCGCATCCTGCGCGTCTACGGCGAGGAGAGGTTCGCCCCGCGTGTCGCGGGCCTGATCATCAAGGAACGGGCCAAAGACCCCATAACGTCGACGAAGCGGCTGGCCGACATCGTCCGCGAGGCGATTCCGGCCGCCACCCGGCGCACCGGGGGCAACCCCGCCAAACGAACGTTCCAGGCGCTGCGCATCGAGGTCAACGCGGAACTGGCCGCCCTGGAGGCGGCCCTGCCCGCGGCCCTCGACGCGCTGGCGCTCGGCGGGAGAGTCGTCGTGCTCTCCTACCACTCCCTGGAGGACCGGCTCACCAAGCAGGTCCTCACGGCGCGAACCAAGGACACCAGCCCGCCCGGGCTGCCCGTCCCGCTGCCGGCTCACCAGCCGCGGTTCCGCCTCCTGACGAGGGGAGCCGAGCTCCCGAGCGAAGAAGAGCTGACCCGCAACCCGCGGGCGGCTTCGGCCCGGCTCAGGGCCGCAGAGAGGATCCGTGTTGACGACCAGGACTGAGCAGGAGACCAGGCGGGGCGCGCCCGCCCGCGGCACTGTGCCCACGACCGGTCCCGCGGCCGGGAGCACGCCCGCGGCCGCGGCCGGACCGAAGACCGGCAGGCGCCGGCCCGACGTCCCGCACCCGGCCAAGCCCGTCCCCGAGACCGACCCGCGCCCGGCCCGCGGCGCCCGCCCGTCGCCCGACACCAGATCCCGCACCCCCCGCCCGGCCGCCGACCGCGCGGGCCGCCCGGGCCCTGACGCTTCCGGGCGTCCGGGACGTACGGGCGCCGAGCGCCCTGGGCGGACGGCCGCCGACGCGGAGCGCTCCGGCGCGGCGCGCACGGCACGCACGGCGTCCGACGGCGCGCAGCGTACGGGGCGGACGGCGGCCGAGCGGTCCGCCGGCGCGGCCTCCGAGCGCGCCGGCCGCACCAGGACCGAGGCCGCCCCGCGGTCTGCCGCCGGCGCCACCCGCACCCGGCCCGGCACCGACCCCCGCACGCGCAGGCCCCGCCCCGACCGCGGACGCGGCGTCGCCGGCGGGCTGGACGGGCAGGCGCGCCCCGCCGTCCGGCGACGCCCGGCACGGCGGCAGCGCGCCCCGTTCGTGCTGCTCGTCGTCGGGCTGCTCTGCGGCGGCCTGGTGAGCCTGCTGCTGCTCAACACCGTGCTGGCCCAGGACTCCATCACCGCCTCGACCCTCGTGGACGAGATCGCCAGCGAGCGGCAGCACAACGAGGACCTCAAGCGCAAGAACGAGCAGAGCAAGCTGCCCACGGAGATCGCCAGGCAGGCCGAGGAGCTCGGCATGCGCCCGGCGTGGGACAGCGTCGACCCCTACACCGCCGAGCCCGGCCAGGCGGTCCAGGGGCGGTGAGCGGCACCAGCGGCAGGGGTCAAGGTCCCGGTCGCGGCCCAGGCGGCGCCGGCTCTCACGGAGGGCCCGGCGCCGCTCGTCGTACGCCGGGCGGCCCGGGACGGGCGGGACGCAACACCTCCGCCCGCCCCGCGCCGCCGGACGAGCCCCGCGAACGGCCCGACCCGTTCGACCTCCCCTTCACCCGCGACTTCACCCCCGACGAGCCCGGCGACGACACCCCGCCGTCCCGGGGCGACGCCTCCAGGGGGCGCCCCCGCCGCGACGGCGAGGGGCCGTCCCGGAGTGACCCCCCGGGCGGCCGCTCCCGAGGTGACGGGGACGGGCCGTCCCGGGACGGCGCCTCCCGGGGCCGCCCCCGCCGCGACGGCGAGGGGCCGTCCCGGGGTGACGTCCCGGAAGGTCGCTCCCGGGGTGAGCGGGACGGGTCGCATCGGGGTGACGCCCCGGGCGGCCGGTCCCGTCGTGGCGGGGAGGGACGGAACGGCGGAGCCGGTGACGGCCCGAGGGGGCGGTCGCGGGGTGACGACGGCGAGGGCCCGCGCGACGGGGCCCGCCGAAGGCCCTCCGGGGGGCGCTCCCGTGATGGTGGTGAGGACGGGCCGGGCGGCAGGTTCCGGCAGGACGAGGGGCCGGGGACGCGTGGGCGTGCCCGGCAGGATGGTGGCGATGTGGCCCGCGGGCGGGCAGGTGACGGTGGCGAGCGGCCGAGGAGCCGCGGACCCCAGGGCGACGACCGGCCGAGGGGCCGGGGCGACAGGCAGGACGCGCCGGGCAGGCGCCCCACCACGGGCGGCCGCCGCCCGTTCCCGGACGAGCGCCGCCCCGGCCCGGACGACCGCCGCGCCCCCCAGGACGACCGGCGGGCCGACGGGGGCGGGCGCAGGCCGAGCCCGGCGGAGCGGGGACGGGAGGCCCCCGGGAGCGCCAGGCGGACGTCGCGTGACGCCGGCCAGAGCCCCAGGGGACGCACGCGCGACGGCTCCGACGGGCACCGGGGCCGCGACGGCGGGGAGGGCTACCGCAGCGCCCGCGAGGACGGCGGCCGCCGTCCGCCGCCCCGGGGGCCGCGCCAGGGCGGCGGGCGGCCGCCCGTGCCGCCGAGGCCGCCGCTGGTGCTGCGCCTGGGCAACCCGCGCCGGCGGATCAACATCGGCCTGATCGGCATGACGTTCGTGCTGTCGATCTTCGCCGGCCGCCTGATCCAGATGCAGGGCCTCGACTCCAAGGTGTACGAGGCGGCGGCGGTGGACCAGCGGCAGCAGACGGAGGAGATCCAGGCCAAGCGCGGCTCCATCACCGACGTGAACGGCCACGACCTGGCCGTGACGGTCGAGGCGCGGGAGATCGCCATCGACCCGACGAAGGTGCCCGAGGAGGTGCGCGGGAAGGTGGCCGCGCTGCTGGCGCGCCATCTGGGCAAGGACGAGCGCGAGCTGGCCGCCAAGCTGGCCCGCGTCGACACCCGCTACCAGCTCCTGGCCAGGGACGTGGAGCCGGTCGTGGCCACCCGCCTGCTGAAGGAGCCCATCCCGTCGCTGACGGCCACGGAGACGTACCGGCGGGTCTACCCGGGCGGCGACCTGGCGGGCAGCCTGATCGGCTTCGTCGGCGACGAGAAGAGCGGCCTGGCGGGCATGGAGCAGGCCCGTGACTCGGTGCTGGCGGGGCGTGACGGCGAGGTGCGGATGGAGACGGGCCGTGACGGCCTGCGCATCCCGATGACCAGCAGCCAGCGCACGCCGCCGGTCGACGGCCGTGACGTGCGGCTGACCATCGACCGCGACATCCAGTGGGCGGCCCAGAAGGCGATCGCCGAGCAGACGAGGAAGTCGGGCGCGAGCAGCGGCACCGTGATCGTCATGGACGTCCGCACGGCGCAGATCATCGCCATGGCCAACGCCCCCGAGCTCGACCTGGCCAACTGGCGCAAGGCGCCCGAGTCGCACTACGTCAACCGCGCCGCGGCCGAGGTGTTCGAGCCGGGCAGCACGAACAAGGTGATCACCGCCGCCGCCGCGCTGGAGGCGGGGGTGGTCGAGCCGGGCACGGTGTTCCACGTCAAGGACAACATCCAGTGCGCCGACCGGGTGCTGCGCGACGCGCACCCGCACCCGCCGCAGAACATGACCTTCCAGCAGGCGGTGGCCGAGTCGAGCAACGTGGCCACGGTCATGGCCGCGCGCAAGGTCGGCAGCCAGGGCCTGTACGAGATGCTCAAGGCGTTCGGGTTCGGCACGCGGCCGGGCGGCGGGGTGCCGGGCGCGGAGGCCGGGCTGCTGCCCGACTACAAGACCTGGTCGGGCAGCCAGAGCTGCACGGTCGCCTACGGGCAGGGCGTCTCGGTCACGGCGCTGCAGATGGCCAGCGTCTACCAGACGATCGCCAACGGCGGCGTCAAGATCGAGCCGCAGATCGTCGCCGGCACGACGGACGCGGCGGGCAGGTTCGTCCCCGCTCCTCCTGGTAAGCAGACCAGGGTGACCAGCGAGGAGACCGCCAAGGAGATCAGCACCATGCTCGAAGCCGCGGTGAGCGCGGAGGGCACCGGCGAGCTCGCCGCCATCCCGGGCTACCGGGTGGCGGGCAAGACCGGCACGGCCAACCGCTACGATGCCGAACTCGGCCGCTACGACGGCTACACCGCCTCGTTCGTGGGCTTCACGCCCGCCGACGCGCCCCGGCTGGTGGTGCTGTCGGTGCTGCAGAACCCCAAGAACGGCCACTTCGGCGGGCAGCTGGCCGCGCCGGTGTTCAAGGATGTGATGACGTTCGCCATCAAGAGCAGGAAGATTCCTCCCACAGGCTCCGCCGCCTCCCCGGTGCGGACACGCGCGGGACAGTGACGGGGAAAGGTACGCTGCCGCCGTGCGTCCCCCGTCGTCTATGCGTCCAACGAGCAGTCCGCCCCGCCCGCTGACCGGGCTGGCGACCATGCTCGACGCCGGTTCAGGCACCGCGCGCTCGCCGCGCGCCGCGCTGACCGGCGTCACCATCGACTCCCGCCAGGTGCGGCGCGGAGATCTGTACGTCGCCCTGCCGGGCGCCAGCGCCCACGGCGCGGACTTCGCCGCCGAGGCGCTGGCCCGCGGCGCCGTGGCGGTGCTGACCGATCCCGGCGGCCGTGACGCGGCCGTCGCCACCGGCCTGCCGGTGCTGATCGTGCCCGACCCGCGCGCCGTGCTGGGCCAGGTCTCGGCCTGGGTCTACGGCCGGCCCGCCGACGGCATCACCGTCCTCGGCGTGACCGGCACCAGCGGCAAGTCGACCACCACGTTCCTGCTGGAGGCCGGGCTGCGCGCGGCCGGGCACACGGCCGGCCTGGTCGGCGGCGTGGAGATCCACGCCGGCGAGCTGCGCTTCGAGGCCAGGCTGACCACGCCGGAGGCCTCCGAGCTGCACGGCCTGTTCGCGCTCATGCGCGAGCAGGGCGTCACGGCGGCCGCCATGGAGGTCTCCAGCCACGCGCTGGCGCTGGGCCGGGTCGACGGCGTCTTCTACGACGTGGCGCTGTTCACCAACCTGTCGCAGGACCACCTCGACTTCCACAAGGACTTCGACGACTACTTCGCCACCAAGGCCAAGCTGTTCCAGCCGGAGCTGAGCCGCTGCGGCGTCACCAACCTCGACGACGCCTACGGCCGCGAGCTGCTGAACGTGGCCAAGGTGCCGATGACGACGTTCTCGGCGCTGGGCGACCCGGAGGCCGACTGGCGGGCGCTGGACGTCCGGCTGGGCGCCGACGGCAGCGAGTTCCTGGTGGCCGGTCCGGGCGGCGTGGAGGCGCGGGCGCGGATCTCGCTGCCGGGCCCGTTCAACGTCGCCAACGCGCTCGGCGCGATCGTCACGCTCGTCGAGTCCGGGGCGCCGCTGCCCGACGCCGTGCGCGGCGTCGGCACGCTGACGGGCGTGCCGGGCCGCATGGAGCGGGTCACCGGCTCCGGCGACGCGTTCCAGGCCGTCGTCGACTACTCGCACAAGCCCGCCGCGGTCGAGTCGGTGCTGCGCTCGCTGCGCGAGGTCACCGACGGCACGCTCACGGTCGTGCTCGGCTGCGGCGGCGACCGCGACTCGGGCAAGCGGCCGCTCATGGGCGAGGCCGCGGCCCGGCTGGCCGATGTGGCGGTCTTCACGAGCGACAATCCCCGTTCCGAGGACCCGCTGCACATCCTGGCCGCCATGATGGAGGGGGCGCTCCGCGTTCCCCGGCACGAGCGCGCCCATGTGATCATTGAGCCCGACCGCGCCGCGGCCATCGACCTGGCGGTCGGCCGGGCCGGGCGCGGTGACGTGATAGTCGTGGCCGGCAAGGGCCACGAGCAGGGCCAGTACGTTTCAGGCGAGGTGATCCCCTTCGACGACAGGGAGGTGGTCGCCGCCGCGATCGACGCACGCAAGGAAAGCAGGAAGCACGCATGATCCCGTTGCCTCTGGCCAGGATCGCCGAGATCACCTCGGGCGCCCTGTCGGGCATGGCCGACCCCCGCGCGGTGGTGCGGGGTCCCGTCGTCATCGACTCGAGGGAAGCCGCGCCGGGATCGCTGTTCGTCGCCTACAAGGGCGCCCGGGTCGACGGCCACGACTTCGCCGCGCAGGCGCTGCGGGCCGGCGCCGTCGCGGTGCTCGCCGGCCGCCCCGTGGAGGGGCCCGCGATCATCGTGCCCGACGCCACGGCCGCGCTCGCCGAGCTGGCCACGGCGCAGGCCGCCGCGCTGCCCTCGGCGACCGTGATCGGCGTGACCGGCTCGGCCGGCAAGACCACCACCAAGGACCTGCTGGCCAGGCTCACCGCCCGCATCGGCCCGACGATCGCGCCCGCCGGCAACCACAACAACGAGATCGGCCACCCGCTCACCGTCCTCAAGGCCGACGCCACCACCCGCTACCTGGTGCTGGAGCTGAGCGCCCGCAGCATCGGCAACATCGCCGACCTGGCGCGCATCGCGCCGCCGCGGATCGGCGTGGTGCTCAACGTCGGCACCGCCCACCTCGGCGTGTTCGGCGGCAAGGAGGCCATCGCCAAGGCCAAGGGCGAGCTCGTCGAGGCGCTGCCGGGCGACGGCGTCGCCGTGCTCAACGCCGACGACCCGCTGGTGCGCGCGATGGCCTCGCGCACGCAGGCGCGCGTCACCCTGTTCGGCCGCTCCGAGGACGCGGTCGTGCGGGCCGAGGAGATCACCGTGGACGAGCGCGGGCGCGCCGCGTTCACGCTGCGCACCCCCTCGGGCGCGGCTCCCGTCAGGCTCAAGCTGTACGGCGGCCACGCGGTGGACAACGCGCTGGCCGCGGCCGCGGCGGGCTACGAGCTGGGCCTGCCGGTCGCCACCATCGCCGAGGAGCTGTCGCAGGCCGAGCCGCGCAGCCGGTGGCGGATGGAGGTCACCGACCGGCCCGACGGCGTCACGGTCGTCAACGACGCCTACAACGCCAACCCCGACTCGATGCGGGCCGCGTTCGAGGCGCTGGCCGCGCTCGGCCGGGGCCGCCGCCGGTTCGCCGTCATCGCCGCCCTGCGCGAGCTGGGTGACGAGAGCCAGGAGCTCAACACCGAGCTCGGCCGGCTGGCAGGGGGCAGCGGCCTGGCGGGCCTGGTCGTGGCCGGGGCCGACGCCGGGCCGGTGCTCGAAGGCGCGCACGAGGCCGCCAGGCGGCTGGCCGAGGCGGGCGGGCCCCCGGGAGCGGGCGGGCCGCCGCTCATCACGCACGTGCCCGACGCGCAGGCGGCGGCGGCCGAGCTGGGCCGGTGGCTGCGGCCCGGCGACGTCGTGCTCGTCAAGGGCCCCCGGGCCATGGGTCTCGAACGCACGGCCGAGCTGCTGCTCGGGGGTGCCGCCCAGTGACCGACATCATCATCGCCGGCGCGGTGGGGCTGATCCTCTCCATGCTCGGCACCCCCCTCGCCATCCGGCTGTTCTCCAGACGCGGCTACGGCCAGGAGATCCGCGAGGAGGGCCCGTCCGGCCACCACGGCAAGCGTGGCACCCCCACCATGGGCGGCACGGTCATCGTGCTGGCCTCGCTGCTCGCCTACGGCGCCTCCCACCTGGCCACGCTGGCCAAGCCGACGATCTCGGGACTGCTGGTGCTGTTCCTGATGACCGGGCTCGGCGCCGTCGGCTTCCTCGACGACTTCATCAAGATCTACAAGCAGCGCTCCCTGGGCCTGCGCAGCGGCGCCAAGGCGCTCGGCCAGCTCATCATCGGCGCGATCTTCGCGGTGCTGGTCACGCAGAACCCCAACATCTACGACATCACGCCCGCCGAGCCAAGGCTGTCGTTCCTGCGTGACTTCGGCCCGTCGATCGGCATCGTCGGGTTCACCATCTGGGTCCTCATCATGATCGTCGGGTTCTCCAACGCGGTGAACCTCACCGACGGCCTCGACGGCCTGGCCAGCGGCGCCACCGGCGTCGTCCTCGGCGCGTACGTGCTGATCGGCAACTGGCAGCTGCGCAACAACTGCATCGACCAGCTCGGCCCCAACTGCTACTGGGTGCGCGACCCGCTCGACCTGGCCGTGGTGGCCGCCTCCGTGCTCGGCGCCCTGGTCGGCTTCCTGTGGTGGAACGCGCCCCCCGCCAAGATCTTCATGGGCGACACCGGCTCGCTCGCGCTCGGCGGCGTGCTGGCCGGCCTGGCCATCGCCACCCGCACCCAGCTCCTGCTCATCATCCTGGCCGGGCTCTGCGTCGTCATCACGATGTCGGTGATCATCCAGGTGGGCTTCTTCAAGATGACCGGCAAACGGGTGTTCCGGATGGCGCCGCTGCAGCACCACTTCGAGCTCAAGGGCTGGGCCGAGACCACGATCGTGGTGCGCTTCTGGCTGGTCGCCGGGCTGTGCGCGGCGCTCGGGCTCGGCCTGTTCTACTTCGAATGGATGCCGCGCTGATGAGCCTCACCTGCGTCGCCGGGCTCGGCGTCTCCGGCACCGCCGCCGCCCGCGTGCTGGCCGCGCGGGGCGAGCGGGTCGTCGTCGTGGAGTCGGCCGAGGGGGAGCGGCAGCTCGCCGCCGCGGCCGAGCTGTCCGGGCACGGCGTCGAGGTCAGGTTCGGGCCGCTGGAGCTGCCCGAGGGCGTCACCCGGCTGGTCACCACCGGCTGGGCGCCGCACCACCCGCTCATCGCCGCCGCCCTCGACGCGGGCGTCGAGGTGGTCGGCGAGGTGGAGCTGGCCTGGCGGCTGCGGCCCGGCCGGGCCGCCCCCTGGCTGGCGCTGACCGGCACCAACGGCAAGACCACCGCCGTGCGTATGCTCACCTCCATCCTGCTCGCCGCCGGGCGAAAGGCCGCCGCCGTCGGCAACGTGGGCGTGCCCGTGGTGGAGGCCGTGGGCGAGCCGTACGACGCGCTCGCCGTCGAGCTGTCGAGCTTCCAGCTCCACTGGTCCTCCACGCTGGCCCCGCACGCCGCCGCGATCCTCAACCTGGCGCCCGACCACCTCGACTGGCACGGGTCCATGGAGGCGTACGCGGCCGACAAGGGCCGGCTGTACGAGCGGGCCGGCACCGTGATCTACAACGCCGACGACCCCGAGGTCGCCCGGCTGGCCGCCCCCTACCCGGGCGCCGTCGGCTTCACGCTGCGCGTGCCCAGGCCCGGCCAGGTCGGCGTGGTCGAGGACCTGCTCGTCGACCGGGCGTTCGTCGCCGACCCGGCCGAGTCGGCCGAGGAGCTCGCCACGCTGGCCGACGTGCGCCCGCTCGCGCCGCACAACGTCGCCAACGCGCTGGCCGCCGCCGCGCTGGCCCGCACCCTCGGCGTCTCCTCGGAGGCCGTACGGCAGGGCCTGCGCGACTTCACGCCCGACCCGCACCGCCTGGCCCACGTGGCCCGCGTCGGCGAGGTCGACTACGTCGACGACTCCAAGGCCACCAACCCGCACGCCGCCGCCGCCGCGCTCTCGTCCTACCCGTCGATCGTGTGGGTGGCCGGCGGCCAGCTCAAGGGCGCCGACGTGGACGAGCTCGTCCGGCAGGCGGCCCCCAGGCTGCGCGGCGCGGTGCTGCTCGGCGCCGACCGGGCCCGGATCGCCGAAGCTCTCGCGCGACACGCGCCGAATGTCCCCGTCGTGGACATCTCCGGCCAAGACACTGGTGTGATGGACCGAGTCGTCACCGAAGCCTCCCGGCTGGCCTCCCCCGGAGACACCGTGCTGCTGTCCCCGGCGGGCGCGTCGCTGGACATGTTCGCCAACTATCCGGCGCGAGGGGAGGCCTTCGCGCGTGCCGTACGCGGGCTAGAGGCGGCCACGTGAGCGCGCCGGCCTCCGAGAAGGAGCAGCGCTCGCGCGCCACGCAGGAGCCGTCAGGCTGGGCCCGCGAGCAGCTCGTCTCGCTGCGGGAGCTGCTGGGCAAGCCGCTCACCACCTACTACCTGATCATCGGGTGCGTGACGCTGCTGCTCGCGCTCGGGCTGATGATGGTGCTGTCGGCCTCCAGCATCGAGGCGATGCACAAGACCGGCAGCCCGTTCTCCTGGTTCATCAGGCAGTCGATGTCGGCCGCGCTGGGCGTGCTGGTCATGTGGCTGTGCACGCGGCTGCCGTACAAGGTGTTCCGGTGGGCGGGCTACCCGCTGATGGCGCTGTCGATCATCGCGCTGATCCTGGTGCTCGCCTTCGGCCGGTCGGAGCTGGGCGCGCAGCGCTGGCTCGACCTCGGCCCGATCTTCCTGCAGCCGTCGGAGCCCGCCAAGCTCGGGCTGGCGCTGTGGGGCGCCGACCTGCTGGCGCGCCGGGCCCGCGCCGGGCGCATCGAGTGGCGGCACATGCTCATCCCGCTCATGCCCGGCACCGCGATCCTGGCCACGATGGTCATGCTCGGCAGCGACCTCGGCACCACGATCGTGCTCCTCATGATCTTCCTGGCGCTGCTGTGGGTGGTGGGGGCGCCGGTCAAGCTGTTCGGCGGCATCCTGGCGCTGGCCATGCTCGCCGCGATCATCATGATCCGGGTGGAGCCGTACCGGATGGCCCGCGTCGGCTCCTTCCTCGACCCGTGGGCCGACGCGCAGGGCGCCGGCTACCAGGCGGTGCAGGGGCAGATCGCGATGGGCTCCGGCGGCTGGTTCGGGCTCGGGCTGGGCAACAGCCGGCAGAAGTGGTCGTGGCTGCCCCACGGCGAGAGCGACTTCATCTTCGCCATCATCGGCGAGGAGCTGGGGCTCATGGGCACGCTGCTGGTCGTGGCGCTGTTCGGCCTGCTCGGCTACGCCGGGCTGCGCGTGGCCACCCGTGTCAACGACGCCTTCGTCCGGCTCGTGTCGGTCGCCGTGGTGGCCTGGATCGTCGGCCAGGGGCTCGTCAACATGGGCGCCGTGCTCGGCGTGCTGCCCATCACCGGCATCCCGCTGCCGCTGGTCTCCTACGGCGGCTCGGCGCTGCTGCCGACGCTGGCCGCGCTGGGCATGCTGCTGTCGTTCGCCAAACGGGAGCCCGGAGCGCGCGAGGCCTTGGCCGCACGTGGCCCCGGACCGGCCGCCCGGGGCCTAAGCTGGCTTGGCCTGGGGCGTACGAGCAGACGCCGAGACAGACGTTAGGGAGTGACCGACATGAGGGTGGTCCTCGCCGGTGGCGGGACGGCCGGGCACATCGAGCCGGCTCTCGCCCTGGCCGACGCGCTACGCCGCCTCGATCCGGGTGTCGGCGTCACCTGCGTGGGCACCGACAGAGGGCTGGAGACGCGCCTGGTCCCGGCCCGCGGCTACGAGCTGGAGCTGGTCCCCGCCGTGCCGCTGCCCCGGGCGATCACCCCGCAGCTGCTCACCGTCCCCGGCAGGCTCGCCGGGGCGGTCAACGCCATGGCCGCCGTCCTCGACCGGGTCGGGGCCGACGTCCTGGTCGGCTTCGGCGGCTACGTGGCCACCCCCGCCTACCTGGCCGCCAAGCGGCGCGGCGTGCCCATCGTCGTGCACGAGGCCAACCCGCGCCCCGGCCTGGCCAACCGGCTCGGCGCCCGGCTGACCGACCACGTCTTCACCGGCTTCCCCGACAGCTCGATCGGCAAGGCCGAGTTCATCGGCACCCCGCTGCGCCGCGAGATCGTCGAGCTCGACCGGCTGTCCACCGGCGACAAGGCGCGCTCGTGGTTCGGGCTGCAGACCGACCGGCCCACGCTGCTGGTGTTCGGCGGCTCCCAGGGCGCCCGCTCGATCAACGAGGCCGCGCTGGCCGCCGCCCCCGCGCTGCGCCGCGCCGGGGTCCAGGTGCTGCACGTCATCGGCCCCAAGAACACCGTCGACCACGAGCCGCCGCCCGGCGACCCGCAGTACGTCCTGCTCCCGTACGTGGACCGCATGGACCTCGCCTACGCCGCCGCCGACCTGGCGGTGTGCCGCAGCGGGGCGCTCACCTGCGCCGAGCTGACCGCGGTCGGGCTCCCCGCCGCGTACGTGCCGCTGCCCCACGGCAACGGCGAGCAGCGGCTCAACGCCGAGCGCGTCACCGCGGGCGGCGGCGGGCTGCTCGTCGACGACGCCGAGCTGACCGCCGAATGGATCGTCCACCACGTGCTGCCCGTCCTCCACGACCCCGAGCGGGTCGCCGCCATGTCGGAGGCCGCCTCCAGACTGGGGAGGAAGGACGCCGACCTCATACTCGCCAGGAAAGTGTTGGAGATAGCCCGATGAGCCTCGTCAAGCTGGTCGATCCCGTAGCCGCAGAAGACCTGGGCCGGGTGCACTTCATCGGCATCGGTGGCGCGGGCATGTCGGGCATCGCGCGCATCCTGCTCAAGCGCGGCGTGCGCGTGTCCGGCAGCGACGCCCGCAGCGGCGAGCAGGTCACCGAGCTGCGCGAGCTGGGCGCCACCGTGCACATCGGCCACGCCGCCTCCCACATCCGCGACGTCGACACCGTCGTCGTCTCCACCGCCATCCGCGACTCCAACCCCGAGCTGGGCGAGGCGCTCAAGCAGCGGCTGCGGGTCATCCCGAGGGCAGCCGCGCTGGCCTCCGTCATGGCCGGGCGCACCGGCGTGGCCATCGCCGGCACCCACGGCAAGACCACCACCACCTCGATGCTCACCGTCGCCCTGCAGAAGTGCGGGGCCGACCCGTCCTACTGCGTGGGCGGGCAGCTCGTCACCACCGGGCTCGGCGCCGACGAGGGGTCCGGGCAGGTGTTCGTGGCCGAGGCCGACGAGAGCGACGGCTCGTTCCTCATGCTGGCGCCCGAGATCGCCGTGGTGACCAACGTCGAGGCCGACCATCTGGACAACTACGGCGACCCGCGCGCCGTGCACGACAGCTTCGCCCGGTTCGCCGAGCGGATCGGCTCGCTGCTGGTCTCCTGCGCCGACGACCCCGGCGCGGCCGAGGTGGCCGCCCAGGCGCGGGCGCGCGGGCTGCGCGTGGTGACCTACGGCGAGCAGGGTGACTACCGGATCTCCGGCGTGCGGCCCGACGGGTTCGGCACCGTGTTCACCGTCGAGGGCCCCGGCGGGCGCGGCGGCGAGGTGCGGCTGGCCGTTCCCGGCGCCCACAACGCGCTCAACGCCACCGCGGTCATCGCCGTGGCCGACGAGCTGGGCCTGCCCTTCGAGGAGATCAGGGACGGCCTGGCGGCCTTCACCGGGGCCAAGCGGCGCTTCGAGGCCAAGGGGGAGGCGGGCGGCGTGGCCGTGTTCGACAGCTACGCCCACCACCCGACCGAGCTGGCCGCCGACCTGCGGGCCGCCCGCGACGTGGTCGCCTCCTACTCCGGCCACGGCCGGGTCATCGCGATCTTCCAGCCGCACCTCTACTCGCGCACCCGCTTCTTCGCCGACGAGTTCGGCGCCGCGCTCGGCCTGGCCGACGAGGCGATCGTGCTCGACGTCTACGGGGCCCGCGAGGACCCCGAGCCGGGCGTGTCGGGCGCGCTGGTCGCCGGGCGGGTGCCGCTGCCCGCCGAGCGGGTCGCCTACGCGCCCGACCGCGCCTCGGTGCCCGCGCTGGTGGCCGCGCGGGCGCGGGCCGGCGACGTCGTCCTGACGATGGGCGCGGGCGACGTGACCGAGCTCGGCCCGCAGATCGTCGCCCGCCTGTCGGGCGGCTGACACGGCTGACACGCGGGCGTGGCGCCACGGCGTCCCCCGGGCCGGCGGCGTAGGTTCGGGGGTCACAGGGTGACGCGGGGAGGGCGATGAAGGCGCGGAAGGTGTTCCTGGTGCTGCTCACCGCCGGAGTGGTGGGGACGGCGGCGTGGCTGATCTTCTTCTCGCCGGTGCTGGGCGTGCGATCGGTGGAGATCGTGGGAAATGTCACAGTGCCCGCCGACCGGATCAGGCAGGCGGCCCAGGTCCCCGACCTGCACCCGCTGGCGACCGTCGACCTGGCCGGCGTCCAGGCCCGGGTGCAGGCCATCAGGCAGGTGGCCGGCGCCAAGGTCGACCGGGTCTGGCCGGGCACCCTGCGCATCGAGGTCGCCGAGCGCGAGCCGGTCGCCCAGGTGCCCGCCGGGAGCCAGGTCGCGCTGATCGACAAGCTCGGCGTGGTCATCGAGGTGCAGGACGTCGCGCCGCCGCTGCTGCCCGTGCTGA
The DNA here is from genome assembly GCF_053590035.1 of Nonomuraea sp. NPDC003214. Taxonomy (NCBI): domain Bacteria; kingdom Bacillati; phylum Actinomycetota; class Actinomycetes; order Streptosporangiales; family Streptosporangiaceae; genus Nonomuraea; species Nonomuraea sp. NPDC003214. The sequence continues at coordinate 368,732 of NZ_JBSFSX010000007.1, read as the reverse complement.
AGGTCGCCGCGCCGGCGGCGGGCGACCCGGCCACCATGGCGGCGCTCAAGGTCGTCGAGGGGCTGCCGGGGGAGCTGGCCGGGCGGGTGCGCCAGGTGGCCGCCACGACGGCCGAGGACGTCACGCTGACGCTCTCCGACGGCCGCACGGTCATCTGGGGCGGCGTCGACCGCCCGGAGGCCAAGGCGCGCATCCTGGCGAGCATGCTGCGGCGCGAGGCCGAGGTCTACGACGTGAGCTCGCCCGACGTGGTGACGCTCAGGTGACGATCGGCCCTCATGGTCACCCGGGCGGCCAAACTCGGGGCCGCGGCACCGCCGAGCCTGTCCGTCGCGGGCCTCCCGCCGTGAGAGCCTGTACCCCGGGTAACGGCGGTGGAGGCCCCCGACCAGGCGTGACCACGGAGCGAAACGGACAGCCCGCGACACGCCGGACGTGCTTGCGGCGCGGTTAGTTGACCCGCGCGGAGCGTAACTCCTACTGTCCGTATCAATCTCAGGTTGACATAAATCTAAATCTCAACTTGAGGTTGAGAGTTACCCGAACTGACAAGACGCGGAGAAATCCGCACCGAAATGGCAAGTCAACGAGCGGAAAGGCCCCTCGTCGTGGCAGCACCGCAGAACTACCTCGCGGTCATCAAGGTCGTCGGCATCGGCGGCGGCGGAGTGAACGCCGTCAACCGGATGATCGAAGAGGGACTCAAGGGCGTCGAGTTCATCGCGATAAACACCGACGCCCAGGCGCTGCTGATGAGTGACGCCGACGTCAAACTGGACGTGGGCCGCGAGCTCACGCGCGGCCTCGGCGCGGGGGCGAACCCCGACGTCGGCCGCAAGGCGGCAGAGGACCACCGGGAGGAGATCGAGGAGGTCCTCAAGGGGGCCGACATGGTCTTCGTCACGGCCGGCGAGGGCGGCGGCACCGGCACCGGCGGCGCGCCCGTCGTGGCCAACATCGCCAGATCGCTGGGCGCGCTGACGATAGGCGTAGTCACCCGGCCGTTCAGCTTCGAGGGCCGCCGCCGCGCCATGCAGGCCGAGGCGGGCATCGAGACGCTGCGCGACGAGGTCGACACCCTCATCGTCATCCCCAACGACCGGCTGCTGTCGATCTCCGACAGGCAGGTCAGCGTCCTGGACGCCTTCAAGGCGGCCGACCAGGTGCTGCTCTCCGGTGTGCAGGGCATCACCGACCTGATCACCACGCCCGGCCTGATCAACCTCGACTTCGCCGACGTCAAGTCGGTCATGTCGGGCGCGGGCTCGGCGCTCATGGGCATCGGCCACGCGCGCGGCGACGACCGCTCGGTCGCGGCGGCCGAGATGGCCGTCTCCAGCCCGCTGCTGGAGGCCAGCATCGACGGCGCCCACGGCGTGCTGCTGTCGATCGCGGGCGGCTCCGACCTCGGCCTGTTCGAGATCAACGAGGCGGCGCAGCTCGTCTCCATGGCGGCCGCGCCCGACGCCAACATCATCTTCGGCACGGTCATCGACGACGCGCTCGGCGACGAGGTGCGGGTCACCGTGATCGCCGCGGGCTTCGACGACCTGCCGCCGGCCGAGAAGCCGCTGCCGCGCCCGCAGGCGCGTCCCGCCGCCCAGGCGCCGGCGCAGCCCGCCGCGCCGCCCGTGCCGCCGCCCGCGCGCTCCAGCACGCCACCGGCCGCCGTCAAGCCCGAGCCCAGGCCGGAGCTCCGCCCGGAGCCGCGCGCCGAGTTCAGGCCCGAGCCGCGTCCCGAGCCCCGCGCCGAGTTCCGCCCGGAGTCGCGTCCCGAGCAGCGTGCCGACTTCAGGCCCGAGCCGCGCCCCGAGCCCCGCGCCGAGTCGCGTCCGGAGCAGCGTGCCGACTTCCGGCCCGAGTCGCGCCCCGAGCCGCCCCGTACGGACTTCAGGCCGGAGCCCCGGCCCGAGCCCCGCCCGGAGCCGGCCCGGCCTGCCGAGAGCGCCCAGGAGCCGGCCGCCGGCCAGGACGACCAGCCCGGCCCGGTCTCCATCCCGCGGCCCACCCCGGAGCCCGCCAACCCGCCCACGCCCATCACCTCCCGCATGTCGGAGCCCGCCAAACGTCGGCCGGTGGTCTTCGAGGAGCAGGAGGAGGAGCTCGACGTCCCCGACTTCCTCAAGTAGCACCGCAGGCCCCCGCCGCTCCCTCGTCCGTCCCAGGGGAGCGGCGCCGCTGTGCCAGGGGCCTGTGGCCCTCTTCTCGTACGTGACCGCGGACCGTTCCCACCAGGGGGGCGGGGCCGTGGCGGGGAGCCGGGTGCGGGAGGATGGGGGCGCACAGGAAGGAGAGGCGTGCGAAGGGAAGAGATCGCCTCGGGCCTCACCGAGGTCGAAGGACGCATCGGGGAGGCGTGCCGGGCGGCGCGGCGTGACCGGGGCGAAGTGACGTTGATCGCCGTGACCAAGACCTACCCGGCCGACGACGTGCGCATCCTGGCCGAGCTGGGCCTGCGCGACGTGGCGGAGAACCGGGACCAGGAGGCGGCGCCCAAGGCGCGTGAGTGCGCCGGGCTCCCGCTGACCTGGCACTTCGTCGGTCAGCTGCAGACCAACAAGGTCCGTTCCGTCGTCGGCTACGCCGACGTGATCCACTCCGTCGACCGGCTCCGGCTGGTCGAGGCGATCAGCCGCGAGGCCGTCCGGCAGGGCCGCGAGGTCGGCTGCCTGGTCCAGGTGGCGCTCGACGACGATCCGGCCAGGGGCGGCGCCCGTCCCGCCGAGGTGCCCGAGCTCGCGGCGCAGATCGCCGCCGCGCCGGGCCTGTGGCTCGGCGGCGTCATGGCCGTGGCGCCGCTGGGGGAGGACCCGGGAGCGGCGTTCGCGCGGCTGCGCGAAGTGGCGCTGGCCGTACAGGACCGGCATCCACGTGCCACGATGATTTCGGCGGGTATGAGCGACGATCTGGCCGAGGCCGTCGCGCACGGCGCCACACATGTGCGGATCGGTACGGCGTTGCTCGGCCGCCGCAAGCTCTTCGTCAGGTAATGTCCCCTCAAGTGGGTCTTCAAGGCCCGCGATCCGGTAGAGGTCGATCAGCGGTGAGCTCCAAGGGGGTACGGCTACCGCCTCGGGCCCGGCGACAGGCCCGAGCGAGTGCGACCATGAGCAGGAGGACGACTTAGCGATGGCCGGCGCGATGCGCAAGATGGCGGTCTACCTCGGTCTCGTGGAGGACGACCGCTACGAGAGGTACGAGCCCTACACGGATGAGTACACCTACGAGGACGACGGGCCGCGAACCGGCGAGGAACGTCCCGTAACGGTCCAGGACCGTGAGGAGGAGGCCGAGCCCGGGGTCCCCGCGCCGAGGCCCGCCACGACCGTCCTGGAGCGCCGTACGACCGATCTGGCCCGCATCACGACCCTCCACCCCCGGACGTACAACGAGGCCCGGACCATCGGCGAGCACTTCCGCGACGGCACGCCGGTCATCATGAACCTGACGGAAATGGTTGACAGCGACGCAAAGCGGCTGGTCGATTTCGCGGCAGGTCTGGTCTTCGGGCTACATGGCAGCATTGAACGTGTTACCAACAAGGTGTTCCTGTTGTCCCCTGCCAATGTCGAGGTGACCGCCGAGGACAAGGCTCGAATCGCGGAACGCGGGTTCTTCAACCAGAGTTAGAGTCTCTGTATGCCTATCGGATCCAACCAGGTCTCCCCGAGACCGGGCGGACACATCGGAAGTGGAGGGACGGCCGGACCGTGGGGATCGTAAGCCAGATCTTGGTCGTCGTCCTGTCTCTTTATCTGGTGCTGCTCATCGGCCGGATGATCTTCGAGACAGTGCAGGCTTTCGCCCGGCAGTGGCGGCCTTCAGGGGTCGTCCTCGTGCTCGCCGAAGCCACATACACCGCAACCGACCCGCCTCTCAAGTTCCTCCGCCGTTTCATTCCCCCGCTCCGGTTGGGTACGGTGGCCTTTGACCTAAGCTTCACTGTCCTCTTCATCATCGTCCTGCTGCTGATCAACATCGTAGGATCGTTCGGCGGCCGATGAGTGGGGGCCGCGGGGCACAGGTCGTGATCCAACTCGTGTCCGCGCTGAAGTGATTCGGGTTACCGTCCCTCCGGACAGACTCCAAAGCGCGCCAAGGAGACCAAAAGATGCCGCTTACGCCCGCTGATGTGCGGAACAAGCAGTTCAGCACGACCCGGTTGCGACCGGGCTACGACGAGGAAGAGGTCGACGCGTTCCTCGACGAGGTCGAGGCCGAGCTTGACCGCCTCATCCAGGAGAACGAGGAGCTGCGCGCCAAGCTGGCCGAGTGCCTGCGCGGCAAGGTGCCTGGGGGCATGAACATGCCCATGGCCTCCGCGCCGGTCCAGGAGCAGCCCAAGCCGGAGATGATGCAGCCGCCGCAGCCGGAGCCCATGCGGGCCCCCGAGCCGCAGCCGCAGCCCCAGCCGGTTCCCGTGGCCATGAACATGCCTCCCGCCGAGGACAACATGGACACCGCGGCCCGCGTTCTCGCCCTCGCCCAGCAGACCGCCGACCAGGCGATCGCCGACGCCCGCCGCGAGGCCGACGAGACCGTCACCCGCGCCCGCCGCGAGGCCGACGAGATCCTCACCAAGGCCCGCCGCCAGGCCGAGCAGGTCATCGGCGACGCCCGCGCCCGCGCCGAGACGCTCGAGCGCGACGCCCAGGAGCGCCACCGTCAGGCCATGGGCTCCCTCGTCCAGACCCGCGACGAGCTCGAGCGCAAGGTCGAGGAGCTGCGCAGCTTCGAACGCGAATACCGCAGCCGCCTCAAGCTCTACCTGGAGAACCAGCTCGCCGAGCTCAACGTCTCCGCGGAGGGCAGCGGCGGGTTCCCGGTCATGTCGGGCGGTCCCGGCGCTCCCGCCATGTCGCACGCCGTGCCTCAGGGTGGTCAGCAGCCTCTGCCCGGTGGCCAGAACCCGTTCGGCGGCGAGGCTCCGCAGGGCGCCTTCCCCGGCGGTGACGGTCCCCACAACGACCGCCGGTAAAGTAACGGGTCGACCGGACCCGTCACTCGAAAGAGCCCCTAGTGATCCTTATCAGTGCTGGTTTGGTGCTCGCGGCGGTCGTGCTGCTGATCGCGGGCTTCGTACTGGCCAAGCCGTTCCTGATCATGTGGTCCATCGTGGTCAGCGTGCTGTCGGCGCTGTTCCTGGTGATCGGAGCGCTGCTGCGGCGTCACGAGCTGTTCCCCGGTGGTGGGCAGGCCGCTGCGCCGGCCACCCCCCCTCCGGCAGGGCTCGTGCCCCCCGGGGCGCCGCACACCCGCACCGGCCCGATGACGACCTCGGCAGGGACCTCGATGGGGACCCCGATGGGGACACAACAGCCGTCCGGTCCGCACCCGTACCAGCGGACTCCGGCGATGCCCGCACCTGTGCCCGCGCCCGCGGCCCGGCCCGCGCAGGCACCCGCGACGCACCGCCCCGCGACGGCCGGAGGGATCTCCCCGGACGCGATCGTGCTGGTCATTCCCGGACGCAGGCGCTACCACGTGCCGGGATGCCGCCAGCTCGCCGGACGGGATCACGAGGAGCTCACGTACGAAGAGGCGCGGGAGGAGGGCTTCACGCCCTGCACCGCCTGCCTCCCGGACGCCGCGCTCGGCGGACGGCAGCTGCCGCCTGCCGCCGACCCCGAGCCCGCGGTCTCCGCCGCACATCTGGCCGAACCCGCCGAACCCACGCGCGACCTGCGTTCCCCGGTCGCCCCGCCGAAGTCCGGTCCCCAGGCTTCCACCCCCGCCCCGTCCGGTTCATCCGCGTCGCCGGGCTCGTCAGCATCGCCCGCTTCGCCTGATGAGCGTGCGACCGGGTCGCGTGCCGACGCCGCAGCCGCCTCGCCCGCCGAGGGCCGCCCCGCGCCTGCCGACGGCCCGTCCGCCTCGCCCGCCTCGCCCGCCGAGGACGGTGAGAGCGCGTCCGGCTGGTTCGCCCGCCCGGCCGCCAAGCCTGACGACACCCCCTCCGGCTCCCGTCCCAGCGGCAGCGCCACGGCCTCCGACGAGGACGAGACGGAGACCAGGACTTCCCTCCCGCTGCCCGGCGCCAAGCCGGGGCGGCCCGCCACCGACCACGCCGCCGAACGCGCATCCGGCCCGGCGGACCGCGATCCCGACACCCAGCCGCAGCCGCGCGTCACTGCCGACGGCACGCCGGTCCCGCAGCCTCCCGCCGCCGCCCCGGGCCGCACGGAGCGGCCCAGCGCGTCGGGCGGCCCGTCCTCTTCCGGCCCGTCCTCTTCCGGCCCGTCCGCTTCCAGTACGTCCCGCCAGGCTGAGGCGGCCTCCGAGATGACGCCGCCCAGCGGGGTCAGGCGACCCGCCGCCGGCGGCGCCCGGCCCGGCTCCCCAGCGGGTGACGCGCCGGACCGCCCGGCGTCGTCCGCGGAATCGGCCCGCCCCAGCGGCCCCCTGCCCTCCGGCACGAGCTCCAAGAACGCCACCCCGGCCGACGGCCCCTCGACAGGCAACGCGAAGACCGCCGCCCCGGCGGGCGCTTCCAAGGGTGCGGCCCCGGCCGGCGCCCCCAAGGGCGCTGCTCCGGCTGGCACGTCCAAGGGTGCCGCCCCGGCTGGCACGTCCAAGGGCGCCGCCCCGGTCGATGCCCCCAAGGGCGCAGCCCCGGCGGGCACTTCCAAGGGCGCTGCCCCGGCCGACGCCCCCAAGGGGCCAAGCTCGGCCGGTGACTCCAAGGAGACCGGCCCGACGGGCGGTTCCCAGGGGACCGCTCCCACGGGCGCCTCCGCGCCCAAGGGTGCCGCTGCCAAGGGCGGGGCCGCTTCGGACAGTGGGGCCGGGAAGGGGGCCGCGGAGGGCGGTGCCTCCGGCGCGGGCAAGGGGAAGACGCAGCCTCGGACAGCCGAGGAAGAGGCGGCCGGGACGGCGGGGGAGTCCGCTGGTCCGGGGCGCCCGGTTTCGTCGGCGGAGTCCGCCAAGGGAAGTGCCGCGGGCAAGGGCCGCGAGGCCGCCGCTGCCCAGGGCAAGAACGGCGGCGGGACGGTGAAGGTCATCGTCGGGACCCGGCGCTACCACAGCACCGCGTGCCCGCTGATCCAGGGCGCCGGCGACTCGGGCGTGGAGACCATGACGCAGGCGCAGGCCGAGGCGTCCGGGCTGACGAGCTGCTCGGTCTGCCAGAACGAGCGCGAGACCGTCGGCTGACGTCGACGACACCGCCCCGCGTCCGAGAGGGCGCACGGCGGGTTGAGCTGTGCGCGAAGCCGGGCGTGCGAGGCGATGTACGGGCGGCAGGATGGGCGCATGAGGCTCACCAAGTACGGACATGCCTGCGTACGGCTGGAGAAGGATTCGCGGGCACTGGTCATCGACCCAGGAATGATCATGCCGGACCCCGCCGCCCTCGCCGGGGCGGAGGCGGTGCTGGTCACGCACGAGCACTGGGACCACTTCGACGCCGATCGGTTGCGGGCGGCGGTCGAGGAGAAGCCGGACCTCGTCATCTACACCTGTGAGGCCGTGGCGCGGAAGCTGCCGGAGCTCGCCGACCGGGTGCAGGTCGTGCGGGACGGTGACGTGGTGAAGGCGGCCGGGTTCGAGGTGGCGGTCGTGGGGGAGCGGCACCATGTGAGCCACCCCGACGTGCCGCCGGTGGGCAACGTCGGGTTCCTGGTCGACGGGGAGGTGTTCCACCCGGGTGACGCGCTCACCGTGGTGGACGTGCCGACGCTGCTGGTGCCGGGGCAGGCGCCGTGGATGACGGTGCCCGACCTGATCGGCTACCTGCGGGCGATGCGGCCGCGCAGGGCGTTCGCGGTGCATGACGGGCTGCTCAACGCGTGGGGGCTGAAGGTGCTCGACGGCGTGCTGGAGAGCGAGCGGGACGGCCTGGGCGCGGACATCCGGCGCCTGCCCGTGGGCGGCACCGTGGACCTCTGACCCCCGGCTCCCTACCGCTCCACGCCCGCACGGACCTCAGGCGGGAGCCGGCCCCATGGGCAGGGCGCGGCCTTGGGGGAGGCGGCGGCAGGCAAGGGGCAGGGTGCAGCCTCGGGGGAGGGCGCGGCAGGCAAGGGGCAGGGCGCGGCCTTGGGGGAGGGCACGGCCCCAGAGGAGCGCGCGGCCTCGGGGGAGGGCGCGGGGAGGCGAACGGGCGCTGGGCCCAGCCCTGCGGCGGCCCGGGTCGGCCGGCAAGGCAGGCGTTCCCCCGGGCGGTGGTGGGCCAGGCCTGCCACCGCCCGGGGGAACGCGGGACGTCTCAGGCGCGGCGGAGCTGGAAGGTGAGCCCCAGGTCGGCGTCGGTGTGCTCGGGCAGGCCGGGCTCGGCGCCCTCGGTGACCGAGGAGGCCAGCACCTCGTCGGCGACCGAGCCGCCGCCCGAGCGCAGCGCCTGCGCCAGGTCCGGGCCCGAGGCCGTCCACCACAGGTCGATGCGGTCGGTGATGGACAGGCCGCTCGACTTGCGCGCGTCCTGCACCAGGCGGATGACCTCGCGCAGCAGCCCGGCGCGGCGCAGCTCGTCGGTCAGCTCCAGGTCGAGCGCGACCGTCTCGCCGGTGCCGGTGTCGACGGCGCCGGTCTCCACCGCCCAGCCGGAGCGCGGCTGCTCGGTGACGATCACCTCGTCCGGTCCGAGTTCGACCTGGCCGAGCTCGCCCGCGTCCACGGTCACCGCGGCGCCGGAGCGCAGCCCTCGGGCCAGCGCGGTGGCGTCGGCGGCGGCCACGGCGGCGGCCACGAGCTTGGTCTGCGACCCGAACCGCTTGCCGAGCGCCCGGAAGTTCGGCTTGACCGTGTAGGACACGAGATCGGCGCTGAAGCCGGACATGTCCTCCAGGGTCTGGACGTTCAGCTCGTCGGCGACCAGGTCGCGCAGCTCGCCGGGCAGCGACGGCCAGCCCTGCGCGCCGACGAGGGCGCGGCCGAGCGGCTGACGCGTCTTGACGCCGGAGGAGGCGCGGGCCGAGCGGCCCAGCTCCACCAGCCGCCGCACCAGCGCCATCCGCTCCGACAGCGCCGGGTCGAGCAGGTCCTCGCGCACGGCCGGCCAGGAGGCCAGGTGCACCGAGGAGGGCGCGTCCTCGCCGCGCAGCACGTCCCACAGGTAGTCGGTGACGAACGGCGTCATCGGCGCCATCAGCCGCGTGACCGTCTCCAGGCACTCGTACAGGGTGGCGAACGCCTCCCGCGACCCCTGCCAGAACCGGCGGCGCGAGCGGCGCACGTACCAGTTGGACAGGTCGTCGAGGAACTCGGCCAGCCTGCGCCCGGCCCGCTGGGTGTCGTACTCGTCCAGCGCCGCCGTGACCTCGGCCACCGTGCGGTGCAGCTCGGCCAGCGCCCACCGGTCGAGCAGCGGGCGCTCGGCGGCCGGCGGGGCGTCGGCGAGCATGGCGGGCGACCACGACTCGGCGTTGGCGTACAGGGTGAAGAACGAGGCGGTGTTCCAGTAGGTCAGCAGGACCTTGCGGACGATCTCCTCCAGCGCGTTGTGGCCGACCCGGCGGGCCGCCCACGGCGAGCCGGAGCAGGCCATGAACCAGCGCAGCGCGTCGGCGCCGTGCTGGTCCATCAGCGGCATCGGCTCCAGGATGTTGCCCAGGTGCTTGCTCATCTTGCGCCCGTCCTCGGCCAGGATGAGCCCCAGGCAGAGCACGTTCTCGTACGAGGACTGCCCGAACACCAGCGTGCCCACGGCCATCAGCGAGTAGAACCAGCCGCGCGTCTGGTCGGTGGCCTCGCAGATGAACTGCGCCGGGTAGACGCCCTCGGGCTTGCCGGGGCGGCCCCACTGGGCGAACGGCATCGAGCCGGAGTCGTACCAGGCGTCGATGACGTCGGGCACCCGGCGGGCCTCGGCCGAGCACGTCGGGCAGGGGAAGGCCACGTCGTCGACGAACGGCCGGTGCGGGTCGAGGGCCGACAGGTCCTGCCCGGCCAGCTCGCCCAGCTCGGCCAGCGAGCCGACGCAGGTCACGTGGCTCTCGTCGGCGGAGCACACCCACAGCGGCAGCGGCGTGCCCCAGTAGCGCGAGCGCGACAGCGCCCAGTCGACGTTGTTGCGCAGCCACTCGCCGAAGCGGCCCCACTTGACCGTGTCGGGATACCAGTTGGTGCGGGCGTTCTCGGCCAGCATCTGGTCCTTGACCGCGGTGGTGCGGATGTACCAGGACGGGAGCGCGTAGTAGAGCAGCGGCGTGTGGCAGCGCCAGCAGTGCGGGTAGCTGTGGTCGAAGTGGCCGCCGCGGAACAGCAGCCCGCGCCCGCGCAGGTCGTCGGTCAGCCGCTCGTCGGCGTCCTTGAAGAACACGCCGCCGACCATCGGCACGTCGTCCAGGAAGCGCCCGTCGGGGCCGATCGGGTTGACGACCGGCATGTCGTAGCGCTTGATGACGGCCATGTCGTCGGCGCCGAAGGCGGGCGCCTGGTGGACCAGGCCGGTGCCGTCCTCGACGGTGACGTAGTCGCCGAGCACCACGTAGTGGGCGTCGGGGATGTCGACCAGCTCGAACGGCCGCTCGTACGTGGTGCGCTCCAGCTCGCGGCCGGTGAAGCGAGCCAGCTCCGTGGCGTCCTCGCCGAGCACGGCGGTCAGCAGCGGCTCGGCCACGACCAGCACCTCGCCGTCGGCGGTGCGGGCGGCGACGTACGTGACGTCCGGGTGCACGGCGACGGCGGTGTTGGACACCAGCGTCCACGGCGTGGTGGTCCAGATCAGCAGCGAGGCGCCCAGCTCGGCCAGCGGGCCGGAGGTCGCGGGCATGCGGACGTAGACCGACGGGCTGGTGACGGTCTCGTAGCCGCCGGGCTGGCCCAGCTCGTGGTCGGACAGTCCGGTGCCGCAGCGCGGGCAGTAGGGCGTGATGCGGAAGTCGCGGAACAGCAGCCCCTTGTCGAAGACGACCTTGAGCGACCACCACACGGCCTCGACGTAGGCCGGGTCCATGGTCCGGTAGGCCGTCGACAGGTCGATCCAGTAGCCCATCCGCTCGGTGAGCTGCTCGAACGCGTCGACGTGGCGCAGCACGGACTCGCGGCACTTGGCGTTGAACTCGGCGATGCCGTAGGCCTCGATGTCGCGCTTGCCGGACAGGCCGAGCTCTTTCTCGATGCCGACCTCGACGGGCAGGCCGTGGCAGTCCCAGCCGGCCTTGCGGGGGACGCTGAAGCCGCGCATCGACTTGTAGCGCGGGAACAGGTCCTTGAACACGCGCGCCTCGACGTGGTGCACGCCGGGCAGGCCGTTGGCGGTGGGCGGGCCCTCGTAGAAGACCCAGGACGGGTTGCCCTCGTTCTGCTGGATCGAGCGCTCGAAGATCTTCCCGTCCCGCCAGCGGTCCAGGACCTCGCGCTCGAGCGCGGGCAGGTCGACCTGCGCGGGAAGAGAGCGGAATGATGGCGAAGACATTTCGGGTGGGACCTCCACGCGTCGACTGGACGGACCGGCGTGAAGGGACGAAGCCGCACGGGCTCCGCGGTACCACCCTTCTTGGCCCCTGAGGGGCCCTCTTCGTTTGGCTGCTGCCGGGTCTAGTGAGCTCGAGGCGAGCCGTTCTTCCGGCGGCTCCGGGGTGATATCCCTCACACGAGGGCCCCATCAACGCCTTGCAGCTTCACACCTTAACGCAGAGCGGAGGCCGGTCGCTTCCGCCTTTCCCCGTGCCGGGGAAGTGCCTGCAAGCGACAAAGTTGTGGGAATGGAGTCCACTGAGCAGGAGTGAGAACTGCGGGGCGGGATAGTACGGCAGAGGTAAACCGTCCGGCGGGTCGTTTGCCGTTCCGTTATCGGAGACCTAAGCTGCCCGCACCATTCACGGCCTTGATCAGCATGGAGGCAGCCATGGTGGCAGTCACGCAGACCACCGCAACACCGTCGATGTGGTCGAAACAGGAGCTGGCCGAGGTACGCGGCAGGCTGCAGACGGAGATCGACGAGCTCAACGCCGACATCCGCCGCCACGAGACGGAGATCGCCTCGGGTGACGTCACCCAGGGAGCGGGCGACGACCAGGCGGACGCCGGCGCCAAGACGTACGAGCGGGAACGCGAGATCGCCCTTACCCTGAATGCACGCGACCTGGTCGCGCAGAACGAACGTGCGATCGCCAGGATCGACGCAGGGACCTATGGAGTGTGCGAATCGTGCCACAAGCCGATCGGCAAGGAACGCCTTCAGGCGTTCCCGAGGGCGACGCTGTGCGTGGCCTGCAAGCAGAAGGAGGAACGCCGGTAGCAGGCGGGCGCCGGGGCCGCCTGATCGCGGTCCTGGCCTGCCTGGCGGCCGTCCTGTACGTGTCCGACCTCGTCACCAAGACGGTGGTGCTGCGGACGCTGGAGGGCGAGCCGCCGCTGGTCGTCATCCCGGGAGTCCTGCAGTTCCGGGTGATCTTCAACTCCGGGGCCGCCTTCAGCATCGGCACCGGGATGACGTTCGTCTTCACCTTCATCGCCGCCGGCGTGGTCGTCGCGATCATCCGCACGGCGCGCAAGCTCCGCAGCATGCCCTGGGCGATCACGCTCGGGCTGCTGCTGGGCGGCGCGCTCGGCAACCTCACCGACCGGCTGTTGCGCTACCCTTCCGGTTTCGGCAGGTCCACCCAGTTCCAGGGGCACGTGGTCGACTTCGTCGAGGTGCTGCCCGGCAACTTCCCGGTGATCGACTACTTCCCGGTGTTCAACGTCGCCGACTCGGCGATCGTGTGCGGCGGCATCGTGGCGGTCGTCCTGGCCTGGCGTGGCTACCAGATCGACGGAACGAGGGAGGGCAAGAGTGGCCGAGCAGCGTAGCCTGCCCGTGCCCGACGGGCTGGAGGGCGAGCGGCTCGACGCCGCGCTCTCCCGGCTGTTCGGATTCTCGCGCACCCGCGCGGCCGAGCTCATCGGCGCCGGGGAGGTCATGGTCGACGGCCGCGAGCCGGCCAAGTCCGACCGGGTCCACGCCGGAGCCTGGCTGGAGGTGACGCTGCCGCCTCCGGTGGCGACCCCGATGCCGGTGGCCGAGCCCGTCCCCGGCATGACGATCGTGTACGAGGACGACGACATCGTCGTGGTCAACAAGCCGATCGGCGTCGCCGCCCACCCGACCGTCGGCTGGACCGGCCCGACCGTGATCGGCGGCCTGCTCGGCGCCGGCCACACGATCGCCACCAGCGGCGCGGCCGAGCGGCAGGGCATCGTGCACCGCCTCGACGCCAACACCACCGGCGCGATGGCCGTGGCCAAGAGCGAGCACGCCTACTCCTTCCTCAAGCGCGCCTTCAAGGAGCGCACCGTCGACAAGCGCTACCACGCGCTGGTCCAGGGGCATCCCGACCCGTTCCGGGGCACCGTCGACGCGCCGATCGACCGCCACCCCTCGGGTGACGGCAGGTTCGCGGTGGTCGCGGGCGGCAAGCTGTCCATCACCCACTACGACACGATCGAGGCGTTCCGGGCGGCCTCGCTGCTCGACATCAAGCTGGAGACCGGCCGCACCCACCAGATCCGGGTGCACATGTCCGCGCTGCGCCACCCGTGCGTCGGCGACCTCATGTACGGCGCCGACCCGACGATCGCCGCCCGGCTGGGCGTCACCCGGCAGTGGCTGCACGCGGTGTCGCTCGGGTTCGAGCACCCCTCCAGCGGCGAGTGGATGTCGTTCACCACCGACTACCCGGACGACCTGCGCCACGCGCTCGACGTCGTGCGCGCCGAGTCGTAGCCGGTCAGGTCTTCTCCGCCTTTTTCGCGTTCTTGGCGGACTTCGCGGAGTTGCCGGAGTTGCCGGAGTTGCCGGAGTCGCCGGGCTTCTCGAGCGGGGCCTGCGCCTGGTCGCCGCCGTCCGGCTCCGGGTCCACCTGACCGGGCTTGGTCGGCGACGGGCCGTCCGGCTCGTCCGTGCCTTCGGGGTTCTCCGGCTCCTGGGGGTCGGCGGAGTCGCTGGGCTTGGGGGACTTCGTGGGCTTCGGGTCGGGCTTGCGGTCCGACGGGCGTTCCGACGGTCTCGCCTGCTCGCCGGTCTCCTCGTCGCGCGGTGTCGCGTACGTGGGGTCGGAGCCGGTGGGCGGCAGGCCGGAGCGCGGGGACGACGACGGCGCGTCGGCGGGGGAGGAGGGCTCGGCGGGCCCGGCGGAGCTGGGCGTGCTCACCACGGCCGGCACGGCGGGCGGTCTGGCCGTCTCCGGCGGCCGGTTCGACCACCACGCCCACCCGCCCGTCACCAGCGCCACCAGCAGCGACCCGACCCCCAGCGCGAGCAGCGGCGGCCGGGTACGCCCCGGCGGCGGCTCGGCCTGCGGCGCCGGGACCGGCACCGGGACGGGCCCCGTCGGCTCCGGCGGGCTGCCCGCGATGATCGCCGTCAGCCGCGCCTCCGCCTCCTCCAGCGACATCCGCTCCGCCGGGTCCTTGCGCAGCAGCCCGAGCAGCACCGGCGCCAGCACCCCCGCCCGCGCCAGCGGAGCCGGCTCCGCGTGCATGACCGCGCCCAGCGTGGCCAGCGCGTTCGAGCGGTGAAAGGGGGAGTGGCCCTCCACCGCGACGTACATCGTCACGCCCAGCGACCACAGGTCCGACTCCGGGCGCGCCTGCCCGCCCGCCGCCCGCTCCGGCGCCATGAACGCCGGGGTGCCGATCAGCATCCCGGTGCGGGTGACCGGGGCCTCGTCCTCGGTGGTCGCGATGCCGAAATCCGTCAGCACCGCCCGGCCGTCCTCGGTCAGCAGCACGTTGTCGGGCTTGACGTCACGGTGCAGCACCCCGGCCGTGTGCGCGGCCCGCAGCGCCTCCAGCAGTTGCAGCCCCAGGTGCGCGGCCTCGGCGGGGGACATCGGGCCGTCGTCGCGCACCAGCTCGCCCAGCGTGCGGGAGCGGACGAGCTGCATCACGATCCACGGGTGCCCGTGCTCCTCCAGCACGTCATAGACCGCCGCCACGCACGGATGGGCCACCCGCCCGGCCGCCCGCGCCTCGCGGAACGTCCGGGTGGTGAACACCTCGCGTTCCGGCCCTGTCAGCTCGGGGGGCGGGAGCACCTCCTTCAGGGCCACGTCCCTGCCGAGCACCTCGTCGTGCGCCTGCCACACGGTGCCCATGCCGCCACGGCCGATCGTCCGCACCAGCCGGTAGCGGCCCCCAACAATCCCCGCAGAATCGGACATGCGGGCCGCCTACCCGAGAAAGAGCCTGACAACCCCGGTTGTGGCAGCCGCCGCGATCAGCACCACGAGGAACGGCGCCCGCAGCACCAGCGCCACCACCGCCGCCACCAGCCCCGCCGTCCTGGCCAGGTCGAAGGCCAGCGCCCCGTCGGCCGTGAACGTCTGCACGGCGATCAGCGCCGACAGCAGCGCCACCGGCACCAGCTCGGCGAAGCGCCGCACCGCCGGATGGTCCAGCACCTGACGCGGCGCCGCCAGCCCGGCCAGCTTGAGCGCGTAACAGCCCAGGCACACCGCCGCGATCGCCCACCACAGCGTCATCGCGCCATCACCACCAGCACCGCGAACGCCGACAGCAGCACCGGCACCCCCGGCGGCAGGAACGGCGTCGCCAGCAGCGCGATCCCCGCCCCGGCCGCCGCCAGCAGCCGCAGCTCGCCGCTGCCCGCCAGGCGCGGCCACAGGATCGCCAGGAACGTCGCCGGCCCCACCACGTCCAGCCCCAGCATGCCCGGATCGCCCAGCGCCGACGTGCCGAGCGCCCCGGCCAGTGTCGTGATGTTCCACGTCACGTACAGGGTGGCGAACGTCGTCACGAAGCCCGTACGGGACGCCTCCGGCGACGGCTGGGCCAGCGCCACGGCCGTGGTCTCGTCGATGACGCCGTGCGCGACCACCAGCCTGCGCGGCCCCCGTACCCCCAGCAGGTCGGCCAGGCGCAGCCCGTACAGCGTGTTGCGGCCGCCCAGCAGCAGCGCCCCCGACGCGGCGGCGACCAGGTCGCCGCCCGCCCCCACCGCGCCCGTGAGCGCGAACTGCGAGGCCCCGGTGAAGGCCAGCAGGCTGAGCACGCACGCCTGCGGCACGCTCAGGCCCGCGGTGATCGCCGCCGCGCCGAAGGCGACGCCCGACAGGCCCACGGCCAGGCCCACCCCCAGGCCGTCCCGGATCGCGGCCGAGCGATATGTCGTTCTTTCCATGTCATACGAGGGTATGGGCAGGTCAGCCGTGTTTCTTGTACGTTCCTGCGGCCCGCTGGTACGCCGCGGGCGGCACGCCCACGATCCGCTTGAAGTGCCGGGTGAGGTGCGCCTGGTCAGTGAAGCCCACGTCGGCGGCCACCCGCGCCGCCGGGATGCCCGACCGCAGCAGCCGGCGCGCCTGCCGCACCCGCAGCGACGTCAGATAGGCGTGCGGCGGCAGCCCCGTCGCCGCCTTGAACGCCCGCAGCAGCGGGAACGGCCTGGCCCCCACCGCTAGCGCCAGGTCCTCCAGCGCCGGCGGGTCCACCAGCCGCTCGCGCAGCACGCCCATCGCCTCCCGCACCGCCCGCAGCCCCTCCGGCGCCAGCGCCACCGCCGGCCGCCCCGCCGCGTGCCGGGTCAGCAGCCCCGCGAACAGCGTCCGCGTCAGCGTCGAGGCCGCCAGCCGGTCGCCCACCTCCGCGGCCCGGTGCGCCGCCGCCAGCGCCGCCGCCATCTCCCGGTCGCCCACCACCTGCTGCGGGAAGTACGGCGTCCCGTATGTCACGCCCAGCTCCGCCGCGACCTCCGCGACCGCCTCCACCGTCGGGTAGAGCATCCGGTACGACCAGCCGTCCTCCACGCCCGCCTGGCCGGTGTGCATCGAGTCGGGATTGACCAGCACGATCTCACCCGCCGCCGCCCGGTGCAGCGTGCCCCGGTAGTCGAACTCCTCCACCCCGGACGTGATCACGCCGATCGCGTAACCGTCGTGCACGTGCCGCGAGAAGCGGTGGGTGACGTACCGGGCCTTGAGCAGGTCGACCTCCGGCACCGCCGGATGCCGCCAGAACCGCGCCTGCTCCTTCACCTCGGCACCGGGCGGAACGTGCGCAGGAACGCCTCGACGTAGTGCTTGTCGCGCTCCCACCGGCTGTGGGACGTCTCCCAGTAGAGGGCGAACGGGCGGTCGTCGGCGGTGCGGAAACCCCGGTTCACCACGTGCAGCAGGTCGCCGTCACGCGGCCTTACGAACTCCCAGTCGGCCGCCGGGACCCCCAGGTACGTCAGCGGCCTGATGCCGATCCGCCGGTAGCCCGGGAACTCGCCCTTGTCCCTGATCTCCCGCTCCAGCGCCCGCCAGTGCGCCTCCGGGGTGCTGTGGCGCACCTCGGGCACGGTCCACTCGACGACCATCTTCCCGGCGGTGCCGGGGCCGGACAGGGTGACGCTGTCGCGCGTGGGACTCTTGGCGGCCCGCCAGCCGCGCGGCAGGGCGATGGAGAACCCGCCGGCGGCGTTGCGGTACGTCCGCCACCCGGCGGGCGGGCGCGCGGACCCGGTGGCCGTGGGCTCCCCGGAGGCCGAGGCGGTCGGCTCGGCCGAGCTGCCGGTCGGGGTGCTGGTCGGGGCACCCGTGGGGTCGCCTGCCGGGCTGCCTGTCGGGTTGTCCGCCGAGATGCCGGTCGAGGCGCCGGTCGGCGTGGCCTGGGCGGCGACGTCCGTGCCCGGCGACCTCAGCTCCAGGGCCACCAGCACGCCGCCCGCGCCCAGGGCCGCCGCTGCCACCACGGCCACGCCGATGCCCGCCCACCGCCGTCCCTGGGGCACGGGGACGGTGTCCCCGCCCGGCACGCCCCCGGTCGGCATCCCGCCGTGCTGACCGGCCGTCTCCTCGCGCCACGCCCCTCCCTGGGCGGGCGCCCCACTGTGGGACGCACCACGACCGGCCCCACCGCCCTGAAGGGGCGCGCCACTCCAGGAGGACGCGCCGCCAGGGGCAGGTGAGCCGCCCTGGGAGGACCCGCCGCCCTGAGAGGGCGCGCCGCCGTGGGCGAGCACGCCGCCCTGGCCGGGTGTGCCGTCATAGGCGGGCACGCCCCCATGATCGGGTGTGCCGTCATAGGCGGGCGCGCCCCCATGCGGGGGCGCACCTGCCGGGGAGGGCGTGACCCCCGGGTACGCCCCTCCGGCCGGTTGCCCGGGGACGGGGCCCGGGTGGGGAGGCCGGGCGGCGATCGACTCCAGGAGCCGGGCCGCCTCGGCGGCGGGCATGCGGGTGGCCGGGTCGCGGGACAGCAGCCCGGTGATGACGGGCGCGAGGGGCCCGGCGTGGGCCGGCGGCACCAGCGGGTCGCGCAGGATCGCCGCCACGGTGGCCGCCCACGTGTCGCGCCGGTACGGCGGCGCGCCCTCCACCGCCGCGTACAGCGTCGCCCCCAGCGACCACAGGTCCGACTCGGGCCGCGCGGCCTCGCCGTTGAGGCGCTCCGGCGGCATGTACGCGGGCGTGCCCACCAGCCCGCCGGTCGCGGTCAGCCCGGCGTCGGTCTCCACGGCGGCGATGCCGAAGTCGGTCAGCACCACCCGGCCGCCGTCGGCCAGCAGCACGTTCTCGGGCTTGACGTCGCGGTGCAGCACCCCGGTGGCGTGCGCGGCGCGCAGCGCGTCGAGGACGCGGGCGCCGATCGCCGCCACCCGCGCCGCCGGCAGCGGCCCGCCGTCGCGGATCGTCTCGGCGAGCGAGCGGGAGCGGACGAGCTGCATGACGATCCACGGCCGCCCGTCCTCCTCGACGACGTCGTGGACGACGATCACCGAGGGGTGGTCCAGCCGCCCCGCCGCCCGCGCCTCCCGGATGGTGCGCCGGTTGAGCGCGGCCCGCTGGGCGTCGCCGACGCCCGTGTAGCGGACCTCCTTGATCGCGACGGTGCGGTCGAGGAGCTGGTCGTGGGCGCGCCAGACCACGCCCATCCCGCCCTCGCCGATGGGCTCGATGAGGCGGTAGCGGTTGCCGACCTGCCTGTCCATCGCCCGCAGCCTACTGGTCGGGTTTGAACGTCGCGCAGAACGTCTCGAAGAAGTGGTAGTCCTTCTTCCAGCGGCTGTTGAGGTTGTGCCAGTAGATCGCGTAGCCGCGGCCGTTCTCGGTGACGAAGCCGCGGTTGCGGACCCGGGTCAGGCCCGTGTTGGTGCGCCAGGTGAAGTCCCAGTCGGCGGCGGCCTTCTGGTAGTCGACCTTCTTGATGCCGATGAGCTTGTAGCCGCCGAAGCCGTAGCGGGCCGTCTTCTCCTGCTTCTTCCAGTCCTTGTACGGGTCGGAGCCCGGGTTGGGGGACCGGTCGACCGACACGAAGGCGTTGGACGCGGCGCCGGGGCCGCGGAAGAAGACCTGGTTGCCCTCGCGCTTGAACTCCTCCCAGCCCTTGGGCAGCGCCATGGTGAAGTCGAGCTTCTTGTCCTTGTAGAGCTTCCAGCCGTCGGGCAGGGCGGAGGCGGGGTCCTCCTCCTTCTCCGCGGTCTCGGACGGGGTGGGGGCGGTGCTCGGCGGCTCGGACGACGGCCGCGCCGGCGACCCGGTGCCGCCGGGCGTGGCGGCGGTGCTCGCGGCGGCCGTCTGCTGCTCCTCCGGCGTGTCGCCGGCGGTGGAACGCAGGCCGAGATAGCCGCCTACGGCCGCGATCAGCACGACGGCGACGACGGCGACCACCACGGGCACGGCCTGCCGTTTGCCGTCGCCGCTCAGCCGCGTCGGGTCGCCGGTCACCGGGTCGGCGGTCGCGGGCCCGAACCGGTCGGCGGCCTCGGCGAACAGCGACTCGCTCTCCGGGCGGCGCTCCTCGACCTCGCGCGGGGCGCGGCCGGCGCCGCCCGCCTCGGGGAAGCCGCCGTCGCGGTCGTCGTGGCGGGCGCGGGTCTCGGCCGCGCGGGAGCCGCCCTGGGGACGGTTGGCGCCGGGCTCGGGGAATCGCGCCCCGGTCTCGGCGAAGGGCGCGGGACGGGACGGCCGCGCGGGCGGGACGGGCCGCGCGGGCTGCGCGGGCCGGACGGGCGCCAGGTTCGGGTCCGTCGGCATGTCGTCCTCGATCGCGGGCTGAACCCGCGTCGCAGGCTGCACCCGGGTCGCCGGCTGCACCCGCGTGGGCGGGTCGGCGCGGGGGACCGCCCGGGGCTCGCCGCCGCCGGACTGGCTGATCCGCCGCAGCATCCGCGCGGTCTCCTCGTACGTGAGCCGCTGCACCGGCTCCTTGGCCAGCAGGCCCGCGATCACCGGCGCCAGCGGCCCCGCGTGCGGGGCGGGGTCGGGCTCGTCGGTGAGCACCGCGTGCATGGTGGCCAGGGCCATCCCGCGCTCGTGCGGGGAGCGTCCCTCCACGGCGGTGTAGAGCGTCGCGCCGAGCGCCCACAGGTCGGACTCGCGCCGCGCGGGCAGGCCCTTGAGCCGCTCCGGCGCGATGAACGCCGGGGTGCCCGCCAGGCCCGTCACGGTCAGCTGCGTCTCGGTCTCCAGCGTGGCGATGCCGAAGTCGGTCAGCACCACCCGGCCGTCGTCGGCCAGCAGCACGTTCTCGGGTTTGACGTCGCGGTGGAGCACGCCGGACTCGTGCGCGCGGTGCAGGGCGTCGAGCACCGCCAGGCCGATCTCCGCCACGCGGGCGGGGGGCAGCGGGCCGTCCTGCTTGATCACGGTGCCGAGCGAGCGCGACTGGACGAGCTGCATGACGATCCAGGGCCGGCCGTCCTCCTCGATCACGTCGTGCACGACGATCACGTTCGGATGCTCGAACCTGGCGGCGGCCCGCGCCTCGCGCATCGTCCGCCGGTTCAGCAGTTGCACCTCGTCACCCAGGGCGGCGGCGTACCTGACTTCCTTGACGGCGACGGTGCGGTCAAGGAGCTCGTCATGGGCGCGCCACACGATGCCCATGCCGCCCTTGCCGATGGGCTCCTGCAGGTGGTACCGGCCGGCGATGCGGCGTCCGTCCTGCTTGCGATCCGACATCAACGGCCTCAAACCCTCCCTCTCGGCCAAGAAATACTCCCATAGGCACGGATCAACGGCGACTCGCCGGAAGGCCAGTCCACCATTCGGGAACGATGTCCCGGCAGGTGGATGACGGGTGTAAGGTTCAGACATGACTTGTCGCTACGCGTTTACCGAGCCGGCTCCGGGAGGGCCGGTCGTCAGCTAGCGACCACCTGGAGTCGGCACAAGGCAGAGACGCCGCGTCTCTGCCTTTTTGGTTTTTCCGCCGGTTCCGGGAGAGCCGGCCGATTGGGGAGCCGAGATGTCATCGACCTTGGAACGGCACGTGGTCACGCTGGGCGGGCTGCGGGTGGGCGAGGGCCCCGCCGTGGTGATCAGCGACCGGGTGAGCCTGCGTGAGCGCGGCGGGCGCGGCGCGGACGCCGCCGAACGGCTGCGCGACGGGGTGACGCTGGCCGAGCCCGCCGGAGCCGCCGACCTGCCCGCGATCGCGGCGCGGGCCAGAGGCGTGGTGATCGGGTCGGCGTGGACGCGCGACATCCCGCTGATCCGGGCGGTGGCCGCGCTGGGGCTGCCGGTCGTGGTGGAGCGCCGGCCGTCGGCGACGCTGGAGGAGTGGCTGGGGGTGGCCGGTTACGTGGCCGCCGAGGGCAATGACCAGGTCATCCTGTGCGAGAGCGCCGACCTGGGGCTGATGCGTGCCGCCCGGGAGGCGTCCGGCCTGCCGGTGCTTGCCGACTTGTCCGGAAATATCAGCACGAGCCCCGACCCTGCTCCGGGCGGTGGCGCGCAGGGCGTGCGGCTCGGCGCGGAGCTGAGCGCGGCGGCCGTGGCGGCGGGGGCCGACGGGCTCGTCGTCGGCGGCTCCGCCGAGGAGCACGCCCTGGCCGAGGAGGCCGTGACGCTCGTCGGCGCGCTGCTGCGCCCCGAGGCGCCCGGCACGCTCGCCGACTGCCGCCAGGCCATCGACCGGGTCGACGCCGCGCTGGCCACCCTCCTGGAGCGCCGCGCCGAGCTGGCGGGCATCGTGCAGCGCCTCAAGCCGGTCGGCGGCTTCGCCGGCCGCGACCCGGCCCGCGAGCGCGCCCTGGTGGCCCGGATGGCGCAGCGCGCCCCGGAGCTCGGCGAGGCCCGCCTGGCCCCCGTCATGAACGCCGTCATCGAGGCCGGACTCCACCTCGCCGAAGAGCGCGCCCGCCGGTGACCATCCCCGGGCGGGTCAGGGGGTGGCGAGGCGGAAGTTGTTCATCGGGCGGCCGGGCCCGGCGGCGATGCGCTCGTTGACCAGCTCGGCGAAGCGGCGGTAGCCGTCGGCGGTGGGATGGAAGCTGCGCGCGTTGACGGTCAGCTCGCCGAGGTCCACGACCAGCCCGTTCAGATACGGGCGCGGCTGCCCCACCTCGTGCCCGTCGAAGGCGTCGTAGGCGTCCACGTACTCGACGCTCCCCGGCGCGCCGAACGCGGTGATCAGCTGCTCGAACTCCCGCGCCACCGCCCCCACGGCGTCGTTGAGCAGCCGGGTGACGCCGTTGAGCCAGCGCTGGTCGGCGGCGGAGAGGTTGGTGACGGTCTTCGACGGCGCGGCGGGGAACGGCCTCGGGTAGCCGAGCACGATCACCCGCGCCTCCGGCGCCCGCGCCCGGATCTCGGCCAGCACCTGGCGCAGCCGGGGCCGCAACTCGTCGATGCGCTGCCGCACCCGGGCGTCCTGGTCGACGCAGGCCGACGACCACGGCAGTTTGGCGATGCACTCGGTGAGCACGGGGGCGAACCCGGCGTCGTTGCCGCCGATGCTCAGCGTCACCAGGCTCGTCCCGGCGCTGACGCGGCTGACCTGGGGCGCGTGGCCGTGCTGGCCGCGCAGGAGCTGGCCGGCGGTGGCGCCGCTGCACGCCCAGAAGCCCGCCTCGCCGCCGAACGCGTGCGCGCCCGCGACCTGCGGCGCGTAGGAGCCCTCGGAGCGGTGGCAGCGCGCCGCGCCTTCACCGGCGGGCGCCCCCGCGCCGTCGTAGACGCCCTCGCCGGAGGAGTAGGAGTCGCCGAGCGCCACGTAGCCGCCGCTCAGCGCCACCTCCACGGGCGTCAGCCGGGTCAGCTCCGGCAGCCGCCCGCGCGGCTCGGCCGGGGCGCAGCCGACGTCGAGAACGGCGCAGCCGAGCATGGTGTGCAGCCCGAGCGGCACCACCGACAGCGCCAGCGCCGCGCCCGCCACCACGGCCACACCGATCCGGGCGGCCAGGGCGAGCCTGACCTTCCCCGCCGGCCCGGCGATCCGGGCGAACCCGGCTGACCCGCGTATCGCGGTCTTCAGCCCCGCCCACCGCTCCGTGCGCGTCCTCGCCCCGTCCAGCGCTGCCTCCCCCCGGTGACGGCCATTCCGCCACCGAGCCTAGAACACCGGATGATCAGGCGCGGGCGCTCGCCCCGGCTCCCTGCGCCCGCGCCGAGAGGTCCTGCCAGTCGGCCCAGGTCCTGAGCCGGTCGGCGTAGGCGCGCTCGATCATCGGCTGGAAGCCCAGCCCGAACAGCACCCGCAGCGGCGGGTTGTCCAGGTCGACGAGCGTGAGCAGCGCCTGGGCCGCGGCGGCCGGGTCACCGGCGGGCTGGCTCCCTGCGGCGGCGCCGAGCCGCTGCCGCAGCTCGTCGTAGGCCGGGTCCATCCGGGCCATGTGGCCGTTGGCCAGCGGGTCCGGGTTCTTGCCGTCGCGGGTGGCGAAGCCGCCGGGCTCGATCACGGTCACCTTGACGCCGAACCCGGCGACCTCGCCGGCCAGGGCCTCGTTGAGCCCCTCCAGCGCCCACTTGGAGGCGTGGTAGGCGCCGCCGAGCGGCATGGCGATGACCCCGGCCGCCGACGAGAGCTGGACGATGTGCCCGGAACGCTGCTCGCGCAGGTACGGCAGCGCGGCCTGGACCACCCACACGGCGCCGAACAGGTTCGTCTCCATCTGGTCGCGCAGCTCCCGCTCGGTCAGCTCCTCGACCGCGCCGATCTGGGCGTACCCGGCGTTGTTCACGATGACGTCCAGGCGGCCGAACCGCTCCTGGGCGCGCCTGACGCTCTCGAAGACGGCGGCCCTGTCGGTCACGTCCAGGGCGAGGGGGAGCACCGCGTCACCGTAGGCGTCCGCCAGCGCCTCCAGGCTCCTGGGGTCACGGGCGGCCGCGGCCACCCGGTCGCCGCGCGACAGCGCCGCCTCGGCGAACTCACGGCCCAGGCCGCGGGACGTGCCGGTGATGAACCAGACCTTGCTCATGGCGTTCTCCCGTTCATGCTCAGTCGTCAGGGGTGCGTGCCGTGCGGCACGCTGACGCCCATGAGTCGCCGGCCCCCTGGCGGCTGTGACAGCCGCGGTGGTGTGACGCGTGTCACCGGTCACGGCTGTCACGCCGGGGCCCCGGCCGGCGCCTTGTGCATGAGACACAGCGGGACGGACAGGAGCCGGAGATGGACGAGCACAGCGACCCGACGACGGACCAGGCGACCGCTGCGTTCCTCACCCATCGCAACCTGCTGTTCACGGTCGCGTACGAGATGCTCGGCTCGGCGGCCGACGCCGAGGACGTCCTCCAGGAGACCTGGCTGCGGTGGATGAGGATCGACCTGGAGCAGGTGCGCGACGAGCGCGCCTACCTGGTGCGGATCACGACCAGGCGGGCGCTCGACCGGCTGCGCACGCTGAAGCGGCGCAAGGAGGCGTACGTCGGTCCGTGGCTGCCCGAGCCGCTGCTCACCACGCCCGACGTGGCCGAGGACGTGGAGCTCGCCGAGAGCCTGTCGATGGCGCTCATGCTCGTCCTGGAGACGCTGTCGCCGACCGAACGGGCCGTGTTCGTGCTGCGCGAGGTGTTCGACGTCGCGTACGACGAGATCGCGGAGGCCGTCGGCAAGACCCCCGCCACCGTCCGCCAGATCGCGCACCGGGCCCGCAGGCACGTCGAGGCCCGCCGCCCCCGCGAGACGGTCTCACCGGACGAGACCCGCGCGGTGATGGAGTCGTTCCTGCGCGCCCTGGAGACCGGTGACACGCAGGGACTGCTCGACGTGCTCGCCCCCGACGTCGTCCTGATGAGCGACGGCGGCGGCGTCCGCCAGGCCGCGCCCAGGCCGATCAGCGGAGCCGGCAAGGTGGCCCGCTACATCGCCGGCGGCATCGGCAAGGCCCGGGTCACGCTCACCGGCGAGCCCACAGTGATCAACGGCGCCCCCGGCCTGGTCGTGCGCGTGGACGGCGAGACGGACGGCGTCATCGCCCTCCAGGTCGAGGACGGGCGCATCGCCGGCCTGTACTACGTCCGCAACCCGCACAAGCTGACCCGCATCGAGTCGGAGGTCCAGCTCACCCTGCGCTGAACCCCGCTCAGTCGGCCACGGCCGGATCGGCGGGCGCCGCGGCGCGCCCCCGCCGCCTGAGCGCCGCCCAGCCCGCCGCGATCGCCGCCGCCACCACCGGCAGCAGGAAGAACGCCACCCGCTGGTCGTCGTCGGCGAACGGCATCAGCACGACGACCAGCGCCAGGAACGCCAGCGTCAGCCAGTTGGTGTACGGGCTGCCCGGCATCGGGAACGCCGAGCGGTGCCCGGTGGCGCGCAGCCGGAGCTGGCAGTAGACCAGCGTGCCCCAGGTGGTGATCACGCCGAGGGAGGCGGCGGCGGTGGCGATGTTGAACGCCCGCGCGGGCAGGAAGTAGAACAGCGCCGCGGTGATCACCACGAGGTTCATCGCGTCGGCCGCCCACGGCACCCCCAGCCCGGCGAAGACGGTCACGAACGGCGAGGTGCCCGCCTCGTACGCGGTCCACGGCAGCACCATCGCCAGCAGCAGCACCGAGCCCACGTAGAAGATCGCGATGCGCCACACGACGCCGTTGACGGCCTTCGGGATGACCTCGCGCGGCCTGGCGGTCTCGCCCGCGGCGATCCCGACGAGCTCGATGGAGGCGTACGCGAACACCACCGACTGCAGGCTCATCAGCACCATCGGGAACCCGGCCGGCAGGAAGCCGCCGTGCGCCACCAGGTTGCCCGGCCCGGCCTGCCCGACGGCGAACACCACCAGCACCAGCCCGACCACCAGGAACGTGACGATGGCCAGCACCTTCAGCAGCGCGAACCAGAACTCCAGCTCGCCGAAGAGCCGGACCGACAGCAGGTTGACGACGAGCACGAACGCCAGCGCCAGCAGCGCGGTCGCCCACTGGGGGAACGCCGGCGCCCAGTAGTGCACGTACGCGGCGATCGCGGTCAGCTCGGCGATGCCGGTGAACGCCCAGTTCAGCCAGTACATCCAGCCGCTGGCGAAGGCGGCCCACGGCCCGACGAACTCGCCCGCGTACTCGACGAACGACCCCGAGGCGGGCCGGTAGAGCACGAGCTCGCCCAGCGCCCGCATGACGAAGAACGCGGCGACGCCGGCGGCGGCGTACGACAGCACGAGCGCGGGGCCCGAGGCGGCCAGCCGGCCGCCCGCGCCGAGGAACAGTCCCACGCCGATCGCCCCGCCGATCGCGATCATCTGCACCTGGCGGTTGCCCAGCGCGGGCCTGTATCCCTCGTCCGTCTCGGCAGGCACCCGGTGTCTCCTTCGTCACGGTCCGTGACGGCGACGATATCGGCGCGGCGGCTCCGGGCGGGGTGCGGCACGCCGCGCCCGGAGTGTCGGCGGGGACCACTAGAGTCGGAGCGCACAACCACATTCAGACCGGGGAGGCGCCGCTCCATGTCGTCCAGCGACTCGTTCGTCCATCTGCATGTGCACACCGAATACTCCATGCTCGACGGTGCCGCGCGCCTCAAGCAGATGTTCAAGCAGGTCGGCGACCTGGGCATGCCGGCGATCGCGATCACCGACCACGGCAACATGCACGGCGCCTACGACTTCTTCAAGCAGGCGACCGGCGCCGGCATCAAGCCGATCATCGGCATCGAGGCCTACGTGGCGCCCGAGCTGCGCCACAACAAGAAGCCGGTGCTGTGGGGCGAGCCGCACCAGAAGAAGGACGACGTCTCCGCGGGCGGCTACTACACCCACATGACGATCTGGGCGCGCAACAAGACCGGCCTGCACAACCTGATGCGGCTGTCCTCGCGCGCCTACACCGAGGGGTTCGTCCGCAAGTGGGCGCGGATGGACGCCGAGATCCTCGCCGAGCACTCCGAGGGCCTGATGGCGACCACGGGGTGCCCGTCGGGCGAGGTGCAGACGCGCCTGCGCCTCGGCCAGTACGACGAGGCGGTCAAGGCCGCCGCCAAATACCAGGAGATCTTCGGCAAGGACAACTTCTACCTGGAGATCATGGACCACGGCCTCGACATCGAGCGCCGCGTCCGCGACGGGCTGACCCGCATCAGCAAGGAGCTGGGCATCCCGCCGCTGGTCACCAACGACTCGCACTACACCTACGAGTCCGACGCCGCCTCGCACGACGCCCTGCTGTGCATCCAGACGGGCAAGCAGCTCTCCGACCCCGACCGGTTCCGCTTCGACGGCAGCGGCTACTACATCAAGACCGCCGACGAGATGCGCGCCGTCGACTCCTCCGACCTGTGGGCCGAGGGCTGCCGCAACACGCTGCTCGTGGCCGAGAAGGTCGACCCGTCCGGGTTCTTCGAGTTCAAGAACCTGATGCCCACCTACCCGATCCCCGACGGCATGACGGAGAGCGAGTTCTTCCGCAAGACCGTCTGGGAGGGCATGGACCGGCGCTGGCCGGAGGGCTACGACGACGAGCACCGCAGGCAGGCCGAGTACGAGATCGGCATCATCGAGCAGATGGGCTTCCCGAGCTACTTCCTCGTGGTCGCCGACTTCATCATGTGGGCCAAGGAGAACGGCATCCCGGTCGGCCCCGGCCGAGGCTCGGCCGCCGGGTCGCTGGTGGCGTACGCGATGGGCATCACCGACCTCGACCCGCTGCCGCACGGCCTGATCTTCGAGCGGTTCCTCAACCCCGAGCGCGTCTCCATGCCCGACGTCGACATCGACTTCGACGAGCGCAGGCGCGGCGACGTCATCCGCTACGTGACGGAGAAGTGGGGCGCCGACAAGGTCGCCATGATCGCCACGTTCGGCACCATCAAGGCGAAGGCCGCCATCAAGGACGCCGGCCGCGTCCTGGGCTACCCCTACGCGCTCGGCGACAAGGTGTCCAAGGCGTTCCCGCCCGCCGTCATGGGCAAGGACATCCCGCTGGCGGGCATCTTCGACAAGGACCACCCGCGCTACAACGAGGCGGGCGAGCTGCGCAGGCTCTACGAGGAGGACGTCGACGTCAAGGCGACGATGGACCTCGGCAAGGGCCTGGAGGGGCTGATCCGGCAGACCGGCGTGCACGCCGCCGGCGTGATCATGTCGGCCGAGGTGCTGACCGACCACATCCCGATCATGCGCCGCGACTCCGACGGCGCGATCATCACGCAGTTCGACTACCCGACCTGCGAGACGCTCGGCCTGCTCAAGATGGACTTCCTGGGCCTGCGCAACCTCACCATCATGGACGACTGCCTCAAGATGATCGAGGCGACCACGGGTGAGAAGGTCGACCTGCTCGGGCTGCCGCTCGACGACCGCAAGAGCTACGAGCTGCTGTCCAAGGGCGACACGCTGGGCGTGTTCCAGCTCGACGGCGGCGGCATGCGCTCGCTGCTGCGGCTCATGCGCCCCGACAACTTCGAGGACATCTCCGCCGCCCTCGCGCTCTACCGGCCCGGCCCGATGGGCGCCAACTCGCACACCAACTACGCCCTGCGCAAGAACGGCCAGCAGGAGATCACGCCGATCCACCCGGCGCTCGAGGAGCCGCTGCGCGACATCCTCGACACCACCTACGGCCTGATCATCTACCAGGAGCAGGTCATGGCCATCGCCCAGCGGGTGGCCGGCTACTCGCTCGGCAGCGCCGACCTGCTGCGCCGCGCGATGGGCAAGAAGAAGAAGTCGGAGCTGGACAAGCAGTACGCCTCCTTCGAAAAGGGCATGAAGGACAACGGCTACCCCGACGCCGCCATCAAGGCGCTCTGGGACATCCTGCTGCCGTTCTCCGACTACGCCTTCAACAAGGCGCACACCGCCGCCTACGGCCTCATCGCTTACTGGACGGCCTACCTCAAGGCCAACCACCCGGCCGCCTACATGGCCGCGCTGCTCTCGTCGGTCAAGGACGACAAGGACAAGTCGGCCCTCTACCTCAACGAGTGCCGCCGCATGGGCATCAAGGTGTTCCCGCCGGACGTCAACGACTCCGACTTCGACTTCACCCCGCGCGGCACCGACATCCGCTTCGGCCTGTCGGCCGTGCGCAACGTGGGCGGCAACGTCGTCGACGGCATCCTCACCGCCCGCAAGGAGAAGGGCCGCTTCGCCGACTTCAAGGAGTTCCTGCGCAAGGTCCCGGCGATCGTCTGCAACAAGCGCGTCATCGAGTCGCTGATCAAGGCGGGCGCCTTCGACTCCCTCGGCCACGTCCGCAAGGGCCTGGTCATGGTGCACGAACAGGCCGTCGACGCGATCATCGACATCAAGAAGAACGAGGCCATCGGCCAGGACTCCCTGTTCGGCGCCATCGACGGCGGCGAGGACCAGACCTTCGACGTGCAGATCCCCGTCGGCGAATGGGACAAGAACACGCTGCTGCAGTTCGAGCGGGAGATGCTCGGCCTGTACGTGTCGGACCACCCGCTGTTCGGCGTCGAGCACATCCTCGCCTCGGGCGCCGACTGCTCCATCGCCGCCGTCCAGGACGAGAGCCGGGCCGACGGCCAGGTCGTCACCCTCGGCGGCATCCTCAGCGGCGTCCAGCGCAAGGTCACCAAGAAGGGCGACACCTGGGTGCTCACCCAGCTGGAGGACCTCGAAGGCGCCATCGAGGTGATGATCTTCCCGTCGGCCTACCAGCTGTGCTCGACGATCCTGGCCGAGGACGCGATCGTCTTCGTCAAGGGGCGCATCGACAAGCGGGAGGACGTCGCCAAGATCATCGCCATGGAGGTGACGGCCCCCGACCTGACCCAGGAGGCGGGCGGGCCTCTGCTGGTGAGCCTGCCGCTGACCCGCTGCACGCCGCCGGTGGTGAGCCGGCTGAAGGAGATCCTCACCACGCACCCGGGCACCTCCGAGGTCCACCTGCAGGTGCACAACGGCCCCAAGACCACCGTCATGCGGGTCGACGACCGGCTCCGCGTGGCGCCCTCCCCGGCCCTGATGGGCGACCTGAAGGAACTCCTGGGCCCCGCCTGCCTGGGCGCCTGACCCCCTCAGGACCGCTTCCCTGCGGACGGCCTCCTCGGGCCGCTTCCCCAGGGGCCGGTCCGAGGGAGTCGTCCGGGTAGAGAGCCGCACGTCAGGCAGCACCGTCCGCCAGGAAAGGGGAAGTCCCGTGACCAGCGAGATCACCGCCGAGAGGGTCGCCGAGATCGCCGCCCGCTACCGGCGCAGGGCCGACGCGTTCGAGCGCAAGGTCGTCGCCGTGCGGCCCGGGCAGTGGGACGGCCCGTCCCCGTGCGCCAAGTGGACGGTCCTGGACGTGCTGCGGCACATCATCGACATGCACGCGGTGATGCTGCGGCCGTTCGACCGCGGCCTCAGCCCGGCCCCGCCGGCCGCCGAGGACCCGGTGGCCGCCTACCGCGCCGCCCGCGCCGACGTGGAGGCGATCCTGGCCGATCCCGCGCTCGCCGGCCGGCTCTGCGACACGCCCGCCGGCAGGCTGACCGCGGCCGAGCACATCGACCAGGTGGTCAGCGCCGACCTGCCGCTGCACGGCTGGGACCTCGCGGTCGCCACCTCCCAGGACGCCACGATCGACCCCGAGGACGTCGAACAGGGCTGGGCCGCCATGCGGGCGCTGCCTGCCGACCTCGTGGCGAAGTTCCGCGAACCGGGCGCCTTCGGCCCCGGTGTCGAGGTGTTCGGCCCCGAAGTGCCGGTGGGCGACGACGCCTCCACCCAGGACCGCCTCCTCGCCTTCATCGGCCGCGACCCCCACTGGCACCCCTGACCGGGCACCCCGGACCAGGCGGCCCTGGCCACGCGGTCCTGACCGGGCGGCGCTGGGTGGGTGGTTTCTGGTCAGCGGCCGGGATGGGCCGTCCTGAGCAGGGGGCCCTTCGCCGGTGGGTGCCGCTGGGCGGGTAGTTCTAGCTGGTCAGGGGTGGCGGGTGGTGGCGGTCAGGTAGATGCGCCGGGCGGCGATCTCGTCCTCGTACGCCTCCCGTACCGTGATCTCGCCGATCGTGAACCCGGCGGCCCGGGCCGCCGACTCCAGCTCGCCCGGCGTGAACTCGGCCCAGTAGACGCGCAGCCCGGTGCCGAGGGGGTCGTCGATGACGTCGTCGCCGTCGCCCTGCTTGGCCACGACGAGGAGTTCGCCGCCGGGCCGCAGGGCTCGAGCCCACGCCGCGAGGGTGCCGGGCAGCTCGCGTTTCGGCTGGTCGTGCAGCGAGTAGTACGAGACCAGCCCGTCGAGCCCGCCGGTCACGTCGCGCTGGTCCATCACCGCGAACCGGCACCCGGGCTGCTCGCGCGCGGCCAGTTCGACGCAGCGCGGCGACAGGTCGACGCCCAGCACGTCCAGGCCGTGCCCGGCGAGCAGCGCGGTCACGTGCCCGCAGGGCCCGCAGCCGGCGTCGCAGACCCGCCCGCCCGGGCCGACACGCCCGGCGAACGCCGCCAGGACCTCGCGGTCGTAAGGCTTGCCGGCCAGCTCGTGGCGGAACAGCTCCAGGTAGCGGTCGGCGCGGGCGTCCCACACGTGGGCGACGGCGGCGGCGCTGCCCGGCGGGGGAGAGAGCGTTTCGGACATTCCGGCATCCTAGGAGATGGCAACCCTTGCCGTCGCGGCCCCCGAGGGGGTGCGGGAGGATCGCAGGATGAGCGAGCTGCACTACCTGACCGCGACCGAGATGGCCCGCCTCGTCAGGACCCGCCAGGTGAGCGCCGTCGAGCTGCTCCAGGCGCACCTGGACCGCATCGAGCAGGCGAACCCGCAGGTCAACGCGATCGTCACGCTGGCCGCCGAGCAGGCGCTGGATGCGGCCAAGGCGGCCGACGCGGCGGAGCCGGTGGGGCCGCTGCACGGGGTGCCGGTCGCGCACAAGGACCTGGCCGACACGGCCGGGATCCGCACCACGTACGGCTCGCCGCTGTACGCGGGTCACGTGCCGGACCAGGACGCGCTCGTCGTCCGGCGGTTGAAGGAGGCGGGCGCCGTCTCGCTCGGCAAGACGAACACGCCCGAGTTCGGCACCGGCTCCCACACGGTCAACGAGGTCTTCGGGGTGACGCGCAACCCGTACGACCTGAGCCGGTCGGCCGGGGGGAGCAGCGGGGGCGCGGCGGCGGCGCTCGCCTGCGGGATGACGCCGCTGGCGGACGGCTCCGACATGGGCGGGTCGCTGCGCAACCCGGCGTCGTTCTGCAACGTGGTGGGGCTGCGGCCGACGCCGGGCCGGGTGCCGAGCCCGTCCGAGATCGCCGCCTGGTACACGCTGTCGGTGCCGGGGCCGATGGCCAGGACGGTCGACGACCTCACCCTGATGATGTCGGTCATTTCGGGATTCGATCGGCGGTCACCGTACGCGATCAGGGAGCCCTTCACCCCCGACCCCGAGGAGGGCGTCGCCGGGCTGCGGGTGGCGTGGAGCCCGGACCTGGGCGGGCTGCCGGTCGACGCCGCGACGGCGGCGGTCACCGCGAGCGCGCCCGCCGTGCTCGAACGCCTCGGCGCGCGGGTGGAGCAGGTGGAGCTCGACCTGCGCGACGCCGACGAC
Organism: Nonomuraea sp. NPDC003214; assembly: GCF_053590035.1. NCBI lineage: Bacteria > Bacillati > Actinomycetota > Actinomycetes > Streptosporangiales > Streptosporangiaceae > Nonomuraea > Nonomuraea sp. NPDC003214. The sequence continues at coordinate 336,149 of NZ_JBSFSX010000007.1, read as the reverse complement.
GCCTTCCGCACCTACCGGGCCTGGTTCTACGCGCTCGCCTACGGCGACCTCGACGGGCTGGGCGCCAACACCGCGTGGAACGTCGAGCAGGGCCGCACGGTGACCGGCGCCGACCTGGCCCGCGCCGAGCGCGCCCGCAGCCGCCTCTACCAGCGGATGGCCGCCTTCTTCGACGACCACGACGTGCTGATCGCGCCCGTCAGCCAGGTGCCGCCGTTCCCGGTCGAGGACCCGTACGTGCGTGAGATCAACGGGATCGAGCTGCCCGACTACCTGACCTGGATGCGGTCGGCGTACTGGGTGAGCGTGCTGCACGCGCCGGCCGCGTCCGTGCCCGCCGGGTTCACGCCGGAGGGGCTGCCGGTCGGGGTGCAGATCGTGGGGGCGCCGTTCGAGGACGCCAGGGTGCTGCGGGTGGCCCGGGCGTTCGAGCAGGCCACCGGCCACGGCCTGCGCCGCCCGCCGCTCTGAGGAGCGGGCGGTCAGCGGTCCGGCGGCGGCAGCGGCGGCGCCAGCCCGTACGGCCGCCGCAGCGGTGAGTCGCGGTAGCCGTGCATGCCCTCCAGCAGCCCGAACAGCCCCACCGCCAGCAGCGGCCAGAACACCAGCACGCCCTTGGCCGTCAGATGCAGCGGCCCCGGCGTCAGCTGCGCGCCCGGGGCCGCCGCGGCCTCCACCGTGACCACGCCGATCGTGAACGCCGACCCCACCCAGAGCGTCACGTACGCGCCGAGGACCCCGCCCGCGCAGAGCCCGAGCAGCGCCGCGAGCTGGCGGCGGCGGCTCAGGAACCAGGCGAGGGCCCCGCACGCGAGCCCGAGCGCGCCGGTCACGGTGGCGAACCAGCCATCGGCGGCGATCAGCGCCTGCGTGGACGGGTCGGCGAGCACGGTCGCCTCCTGCGTGACCAGGTACGGCGGCCGGGGTGACAGGGCCGACCAGACCAGCCCGGCGGGCACCCCCAGTGCGGCGAGGGAGAGGACAGTGACCGCGAAAACGCGTACTTCCCTCGCCACGCCACTCCCCTTCGCGTTCTGAGTCTCTGCCAGACCGATGGTATCTCCCGGTTAGGCTCACTTCGTGATTGAAGAGAAGGTCTGGCTCATCGAACCCTCCGGCCCGCTCCGGGGCGACGTCGTCGTGCGCGGCTCCAAGAACGGCGTGTCCAAGCACATGGTCGCCGCCATGCTGGGCAGCGGCGAGAGCAGCATCCACAACGCCCCCGAGGTGGGCGAGGTCGGCATCACCGCCGACATGCTGCGCGCCCTGGGCATCAGCGTGGAGATCGGCCGGACGGAGATCCGCATCGAGCGCGGCCCGGAGATCAGGCCCCGGGTGCCCGACGCGTTCACGGGGCTGAACCGCATCCCGATCCTCATGCTCGGCCCGCTGCTGCACCTGGCGGGCGAGGCGTTCGTGCCGCTGGTGGGCGGCGACCCGATCGGGCGGCGGCCGGTCAACTTCCACGTGGAGGCGCTGCGCGCGATGGGCGCCGAGGTGGAGGTCGGCGACACCGGCATCTACGCCAAGGCCAAGCGGCTCAACGGCACCCGGCTGGAGCTGCCGTACCCGAGCGTCGGCGCGACCGAGACGATCCTCATGTCGGCGGTGCTGGCCGAGGGCAAGACCGTGGTGAAGAACGCCGCGATGGAGCCCGAGGTCGTGGAGCTGGCGCTGTTCCTGCAGCGGATGGGCGCCCGCATCGAGCTGTCGCCCGACCGGCGCATCGTCATCGAGGGCGTCGAACGGCTGCGCGGCGCCTCCACCTGGCTGGCCGGCGACCGCATCGAGGCGTTCTCGTACCTGGCCGCCGGGCTCGTGACGGGCGGCGAGGTGCGCGTGCACGGCTGCCCGCAGGACCGGCTGGTCACCGCGATCACCACGCTGGCCCGGATGGGCGCCCAGTTCGACATCAACGACGAGTACGTGTGCGCGACCGCCCCGCCCGAGGGGCTGCGCGCGGCGGCGGTGCAGACCGACACCCACCCCGGCTTCATGACCGACTGGCAGACGCCGCTCATGGTGCTGTTCACGCAGAGCCAGGGCATGTCGGTGCTGCACGAGACGGTCTTCGAGAACAGGCTCGTGTACGTGCCCGCGCTGCAGAGCATGGGCTGCGAGATCGAGGTGTTCGACCAGTGCCTGGGCGGTCCCGCCTGCCGCTACCACGACACCAACGCCCGCCACTCGGCCGTGGTGCGCGGCGTGTCGCAGCTCAAGGGCGCCGACGTGGTGCTGCCCGACATCCGGGCCGGCTTCTCCGCGGTGCTGGCGGCGGCCGTGGCCGACGGGCAGTCGACGCTGCGCGGCGTGCACCACATCGAGCGCGGCTACCACCGCCCGTTCGAGCAGTTCGAGTCGCTTGGTCTGAACATCCGCAGAGGAGAGTAAAGAGTTAAGAGCGGGTCGTTTGCCGGTGATCGGGTGGTAGCAGATCATCTGCGTGACTGTGCTCAAATCCATCACCAGGCTCGGGGCGGCGGGGGCGCTCAGCGGGGTGCTGGTCGCGGCACTGGCCGCGCCCGTCGTGAGCGGAGCCGGGATCGGCGCCAAGAGCGTCGCCGACACCTTCAACGACCTGCCGCCCGCGCCCCGGGAGGAGCCGCTGTCGCAGGTCACCCGGCTGGTCGACCGCACCGGCCGGACGTTCGCCCAGTTCTACGAGGCCAACCGCACCGTCGTCCCGCTGGACAAGGTGTCGGCGGTGATGCGCCGCGCCATCGTCGCCATCGAGGACGCCCGCTTCTACGAGCACGGCGGCCTCGACGTCATCGGCACGCTCCGGGCGCTGATCACCAACACCCAGGCGGGCGGCATCAAGCAGGGCGGCTCCTCGCTCACCCAGCAGCTCGTCAAGAACATCCTCGTCGAGAGCGCCCGCACCGAGGCGGAACGCGACAGGGCCCGCGCCCCCAACCTCGCCCGCAAGATCACCGAGCTGCGGCTGGCGCTCGCCCTGGAACGCAAGTACCGCAAGGACGAGATCCTGGAGAAGTACCTCAACATCGCCTACTTCGGCGCGGGCGCCCACGGCGTCGAGGCCGCGGCCAGGCGGTTCTTCTCCACCACGGCCGCCGAGCTGACGCTCACCCAGGCGGCCACCCTCGCCGGCGCCGTCCGCGCCCCGTACTCCACCGACCCGTCCATCGGCCAGGAGCACCGTGCCCGCCTGAAGATGCGCCGCGACCTCGTCCTCGACCGGATGGCCGGGCTCAAGCTCATCACCCAGGCGCAGGCGGCCGAGGCCAAGGCCAGCCCGCTGAACATCCGCCTGCGCCCCGAGCCCGGCGGCTGCGCGCAGAGCGACCACCCCTACTACTGCCTGTACGTGCACCGCGAGCTGATGACGAACGAGGTGTTCGGCGCCACGGCGGACGTGCGTCGGGCGCGGCTCGCCCGAGGCGGCCTCGTCGTCAGGACCAGCCTCGACCCGCGCGCGCAACGGGCCGCCGACCAGGCCATCCGCCAGCGGGTCTCCGCCGAGGACACCGAGGTGGCCGCCGAGGCCATGATCGAGCCCGGCACCGGCTGGATCAAGGCGATGGCCGCCAGCAAGCGGTTCGGCCGCAACCCCGGCAACAAGAAGAACGGGCCGAGGACCACGTTCAACCTGGTCGCCGACGTGCGGCACGGCGGCGGCCAGGGACTCCAGGCGGGCTCCACGTTCAAGGTGTTCACCCTCGCCACGGCGCTCCAGCAGGGCTGGCGCTTCGACGACGGCTTCGACACCCCCGGCGTGATGACGCCGTCACAGGGCTACCGCGACTGCTCGGGACGCCCGGTCAACGACCCCGGCACCGAGATCCACAACGCCAGCGGCGAGGGCAAGGGCGGCCCGCACAGCATCTCCACCGGCACCTGGAAGTCCGTCAACATCTTCTACATGATGCTGGAGCGCAAGGTCGGGCTCTGCAACGTGGTCAAGACCGCCAAGGCGCTCGGCGTGACCCGCGCCGACGGGGCTCCGCTGCGCGAGGTGCCGACCTTCACGCTCGGCGTCAACGAGATGGACCCGCTCACCGTGGCCGCGTCGTTCGCCGCCTTCGCCGCGCGCGGGCGCTACTGCGAGCCGCTCGCCATCACCGAGATCGTCGACCGCGACGGGCGGCGCACCCACGTCTCGCCCGCCTGCGAGCAGGTGATCGACCGGCAGGTGGCCGACGCCGTCAACTGGGTGCTCACCGGCGTGTTCGACAAGGGCACGATGAAGGGCCAGGACCTGGACCGGCCCGCCGCCGGCAAGACCGGCACCAACAACGGCTACACCTCCGCCTGGTTCGCCGGCTACACGCCCCACCTGGCGGCGGCGGTGAGCGTCGGCGACATCCGCGGCTCCTACAAGCACCCGCTCACCGACGTGCGCATCGGCGACCAGTACTACGGCTCCGTCCAGGGCGCCTCGCTGCCGGGGCCCATCTGGGTGGACTCCATGCGCGCCGCCCTGCGCCACACCGAGGCCAAGGGGTTCCCGGGGCCCGACATGAGCCGCTTCGGCGGCGGCAACACGCCTGGCCTGGAGGAGGGCGAGGAGGAGGCCGGCGAGGACAACGGCCGCCGCGGCCGGCACCGCGCGTACGCCAAGCGCCACCGCAAGCTCCTCCGCTGGCTCTTCGGCCACGGCGCCCGCCCCCACGAGTCGCGCGCCCACGAGTCGCGCGCTCACGAGTCGCGCCCGTACGAGGGCCCGCTCCGTGAGGGCCGCCCGCCGGAGGCCCGCCGCCGCCACGGTGACGGCCACCGCCGCGACACCGCCCCCCGCCACCGCCGCGACCGCCACTGACCCGCCCGCTCCGGGGGTCGGGGCCGCGCCCGGTGGCGGGCCGTCATCCGGTGGAGGTCAGGCGCGGACGGGGCGGCCGGGGCGCGCGTCCGGGACGAGGGCGCCGTCCTGGACGACCGGGACGCCGCCCACCAGCACGTGCCGGAACCCCGTGGAGGGGAGCGCCGTGGCCGCGTAGGTGGCCCGGTCGGTGACCGTGTCCGGGTCGAAGACCGTGAGGTCGGCGTCGGCCCCCGGCTGGACCCGCCCCTTGCGTGCCAGCCCGGCGACCTGGGCGGGCACGAGCGTGCACCGCCGCACGGCCTCGGCGAGCCCGAGCATCCCCTGCTCGCGCACGAGCCGCAGGGTGCGCCCGTACGTGCCGGCGGTGCGCGGGTGGGTGACGGCGTCCGGCGGCAGCGGCCATTCCAGCCGCCGGGCCGGGTCGCCGCCGTCGCGCCACAGCAGGGGCACGGCGTCGGTGGCGACCGCCGCGTCCTCGAAGTCGAGCGCCCGCCGGATGTAGGCGAACTCGGCGGGCGAGTCCTCGTCCAGCAGGTGCACGAACGCCGCCGACCCGGGCTCCTCCTGACGGACGCGGCGGAGCTCGGCGGCGTCGGCCATGCGCCGCCCGGTGGACAGCAGCCCGATGGAGTGCGGGGTGAGCCCGCGCCGGTGCAGCAGCTCGGGCGCGAGGAAGGCGGCGCCGACGCCGGTCATGCCGGCGCCGTACGGGTACGCCTCGGTGGTGACCCGTGCCCCTTCGGCGCGCACGCGCTCGACCAGGGCGAGGACCCGGTCGACGTGCCGGATGGAGGTGCTGTTGACGTGGCAGTAGTGCATGTGCGCGCCGGTCTCGACGGCGGCGCGGACGATCTCCTCGGCGCCGTCGACGGGCGTGCCGGCGTCCATCTCGACGAGCTCGCGGGCATGGGTGTACGTGGGCCGTCCGGCACCGGCGGCGAGCGCGGCGACGGCCAGATACTCGTCGGGCCCGGTGCGGGGCGCGTAGCCGACGAGGACGCCGATGCCCAGGGCGCCGTCGGCGAGGTCGGCCTCAAGGAGGCCGACGATCCGCGCGACCTGCTCGGGGGTCGCGGGCCGCTGCCAGGCGTCGACGGCGATGTTGGCGAACAGCGTCTCCAGCCTGCCGGTGGGCTCGACGCCGGCGAGCACGGCCATCCGGGCGGCCGCCCACGAGGTGGCGAAGCCGTAGTTGAGCGGCCGTCCCTCCTCGGCGGCGGCGCGGTAGGCGGCCGACACGGGCAGGCTGCCGGCCTCCAGCTCCAGCACGGTGGTGACGCCGTCGAGCGCCTGGAGCCGGTGCCCGGCGAGGTCGGCGCTGTGGCTGTGCAGGTCGACGAAGCCGGGGCAGACGGTCAGCCCGGTGGCGTCGACGCGGGTGGCGCCGTGCAGCGGTCCGGCCGACACCTCCCGGATCGTGCCGCCGCTGACGCCGACGTCGCGGATCCCGTCGAGCCCCGTCTCGGGGTCGATCACCCGCCCCCGGGAGATCACCAGGTCGTACGTGGTCACGAGGCCCTCCCGAGGGTGAAGCGGTCGGCGCGCTGCGGCACGATGAGCGCGATCAGCGCGCCGAGCACGGTGGTGCCGATGAGCAGCCCGAACGCGGCGCTGTAGGAGTACTGGTCGACGAGCCAGCCCATGAGCACCGGCGCGATCACGCCGGCGAGCTGCCCGCCGACGTTGACGACGCCCATGCCGGAGCCGATCACCTCGGGCGGCAGGGCGCGGACCGGCATGCCGAGGATGCCCATGGTGGACAGCCCGGCCACGGCCATCGCCAGCGTCTGGAAGAGCGTGAACCCGGCGGCGGTCTCGGCGTTGATCATGACGAGCAGCAGCACGGCGGTGCACAGCAGCAGCGGGATCACGTACAGCCTGGCCCGGTCGTGGAAGTAGCGGTCGAACAGCCAGCCGCCGAGCAGCGTCGTCGCCGTCATGACGAGCTGGGGGAGCGCGGCGAGGAAGCCGGTGTTGAGCAGGGAGATGCCGCGGGCCTCCATGAGGTAGCTGGGCACCCAGGTGATCATGCCGTAGCCGAGCATGTTCGTGGCGCAGAACAGCGCGGCGAACTTCCACACGGCGGCCGAGCGCAGCACGGCCGCGAGCGGGATGGCGGGCCGGGCGGCGGGGCCGGTGGCCTGGGCGGCGCCGGTGAGGTGGCCGGGCAGCGCGCGGGGGAGCAGCGACCACAGCAGCACGCCGATCGCGACGCCGGCCACGGCCGCCACCAGGAACGTGTCACGCCAGCCGAACACCAGCAGCAGCGGCGCGGCGATCAGCGGGGCGAGGCCGCCGCCGAGCACGTTGGAGGCGAGCATCGCGCCGGCGGCGGTGGCCCGCCGCTCGGGCGTGGTGCGTTCGGCGATGGCCTTGAACGACGCGCCGGGGAACAGCCCCTGGCCGACGCCGAACAGCGCCCGGATCACCAGCAGCGCGGCCAGCCCCCACGCGAGCCCGGTCAGCGCGGTGAACGCCGACCACAGCACCAGGGAGGCGACGAGCAGCCGGCGCGCCCCGAACCGGTCGGCGAGCATGCCGCCGGGGATCTGGCACAGCAGGTAGACCAGCGAGAAGACGGTGATCAGCCAGCCCTGCTCGGTCTTGGTGAGCGCGAACTCCGCGCCGATGAACGGCAGCGCGACCGCCATCATGACGCGGTCGACGTAGTCGATCACCCACACGCCGGCGAGCAGCGCGATGGTCAGCGTGGCGGTCTTGCGGATCTTGGCGGGCGTCCAGGTGGTTGCCGGGGTGTTTTCGGCCAGTCCCATACGGTCTCCGGTGTTGCGGCGTTTCTGCATTGTTCATACGGAAACGCCGCGACCGCTTGGTGCGTCCGGACGAAAGTCGGCTCAGGTGTTGTGCGCTGCGACGAGGTCAGCCCGTCTTTCCGATGGGCGCGGTCACCGCCCGGGTCAGCGCGATCAGGTTGGCGGGGGCGGTCTCGATCTGCAGCCCGCGCTTGCCCGCCGAGAAGTAGATGGTGTCGAACTCCAGCGCCGAGGAGTCGACCACGGTGGGCAGGAGCTTGCGCTGCCCGAGCGGGCTGATGCCGCCGACGACGTAGCCGGTGACGCGCTCGACCTTGGCGGCGTCGGCCATCGCGGCCCGCTTGCTGCCGGTGGCGGCGGCCAGCGCCTTGAGGTCGAGCTTGCCGGCCACGGGCACCACGGCCACGGCCAGGCCGCTCTCGACCTCGGCGACCAGCGTCTTGAAGATCCGCTCGTAGGGGACGCCGAGCGCGTCGGCCGCCTCCTCGCCGTAGGCCTGCGCCGAGGCGTCGTGCTCGTAGGGGTGGAGGGTGAACTCCGCCTTGGCCTTGTCGAGCGCCACGGTGGCCGGCGTGCCGCCGCCCTTGCTCTTCTTGCTCACGGAGACCCAGTGTAGCGAATCTACATTGTAAAGGCGCGGCCCGGGGTGTACCCGAGCGCCCGCCGGAACGCGTCGATGAACGCGCTGGCCGACGCCCATCCGCACCGGTGCGCCACGGTCGTGACGCTCACCCCGTCGGCGAGCAGCAGCAGCGCGTGGTGCAGCCGGAGCTGGGTGCGCCACTGCGGGAACGTCATGCCCAGCTCGGCCCGGAACAGCCGGGCCAGCGTCCGGTCGCTGGTGCCGGCGTGGGCGGCGAGCCTGGCCAGCGTCCGGTTGTCGGCCGGGTCGGCGTGCAGCGCCGCGCACACGGCCGCCAGCCGCGCGTCACGCGGGGTCGGCAGGTGGAACGGCTGCTCGGGCGCCCGCCGGAGCTGATCGACCAGCACGGCCAGCAACCTCGCCCGCTCCCCTCCCGCCGTGAAGCCTCCTGCCGTGAAGCCTCCGTCCGCGGGGCCTCCGTCCGCGGGGCCTCCGTCCGCGGGGTCCCCGGTCGCGGCGTCGTCGTCCGGCTGGTCGGTGTAGGCGATGATCAGCTCGCGCAGCAGCGGCCCGACCGCGAGCACGGCGGGGCGCGTCAGGCCGGGCGGGTTGCCGGTGAGCCCGATCAGCCGCAGGTCCGTGCTGCCGTGGGCGCGATGCTCGTGGACGGTCCCGGCCGGGATCCAGATCGCCCGGTTGGCCGGGGCGACCCAGGTGCCGGCGTCGGTGGTGACCGACAGGACGCCGTGGCGGGCGTACACGATCTGGTGGGTGTCGTGCCGGTGGGCGTCGATGCCCGCGCCGGCGGCGAGCGGGCGGATGCCGGTGGGCGCACGCGACAGATGGCGGATTTTCATGACTGATTGGCATTTTATCGGAAGCGGGCCACGACCGCCCGGCGGCACGATCGGGGGCGTGCGGGTGAACAGGGTCGCGGTGCTGGCCGCGGGGCATGCGGGCGTGGACGTGTATCAGGGCGCGGTTCCGGCGATGGTGCCGTTCCTGGTGGCCGAGCGGGGTTACGGGTACGTGGCCGCGTCGGGGGTGGTGCTGGCGGCGACGCTGCTGTCGTCGATCGTGCAGCCGGTGTTCGGGGCGCTGACGGACCGGTGGCGGATGCCGTGGCTGATCCCGGTCAGCATGACGACGGCCGGGCTCGGCGTGGCGCTGAGCGGGGTGTCGGAGTCGTACCCGCTGACGTGGCTGGCGGTGGCGCTGTCGGGGCTGGGGGTGGCGGCTTACCACCCGGAGTCGGCGCGGCTGGCGCGGATCGCCAGCGAGGGCAGCGACGTGCGGATGAGCTGGTTCTCGCTGGGCGGCACGCTGGGGTTCGCCTCGGCGCCGATCCTGGTGACGCCGCTGCTGGCGGCGGGCGGGCTGGCGGCGTCGCCGTTCCTGGTGGTGCCGGGCGTGGCCGGGGCGGTGCTGACGCTGGTGGTGATGCGCTCGCTGGCGGGGCCGGGGGAGCGGGGATGCGCGGCCGGGCCGGCGCGGGGGCGTGACGACTGGCCGTCGTTCGCCCGGCTGACGCTGGTGATCGTGTTCCGGTCGGTGGTGTACGTGGGGCTGAGCGCGTTCGTGGCCCTGTACATGGGAGGCGGGGCGGCGGGCGCGGTGGCGCTGTTCGTGCTGTTCGCGGGCGGCGCGGTGGGCACGGTGCTGGGCGGCAGGCTGGCGGCGCGGATGGGGCGGGTGCGGGCGATGCGGCTGGCGTACGCGCTGAGCGTCCCGGCGGTGGCGGGCGTGGTGCTGGCGCCCGGACCGGCCGCGTACGTGTTCGTGGCGGCGGCGTCGATCACCCTGTACGCGCCCTTCTCCCTGCACGTGACGCTGGGCCAGGACTTCCTGCCGCGCCGGGTGGGCACGGCGAGCGGGGTGACGCTGGGGCTGGCGGTGAGCGTCGGCGGGCTGGCGAGCCCGCTGGTGGGGGCGCTCGCGGAGGCGACGTCGCTGCGGCTGGCGCTGGGCTGCCTGATCGCGTTCCCGGTGCTGGCGTGGCTGCTGTCGCTCACGCTGGCCGAGCCGGTCCGGGCCGACGCCCCTGCCGGCGCCCCTGCCGCCGATCAGCGCTGACCGATCAGCGCTGACCGGTCAGCCTGTCGCGGACGCGCCCGGGCTCTCGCCGCCGGGCGCGCGGACCTCGCGGGGCTCGCGGTCGGGGCGCAGGCCGCGCCAGGACGGGTGGCGCAGCCGGTTGTCGCCGGTCATCTCGGCGTACTGGACCTCGCCGACCAGGACGGGGCTGACCCAGTGCGCGTCGCGGGCGTGCTCGCGCGGGACGGGCTCGTCGAAGGGCGGGTCGGGACGTTCCAGCGGGGCGAGCCTGCGGTGCAGGTCGCGGAGCATGGCCTGGGTGAAGCCGGTGCCGACGTGGCCGACGAACAGCAGCCTGCCGCCGTCGTCGTAGGAGCCGAGCAGCAGCGACCCGATCGTCCCGGCCCGGCGGCCGGCGCCGGGCTTCCAGCCGCCGACGACGACCTCCACGGCGCTGACGTTCTTGACCTTGGTCCACTCGGCGGTGCGCCGGCCGGGCCGGTAGGGGGAGGTGAGCCGTTTGCACACGACGCCTTCGAGGCCGAGACGGCGGGAGGAGGCGAAGGCGTCCTCGGCGTGGTCGTGGAACCAGACCGGGACCTGCCAGCGGAAGCCGGGCGTGAGCGTGCTCTCCAGCAGGTCGCGCCGGGCGGTGTAGGGGAGGGCGATGGCGGGGTCGTCGCCGAGGTGCAGGATGTCGAAGGCCAGGAAGGTGACGGGGACGGTGCGGGCGAGCTCGGCGACGCTCAGCGGGTTGCGCTGGTGCATGCGCGGCTGCAGGGCGCCGAAGCTGGGCCTGCCCGCCTCGTCGAAGGCGACGATCTCGCCGTCGACCACGGCGGGCCGGCCGCCGGTGGCCCCGGCCATGAGCTGGAGCTCGGGGTAGGCGGCGGTGATGTCCTTGGCGTTGCGCGACATGAGCCGGACGGCGCCGCCGTCGACGTAGGCGAGGGCGCGGACGCCGTCCCACTTCATCTCGACGGCCCAGTCGTCCTCGTCGGTGGTGGGCAGGGAACCGAGCTGGGCGAGCATCGGCGCGTAGGTGGGCAGCGGCGCCATGCACCCAGGCATACCCCGGCGCGCGCGCCGCCAGTGATCGCCGGGGGTTTACAGATGGTCAAGCCACGGGGTCGGGTTTCTCCTCGACGAGCTGGGCCAGGTCGACGCCGTGCCGGCCGAGTTCGTCGACGGACGAGCAGTAGCCCTGGAGGTAGGCGCGCCCGCCGACCTGGTGAGAGACCCGGAGCACCGGCCGGTCGCCGAGCACGATGGCCTCGACGACGACGCCGTCGGGCCCACGCCAGATTCCCATGCGGGCAAGCGTACGGGAAGGAACATAAAGGACAAGTAATGTCAAAGTACGTTTCAAGTGGTCCGGGTCAGGGAAAAACCCTGGCCAAACCGTGGACGTGTTTGCCCGCGACCCCGCCGGGCAGCACCCGGCCCAAGCTTCACCCCAGCCGTGGATCCACCGCCCACGGCGCCCCGCACTGGCGCTCGGCCCGGGCCAGGGCGGAAACGGTCGTGAGGTCGCGTGCCCCCGTCGCGACCTCACGACCGGGCCACCGCATGCACCCCTGTGCCAGCCCTGTGCCGCCCCTGTGCCGCCACTGTCCCGTCCCCGTCGCGCCACGCGACTGTCCGTAGTGTGGACAGATCCGGATCCGGGGATCGGACTCCGTAGACTGTCAGGGTGATTTCCCGTATCGACATGCGCGGTTCCCTGCCGGCGAACCTGCGCGACGTGCTGCCCCGCGCCGAGCTCGACGTCGAGGCCGCCCTGGAGAAGGTGCGGCCCATCTGCGAGGACGTGCGCCATCGCGGGGCGGCAGCCGTACGGGAGCTGACCGCCAGGTTCGACGGAGTCGAGATCGCCACCACCCGCGTCCCCGCCGAGGCCATCGCCCGCGCGCTGGACGAGCTGGACCCCGCGGTCCGGGCGGCGCTGGAGGAGTCGATCAGGCGGGCCAGGCTCGTCCACCGCGACCAGCGGCGCGGCGACGTCACCACCGAGGTCGTGCCCGGCGGCACCGTCACCGAGCGGTGGGTGCCCGTCGACCGGGTCGGCCTCTACGTCCCCGGCGGACGCGCCGTCTACCCGTCGAGCGTGGTCATGAACGTCGTGCCCGCGCAGGAGGCCGGGGTGGCCTCGCTGGCCGTCACCAGCCCCGCCCAGAAGGAGCACGGCGGCCTGCCGCACCCGACGATCCTGGCCGCGTGCGCGCTGCTCGGCGTCGACGAGGTCTACTCGGCGGGCGGCGCCCAGGCCGTGGCCATGTTCGCCTACGGCACCGAGGAGTGCGAGCCCGCCACCATGGTCACCGGGCCCGGCAACATCTGGGTCGCCGCGGCCAAGCGGCTGCTCAAGGGCCGCATCGGCATCGACTCCGAGGCCGGCCCGACCGAGATCGCGATCCTGGCCGACGAGACGGCCGACCCCGTCCACGTGGCGGCCGACCTGATCAGCCAGGCCGAGCACGACGTGATCGCCGCCGCCGTCCTGGTCACCACCAGCCCCGAGCTCGCCGACGCGGTCGAGAAGGAGCTGCCCGGCCAGGTGGCGGCCACCCGCCACTCCGAGCGCATCACCGAGGCGCTGGCCGGCCGCCAGTCGGGCATCGTGCTCGTCGACAGCCTCGACGACGGGCTCAAGGTCGTCGACGCCTACGCCGCCGAGCACCTGGAGATCCACACCGCCGACGCCGCCGCGGTGGCCGCCCGGGTGCGCAACGCCGGCGCGATCTTCGTCGGCCCCTGGTCGCCGGTCTCGCTCGGCGACTACCTCGCCGGGTCCAACCACGTGCTGCCCACCGGCGGCTGCGCCTGCCACTCCAGCGGCCTGTCGGTGCAGTCGTTCCTGCGCGGCATCCACGTCGTCGACTACACCCGCGAGGCGCTGGCCGGCGCGGCCGCGCACGTGTCGGTGCTGGCCGACGCCGAGGACCTGCCCGCGCACGGCGCCGCCGTGCGCGCCCGCTTCGACGGGCAGGTGCCGTCGTGAACCTCTCCGACCTGCCCATCCGCGACGACCTGCGCGGCAAGTCGCCCTACGGCGCGCCGCAGATCGACGTCCCGGTCCGGCTCAACACCAACGAGAACCCCTACCCGCCCTCTCCCGAGCTGGTCGCCGACCTGGCCGAGGAGGTCGGGCGGGTGGCGGGCGACCTCAACCGCTACCCCGACCGCGACGCCGTCGAGCTCCGCGCCGGGCTGGCCGCCTACCTGGGCCACGGCCTGACCACCGAGCAGGTGTGGGCGGCCAACGGCTCCAACGAGATCATCCAGCAGATCCTCCAGGCGTTCGGCGGCCACGGCCGCACCGCGCTCGGCTTCGAGCCGTCCTACTCGATGCACCCGATCATCACGACCGGCACCAACACCGAGTGGATCAAGGCGGCGCGCGAGGACGACTTCTCGCTCGACCCCGGCAAGGCCGTCGCGGCGATCGGCGAGCACCGGCCCGACGTCGTCTTCCTGGCCTCGCCCAACAACCCGACCGGCACCGCGCAGCCGCTGGCGGTGATCGAGGCCATCCTGGAGGCCGCCCCCGGCATGGTGGTGGTCGACGAGGCCTACGCCGAGTTCGCCCGCGAGGGCACGCCGTCGGCGCTCACGCTGCTGCCGCGTCACCCCCGGCTGATCGTCACCCGGACGATGTCCAAGGCGTTCGCCATGGCGGGCACCCGGCTCGGCTACCTGGCCGCCCACCCGGCCGTGGTGGAGGCGCTGCTGCTGGTGCGGCTGCCGTACCATCTGTCGGCGCTCACGCAGACGGCGGCGCGGGTGGCGCTGCGGCACCGGGCCGAGCTGCTCGGCACCGTCGACGCGCTGCGCCGCGAGCGTGACGACACGGTGGCGTGGCTGCGGTCCAAGGGGCTGGCGGTCGCCGACTCCGACGCCAACTTCGTGCTGTTCGGGCGCTTCCCCGACCGGCGCGCGGTGTGGGAGGGGCTGCTGGCCCGGGGCGTGCTCATCCGTGAGGTGGGCCCGCCACAATGGCTTCGGGTGTCGATCGGCACCGGCGAGGAGATGGCGGCCTTCCGTGCCGCCCTGGAGGGAGTCCTGTGAGTCGCGTAGGCCGCGTCGAGCGTACGACGAAGGAGACGTCGGTCCTGGTCGAGGTGGGTCTCGACGGCACCGGCACGGTGGACGTGTCGACCGGGGTCGGCTTCTACGACCACATGCTGGCCCAGCTGGGCAAGCACGGGCTGTTCGACCTGACGGTCAAGACCGAGGGCGACCTGCACATCGACTCCCACCACACGATCGAGGACACCGCGCTGGCCCTGGGGGCGGCGTTCCGCGAGGCGCTGGGCGACAAGTCGGGCATCAGGCGGTTCGGCAATGCGTCGTGCCCGCTCGACGAGTCGCTCGCCGAGGTCACCGTCGACCTGTCCGGCCGCCCCTACCTGGTGCACTCCGAGCCCGAGGGCATGGCGCCGATGATCGGGCCCGACTACGACACGACGATGACCCGCCACATCCTGGAGTCGTTCGTCGCCCAGGCGGCGATCTGCCTGCACGTGCGCGTCCCCTACGGGCGCAACGCGCACCACATCGTCGAGGCCCAGTTCAAGGCGCTGGCCAGGGCCCTGCGGGCCGCCTCCGAGCGCGACCCGCGCGCCACCGGCGTGCCCAGCACCAAGGGCGTGCTGTGACCGGCAACGTGATCGCCGTCGTCATGGTGTTCCTCGGCATGTTCCTGGTCGGCGGCGTGGTCTCGCTGTACAAGCAGGGGCTCAAGATCGGCGCCGCGATCTGCGGCGTCGGCGCCGCCATGGCGATCACCGCGGGGGTGATGTGGTGGTGAGCCGCGTCGTCGTGCTCGACTACGGATCGGGCAACCTGCGCTCGGCCGAGCGCGCGCTGGCCAGGGCCGGCGCCGACGTCACGGTCACCGCCGACTTCGACGCCGCGCTGGAGGCCGACGGCCTCGTCGTGCCCGGCGTCGGCGCGTTCGCCGCCTGCATGGCCGGGCTCAAGGGCGTGCGCGGCGAGCAGATCATCGGCAGGCGGCTGGCCGGCGGCCGGCCCGTGCTCGGCATCTGCGTCGGCATGCAGATCCTGTTCGCCCGCGGCGTCGAGCACGGCGTGGAGACCGAGGGCTGCGGCGAGTGGCCCGGCGCGGTCGAGCGCCTGGAGGCGCCGGTGCTGCCCCACATGGGCTGGAACACCGTCAAGGCCCCCCAGGGCAGCGTGCTGTTCGCCGGCCTCGACGCCGCCACCCGCTTCTACTTCGTGCACTCCTACGGCGTGCGCGAGTGGGAGCTGCGACCCGGCGACGGGTTCGCCGAGCCGGTGGTGACCTGGGCCGAGCACGGCGTGCCGTTCGTCGCCGCCGTGGAGAACGGCCCGCTCATGGCCACCCAGTTCCACCCGGAGAAGTCCGGCGACGCCGGGGCCGCGCTGCTGGCCAACTGGCTCGGCACCCTTGAGTAAGGAGCGGGCGCGCCGCCGCGCCGAGCGTGAGGCCGAACGGGCCCGGGCCATGCGGATCAACGAGGAGCGCCAGGCCCGCCGGGCGCGCCGCCGCGCCCGCCTGACCCGGCTCGTCCCACGCCCGGTGCGGGTGGCCCGCCAGGGCGGCCTGCTCGCCCGCCGCCACCGCGCGCAGAACGCGGTCGTCGCGCTCGCTTTCCTGCTCGTCCAGGCGCTCGCCTGGCTGCTGTGGGGCTCGCCGTTGCTGAGCTTCGGCGTCCTCGTCTTCTCACTGCTGCTCTTTCCCGTGCTCGTGACCCTCGCTTTCGACCGGAGGACCTGATGTCGCTCGTTTTGCTCCCCGCCGTGGACGTGGCCGACGGCCAGGCCGTACGCCTCGTCCAGGGTGAGGCCGGCACCGAGACCGGCTACGGCGAGCCGCTGGCCGCCGCGCTGGCCTGGCAGGAGGCGGGCGCCGAGTGGATCCACCTGGTCGACCTCGACGCCGCGTTCGGCCGCGGCTCCAACCGTGAGCTGATCACCGACCTGATCGGCCGGCTGGACGTGAACGTGGAGCTGTCCGGCGGCATCCGCGACGACGCCTCGCTCGCCGCCGCGCTGGCGACCGGCTGCCGCCGCGTCAACATCGGCACGGCCGCGCTGGAGAACCCCGAGTGGTGCCGCCGGATCATCGCCGAGCACGGTGACAAGATCGCGGTCGGCCTGGACGTGCGCGGCACCACGCTCGCCGCCCGGGGCTGGACCGAGGACGCCGGTGACCTGTGGGAGGTGCTGGAGCGGCTGGAGGCCGACGGCTGCCAGCGCTACGTGGTCACCGACGTCACCAAGGACGGCACCCTGCGCGGCCCCAACCTCGACCTGCTGCGGGAGGTGTGCTCGCGCACCGACAGGCCCGTCGTGGCCAGCGGCGGAGTCTCGTCCCTCGACGATCTGGTGGCACTGTCTTCTCTCGTTCCCGTCGGCGTGGAAGGTGCCATCGTGGGCAGGGCCCTGTACGCCCGGGCGTTCACGCTGGAAAGCGCGCTGGCCGCGGTGGGCGAGTAGTGACGCCGGGAGGGGGCGTGATGGGCACCATGAGCATGGAAAGCACCGGCATGCGGGTGTTCTCCGGAGGCGTCTGGGAGGAGAAGTACGGTTACGCGCGCGCGGTGGTCGTGGGCAACCGGGTCATCGTCTCGGGCTGCACCTCCACCGTCGACGGCGAGGTCCGTCACGTCGGCGACGCCTACCGGCAGAGCCGCACCGCGATCCAGATCGCGCTGGAGGCCGTGGAGATGGGCGGGCTGGCCCGCCAGGACGTCGTCATGGTCCGCTACTACGTGGTCGAGCACCGTCACTTCGACCTGGCCGGCCAGGCCATCGCCGAGTCGTTCGGCGACGTGCGGCCCGCCTGCACCGGGGTGCGGGTGGCCGGGCTGGTGGACCCGCGGATGCTTGTCGAGATCGAGATAGAGGCACACCGAGCATGACCGTAGCCGTGAGGGTGATCCCCTGCCTGGACGTCGACGCCGGCAGGGTCGTCAAGGGCGTCAACTTCGCCAACCTGCGTGACGCGGGCGACCCGGTCGAGCTGGCCAGGCGCTATGACGAGGAGGGCGCCGACGAGCTCACCTTCCTCGACATCACCGCCTCGTCGGGCGAGCGCGGGACCATGCTCGACGTGGTGCGCCGCACCGCCGAGCAGGTGTTCATCCCGCTGACCGTCGGCGGCGGGGTGCGTTCGGTCGACGACGTCAACCGGCTGCTGCGGGCCGGGGCCGACAAGGTGTCGCTCAACACCGCCGCGATCGCCAGGCCGGAGCTGCTGACCGAGGCGTCGCGGCGCTTCGGCGCGCAGTGCGTGGTGCTGTCGGTCGACGCGCGGCGGGCGCCGGGCACGGCGAGCGGCTTCGAGGTGACCACCCACGGCGGCCGGCGCGGCACCGGCATCGACGCGGTGGAGTGGGCCGCCCGGGGCGAGGAGCTGGGCGTGGGCGAGATCCTGCTCAACTCCATGGACGGCGACGGCACGCTCGACGGCTACGACCTGGAGATGCTGCGCGCGGTGCGGGCCGCCGTGCGGGTGCCGGTGATCGCCAGCGGCGGCGCGGGGCGGCTGGAGGACTTCCCGCCCGCCGTCGCCGCGGGCGCCGACGCGGTGCTGGCGGCCAGCGTCTTCCACTTCGGCACGCTGAAGATCGCCGAGGTGAAGGAGACGCTGCGGACGGCGGGCCACCCGGTCCGCTAGAACACCCGCATGTGCTGGAACAGCTCGTAGGAGGCGTCGCGGGCGGCGAACGCCGCCGCCTCGGACCGTTTGACGGCCAGGTAGGCGGAGGCGCGCAGCGGCCCGAGCGCCTCCATGAGCACCGGGTCGGCCTCCAGCGCGTCGAGGGCCTCGGTCAGCGACGACGGCAGCCGCGGGTAGCGGCCGGGCCGGGTGTCGGGGTCGACGTCCACGGCCTCGCCCGGGTCGAGCCTGCGGCGGACGCCGTCGAGCCCGGCGTGGATGACGGCGCCGAGGGCCAGGTAGGGGTTGGCCGAGGAGTCGGAGGGCTTCAGCTCCAGGTTGGGCTCGCCGCTCTCGCCGAGCGGGGAGCAGATCCGTACGGCGGCCTCGCGGTTGTCGGGGCCGTGCACGGCGTAGGCGCTGGCCCACATGCGCGGCGCCAGGCGGCGGAAGCTGTTGACGCTGCCGCAGGTGAGCGCGGTCAGCGCGGGCAGGTGGGCGAGCAGCCCGCCGACGAACCAGTCACGCACGGCGCCGCCACTGTCACCGTCGCCGCCACTGTCACCGTCGAAGAGGTTACGGGATTCGCGCCACAGGGACAGGTGCAGGTGCGCGCCGTTGCCCGCCTGGTCGGCCAGCGGCTTGGGGGCCAGCGACGCCCACATGGACATGCGCAGCGCCACGCCGCGCACGGTCTCGCGGTAGAGGACGTGGTTGTCGGCGGCCCGCAGCGCGGGCGCGTGCCGCACGGTCAGCTCCTGCTGGCCGGGGCCGAGCTCCGGATGGTAGTGCTCGACCCGCAGCCCCTGCGTCTCCAGGGCGCGGATCAGCTTGATCGTGTAGTCGTGGGCGGTGTCGAAGCCGTGACCGGCGTAGCACAGCGAGTCGTCGAGCGGCACCAGCCGGTCGGGCCCGCCGGACGGGTCGGGCAGCCGCCGCCCCAGCGTGAACTCCGGCTCGAATGCGGCCAGCAGCGTGTAGCCCTCGCCGGCGAGCAGCGCGATCGCGTCCTTGAGGAAGGTGCGCGGGCAGGCCGCCCAGGGCGAGCCGTCGGGAAGGCGCAGATCCGACAGCATGGCCGCGGCCCCCGGCGCGTGGGGGAGCGGGACGTACGTCGACGGGTCGGGGACGATGCGGACCTCGCCCACCGGACCCAGGTGCTCGACCTCCTGCAACTGGTCGAGCATGTTCATCGCCATCATGGCCACCGTGTGCCCGATGCCCGTGTTGAGCCGTTCCGCGAGGCGCGACCGCGAGGCGGCCTTGCCCCGGATGACGCCGCCGTGGTCGGCGTACAGGAACCGGATCAGCTCGACGCCCTCGAGCTCGGTGCGCTCGAGGATCCGCCTGACCGCGGGGTCAGGCTGGACGGGCTTGGCAACGGCTGGGCGATCTCTCATCCTGTCTGCGTAACACGACTTGGCAGCGCGGGGAAGCCAATTGACGCAGACAGGACCGCGCTTCAGGTCAAAACACTGCTGAAGAAGACAGCCAGTTGATTGGCTCCTTGGACGATCCCATCGAACACACCGTTGACCGCGGCGGCGGCTTCGGCCGGCCGGGTGAACAGGTAGAAGATCACGAACGCGACGGCCACGTACGTGATCACCTTCTTGACCTGCATGGGGGGCCTCCTGCAGTCCATTCCCAGCCGTATATACCCGGATCTGGGCGGTCACTAGGCATCTTCTGTGAAGATGTTCATGATCCTAACCGGGGGGCTTGTTTCCTGTGTCATCGTACGGCCTGCGGGCGTGGCGGGGGCGCCATACGGGCCGGTGGTTCGGTGATGTGACGGGAGCGACAGACCCTGGATGGATAGCGGCACTCTCCAATGGCTAGACTTTCCGCAATCCGCGAGAAGGGAGCCGCGAGCGTGCGCATGGCCGGTCTGAGCGCCGCCACCGGGGTGCCGGTGCCGACGATCAAGTACTACCTGAGGGAGGGGCTGCTGCCGCCCGGCCGGCCGCTGGCCCGCAACCAGGCCGAGTACGGGCCCGCGCACGTGCGGCGGCTGAAGCTGGTGCGGGCGCTGGCCGATTACGGCGGGCTGAGCATCGCCGCGATCGCCGGGCTGGTGCGCCACCTGGACGACCCGGGCGTGAGCGCGGGCGAGCTGCTGGCCGAGGCGCAGCCCGCCGTGGCCGCGCCCGAGGAACCCGGCCCCGCCCCGGGCTCCGGCGCCGCGGCGGAGCGGGCGCGGGACCGGGTGGCCGCCCTGCTGGCCAGGAAGGGCTGGGACCGCCTGGCGGATCATCCGTCGGCGGCCACGCTCACCGGCGTCCTGGCGAGCCTCCTGGAGCTGGGGCTCGACGACGTGCTCGACGGACTGGACGACTACGCCGAGGCGGCCGAGGCGGCGGCCTCGGCCGACGTGCGCATCCTGGGGGACGTGACCGACCGGGAGCGGGCGGTCGAGGTCGTGGCGCTCGGCACCCTGCTCGGCGACACGCTCATCGCCGCCCTGCGCAGGCTCGCCCAGGCCCGCCTGGCGGAGGCCACGTACGAGAGCTAGACGTACGGGAGCTAGACGCCCAGGCGGGCGCTGCGCAGCCGCTCGACGGCGCCGGGGTCGCCGGTCAGGTCGACCCTGGCGTGCGCCTGGCGGCCGAAGCAGAACAGCAGCAGCTCGCCCGCGTCGCCCGTCACCTCGACCTTGGGGCCCTCGCCCGCGCCGCCGAGCAGCACCGAGCGCGCCCCGCCGGAGCCGCGCCGGTGCAGCACCACGCCCACGGGGGCGCGGCGCAGCATCAGCTTGGCCATGGCCGACAGCCGCTTCCAGATGTGGTCGTCGAAGTCCGCGGGCAGCTCGCGCGGCTCCCAGGAGGGCTGGGCGCGGCGCACGTCCTCGTGGTGGACGAAGTACTCCAGCGTGTTGACGGCCGAGTCGAGGAAGGGCACCAGCCCGTAGACGCCGCCGGGCCTGCGGACGAGGGCGACCAGCTCGGGGAAGGGGTGGCGGTCCTTCAGCGACTGCTGCACCGAGGCCGTGCGGCCCGACAGCGCCCGGATCGCGATGCCGGGCAGCGCGTCGAGCCTGCGCTCGCGCAACACCAGGTGGGCGGCCAGGTCGTAGGAGTCCCAACCCGCGCAGAGCGTCGGGGCGCCGGGGCCGAGCCGGTCGAACAGATCGCAGAGCGCCGCGCGTTCGTCACGAGCATGAGTCACATGCCAACCTTACGCCAGGGGAATAACGGGATGATCAGACGTGATACTGACTTACGTAGCTATAGCGGGCAGTGAAGGGAAGCTTCAGGAGTGGCGAACAAGGTCACCTCGGCCGTCATGCGTCAAGGGCTGCGTGTCCTTGGGGTGGCCATTCGTACGGAGAAGGCGATGTTCGCCGCCGCGGTCGTGGCGAGCGCGCTCTACGGCGGCATGACCGTCGCCTCGGCCTGGGCACTCGGGTGGGCCACCGAGCACGTCGTGATGCCCGCGTTCACCGCCGGCGAGACCGCGGCGGGCGCGATGTGGACCGGCGTCCTGCTCATCCTCGGCACCGCCCTGCTCAAGTCCATCGGCGTGGCCGGGCGGCGCATCCTGGCCGGCGTCATCCAGTACCGGATGCAGGCCCGCTCCCGCCGCGACGTCACCAAGCAGTATCTGCGGCTGCCGCTCGCCTGGCACCACCGCCACCCCACCGGCCAGCTGCTGTCCAACGCCAGCGCCGACGCCGAGGCCGCCTGGGCGCCGCTCGCGCCGCTGCCGATGGCCGTCGGCGTCGTCGTCATGCTGCTCACCGCGGCCGTCGGCATGCTGCTCACCGACCTCATGCTCGCCCTGGTCGGCTTCCTCATCTTCCCGGCCATCGCCGTGCTCAACCTCGTCTACCAGCGCAGGCTCAGCCCGCTCGCCACCCGGGCCCAGCAACTGCGCGCCGAGGTCAGCGAGATCGCGCACGAGAGCTTCGACGGCGCCCTCGTCGTCAAGACGCTCGGCCGCGAGGACCTGGAGACCGACCGCTTCCGCCGCCGCGCCCACGAGCTGCGCGACGCCAACATCGCCGTCGGCAAGGTGCGCGGCCTGTTCGACCCGCTGCTGGAGGCGCTGCCCACGCTCGGCGTGCTCGCCGTCCTGGCCGTCGGCGCGCTGCGGCTGTCCACCGGCTCCATCGAGGCCGGCCAGCTCGTCCAGGTCGCCTACCTGTTCACGCTGCTGTCGTTCCCGATCCGGGCGCTCGGCTGGGTGCTGGCCGAGCTGCCGCGCAGCGTCGTCGGCTGGACCCGCGTCCAGGCCGTGCTCGACGCCGAGGGCTCGATGGACTACGGCCAGGCCGCCGCCGACCGCGACGAGCCCGCCGCCCTGGCCGTCTCCGGCGTCTCCTACTCCTACGGCGACGCCGAGGTGCTGCACGACGTCACCTTCGACGTGCCCGCCGGGCGTACCGTCGCGCTCGTCGGCCCCACCGGCTCCGGCAAGTCCACGCTCGTCCAGCTGCTCGTCCGCCTCGTCGACCCCGACTCGGGCCGCGTCGCGCTCGACGGCGTCGACCTGCGCGACCTCGCGTACGGCAAGCTCGCCGAGTCGGTCGCGCTGGTGCCGCAGCAGACGTTCCTGTTCGACGACTCCGTACGCGGCAACATCGCGCTCGACCTGCCCCTCGACGACGACGAGGTGTGGGGCGCGCTGCGCGTCGCCCAGGCCGACGGCTTCGTCACCCGCCTCGGCGACGGGCTCGACACCCGCGTCGGCGAGCGCGGCGCCTCCCTGTCCGGAGGCCAGCGCCAGCGCCTCGCGCTGGCCCGCGCCGTCGTCCGCCGCCCCCGCCTGCTCATCCTCGACGACGCCACCTCCAGCGTGGACCCGCAGGTCGAGGCCAAGATCCTGTACGGGCTCCGGGACCGGGCACAGGCCTCGACCGTCGTGGTCGTCGCCTACCGGATGGCCACCATCGCCCTCGCCGACGAGGTCGTCTTCCTGGAGCACGGCCGCGTCGCCGACCGCGGCACCCACGACGAACTGATCAAGCGGTGCGAGGGCTACCGCAACCTGGTGACGGCCTACGAGCGCGAGGAGGCCGAACGGGCCGCCCTCGACCTCGACGCCGGCACTCGACTCGGCACCGACGCCGAAGAGGAAGGGGTCAGCGCGTGACCGCCGAGACCGCCGAGTCCGCTGAGTCCGTGCGCCAGGGCATCGGCGCGAACGCCGACAGCTCGGCCTGGGCGACCATCCGCCGGGGGCTCTCGCTCACCCCCGAGTTCCGCCAGGGGCTGGCGGTCACGCTCGCCCTCGCCGTCGTCGCCACCATCGGCAAGATCATCGTGCCGATCGCCGTCCAGCAGACGATCGACACCGGGCTCAAGGACGGCGTCCCCGACCTGCCCTACATCTACCGGACCGTCGCCCTGTGCGCCGCCGCCGTGCTGCTGACCGCGCTGGCCGCGTACATCATGAACGTCCGCCTCTACAAGGCCACCGAGGCGTCGCTGGCGACGCTGCGGGTGCGCGGCTTCCGCCACGTCCACGACCTGTCGGTGCTCACCCAGAACACCGAGCGGCGCGGCGCGCTCGTCTCCCGCGTCACCAACGACATCGACCAGATCAGCACGTTCATGCAGTGGGGCGGGCTGATGATCATCGTCGCGCTCGGCCAGCTCCTGGTCGCCAGCGTGCTCATGCTCGTCTACTCCTGGCAGCTCACCCTGCTCGTGTGGCTGTGCTTCGTCCCGCTGATGATCGCCCTGCCGCGCTTCCAGCGCTGGCTGTCGCGCGCGTACACCACCGTCCGCGAGCGCACCGGCGACATGCTCGCCGCCGTCAGCGAGTCCGTCGTCGGCGCTGCCGTCATCCGGGCGTACGCCACCGAGCGGCGCACCGCCGAGCGCATCGACAAGGCCGTGAACGCCAACCGCGCCGCCCAGGTCAAGGCGCAGACCATCGTCGGATTCGTCTTCCCGCTGACCGAGATCGTCGCCGCCCTGGCCATCGCCGGCATCGTGCTGCTCGGCGTCCGGCTCGGCCTGTCCGGCGACATCACACAGGGGCGGCTGATCGCGTTCCTGTTCCTCATCACGCTGTTCGTCTCACCCATGCAGACCGCCACCGAGGTGCTCAACGAGGCGCAGAACGCCGTCGCCGGCTGGCGGCGCATCCTCGGCGTCATCGACACCCCCGCCGACGTCGCCGACCCCGGCGAGAACGGCGTCGAGCTGCCGCGCGGACCCATCTCCGTCGCCTTCGAGGACGTCCACTTCGCCTACCCCGGCGGCCCGCCCGTGCTGCGCGAGCTGTCGGTGGAGATCCCGCCGCGCTCGCGCGTCGCCGTCGTCGGCGAGACCGGCTCCGGCAAGACCACGTTCGCCAAGCTCCTCACCCGGCTCATGGACCCCGTCGGCGGGCGCGTCACCGTCGACGGCCACGACCTGCGCGACATCCGCTTCTCCTCGCTGCGCGAGCGGATCGTGATGGTCCCGCAGGACGGGTTCCTGTTCGACGGCACGCTGGAGGACAACATCCGGTACGGCAAGCCGGACGCCACCCGTGAGGAGATCCTGCTCGCGCTGACGGAGCTGGGCCTGGCCGACTGGCTCGACGGCCTGCCCGCCGGCCTCGACACGCCCGTCGGGCAGCGCGGCGAGTCGCTGTCGGCGGGGGAGCGGCAGCTCGTCGCGCTGGCCCGCGCCTACCTGGCCGACCCCGACCTGCTGCTGCTCGACGAGGCCACCTCCGCCGTCGACCCCGCCACCGAGGTGCGGCTCGCCCGCGCCCTCGAAGGCGTCACGCGCGGACGCACCGCCGTGTCGATCGCGCACCGGCTGTCGACGGCCGAGAACGCCGACGAGGTGTTCGTGTTCGACGGCGGCCGGCTCGTCCAGCGCGGCCCGCACGCCGAGCTCGTGACCGAACCCGGCGTCTACGCCGACCTGCACGCCTCCTGGGTGTCGGCCGCCCGCTCCTGACCCGCGCGCTCACCCCCGCGCGACGCTGAAGGTCACCGTCGTGCCGACCGGCCCCGACACGATCGTCACGTGCTCGCACAGCAGCCGCACCAGCCACAGCCCCCTGCCGCCCGCCTCGAACCCCGACGGCGGCGGCAGGGCGCTGCTCCAGCCGCCCATGCCCGGCCCCTCGTCGGCCACCTCGCACCACAGCCGCCCGTGCTGCCACCACACGCGCACCGTCCCGCCGCCCCCGCCGTGCAGCACCGCGTTCGTGATCACCTCGTTGACCGCCACCACGAAGTCCTCCAGGCGGCGCCCGCCCAGCCCCTCACCCGACACCCGCTCGGCCAGCGTGCGGCGCAGCGCCGTGATGCGCCCCCGGGCGAACGAGGCGCACAGCACCTGTCTACACATCGCCGACCCGGCGGACGGTGACGACCGCGTCCCCCTTGATGAGCTGCAGCAGCCGGGCCAGCCGCGCCCCGCACACCACCACCGTCCGCCCCGGCGGCCTGCGCACCGCCATCGCCACCAGAAGCTGCGCCGAGCCCGCGTCGGCGAACGCCAGCCCCGCCGCGTCGATCACCACCTCACCCGGCTCCTCCCGCAACGGCTCCAGCACCGACGCGAACGCCTGCCGGTTCGTCAGATCGACGTCGCCCCACAGCCGCAGCGCCCCTGCCCCGCCCGGCGCCGCATAACGCAGCGCCGCCTGCCCCGGCGTGATCGGATGCGCCGACGCCGCCCGCTCCACCGCCTCCCGCGTGAACACCCGCCGGTCGTACTGGCACACCAGAGCCATCCGATGCCGACCGAACAGCGCGTTGGCCGCCGACTCCAGCGCCACCTGCCCCGGCTGGTCGCAGGCCCCCCACGACGCGTCCACCAGCGCGTAGAGCCCCCGGCAGCCCTGCTTGCCCGCCAGCTCCACCGCCGCCGCCAGCCCGCCCAGCGCCTTGCCCGGATCGAGCCGCCCGTCGGTGAAGTGCGTGCCCGCCCCGTCCAGGATCTCGATCCGCCCCGACGACTCCGCCGCCGCGAACCCCGGCACCAGCGGCCCCAGCCACTCCCGCGTCAGCCCCGGCGAGTCGGCGTGCGTGATCAGCAGCACCTTCGCCCGGCGGCGCAGCCCGTTGAGCGTGAACAGCCGGGCCGCCGCCCGCCGCTCGCCCTCACCGCGCAACGGCAGGCACACATGATCGCCCAGCTCGGGATCGAGAACGGAGCCCGGTGACACGATGGCGCACCCCCTGCCGTAGGTCGCCCCGAAACTACTCTCCGGAGCGTCATCACGTACCGCGTTCTGTGTAAAACGCACGGTGACGACGCGCTGTAAGGTGTACCTTCGTCGCGGGCCGCCTTACGGCGGGGCGTGAGGAGCATGGCGTTGGACATTCTGCAGATGACCCGTCGGCGGCACGGCGAGATGGTGGTCGTCAGCCTCGCCGGAGAGGTCGACGCCGACAACGTGACCGAGGTGCGCGAATGCCTCGACCAGGCCGTCCGGACCCACGGGCCGCGCCTCGTCGTCGACCTCAGCAAGCTCACCTTCATCGACACCACCGGGCTCGGCGTCCTCGTGCGCCAGCTCGCCAGCCTGCGCGACCGCGACGGCACCATGGCGCTCGTCGCCCCCGACGGCCAGGTGCTGCGCCGGCTGCGCCGCACCAACCTGGCGCCGCTGTTCCCCATCTACGACACGCTGTCGCAGGCCCTCGCCTGACCGCCGCCGGGACCGCGCCGGACGCCTGGTTGAATGAGGGCATGTCCCTTGACCCCACCATCGCCGCGCGGCTCAAGCGCAACGGCGACGGGCTGGTGCCCGCGATCGTCCAGCAGTACGACACCGGCGAGGTGCTCATGCTCGCCTGGATGGACGACGAGGCGCTGCACCGCACCCTGACCACCGGCAGGGCCACCTACTGGTCCCGCAGCCGCGCCGCCTACTGGGTCAAGGGCGACACCTCCGGCCACGTCCAGCACGTCAGGTCCGCCGCCCTCGACTGCGACGGCGACACCGTGCTGCTCCAGGTCGACCAGGTCGGCGCCGCCTGCCACACGGGCGACCGCACCTGCTTCGACGCCGCCCCCCTCCCCGTCGCCGAGCCCCAGGCGACCTGATGCCCGCCCCCGACCACCCCACCCCGGACCGCCCCTCCGCCCCCACGGTCTCGCCGCCCCCTGAGGGACCGGGCGCGCCGGCGGGGTCCCCTGCGGCCGGTGACGCCGTACGGGCCGCGTCCCCTGAGGGACCGGGCGCGTCGGCGGGGTCCCCTGCGGCGGGTGACGCCGTACGGGCCGCGTCCCCCGCGGCGGGTGGCACCGTACGGGAGCCGTCGGCGCCGGAGCGGGACCAGCCGGGGGCGGGGTCCGCTTCTACGGGCTCGCCGTCCCCTGAAGGACCGGACGCGTCGGCGGGGTCCCCTGTGGGCGATGGCGCCGGGCGGGCCGGGCGGGAGCGGTGGGTGTGGCTGGCCGTGGCGGCGGGCGGGTGCCTGCTGGTGCTGCTGGCCGCCAGCCGCCCGTGGGCCGCAGGAGTGCGGGAGGCCGGGGCGGCGGCGGAGCTCGTGGCGCCGACCGGCGGCGACCTGGGGCCGGCGTTGACGCCGCTCGCGCTGGCCGGGCTGGCCGGCGTGGTGGCCGTGCTGGCCACGAAGGGAGCGGGCCGCCGCCTGATGGGCGCGCTGCTGGCGCTGTGCGGGCTGGCCGCCGGCGCCGCGACGTGGGCGGCCACGGGCGCCGACGGGGTGGTGGACTGGCTGCGGGAGCGCAACGTGCTCGCCGGGACGGCCGGGCTGACGTGGGACGACGTGGTGGTGTGGCCGGTGCTGTGCGGGCTGGGCGCCGCGCTGGTGCTCGCCGGCGGGCTGGCCGTCGTGGTGCGCGGCGGCCGGTGGGCCGGGATGTCCGCCCGCTACGAGCGCGACCCGGCCCGCGCGCCCCGTGCTGCCGACGGCGACAGAGCTCTGTGGGATGCGCTCGACCGTGGAGACGATCCGACCGAATCGCGCTAGGTTTGCGTTCGTTTGATGGTCGGATTCGTCGCCGCGGGGCGACCACACGAGGAGTCGGACGGATGAGCTACGGGGACCAGGGCAGCGGCTACGGAGCTCAGCCGCCCGGCGGTGGTTACGGTCAGCAGCCCCCCACCGGGGGCGGATACGGCCAGCAGCCGCCCAGCGGCGGCGGTTATGGCCAGCAGCCGCCGAGCGGGGGCTACGGTCAGCAGCCGCCGAGCGGGGGCGGGTACGGCCAGCAGCCCTACAGCGGCGGATACGGTCAGCAGCCGCCCAGCGGCGGCCCGTACAGCTATGGTCAGCAGCCCCCGAGCGGCCCGTACGGCTACGGCCAGCAGCCGCCGCCCGGCCCGGGCTACCCGCCGCCGTACGCGCCGCGGCCGACGAACGGGATGGCGGTCACGTCGCTGGTGCTCGGCATCGTGGGCCTGCTCTTCTGCGGCCTTACGAGCATCCCGGGCGCCATCGTCGGCCACATCGCGATGGCGCGCATCAAGCGCACCGGGGAGCAGGGTCAGGGCATGGCGGTGGCCGGCCTGATCACCTCCTACATCACGATCGTGCTGTGGCTGATCCTGTGGATCTTCTTCGGCGGGATCTGGCTGGCGTTCCTCGGGATCGCCTCGACCGCCACCTACACCAGTTGACGACCGCCTGACCTGGAATAACTTGCGGTAACGCGACGAATGCAGGCAGATTACAAGTTGTCCGCAAGGTGAACGTTGTTGCATGTCGCCGATGGTTTGTCGCTAGGCTGCCGCGCGCAAGTCGCCGCGAACATGACGACATGAGGAGTTCTAAGGATGAGTTACGGAAATCAGGGCGAAGGCGGTTACGGCGCCCAGCCCCCGGGCGGCGGCTACGGTCAGCAGCCGCCGAGCGGCGGCGGCTATGGCCAGCAGCCCCCGAGCGGCGGCGGCTATGGCCAGCAGCCCCCGAGCGGCGGTGGCTATGGCCAGCAGCCGCCGAGCGGTGGCGGTTACGGCCAGCAGCCGCCGAGCGGCGGTGGCTATGGCCAGCAGCCGCCCAGCGGCGGCTACGGCGGTTACGGCCAGCAGCCCCCGAGCGGTGGCGGCTACGGCGCGGGCGGCTACGGCGCGCCGCAGACGCCGCCGGACAACCACCTGGTGGCGGCCATCCTGACCACCATCTTCTGCTGCCTCCCGCTCGGCATCGTCTCGATCGTCAAGTCGTCGCAGGTCAACCAGAAGTGGGCGGCCGGCGACTACCAGGGTGCGGTGGAGGCCTCCGAGGAGGCCAAGACGTGGTGGAAGCGCGCGCTGATCTTCGGCCTCATCGCCGAGGTGCTCATCGTGGTGGCGTACGTCCTGTTCTTCGTCGTCCTCGTTGCCAGCACCAGCAGCAGCTACTACGGATGACCATGCCTGACGCGAACATCGAGCGGCGCGGCGCCGACCGGCTCAGGTCGGTGCTTGCGCCGCTCGGCGTGGCGGCCGCGGCGGGAGCCGTGTTCGGCGTCGTGGGCCTGATCGACCCCAACGAACCGGGGCACTATCCGACCTGCCCGTTCCTGTGGGCGACCGGCCTGTACTGCCCGGGATGCGGGACGCTGCGCACGATCCACGCGCTGGCGCACCTCGACCCGGTGGCGGCGGCGGGGCTCAACCCGCTCGCGCTGGCCATGGTGCCGTTCCTGCTGTTCTGGTGGGGGCGCTGGCTGGTGCGCTCCTGGCAGGGCAGGCCGAGACGCACCACGCTGGCGCATCCCGCCTGGCTGTGGGCGTTCCTGGCGGTCGTGCTGGTCTACTGGGTGGTCCGCAACCTTCCGTTCGGGGCGTTCCTGGCGCCGTAAGGCGAGCCCTGTGACGATGTGGGCCCGCCGGGCCGATACCATCGCAAGACAAGGCAGGGAGCGGACGCGAAGCGAACTCCCGGCCTCCACCCCCACTGCCGACCGGAGGGACCCCAAGCGCGTGAGTGAGCGGACCGAAGGACCGAGTGTCCTCGACGACATCCTCGACGGGGTGCGCGCCGACCTCGCCACACGTCAGCAGGCCGTGCCGCTTGACGAGCTCAAGCAGCGGGCCGAGCGGGCCCCCGCGTCGCGTGACGCGCTCGCCGCGCTCGGCGGCGACCGCGTCTCGGTGATCGCCGAGGTGAAGCGCTCCAGCCCGTCCAAGGGCGCGCTCGCCGCCATCGCCGACCCGGCCGCGCTCGCGGCCGACTACGAGGCCGGCGGCGCGCACGTGATCAGCGTGCTCACTGAGCGGCGCAAGTTCGGCGGCAGCCTGGACGACCTGGCCGCCGTGCGGGCCCGCGTCGACATCCCCATCCTGCGCAAGGACTTCATCCTCACCTCCTACCAGCTGTGGGAGGCGCGGGCGCACGGCGCCGACCTGGCTCTGCTGATGGTCGTCTGCCTGGAGCAGCCCGCGCTGGTGTCGCTGATCGAGCGCGCCGAGTCCATCGGGCTCACGCCGCTCGTCGAGGTGCACACCGAGGAGGAGCTCGAGCGCGCGGTCGCGGCCGGCGCCCGCGTCATCGGGGTCAACGCCCGCAATCTGAAGACACTCGAGGTCGACCGGGATGTCTTCGCGAAGCTGGCGCCGAAGATCCCCGATAATGTGATCAAGATCGCTGAGTCGGGAGTGCGGGGTCCGCACGACCTGCTCGCCTACGCCAGGTCGGGCGCCGACGCCGTGCTGGTGGGGGAGAGCCTGGTCACCGGCAAGGATCCGCGCAGGGCCGTGGAGGCGCTGGTGACCGCCGGCGCCCACCCCGCGACCCGCCCCGACCACGGAGCAGAGGGATAGCAGTGGCAAACGAAGGCTCCATCCTCACGGCCGCCGACCTGGCGGGCAACGGCGTCCACGGCGACGACCCGGACGTGCACGGCAAGTTCGGCATCTTCGGCGGGCGCTACGTGCCCGAGGCGCTCATCCCGGCGCTCGACGAGGTCGCCGCCGTCTACGCCAAGGCCAAGAACGACGCGCAGTTCCTGAGCGAGTTCGACCACCTGCTGCGCACGTACGCGGGACGGCCGACCACGCTGACCGACGTGCCGCGCTTCAGCGAGCAGGCAGGCGGGGCGCGGATCGTGCTCAAGCGTGAGGACCTCACCCACACCGGCGCGCACAAGATCAACAACGTGCTGGGCCAGGCGCTGCTGACCAAGCGGCTGGGCAAGAAGCGGGTGATCGCCGAGACCGGCGCCGGTCAGCACGGCGTCGCCACCGCCACCGCCGCCGCGCTGCTCGGCCTGGAGTGCGTCATCTACATGGGCGCCGTCGACTGCGAGCGCCAGGCGCTCAACGTCGCGCGGATGAAGCTGCTCGGCGCCAAGGTCGTGCCGGTGACCAACGGCTCCCAGACGTTGAAGGACGCCATCAACGAGGCGTTCCGCGACTGGGTGACCAACGTCGACACCACCCACTACCTGTTCGGCACCGTCGCCGGGCCGCACCCGTTCCCGGAGATCGTCCGCGACTTCGCCCGCATCATCGGCGTCGAGGCCCGCCGCCAGATGCTGGAGCTGACCGGCGCGCTGCCCACGGCGGTCTGCGCGGCCGTCGGCGGCGGCAGCAACGCCATCGGCATCTTCCACGCCTTCATCGGCGACCAGGGCGTCCAGCTCCACGGCTACGAGGCGGCCGGCCACGGGCTGGAGAGCGGCGAGCACGCGCTCACCCTCACCGCCGGCTCGGTCGGCGTGCTGCATGGCTCGCGCACGTACGTGCTGCAGGACGACGAGGGCCAGACCATCGAGTCCCACTCGATCTCGGCCGGCCTCGACTACCCGGGCGTCGGCCCCGAGCACGCCTGGCTCAAGGACAGCGGCCGCGCCGCCTACCACGGCGTCTCCGACGACCAGGCGATGGCCGCCTTCTCGCTGCTGGCCCGCACCGAGGGCATCATCCCGGCCATCGAGTCCTCCCACGCGCTCGCCGGCGCCCTGGAGCTCGGCCGCGAGCTCGGCCCTGAGGCGACCATCCTGGTCAACCTCTCCGGCCGCGGCGACAAGGACATGGGCACGGCCATGAAGTACTTCAACCTCTGACGACCCGCAGCGGGGCGGGGCTCGACGACCTGAGAACGGGACCATCAATGACGACTCTCCAGACGGTGTTCGCCAAGGCGAAGGCGGACAACCGGGCCGCGCTCATCGGCTACCTGCCGGCGGGCTTCCCGACCAAGGACGGCGCCGTCGCCGCCGCCGCGGCACTGGTCGAGGCCGGGTGCGACGTCATCGAGATCGGCCTGCCCTACTCCGACCCGCTCATGGACGGGCCCACCATCCAGGACGCCGTGCACCGTTCGCTGCTCAACGGCACCCGCATCGCCGACGTCCTGCGCACGGTCGAGGGCGTGGCGGCCACCGGCGCGGCCACGCTCGTCATGACCTACTGGAACCCGATCGACCGCTACGGCGCCGACCGCTTCGCCCGCGACCTCGCCTCGGCGGGTGGCACCGGCACGATCACCCCCGACCTCACGCCGGAGGAGTCGGAGCCGTGGCGCACCGCCTCCGCCGGGGCGGGGATCGACACGGTGTTCCTGGTGGCGCCCAGCTCCACTGAGGAGCGCATCAAGGCCGTCGCCGCCTGCTGCACCGGCTTCGTCTACGCGGCCTCGCTGATGGGCGTCACGGGCGCCAGGGAGACGGTCAACGTGGCGGCCGAGGACCTGGTCAAGCGCACCCGCGAGCACACCGACCTGCCGGTCTGCGTCGGTCTCGGCGTCGGCACCGGCGCCCAGGCGGCGCAGGTCGCCGGCTACGCCGACGGCGTCATCGTGGGCTCGGCGTTCATCCGCCGCATCCTCGACGCCCCCGACGAGGCCGCCGGTCTCGCCTCGATCGGCGAGCTGGCCCGGTCGATGGCCGAGGGCGTCCGCTCCCGCGTCTGACCACCGGGGCGCCCGCTCCTGCGTCTGACCACCGGGGCGCCCGCTCCTGCGTCTGACCACCGGGGCGCCCGCCTGGCGGTTCGCCGCCTTCGCCGGGCCCGCCTGCCAGGGCCCGGGCGCGTCGACGCCGCCCGGCCCGGTCACGCCGCTCACCACCACCGAGCCGGCCGGTCGCACGATCGGCCGCATGGCCCGGGCGTGCGGCCGGGGCAGCGCCTGCCTGGAGGACGAGACGTACGCGATCTTGCCCGAGTTGCTGGTCGCGCTGCGCCACAGCCGCGCCGACGAGCACCCGCACGGCGACCCGGTGCTGGCCGGGCCGGGCCGCGACGCCTGCCTGCCCGTCTCCGTCGCCGAGCACGCCAGACGCCCCGGGCATGCCGCTCGCCGACCCGCGCCGGGCCGTCCGGCGGCCGGTCGGGTGCAGCCCTGAGGACCATCTGCTGTCGATCCGGCTCAACCGGGCCAAGGGTCTGCTCGCCGGGGCACCGACCCTGCCGGTGGCCGCCGTCGCCCGCCGGGTCGGCTACGACGACGCCGCCTGTTTCACGCGGCTGTTCGCCCGGCGCGCGGGGCAGCCGCCGAGCGAGTTCCGCGCCCAGCGGAATCGGGGTTTCGCCGCAGGTGAACCGCGGGACGGCGGCACTTAGCCGACCCTTATCCCGAGCGTGATCGGATAGGTCCCGGTACTGTGCGCCTTCCGCACGGAGAAAGAGGAGATGGCTCGTGAACGCGTCACAGGCGTCACACACCGCGAGATCGGCGATACCCTGGGTGACGACCGTCGCCCGGCTGGTCCTGGGCGGAGTGCTGATCGCGGCCGGAGGGCTCAAGATCGGCAACCCGGCCGACTCGGTGGTGGCGGTCAGAGCGTACGAGTTGCTGCCCGAGCCGCTGGTCACGACCGTGGGTTACGCCCTGCCGATCGTGGAGGTCGTCGTCGGGGTGCTGCTGATCGTGGGCCTCATGACGAGGGTGGCGGCCGTCGTGGCCGCGCTGCTCATGCTCGCGTTCGTGTTCGGCATCGCCTGGGCGTGGGCCAACGGGCTGCGGATCGACTGCGGCTGCTTCGGCGGCGGCGGCCAGCTCGGCGCCGGGCAGGAACCGACCTACCTGCTCGACATTGTGCGCGACTTCGGCCTCGTGCTGCTGGGCGCCTGGGTCGTGCGTTTCCCGCCGGGCCGCTTCGCGCTGGACCGGCCGCTGGGGCTGGCGGGTGCCGAGCACCCCTTGGACGATGAGGAGAACAGTGATGGGCAAGGCTGAGCGGTCGAAGACGGCGCGGGAGAAGATCAGGGAGCAGCAGGCCGCCGAGCGTGCCCGTGAGCAGCGCAAGAAGGTCGTCACGTACGTCACGGCCGGAGCCGTGGCCATCGCCGCCATCGGCGCGGGGATGTGGTACTCGATGAGCAGGTCCCAGTCGGAGCAGGCCGGGGCCGATCTCGCGCCGGTCACCATCCAGGCCGACGGCAGCGTCATCATGGCCAAGGACGGCGTGACCAAGCCGGTCGTCGACATCTACGAGGACTTCCAGTGCCCGGCGTGCAAGGAGCTGGAGCGGGTCAGCGGCCAGACGTTCAAGAACCTGGCCGCCGAGGGCCTGGCCAAGGTCGTCTACCACCCGATCACGATCTTCGGCCAGGAGCCGACCAAGGGCAACTCGGTGCGTGCCGGGGCCGCGGCCCGCTGCGTCCCCGACGGCAAGCAGTGGGTGGCCTTCCACGACCTGCTGTTCGAGAACCAGCCGAGCGAGACCGTCGAGGGCTTCAAGACCGACCAGCTCATCGAATGGGGCAAGGAGGCGGGCGTCACCGACCCCGGCTTCGAGACCTGCGTCACGTCGCAGAAGCACGCCCAGGCGCAGCTCGACTACAGCGACAAGATCAACAAGCGGGAGAACCTCGAAGGCACCCCGACGGTCAAGGTCGACGGCCAGATGATCGACAACAGTGTGGTCTTCACCCCCAAGGATCTGCGCGATACGGTCACCGAGGCCGCCAAGTAGCCTGACGTCCGCTACCCTCACCTGACATGCCCCTAGCCTCGATTCCCAGCCCCGCCGAGGGGGTCTGGTATCTCGGAATCATCCCGATCCGGGCCTATGCCCTGTGCATCGTGCTCGGCGTGATCGTCGCCGTCTGGCTCAGCGAGCGCCGCTGGCGCGACCGCGGGGGCCAGAAGGGCACGATCATCGACATCGCCGTCCCGGCGGTGATCTTCGGTCTGATCGGCGGCCGCCTCTACCACGTCATCACCGACTGGCAGACGTACTTCGGCGAGCGCGCGATCAAGGAGCCGATCCAGGCCCTGTACATCTGGGAGGGCGGTCTCGGCATCTGGGGCGCGATCGCGCTCGGCGGCGTCGGCGTGTGGATCGCCTGCCGCCGGCGCGGTCTGTCGCTGAGCGCGGTGGCCGACACGGTCGCCCCCGGCATCGCGTTCGCCCAGGCCATCGGCCGCTGGGGCAACTGGTTCAACCAGGAGCTGTACGGCTCGCCGACCACGCTGCCGTGGGGCCTGGAGATCGACCAGGCACACGGCGGCGAGCCCGGCGTCCTCTACCACCCGACGTTCCTGTACGAGTCGCTGTGGAACCTGCTGCTCGGCTTCGCCCTCCTCTACGCGGGCAAGCGGTTCACGCTGCGCCACGGGCGGCTGTTCGCCCTCTACGTGGCGGGTTACACGCTCGGGCGGTTCTGGATCGAGGGGCTGCGCATCGACCCGGTGGGCGGGGTCGACCACGCCGTCGAGCTGTTCGGGCTGCGGATCAACCAGTACACCGCGCTCGCGCTGTTCATCGGCGCGCTCGTCTACTTCTGGGCGACCCGTAACAAGACGGGCGAGGAGGTCGTCGCCTCCCCGGAGGCCGACGCGACGGCCGACGCGACGGCCAGCGCGGACGCCGTACCGGCTTCGGGCGACGGCGGCGGGGACGACCCGGCCGACCCCGCCCACGAGGCCGACCAGGCCGACGACACCCCCGGCGACACTCCCGACGACGGGAAGTCCGACGGGTCCGACGCGGCCCCACGCGACGTCGCGGAGGAGAAGAACGCGCGATGAACGACCGCGCGGAGATCCACCACGAGCATCGCGACGTCAACGGCGGCTGGCTCAGGCCGTCGGTGTTCGGCGCGATGGACGGCCTGGTGTCCAACTTCGCGCTCATCGCCGGTGTCGCGGGCGGCACCGCCAACACCAAGGTCATCGGCCTGGCGGGCGTCGCCGGGCTGGCCGCGGGCGCGTTCTCGATGGCGGGCGGCGAGTACGTCTCCGTCGCCAGCCAGAAGGAGCTCGCCCAGGCCGAGATCCAGGTCGAGGCCCGCGAGCTGGCCCGTCACCCGGAGGACGAGCTGGCCGAGCTCGCCCAGTCCTTCACCGACCAGGGCGTCGAGCCCGCCCTGGCCACCGAGGTCGCCAGGCAGCTCTCCCGCGACCCCCGCCGGGCGCTGGAGGTCCACACCCGCAACGAGCTGGGCGTCGAGCCCGGCAAGCTGCCCTCACCCGTCCTGGCCGCCGTCTCGTCGTTCGTCTCGTTCAGCGTGGGCGCGGCGCTGCCGCTGCTGCCGTACGTGTTCGGCGCGGTCGAGCTGTGGGTGCCGGCGGTCGTGTCGTGCGTGGCGCTGTTCACCGCGGGCGCCGTCGTGTCCGCCGTGACCGCGCGGAGCTGGTGGTACTCGGGGCTGCGCCAGCTCGTCGTCGGCGTGGTCGCGGCCGGGCTGACGTTCGGGCTCGGCAACCTGATCGGGGCGTCGGGGCTGTGACCGAGACCAGGGCCCGCAAGAGGCGCCGCGCCGCGCCCGCCCCCCGCCCGCCCAAGACACCGCGCGCCGGCCGCGCTCCCCGGCCCGACTTCGAGCTCTCGCTGCTGACCCGATGGGGGCTCCGGCCCGAACAGCAGCGGACGCTGGCCGTCATCGCGACCGTGGCCGCCGCCCTCGTGGCCGTCGCCGCGCTGGTCGCCGTCATCGCCTCCCTCGGCTCCTACACGCCCCCGGCGCGCACCGGCGGCTCCGTCCCCGAACGCGACACGGCGCTGCCGCAGGTGTTCCACGGCTGGGCCTCGCCCAAGCTGTTCCAGCCGGTCGCCGACCGCGCCAAGGACCCCAAGCCGCTCACCGCCAAGGAGGTCTTCGGCCAGAAGACGCTCCCCGGCGGCAAGAAGCTCTCGCTCAAACTCGTCGCCAGCCAGGTCGACGCCGACTGCTCGGCCGCGCTGTGGGGCGCCGACCTGCTCGCCCGCGTGGCCGACGCCGGCTGCACCCAGGCCGCCCGCGGCCTCTACACCACCGCCGACGGCCGCTACGTCGGCCAGTACACGCTGCTCAACCTGCGTGACGGCGAGGCGGCCGGCGAGCTCGTCGAGGTGCTGAAGACGCTCTACCGGGGCGGCTGGACCATCCCGCTGGAGAGCACCCAGGCCGCCTACCCGGCCGGCGGCTACACCGAGGCGGGCGGCTACGCCCTCGGCCACTACGTCGGCCTCGTCTGGCTCGGCCGCGCCGACGGAGCCGAGCCCACGGTCAAGGACGACTACGTCTCGCTCGCCCTCACCCTGAGAGGCGCCGAGAAGGCCCTCTACCGGCGCGTGGTCGCCATCACCGGCCCCGGCGGGTGACAGGGCGGCGACCGGGTCCCGTCGTCATGGGGATGGCGACGGGGCGCGGTTGTGTGGTGGCATGGGGCGTACGGGGGCGATGGTGTGGTCTGAGAGAACGGGGGTTGGCGTGAGGTGGGGGATCTGATGCCGGGGCGGGTCGTGATCGCGCTGGTGGTGGCCGGGGTCGCGGTGCTCGGGGCGGGGGCCTGGCTGTGGCTCGGGCGCGACGCGCCCCGGCCCGCCGCCTTCCACGGGACGCCGACGTCGGCCATGTACGCGCCGGTCGACTCCCGGGCCGACGACGCCGCGCCGCTCACCACGGGTGAGCTGTTCCGCGCCGGGGCGCTCGGCGAGCTGGCCCGGGGCGAGGTGGAGGAGCTGGCCGACTGTGACGACGCGCTGTGGGGTGCCGCCGCGTCCGGATGCACGCAGGCGCTGCGGGCCACCTACACGGGCGGGGCGGTCGCCGGGCAGTTCGTCATCTTCAACCTGCCGGACGGGCGCGCGGCCGACGCCCTGGTCACGGCCCTGCGCCGCGACGGGTTCGTCCGGCAGGCGGTGCCCTTCGACCCCGCGCGCAGCCGCGCCGAGGTGCGCGCCCTTGGCCATTACGTGACCGTCAGCTGGGTCGGAGCCCGGGGCACGGCCGACGCCGACCTGGTGCCGCCGCTCATCGCCCTCGACTCCCTCGGCCAGGCCATCCAGTCCCGCGTCCTCGCCGCCACGTAGCCCCTCCGGCCCGTGTGGCCTCTGTGGGCCGTGCGGTTACCCCCGCCGCTGCGGCTCTGTGTCCCCTGCCCCTGCGGTGGTCCTGGCTACCCGCGGGTGCCGCACCTTGGCCGCCCATGCTTGCACCTGGACGGGCCCGCGCCCCTGGCTGTCTGGTCGCCGTCCATTGGAGGCCAGTCTGCGGCCTGCGCCGGCGTCGCAGCCCCTGTGGTGGCTCGCCCGGATGGGTGGCGTCCCTCGGCAGTTCGTTGCGTTTGTCGGGTCCCGTCAGAGGGGGGTGTGGAGGAGGGTGAGGGTGGTGGCGATGTGGGTGGGGAGGGCGGTGAGGCGGTGGAGGGGGGCCTCGACGGGGGAGAGGGCGTCGGACCAGGGGGCGGTCTGGCGGATGAGGGTGCGGGCCTCGTTCTTGGTGAGGGCGCCGTCCTGGGCGCGGGCGGCGGCGATGAGGCCCTCGCGCCAGGAGTTGGCGAGCTTGGCGTGCCCGTTGTCCAGGATGCGCCGCAGGAGCAGCCCCTCGGGGTCGGCGGGGAGGGGTCGGCGGGTGGCGTGCAGGACGGTGCCGGAGGCGGTGAAGTCGTAGACCGGCGCGAGGGCGGCGGGGATGGCGGGCGGGGCGGCGAGGTGGACCTCGACGTGGGCGGCGCGGGTGGCGAGCAGGAGGCGGGGGAGCGCCGCCTCCAGCCCGGCCGGGACGGCGATCGCCACGTGCTCGACGGCGGCGGCGTACGGCTTGGCGAGCCAGGTGGAGAGCTTGACCCGGGTGTGGGGCAGCGAGGCCGGCCAGTCGCCGACGAGGAGGTCGGCGGGGCCCTCGGGCTGGGCGGGGGCGCCGGCGGCGGGGGCGGACTCGACGGACTGGGGGCCCTGGGTGTAGATGGCGGTGGCGGCGCGGTCGAGGCGGGCCGCGGCGGCGGGCCGGGTGCGGGTGGTGGGCCGCAGGATGTACAGGTCGGCGGCTGACCCGATGGCTTCCGCGCCGAAATAGCGGTTGAAGTCGGGATAGATGGCCTCGTAGGCGAGGTTGAGGGCCGACAGCGCGTTCTGCACCTTGAGGGCCAGCGCCGGGGTCCGCTCGCTGGCCCCGTACGCGAGCAGGACGCGCCCGTCGTCCTTGACGCCCTCGACGGCGCGGGCGACGAACAGGCCGATGCCCTCCGGCGTGTAGGGCGGGTCGGTGATGGCCAGGTCGTGGTCGCGGGCGGAGGCGGGCAGGGTGAGGCGCAGGTCGGCCCAGCGGGTGCGGACGCCGAGGTCCTGCTCGTCGATGTAGGCCAGGATGCGGTCGTCGACGTCGGCGACCGTGACGTCCGTCTCGGGGTGCACGAGCTTGACGGCGAGCGAGGTCAGGTCGTGGTCGCCGACGCAGAGCAGGCGGGCGCCCGGCAGCCAGAAGCGGGCCCCGAGGAGCAGGGCCCGGCGCAGGATCGTGTCGGGCGTGGCGGCGACGTGGTCGAGCGTGTGGCGGGCGCGCGGCGCGCCGGCGACCAGCTCGCGCAGCCGTTCCAGCACGGCCTCGTAGTGCGGCACCAGGTGGCCGACCGGGTCCTCGGGCGGCGGCGCGACGGCCAGCAGGTCCTGGAAGGCGGGCCGGTGCGTCTCGGCCACGCGGAAGCGGTCGCCGGAGCGCTCCAGGTCCAGGACGCCGAGCAGCGACTCGATCGTCCGCCGTGAGGTCGCGGTGTGCCTGACCAGCGTGGCGAGGGTCCACCACCGGCCGTCGCAGAGCGACGCCAGCGCGTGCCTGAGCCGCCTGCCGTCGACGCCCGCCTCGGCCAGCAGCCGTTCCACCCCGTCGCGTTCCATGCGGGCAACCCTATCGAGGGCTTCCCCGTGTCCAGCCGCACCAACCCGGCGGCACTGATCCGGCGGGGCCGTGTCCGGAATGCGGGGGAGCCAGAAGCCCCCGCTGTTCCGGGGTTTGGGACATCTCCGCTCGCATACCGGGATGTCATGAATGTTCGCACTGTGGATGCGGTGGGCACCATTCGGGCAGCGTGCGGTAACCTCTATCCACGATATGCAGCAGGGCCAACGTCGTCCCCGCCTGTGGAGCAGTCCAAGACAGACGAAGACGACGGGAGGGATTCAATGCCTGCTGCCCACCTCGGGTTCCCCGAGCCCCAGGGCCTCTACCACCCCGCCAACGAGCACGATGCCTGCGGCGTCGCCATGGTGGCCGACGTGCACGGCCGCCGGGAGCACGGGATCGTGGTCAAGGCGCTGACGGCGCTGTGCAATCTCGATCACCGGGGGGCCAAGGGTAGCGAGCCGGACACCGGCGACGGAGCCGGCATCCTGACGCAGATCCCCGATGAGCTCTACCGCGCGGTGGTGCCGTTCGCGCTGCCGGAGGCGGGCCGCTACGCCACGGGCGTGGCCTTCCTGCCGATCGACCCCGAGGCGCGCCGGATCGCCACCGGCATGATCGAGGAGATCGCCGCCGAGGAGGGCCTGACCGTGCTCGGCTGGCGCGACGTGCCGGTCGACCGCGACCTGCCCGGCCCGAGCGCCAGGGCGGTCATGCCGCACTTCGGCCAGCTGTTCGTGGCCGCGCCCGGCGGCGAGGCCGGGATCGGCCTGGACCGGCTGGCGTTCTGCCTGCGCAAGCGTGCCGAGCACGAGGTCGACGTCTACTTCCCCTCGCTGTCGGCCCGTACGGTGGTCTACAAGGGGATGCTCACGCCCGACCAGGTCGAGCCGTTCTTCCCCGACCTGTCGGACGAGCGTTACGCCACCGCGATCGCGCTGGTGCACTCGCGCTTCTCGACCAACACGTTCCCGAGCTGGCCGCTGGCCCACCCCTACCGCTACATCGCGCACAACGGCGAGATCAACACGGTACGGGGCAACCGCAACTGGATGCGGGCCCGCGAGGCCATGCTGGAGTCGGGGCTCATCCCCGGCGACCTGCAGCGGCTCTTCCCGATCTGCGACCCGGACGCCAGCGACACCGCCTCCTTCGACGAGGTGCTGGAGCTGCTGCACATCGGCGGGCGCAGCCTGCCGCACGCGGTGCTCATGATGATCCCGGAGGCGTGGGAGAACCACACCGAGATGGACCCGGCGCGCCGGGCCTTCTACGAGTTCCACTCCTCGATGATGGAGGCGTGGGACGGCCCGGCGTCGATCACGTTCACCGACGGCACGCTGGCCGGCGCCGTGCTCGACCGCAACGGCCTGCGTCCCGGCCGGTTCTGGGTGACCGCCGACGGCCTGGTCGTGCTCGCCTCCGAGGCGGGCGTGCTGGACTTCGCGCCGGAGGACGTGGTCCGCAAGGGCCGCCTGCAGCCCGGCCGCATGTTCCTCATCGACACCGCCCGCGGCAAGATCATCGAGGACGACGAGATCAAGGCCGAGCTCGCCGCCGCGCTGCCGTACGCCGACTGGCTGCACGCCGGGCTGGTCCGCTTCGAGGAGCTGCCCGCGCGGCAGCGGGAGATCCCCACCCACGAGGCGCTGGTCAGGAGGCAGCAGACCTTCGGCTACACCGAGGAGGAGCTGCGGATCATCCTGTCGCCGATGGCCCGCACCGGCGCCGAGCCGATCGGCTCGATGGGCACCGACACGCCCGTGGCGGTGCTGAGCGAGAAGCCCAGGCTGCTGTTCGACTACTTCACGCAGTTGTTCGCCCAGGTCACGAACCCGCCGCTGGACGCCATCCGGGAGGAGCTGGTCACCAGCCTGGCCAGCGTGCTCGGCCCCGAGGGCAACCTGCTCGACCCGGGCCCGGCCTCCTGCCGGCAGCTCGTGCTGCCCTACCCGGTGATCGACAACGACGAGCTCGCAAAGATCATCCACATCAACGACGAGCACGACCTGCCCGGGTTCCACCCGCATGTGGTCTCCGGCCTCTACCAGGTGGCGGGCGGCGGCCAGACGCTGCTGTCGCGGCTGGAGGAGATCAAGGCCGAGGTGTCGCAGGCCATCGCCGACGGCGCCCGGATCATCGTGCTGTCCGACCGGGGCTCCTCCGACAGCCTGGCGCCGATCCCGTCGCTGCTGCTGACCGGGGCCGTGCACCACCACCTGATCCAGGAGAAGACCCGTACCAAGATCGGCCTGGTCATCGAGACCGGCGAGGCCCGCGAGTGCCACCACATGGCGCTGCTCATCGGCTACGGCGCCGGCGCGGTCAACCCGTATCTCGCGATCGAGACCGTCGAGGACCTGGTCGAGACCGGGGTGCTGGAGCTCGACAAGCGCAAGGCCGTGCGCAACCTGATCAAGGCGTACGGCAAGGGCGTCATCAAGGTCATGTCCAAGATGGGCGTGTCCACCGTGGCCTCCTACACCGGCGCGCAGATCTTCGAGGCGCTCGGGCTCAGCCGGCAGGTCATCGACTCCTGCTTCACCGGCACCACCTCGCGCCTGGGCGGCGTCGGCTTCGACGTGCTGGCCCGCGAGACGGCCGAGCGGCACCGGCACGCGTACCCGAGGGCCGCCAACGCGCACCGCAGGCTGCAGGTCGGCGGCGAGTACCAGTGGCGGCGCGAGGGCGAGCCGCACCTGTTCAACCCCGAGACCGTCTTCAAGCTGCAGCACGCCACCCGCACCCGGCGCTACGAGATCTTCAAGGAGTACACCGAGCTGGTGGACTCCCAGGCCGAGCGGCTGATGACGCTGCGCGGCCTGTTCAAGCTGCGCAAGGGCAACCCGATCCCGATCGACGAGGTCGAGCCGGTCTCGGAGATCGTCAAGCGGTTCTCCACGGGCGCGATGTCGTACGGCTCGATCTCGGTCGAGGCGCACGAGACGCTCGCGATCGCGATGAACCGGCTGGGCGGCAAGTCCAACACCGGCGAGGGCGGGGAGGACCCCGAGCGGCTGTACGACGCCACGCGCCGGTCGGCGATCAAGCAGGTGGCCTCCGGCAGGTTCGGCGTCACCAGCGAGTACCTGGTCAACGCGGCCGACCTGCAGATCAAGATGGCGCAGGGCGCCAAGCCCGGCGAGGGCGGCCAGCTCCCCGGCCACAAGGTCTACCCGTGGATCGCCAAGACCCGCCACTCCACGCCCGGCGTCGGCCTCATCTCGCCGCCGCCGCACCACGACATCTACTCGATCGAGGACCTCGCCCAGCTCATCCACGACCTGAAGAACTCCAACCCGGCCGCCCGCGTGCACGTCAAGCTCGTGGCCGAGGTCGGCGTCGGCACGGTCGCGGCGGGCGTGTCCAAGGCGCACGCCGACGTGGTGCTCATCTCCGGCCACGACGGCGGCACCGGCGCCTCCCCGCTGACGAGCCTCAAGCACGCCGGCGCGCCGTGGGAGCTCGGCCTGGCCGAGACCCAGCAGACGCTGCTGCTGAACAACCTGCGCGACCGCATCGTCGTGCAGGTCGACGGCCAGCTCAAGACCGGCCGCGACGTGGTCATCGCCGCGCTGCTGGGGGCCGAGGAGTACGGGTTCGCCACCGCGCCGCTGGTCGTGTCCGGCTGCGTGATGATGCGCGTGTGCCACCTCGACACCTGCCCGGTCGGCGTCGCCACGCAGAACCCGGAGCTGCGCAAGCGCTTCGCCGGCAAGCCGGAGTTCGTGGTCAACTTCTTCGAGTTCATCGCCGAGGAGATCCGCGAGTACCTGGCCGAGCTGGGCTTCCGCTCGCTGGACGAGGCCATCGGGCACGTCGAGATGCTCGACGTGAGCGCGGCCGAGCACCACTGGAAGGCCGGCGGCCTGGACCTGTCGCCGATCCTGCACCGCCCGGAGCTGCCCGAGGGCACCCCGCTGCGGCGCACGGTCGAGCAGGACCACGGCCTGCGGCACGCGCTGGACAACACGCTCATCCAGCTCGCCGAGGGCGCGCTCAACGACGGCACCCCGGTCACGCTGGAGCTGCCGATCCGCAACGTGAACCGGACCGTCGGCACCATGCTCGGCTACCAGGTCACCAAGCGCTACGGCGGCGCCGGGCTGCCCGACAACACGATCGACATCTCCTTCACCGGGTCGGCGGGCAACTCGTTCGGCGCGTTCGTGCCGCGCGGCATCACGCTGCGGCTGACCGGCGACGCCAACGACTATCTCGGCAAGGGCCTGTCGGGCGGGCGGATCACGCTCCGGCCGCACGAGTCGGCCCCGCTGGACGGCCACATCATCGCCGGCAACGTCGCCCTGTACGGGGCCACGTCCGGCGAGGTGTTCATCCGCGGCGTCGTCGGCGAGCGGTTCTGCGTCCGCAACTCGGGCGCGACCGCGGTCGTCGAGGGCGTCGGCGACCACGGCTGCGA
Organism: Nonomuraea sp. NPDC003214; assembly: GCF_053590035.1. NCBI lineage: Bacteria > Bacillati > Actinomycetota > Actinomycetes > Streptosporangiales > Streptosporangiaceae > Nonomuraea > Nonomuraea sp. NPDC003214. The sequence continues at coordinate 292,001 of NZ_JBSFSX010000007.1, read as the reverse complement.
GTACATGACCGGCGGCCGGGCGGTCGTCCTCGGCCCCACCGGGCGCAACTTCGCGGCGGGCATGTCGGGCGGCGTCGCCTACCTGCTCGACCTGCGGCCGGAGCGCGTCAACCGGGAGATGGTGGCCGTCGAGGCGCTCACCGCCGAGGACGCCGACTTCCTCAAGGAGACGGTGGAGCAGCACTTCGCCGAGACCGGCTCCCCGGTGGCCAAGCAGCTGCTGGCCGACTGGGACGCCGCGCTCGGCAGGTTCGGCAAGATCATGCCGACCGACTACAAGCGGGTCATGCAGGCCGCCGAGGCCGCCCGCATCGAAGGCAGGGACATCGACGAGGCCGTCATGGCGGCCGCGGTCCAGGGTTAAGGAGGCGTACCGCATGGCCGACCCCAAGGGTTTCCTCACGCACGACCGCGAGCTGCCGGCGCGCCGCCCCGTGGACGTCCGCATCGGCGACTGGCAGGAGGTCTACCAGGACTTCCCGCAGGAGAAGCTGACCAAGCAGGCGTCGCGCTGCATGGACTGCGGCATCCCGTTCTGCCACAACGGCTGCCCGCTGGGCAACCTCATCCCGGAGTGGAACGACCTCGTCCACCGCACCGACTGGCGGGAGGCGATCGAGCGGCTGCACGCCACGAACAACTTCCCGGAGTTCACCGGCAGGCTCTGCCCGGCTCCGTGCGAGGCGGCGTGCGTGCTCGGCGTCAACTCCGACCCGGTGACGATCAAGCGGGTCGAGGTCGAGATCATCGACCGGGCGTTCGACGAGGGCTGGGTCGTCCCGCAGCCCCAGTCGACGCGCACCGGCAAGAGGGTCGCGGTCGTCGGCTCCGGCCCGGCCGGGCTGGCCGCCGCCCAGCAGCTCACCCGCGCCGGCCACGACGTGGTGGTGTACGAGCGGGCCGACCGCATCGGCGGGCTGCTGCGCTACGGCATCCCCGAGTTCAAGATGGAGAAGCGGCACATCGACCGGCGCCTGGCCCAGATGCGGGCCGAGGGCACCGAGTTCCGCACCGGCGTGGACGTGGGCGTCGACATCACGGCCGCGGAGCTGCGCGAGCAGTACGACGCGGTGGTGCTGTCGGGCGGCGCCACGGCCTGGCGTGACCTGCCGGTGGCCGGGCGCGACCTCAAGGGCGTCTACCAGGCGATGGAGTACCTGCCGCTGTCCAACAAGGTCCAGGAGGGCGACTACGCGGTCTCGCCCGTCTCGGCCGAGGGCAAGCACGTCGTGGTGATCGGCGGCGGCGACACCGGCGCCGACTGCATCGGCACGGCGATCCGGCAGGGCGCGGCCTCCGTCACCCAGCTGGAGATCATGCCGAGGCCGCCGGCCTCGCGGCCCGGCAGCCAGCCGTGGCCGACGTTCCCCCTGCTGTTCAAGGTGGAGAGCGCGCACGAGGAGCTGGCCGACGCCGGTGGTGAGCGCGTGTACGCGGTCTCCACCACCGAGTTCACCGGCGACGCCGACGGCAACGTGCGCGGGCTGCGCCTGGTCGAGGTCGAGGGCCCGCAGAACGGCTTCAAGCCGATCCCGGGCACCGAGCGGGAGATCCCCGCCGAGCTGGTCACGCTGTCGATGGGCTTCCTCGGCCCGGAGAAGGGCGCGCTGCTCCAGGACCTGGCCGAGCTGGCCGGCGACGGCTTCTACGACGCCCGTGGCAACGTCGCGCGGGACAGGACGTACATGTCCAAGGTCGACGGCGTGTTCGTGGCCGGTGACATGGGGCGCGGGCAGTCGCTGATCGTGTGGGCGATCGCCGAGGGGCGTGCCGCCGCCAGCGGCGTCGACCGCTACCTCACCGGCGAGACGGCGCTGCCGTACCCGATCCTGCCGACGGCCCGCCCGCTGGTGTAGGTCGTTCCGCGAACGCCCGTCCCCATCGGGGGCGGGCGTTCGGCGTCGAGTTGCATCACCCGGTCAGTGTCGGGAAGATGCAGTTTCTGGGGGAGTGCGGGGGATGGAGGAAATATGCGAAGAATCGCCTCCGGCTTCGCGGCCCTGGCCACGGTGACGGCGCTGGCCGGCTGCTCACCCACGGGCGCCGCCGCGGGACCCGCCACCGACTACCTCGTCTTCTACGCCGAGGGCGGGCAGGCCGGCGCGCTCGACCGCATCGGCGCCGCCGGAGGCACCGCCGTCCTCACCGAACCCAAGCTCGGGTACGTGCTCGCCCGCGCCTCCGGGACGCGGTTCGCCGAGAGCGTCGGCGCGGACCCGGCCGTCGTCGGCGTCTCCGCCGACCGCCGCATCGGCCACGCCCCGTCGGCCGCCACCGTGCACGGCCCTGCCAAGAAGGCCTTCCCCGACGCCTCCGCCTTCACCGGCGACGGCGAGAGCGCCGGCGACCCCCTCTCCCCCCGCCAGTGGGACATGATGATGATCGGCGCCGACCGCGCCCGCGCCAAGGCCCCCGGCAGCGACAAGGTCCTCGTCGGCGTCATCGACACCGGCATCGACGGCAGCCACCCCGACATCGCCGCCAACTTCAACCGCGAGCTCAGCCGCAACTTCGTCACCGACAAGCCCGAGGACGAGAACGGCGAGACGCTCGACGGCCCCTGCGAGGCCGACGACTGCAAGGACCCCGTCGACCGCGACGACGACGGCCACGGCACCCACGTCGCCAGCACCATCGCCTCCCCGGCCAACGGCATCGGCGTCATCGGCGTCGCCCCGCGCGTGCAGCTCGTCAACATCCGCGCCGGCCAGGACTCCGGCTTCTTCTTCCTCAAGCCCAGCCTCGACGCCCTCACCTACGCCGGCGACATCGGCGTCGACGTCGTCAACATGAGCTACTACGTCGACCCGTGGCTGTTCAACTGCCGCGACAACCCCTCCGACAGCGAGAAGGAACGCCTCGAACAGCGCGCCATCATCACCGGCATGCAGCGCGCCCTCGACTACGCCCGCGGCAAGGGCGTCACGCTGATCTCCGCGCTCGGCAACGGCTCCACCGACCTCGGCCGCCCCAAGACCGACAAGGTCAGCCCCGGCTACCCGCGCGGCGGCGAACGCGTCCGCGAGGTCGACAACTCCTGCCTCAACGTGCCCGCCGAGTCCGAAGGCGTCATCTCCGTCGCCGCCGTCGGCCCGTCGGGCCGCAAGGCCATCTACAGCGACTACGGCATCGAGCAGGCCGACGTGGCCGCCCCCGGCGGCGACACGCTCGACGGCAAGGACGCCTCGCCCACCCGCTCCATCCTCGCCGCCGCGCCCGAGGCGATGCTGCGCGCCAAGGGCCGCATCGACAGGGACGGCAAGCCCCGCGGCACCGACGTCGTCCGCGACTGCACCCGGCGCCCCTGCTTCTACTACCAGTATCTCGACGGCACCTCCATGGCCGCGCCGCACGCCACCGGCGTCGCCGCCATCCTCATCAGCCGCTTCGGCAAGCCCGGCCCCGGCGGCCTCACGCTGGCGCCCGGCACCGTCGAGCGCTACCTGTACGAGACCGCCACGGACAAGCCCTGCCCGACGCCGCGCGCGTACGTCTACAAGGTGTACGGCGAGAGCACCACCCACGTGTGCGAGGGCGACACCGCGCACAACGGGTTCTTCGGCAGGGGCATCGTCAACGCGTGGGAGGCGGCGACCTTCGAGCCATGATCTACCGCCTCGTCGCGGAACTGGCGATGGCGGCGCACTTCGCCTTCCTCGTCTACATGGTGGTGGGCGGCTTCCTGGCCTGGCGCTGGAGGCGTACCATCTGGGTGCACCTCGCCGTCGCCGGCTGGGGGCTGCTGTCGGTCGTCACCGGCGTCGAATGCCCGCTCACCCTGGTCGAGGACTGGGGGCGGCGCAACGCCGGGCTCGCCGGGCTGCCCGCGAGCGGCTTCATCGACCACTACATCGAGGGCGTCATCTATCCGGAGGAATACACGAACTTGGCACGCCTGCTGGTCGCCGTTGCCGTCCTGTTCTCCTATGTCGGGTACGTTCTCCGTCGTCAGTGACTGCCAAGTGGTCTGTACCAATTAAGGTAGGACTCGTGACTCGTCGCGCGAAAATCGTCTGCACCCTAGGCCCCGCCACATCCTCTCCCGAACGCCTGCGCGAGCTCATCGCCGCCGGCATGGACGTGGCACGGTTCAACCTCAGCCATGGCAATCATGACATGCACAGAGAGGTCTACGACCGGGTCAGGGAGGTGGCGGCCGAACTCGGCCGCGGCGTAGGCCTGCTCGCCGACCTGCAAGGCCCCAAGATCCGCGTCGGCAGGTTCGAGGAGGGCCCGGTCCGCCTCGGCTTCGGCGACGTCTTCACCATCACCGCCGAGGACGTGCCCGGCGACCGCGACCAGGTGTCGACCACCTACAAGGGGCTGCCGGGCGACGTGCGCCCCGGCGACACCATCCTCGTCGACGACGGCCGCCTCGTCCTGGAGGCCACCCGCGTCGACGGCGAGCGGGTCATCACCCGCGTCGTCATCGGCGGCATGATCTCCGACAACAAGGGCCTCAACCTCCCCGGCATCAACGTCAGCGCCCCCGCGCTCACCGACAAGGACGAGGCCGACCTGCGCTGGGCGCTGCGCACCGGCTTCGACATGATCGCCCTGTCGTTCGTCCGCCGTCCCTCCGACGCCGACGTGGTGCGCAACATCATGGAGCAGGAGGCCGTCCGCCTCCCGCTGCTCGCCAAGATCGAGAAGCCGCAGGCCGTCGAACGCCTCCCCGAGATCGTCGAGGCCTTCGACGGCATCATGGTCGCCCGCGGCGACCTCGGCGTCGAGCTGCCCCTGGAGCAGGTCCCGATCGTCCAGCGCCGCATCATCGAGCTGTGCCGCGAGAAGGCCCGCCCGGTCATCGTCGCCACCCAGATGCTCGACTCGATGATGAACGCGCCGCGCCCCACCCGCGCCGAGGCCTCCGACGTCGCCTACGCCGTCATGGACGGCGCCGACGCCGTCATGCTCTCCGGCGAGACCTCCGTGGGCAACTACCCGATCGAGGCGGTCTCCACCATGGACCGCATCGCCTGCGCCGCCGAGAAGTCCTCGCTGCACGCCACCCACACCCTGGAGCGCATGCCCGAGACCACCGGCGGGGCCATCGCCCGCGCCGCGGCCGAGGTCGGCGCCATCGTCGGCGCCAAGGCGCTGGTCGCCTTCACCATGTCGGGCGAGACCGCGCGCCGCCTGGCCCGCTACCGCTCCCCGATCCCGCTGCTCGCCTTCACCTCCGCCGCCCACGTGCGCGGCCAGCTCTCGCTCACCTGGGGCGTCGAGACCTTCCAGGTGCCGTTCGTGCACCACACCGACGACATGGTCCGCCAGGTCGAGGCGTCGCTGCTGTCGCTCGGCCGGCTGGAGAAGGGCGACAAGGTCGTCATCGTCGCCGGCTCGCCTCCCGGCACCCCCGGCTCCACCAACGCCCTGCGCGTCCACACCATCGGCTCCGCGGTGTCCCACACCCACTGACCGCCCGAGCCGGCACGAGAAGGCGGAAAGAGCCACCGGCCCTTTCCGCCTTCATCCGTCTCGTCCCTGCTCGCCCGTGCTCGCCCGTGCCCGGCCGCCGGGCTAGTTCGCGTGCAGGGCCGCGTTCAGCTCCACGCCGCCGCCCTTGCGCGGCAGCGCCTCCACCGCGCCCGACTGCGAGTTGCGGCGCAGCAGCACCCCGTCGGAGCCCGACAGCTCCATCGCCTTCACCACGCGCCCGTCGGGCAGCGTCACCCGCGTGCCCGCCGTCACGTAAAGACCGGCCTCCACCACGCAGTCGTCACCCAGCGAGATGCCCAGGCCCGCGTTGGCGCCCACCAGGCAGCGCTCGCCGACCGAGATCACCTGCTTGCCGCCGCCCGACAGCGTGCCCATGATCGACGCGCCGCCGCCCACGTCGGAGTCCGCGCCCACGACCACCCCGGCCGAGATCCGGCCCTCCACCATGGCCGTGCCCAGCGTGCCCGCGTTAAAGTTCACGAACCCCTCGTGCATCACCGTCGTGCCGCTCGCCAGGTGCGCGCCCAGCCGCACCCGGTCGGCGTCGGCGATCCGCACCCCCGAAGGCACCACGTAGTCGACCATCCTCGGGAACTTGTCCACCCCGTAGACCGTCACCACGCCCCGCGCCCGCAGCCGCAGCCGCGTCCGCTCGAACCCCTCCACGGCGCACGGCCCGAAGTTCGTCCACACCACGTTGGCGAGCTTGCCGAACACCCCCTCCAGGCTCAGCCCGTGCGGCCGCACCAGCCGGTGCGACAGCAGGTGCAGCCGCAGATAGGCGTCATGCGCGTCGGCGGGCGGCTCGGACAGCTTGGCGATGCCGGTGCGCACCGCCACCACCTCGACCCCGCGCGCCTCGTCCGGGCCGACCAGCGCGGCCAGCTCGCCCGCCTCGCCGGCGGGCAGCCGCTCGGTGCCGGTGACGGGCGGCTCGCCCAGCTCGGGAGCGGGGAACCAGGTGTCGAGTACGGTGCCGTCGGAGGCGACGGTGGCCAGCCCGACGCCGTACGCGCCGGTCACGGTGGGATCGATAGCAGTCACGTGCCACAAAATACCGCGATCCGCGGCCCGGCCCCGCCCCAGCGCGCCGGGCCGCGACCGCTCAGAGCGCGCCCAGATCCGCCGACAGCCAGTGCTCGGGGCGCATCCGGAACGTCACCAGGGCGTTCAGGTCCGAGCCCTCCACATAGCCCGCCACGGCCTCGGCGGGCAGGTAGCGGGCCGCGATCCGGGTCAGCTGCGCCAGCGTCGTCGGCCCCTGCGCCACGACCGGCCCCTCCACCGACACGTACCGATAGGTGGGGCTCGTCCGCTGCACCAGCAACGTGAACCGGCCCGCCTTCGCGATCAGCCGGGCCTTGACCGAATCGGCCCCCGTCAGGAACTCCACCGCCCCGCCCGGCTCGTAGTCGTACCAGACCGGCACGTTCAGCGGAGCCCGCCCCGGCCCGGCGTCGACGGCCACACCCGCGATGTGCGACTCGGCCAGGAACTTCTCCCGCTCCTGCGCGCTCAACCCCACCAGACCCACCTCCACGGTCACACTCAAGATCAACCTTGGTATTCCCCGCCGTCCCCGGTCAAACGTCCCATAACCGACGTCGCCCCCGCAGTCTTTACCGATCCTTGACCTCGGACTCAGTACTTGGGCCCCACATGCAGATCGAGCAGCGCGACCGCCTCCCGCCGGGCCACCGACAGCTCGTTGTGCTTGTTGTGGCGCCACGCCACCCCCAGCACGTCGAGCGCCCGGCCGCAGAGAGCCAGGATGTCGCGCGACTCGTTCCTGAACAGATAGCGCGGATAGGCATAGCAGCGCTCCCCGTGGCGCACCCGGTTGACGCCCCGGTAGCCGTCGGAGTGCATCAGCCCCCGCACGAACAGCCCGGGATGCGTGTCGACGATCTCCTGCTGCCAGCCCTCGAGCGTGATCGGACGCTGGTGCTTCAGCCCCGGCCCGTGCTGGGGGAACAGGCATGGCCAGTGCTTGGAGTAGCTCTTCACCTCGGTGCAGCCGCGGCGCCGGCGGCGGCTGACGGCCGACTGCGGCATGACCCGCGCCATCACCTGGGCGGTCTCCTCGATCAGGCCGGGCCAGGCGTCGTCGCACTGCACGGCCAGCTGGTAGACGGCCCTGCGGCAGCGCACGATGTGGCCGTCGCCCAGGTAGAGGCCCAGGAGGTGGGCATAGGACGGCAGGTCGAGACGCTGGCCATGGCAGCGTGGGCAGGTGGAGCGGCGTGACTGCTCCAGGGCCCGGTCCGTGCTCGCCCGCCACCGGCGCAGGCTGCTGACGGAGACGCCGCATCGCGCCGCTATGTGCCGATCGGACAAGCCCTGGGCCGAGAGCCGAAGAGCCAGGGCCACGGTCTCGCGGGAGTGCATGCGGTGAGTATGCGTGACGTCATCGACAGTTTCTGGGGGAGTGCCGGAAGCGGGATTCGAACCCGCACGCCCTTTCGAGCAGACGCTTTTGAGGCGTCAGTGTCTGCCATTCCACCATTCCGGCATATTTCCGGACTTGTCCGGAGCTTGTCGTGCCTCACCTCTGATGGAGACCAACGGAGGGTGCCGACGTCGCTCTAATCTACCGGACATCGGTACTCTTCTGCTCGTGAGTACGCAGCGGCGAGTGGTGATCGCGGAAGACGAGGCGCTGATCCGCCTCGATCTCAAGGAGATGCTCCAGGAGGACGGCTACGTCGTCGTGGGGGAGGCCGGTGACGGGGAGCAGGCGATCCAGCTGGCCACGGATCTGCGGCCGGACCTGGTGATCCTGGACGTCAAGATGCCGGTGCTCGACGGCATCTCGGCGGCCGAGCGGATCGTGGCGGAGCGGATCGCGCCCTGCCTGATCCTCACCGCGTTCTCGCAGCGTGACCTGGTCGAGCGGGCCAGGGACGCGGGGGCGATGGCCTATCTGGTCAAGCCGTTCACCAAGGCGGACCTGGTGCCGGCGATCGAGATGGCGGTGAGCCGGCACGAGGAGTTGGTGGCGCTGACCGCCGAGGTGTCGAGCCTGTCGGAGCGGCTGGAGACGCGCAAGCTGGTCGAGCGGGCCAAGGGGCAGCTGATGGCCCAGCACGGGTGGACCGAGCCGCAGGCGTTCCGGTGGATCCAGAAGGCGTCGATGGATCGCCGGTTGAGCATGCGTGAGGTTGCCCAGATCGTTATAGACGACGCGGCCGAGCGCTCGCAGTAGGGCACATATCAGGATATTTCGCGGCATGGGTTGTGATGCGGTCACGGATGGGCATCCAACCGGCCTCGGCGGCTATCGCGTGAGGTGTCCCGGCACTTCTGATGGGCGGACGGAAGCTCCCCTCATCACGAACGGAGACGCTTGCGATGATCCGCATTCTTCGCGCGCCCGCCGCCGTCACCGCGGCGTGCCTGGCGCTGGCGGCCTGTGGCGGCGGCACGACCCCCGGACCGGGCGCCGGATCGACCGGCGGACCGGCCGCCGGGGCGCAGTCCCAGGCCCCGAGCCGTCAGGGTGACGGGACGCTGACGATCGGCACCGTGCTGCCGCAGACGGGCACGCTGGCGTACCTGGGCCCGCCGGAGTTCGCCGGGGTCGACCTGGCGGTCAAGGAGATCAACGAGGCCGGCGGCGTGCTGGGCAGGCCGGTGGAGAAGATCCACACCGACTCGGGTGACACGACGACGAACATCGCCGCGCAGTCGGCGGACAAGCTGCTGGGGCAGAAGGTGGACGCGATCATCGGCGCGGCGTCGTCGTCGGTGTCGGAGTCGATCGTCGACAAGATCACCCGCGCCGGGGTCATCCAGTTCTCGCCGGCGAACACGTCCGACAAGTTCACCACGATCAAGGACGACGGCCTGTACTTCCGCACGGCCCCGCCGGACAAGCTGCAGGGGCGGGTGCTGGCCGATCTGGTGGTGTCGGACGGGCACGCGACGGTGGGCATCCTGGCGATGCAGGACTCGTACGGCTCCGGCCTGGCCGACCAGTTCACCAGGACGGCCGAGGAGGCGGGCGGCCAGGTGGTGGAGCGGGTGGACTACGACCCGAAGGCGGCGGACTTCGCGGCGGACGTGGCGAAGATCAAGGCCAAGAGCCCGCAGGCGATCGTGCTGATCGGCTTCCAGGAGACGGCCAAGGTGGTGCAGGAGCTGGTCAAGCAGGGGCTGACGGCGGACCGGCACCAGTGGTACATGGTCGACGGCAACATGTCGAACACGAACTTCCTGCGGGCGCCCCGGGGGACCCTGGAGGGGGTCAAGGGCACGATCCCGGGGGCGTCGGCCCCGGAGGCGTTCCAGAAGCGGCTGCTGGCGGTGGACCCGGACCTGACGGAGTTCACGTACGCGGCGGAGTCGTACGACGCGGCGAACCTGATCGCGCTGGCGGCGCTGGCGGCGGGCGACGACGCGGGGCGGCCGGCGGCGGCGAAGCTGGTCGAGGTGAGCCGGGGCGGCGAGAAGTGCCAGGACTTCGCGAGCTGCGCGGCGCTGCTGAAGGCGGGCAAGGACGTCGATTACGACGGGGTGAGCGGTCCGGTGGATTTCACGGACGAGGGTGATCCGTCGGTGGCGACCATCGGGGTGTATCAGTACGGGCCGGACAACAAGTTCGACGCGGGCAAGGCGACCGAATACCGCAAGGGAAACATCGCCGGCTGATCGGCACGGACCTGATGTCCGAAACGTCCGTGCTCGGGGCGGGCGTTTCGGACATCACGAATTAGCATAAAGTTCGCACAACAACCTCCCTTTTTCGTCGTTCGCCGTCATGCTGAAGTCGGAAAACGCAGCGGCGGGAGAGTTCCTCCGCTGGGACAAGGGGAGTTTCTTGATGATCCGCATTGCTCCGGCCGGACGCATGCTGGCTCTCGCGGCCGCCGCGAGCCTGGCCCTGACGGCCTGTGGGGGCGGCGACACCACCGCGCAGGAGAGCCCGTCCGCCGCGGCCTCCGACGCGGCCTCGTCCGCGGCGCCCGCGGCCAAGGGCGACGGCACGCTGACCCTGGGCACGCTGCTGCCGCAGACGGGGTCGCTGGCGTTCCTCGGCCCGCCCGAGTTCGCCGGCGTCGACCAGGCGGTCAAGGAGATCAACGAGGCCGGCGGCGTGCTCGGCAAGCCGGTGAACAAGATCCACACCGACTCGGGTGACACGACGACGAACATCGCCGCGCAGTCGGTCGACAAGCTGATCTCGCAGAAGGCCGACGCGATCATCGGCGCCGCGTCCTCGTCGGTGTCGGAGTCGGTCGTCGACAAGATCACCGGCGCCGGTCTGGTGCAGTTCTCGCCGGCCAACACCTCCGACAAGTTCACCACCATCGAGGACGACGGCCTCTACTTCCGCACCGCCCCGCCGGACAAGCTCCAGGGCCGCGTGCTGGGCGACCTGATCGTGGCGGACGGCAACGACACCATCGGCATCATGGCGATGCAGGACTCCTACGGCTCCGGTCTGGCCGACCAGGTGACGGCGACGGCCGAGGCGGCCGGCGCGCAGGTGGTCGAGCGGGTCGACTACGACCCGAAGGCGGCCGACTTCTCCGCCGACGTGGCCAAGGTCAAGGCCAAGAGCCCCAAGGCGATCGTGCTGATCGGCTTCGAGGAGGGCGCCAAGGTCATCCAGGAGCTGGTCAAGCAGGGCCTGTCGACGGACAAGGTCAAGTGGTACCTGGTCGACGGCAACATGTCGAACACCAACTACCTGGACATGCCCAAGGGCACGCTGGACGGCGTGAAGGGCACGATCCCGGGCGCCGAGGCGCCGACGGCCTTCCGCGAGAAGCTCATGAAGACCGACCCCGACCTGGACGACTTCACCTACGCGGCGGAGTCGTACGACGCGGCCATCCTGATCGCGCTGGCCGCCGAGGCGGCCAAGGACGACAGCGGCAAGTCGATCGCGGGCAAGCTGGCCGAGGTCAGCAAGGGCGGCGAGAAGTGCAAGGACTTCAAGACCTGCGCCGACCTGCTCAAGGCCGGCAAGGACATCGACTACGACGGCGTCAGCGGCCCGATCGAGTTCGACGACGCCGGTGACCCGGCGGTCGCCACGATCGGCGTCTACCAGTACGGCAAGGACAACAAGTACGCCGCCAAGGCGCTGGAGTACCGCACCGGCAACATCGCCGGCTAGCCGCCGCCCAGGTCGCAGACGTCGGCCGCGTAGCGGATGAGGCGTTTCTGCACCTGCTCGGGCGGCGTGAGGATGACGACGCGTTCCTCGCCCCCGTCGACGCTGGCGCGGGCGGGGAACATGAACGCCTTCTTGGCCTCGGCGAACGCGTGCGCGTCGCAACGGGCCGGGGTGATCTCGAACGGCACCTCGGCCCGCTGCGCGGAGGCGTCCAGCGTGGCCCGCAAACTCTCCCCGCCGGTGACGAGGTAGTGCGTGGTGCCGCCGACGGAGTGCACGGTGACGGCGCCGGGGCCACGGCGGGTGAGCGTGAGCGTGGTGCGCATGGCGTCGCCGTGCTGCTTCCACTCGGGGCCGAAGGCGAGGTCGGCGGCCTGCCTGATGAGGTGTTCCGAGCACTCGTCGCGCACGAGCCTGGCGAGCACCGGGTCGGGGTGGGGCACCGGGAAGACGACGCGGCGCAGCTTCTGCTCGGAGCCGGTGCGCACGTGGGCCACGACGGTGGCGGGCCGCACCTCGGGCAGCCCCTGAGCGGGACAGACGGCCTTCCCATAAGGAATGGGGAGATCAGTCCTCGCCGTCCGTTTGATGGTGGAATCAGTCTTTTGTGCGGGAACCGTGGTCAATGACGGTGTCACGAGTTGAAGATCCGCGAAATACACCGGGGTGTCGCTCGTATTCCGTACGGCCACCTGTAACCGGTGCGCGGCCTCGTCCGAACGCCATTGTCCCAGCGTGACCGACACGCCCGCGGGCGGCTCGGCGGACGGCGCGGGGGGCGGAGGCGAGCTGCACCCGGCGGCGAGGACGACCAGCATGCCGATGGTCCAAATGCGCTTCACGTCCTTCACATTAGGCACACCCCGGGCCCAGTCGTAAGTTGAGGACTGATTACGACTCCGCATCCAAGTGCCGACAGTTCATCTGCGCATCTGGCCCCGATGTCCAGGCATTTTGTACGTTTCCGTCATTCGATCGGGAACGCTCGGCGGTGCTGACGGATCCCGGCCTGGAAATGAAGGAGATTACTTCATGATCCGCATTGCTCCCGTGGGACGGGTGCTGGCTGTCGCGGCTGCCACCAGCCTCGCCCTGACAGCTTGCGGTGGCGGCAGCAACACCGCCACGCCTGAATCCCCCTCGGCCGCCCCATCCTCCGCGGCCCCCGCGGCGAAGGGCGACGGCACGCTGACCCTGGGCACGCTGCTGCCGCAGACCGGATCGCTCGCCTTCCTCGGCCCGCCCGAGTTCGCCGGCGTCGACCTGGCGGTCAAGGAGATCAACGAGGCCGGTGGCGTCCTGGGCAAGCCGGTGAACAAGATCCACACCGACTCCGGCGACACCACCACGAACATCGCCTCGCAGTCGGTCGACAAGCTCCTGACGCAGAACGCCGACGCCATCATCGGCGCCGCGTCCTCGTCGGTGTCGGAGTCGGTCATCGACAAGATCACGGGCGCCGGTGTGGTCCACTTCTCCCCGGCCAACACCTCCGACAAGTTCACCACGATCGAGGACAAGGGCCTGTACTTCCGCACCGCGCCGCCGGACCAGCTCCAGGGCCGCGTGCTGGGTGACCTGATCATCTCCGACGGCAACGCCTCCATCGCCATCATGGCGATGCAGGACTCCTACGGCACCGGCCTGGCCGACCAGGTGGCCAAGACGGTCCAGGACGGTGGCGGCCAGGTCGTCGAGCGGGTCGACTACGACCCGAAGGCCGCCGACTTCTCCGCCGACGTGGCCAAGATCAAGGCCAAGAGCCCGCAGGCCGTCGTGCTGATCGGCTTCGAGGAGACCGCCAAGGTCATCGGCGAGCTGATCAAGCAGGGCATGCCGGCCGACAAGGTCAAGTGGTACATGGTCGACGGCAACATGTCGAACACCAACTACATCAAGATGCCCAAGGGCACGCTCAAGGGCGTCAAGGGCACCTACCCCGGCGCCGCCTCGCCCGACGAGTTCCGGCAGAGCCTGATGGCGGTCGACCCCAAGCTCGAGGACTTCACCTACGCCCCCGAGTCCTACGACGCCGCCAACCTGATCGCGCTGGCCGCCGAGGTCGCCAAGAGCGACGTGGGCGCCGACATCGCGGCCAAGCTGGCCGAGGTCAGCAAGGGCGGCGAGAAGTGCACCAACTTCAAGACCTGCTCGGAGCTGCTGAAGGCGGGCAAGGACTTCGACTACGACGGCGTGAGCGGTCCGGTCGAGTTCAACGACGCCGGTGACCCGGCCGTCGCCACCATCGGCATCTACCAGTACGGCGACGACAACAAGTACCCCGTGAAGGCGCTGGAGTACCGCACGGGCAACATCGAGGGCTGATCCCCGCCCCAAATGTGAAGGGCCCGGTCTTCCCCCCTGAGACCGGGCCCTTCGGCATGCTCAGCGGCAGCCCGCCTCGATCTGCCCGGCCGCCGCGCGATAGCGCTTGAGCAGCGCCACCTGCCGCTCGCGCGGCGTGCGCGACTTCGACAGGTCCGCGGTCGTGGACTCGACCGTACGCACCGCCGTGCCGAGGGAGTCCGGCAGGCGGGGGCCGAACTGGCGGGTGATGCCGTGCACCTCGGCCAGCCGGCCGATGACGGCGTCCTGGAAGTCCTGCTCGTCCTCGTGGCCCGCGGGTTCGAGCAGCAGGCCCGCGTAGCCGATGGCGGAGACCACGCGCGCGCACGGGTCGTCGTCGGGGTCGCCGCCGGTGCTGTAGGTGCCGGTGGAGGGTGAGGGACCGCAGGCGGCGGTCAGGAGGACGAGGAGCGCCGAGGCCGCGAGACGTTTCACACCGCCCATTGAAGACCGCCGGCCGCCAACGGAGAAGGGGCCCCCGCAGGAGCCCCTTCCCGTGCCTTGTCGTCCGTGCCTCACGCCTTGGCGAGCGTGCCCAGATACAGCTCGATGACCTTGGGGTCGCGGGCGAGCTGCCGGCCGGTGCCGGTGTAGGCGTTGCGGCCCTGGTCGAGCACGTAGCCGCGGTGGCAGATCTGCAGGCAGCGCCGGGCGTTCTGCTCCACCATGATCACGGTCACGCCGGCCTTGTTGATCTGCTGGGCCTGGATGAACACCAGGTCCTGCAGCTTGGGCGACAGACCGGCCGACGGCTCGTCGAGCAGCAGCACCGACGGCTCGGTCATGAGCGCCCTGGCCATCGCCACCATCTGCCGCTCGCCGCCCGACAGGGAGCCGGCCCGCTGCTTGCGCCGCTCCTTGAGCGCCGGGAACAGCTCGGCGACGAACTCGAAGCGCTCCTTGAACTTGCCGGGCACCTGGAAGGCGCCCATCTCGAGGTTCTCCTCGATGGTGAGGCTGGGGAAGACGTTGTTGGTCTGCGGCACGTACCCGACGCCCCGTGCGACCAGCTCGTGCGCCTTCATGTTCGTGATGTTCTCACCCTTGAGCGTGACGCTGCCGCTGCGGATGTTGACCAGCCCGAACATGGCCTTGAGCAGGGTCGACTTGCCGGCGCCGTTGGGGCCGATGATGCCGATCAGCTCGCCGTCGCCCACGTAGAGGTCGGAGCCGTTGAGGATGTTGACGCCCGGCAGGTAGCCGGCGATCAGCTCGTCGCAGCGCAGGACGGCGTTCTCGGCGCCGGCCACGTGCGCGCTGCGGTCGGTGACCGCCGACGTGGACTCGGGGACGGCGTTCACTTCTTCGTCTCCTCTTCGAACTCGGCCTCGAGCGCCTGCTCGGCCTCGTGGAGCTGTTCGGCGAGCTCGCCCTCGTCGAGCGGGGCGTCGTGGTGGGCGCCCAGGTAGGCGTCGATGACCCGCTCGTCCGACATGATCGTGTCGGGCGGGCCCTCGGCGATGACGGCGCCCTGGGCCATGACGACGACCCAGTCGCTGATGTCGCGGACCATGTCCATGTCGTGCTCGACGAACAGCACGGTCATGCCCTGCTCGCGCAGGTCCTTGACGTGCCCGAGCAGCGACTGGGTGAGGGCCGGGTTGACGCCCGCCATCGGCTCGTCGAGCATGACCAGCTCCGGCTGGACCATGAGCGCGCGGGCCATCTCCAGCAGCTTGCGCTGGCCGCCGGACAGCGACCCGGCGAAGTCGTCGCGCTTGGCGTCGAGCTTGAAGCGGACCAGCAGCTCCTCCGCCCGCTCGGTGATCTCGTCCTCCTGGCCGCGCCAGATCGCCGGCACGAGCGCCCGCCAGAAGTTCTCGCCGCGCTGCTTCTGCGCGCCCAGGCGCATGTTCTCCAGCACGGTGAGCTTCGACAGCGCCTTGGTGAGCTGGAACGTGCGCACCATGCCGGCGCGGGCCACCTTGTGGGCGGGCACGCCGTTCATGTTGCGGCCGTTGAACGTCCACTGGCCGGAGTCGGCGGTGTCGAAGCCGGTCAGCTGGTTGAAGAACGTGGTCTTGCCGGCGCCGTTGGGGCCGATCAGCGCGGTGATGGAGCCGCGCTGCACCTCGACGTGCTGGACGTCGACGGCGGTCAGGCCGCCGAAGCGGCGCACCACGTTGTCCACGACGAGGATCGGGTCCGGCTTGGCCACCCCGGGGTCGTGGGCGAGGTCCTTGAAGGCGGCCAGGGCGGCGGCCTTGCGGTCGGTGGTGGTTTCAGCGTGCATCGATTGCTATCTCCCTCTTGTCACCGAAGATGCCCTGTGGCCGGAAGACGAGCAAGAGGATGAGTCCCAGCCCGACGAGGAGGAAGCGGAACGGGCCCACCTGGGTGGAGTCCAGGAAGGTGATCGCGCCCGACTCGACCGCACCGCTGAGCACGCCGTTGACCAGCACCAGCAGCACCCAGAAGATCGCCGAGCCGACGACCGGGCCGAACACCCGGGCCGCGCCGCCGAGGATGACGATCGTGTAGGCGAAGAAGGTGGTCTCGGTGCCGAAGATGTCCGGCTGCACCGAGGCGTAGGCCAGGCCGTAGATGAAGCCGCCGAGGCAGCCGATGACGCCGCCCAGGATGAGCGACTGCATCTTGTACGAGAAGACGTTCTTGCCGAGGCTGCGCACGGCGTCCTCGTCCTCGCGGATCGCCTTGAGCACGCGGCCCCACGGGCTCTTCATGAGCAGGAAGACGATGGCGCAGGAGAGGGCGACGAGGATCCAGCCGACGACGAGCACCCACAGCGTCCGCTCGCCGAACAGCAGCCAGCCGAACCCGTACTCCCCCTCGGGGAAGGGGTTGAGCGCGTAGAAGCCGTCGGAGAAGCCGCGCCGGCCGTCGGAGCCGCCGAAGACGTCCTTGAACGCCACCGAGCGGAACACCAATCGGACGATCTCGGCCGCCGCGATGGTGACGATGGCCAGGTAGTCGGCGCGCAGCCGCAGCGTGGGGATGCCCAGCACGAGCGCCAGCAGGACGGCCGACAGCAGGCCGACCCCGATGCCGATCCAGAACGGCAGGCCGAGCACGGTGACGGTGACCGCCAGGCCGTAGCCGGCGACGGCGAGGAACGCCGACTGCCCGAAGTTGAGCAGGCCGGTGTAGCCGAAGTGGATGTTGATGCCGATCGCGGCGAGCGCGTACCAGACCGTCTCGACGCCGATGGCGGCCTTGACGGTGGTGGAGATGATCGTGATCCAGTCCATGGTTCCCCCCGTCAGCCGATCCGCTCGCGGCGGCCGAGGATGCCCTGCGGCCGGAAGAGGAGCACGATGATGAGCACGGCCAGCGCGCCGACGCTCTTGAGCTCCGGCGGCACCCACAGCGTGGAGACCTGGATGAACAGGCCGACGATGATGGAGCCGACCAGCGCGCCGAACGCCGTGCCGAGCCCGCCGAGCGTGACGCCGGCGAAGATGAGCAGCAGGATGTCCTGGCCCATGGTGAACTTCAGGTTCTGCGACAGGCCGAGCATGATGCCGGCCAGCGCGGCGATGGCGCCGCCCATGGTCCAGATGATGCGGATGACCCGGTCGACGTTGATGCCGGAGGAGGCGGCGAGCGCCGGGTTGTCGGCCACGGCGCGGGCGGCCTTGCCGGTGCGGGTGCGCAGCAGGGCGACGCCGACGACGACCAGGACGATCAGCTCGATGCCCATGGCGACGAAGTTCTTCGGCGCCGCCGAGATCGGGCCGACCTGGATGCCGGGCTGGGCGTTGTACTGGGCGAACGCCTCGCTCTGGCCGCCGAACAGGATGAGGAAGAGGTAGCGCAGGAAGATCGCCACACCGATTGAGACGATCATCATGGCGATGATGCCGGTGCCGCGGCGGCGCAGCTGGCCCCAGAAGAACCTGTCCTGCGCGTAGCCCAGCCCGCCGGCGAGGATGACCGCGATGATCGCGGCGGGGATGAGGTGCAGGCCGATGCCGGTGTTGAAGGCGTAGGCGAGCAGTGCGCCGAGCGTGACCAGCTCACCGTGGGCGAAGTTGGTCAGGCCGGTGGTGCCGTAGATGAGCGACAGGCCGAGCGCCGCCAGGGCGATGATCAGCCCCAGGTTGAGACCCTCGAAGGTGAGCTGCGCGGCCCGTTCCCAGAAGGCGCTGCCCCCGCCGCCGGGCTGCGCGGGCTCCTCGCCCGCGGCGGTCTTGGGCTGCAGGGCGAACAGCACGCTCGCCGGGTTGCCCTCGTAGACGGTCGGCGTGCGGACGTTCTTGCCGCCGACGATCTGCAGGTCCGCGGGGAGGGTGCTGACATCCAGCGTGACCTTGAACTTGCCGGGCTTCTCGACCGGCACCTCCCATGTGCCCTTGGCGTCACTGGTGACCTCCTGAACGGGTTGTCCGCTCTCGGTGGTCACGACGATCTTCACGCCGTTCACTGGCTGGCCTTGGTGTTGGAGTGTTCCCCTCAGGCTCTGTTCCGGATCCGCCGCATGGGCAGGAACGGCGAGCAGGAGAATGAGTCCACCCAGGAAGGCCGTGAACGCGATCACGGCTCTGCGCAATGGTGCTCCCTCAGATAGGTCAAGGCGGGGTTGTGCCCCTCCATCTCGACACGCGGGCATCGCAGGCACGACTGGGATGCTGTGGCGGGAGCTTATTCCGGGTACGCCCGGTTCAGTATGGTTCGTCACCAATTAGTGACATGCGTGTGTCACTTGTGTGAGCAAACAACGCGGCAGGTCAGGGGCTAAATGAGCGGACACGCCTGGCGCGGTGACTAACGAATCGCTAACGATACAAGCGGAATTCATAAAAACGAGCCCGGGGGAGACCTTTGGTGCCGTATGAGGCTTCCCCGGCCTCACCCGTTGTCTACTCGGCCTCCCCGCGGGCTCCGCTGGGGACAACCGTAGCGATCCCCGGGCCCTGTGCGCAAAGGGGCTGGTGCGATCAGGCGTCGCGCAGCATGCAGGTGAGGCGGGAGGTGCACACCCGCCGCCCCTGCTCGTCGGAGATCTCGATGTCGTACGTGGCCAGCGTGCGGCCGCCGTGCAGCCGGGTCGCCACCCCCGTCACGTGCCCGGAGGTCGCCGGACGGTGGTGGGTGGCGTTGATCTCGATCCCCACCGCGATCCTGCCGGGGCCGGCGAAGAGGGCGGCCCCCGTCGAGCCGAGCGTCTCGGCCAGCACCACCGAGGCGCCGCCGTGCAGCAGGCCGTACGGCTGCGTGTTGCCCGCCACCGGCATCCGCGCCACCACGCGCTCGGCGCTCGCCTCCAGGAACTCGATGCCCATCCGGTCGGCCAGCGTGCCCTCGTGCACGGCGGTGAAGGAGGCCGGGTCTATCTGCGTCAAGGGGACGCCTCCAGTCTTTCGAGCTCGGGTTTTCTGTCGCAGTTGGAGACTAGGCTGCCTGTGTGCCGAAGAGTGAAGTGACCCCCAGCCGACCCTGCCTGCTGCTGCTTGACGGGCATTCCCTGGCTTATCGCGCGTTCTACGCGCTGAAAGACGCCAACCTGATGACCACCGACGGTCAGCACACCGAGGCGGTCTACGGGTTCACCTCGATGCTGACCAACATCCTGCGTGACGAGCAGCCCACGCACGTGGCGGTGGCCTTCGACCGATCGGAGCCGACGTTCCGGCACGAGGAATACTCCGATTACAAGGCCAACCGCAGCGAGACGCCCGAAGACTTCCGCGGCCAGATGCAGCTCATCTACGAGCTGCTCGACACGCTGCGCATCCCGCGCCTGTCCAAGGCCGGCTTCGAGGCCGACGACCTGATCGCCACGCTGGCCACCCGCGCCGGTGCCGAGGGCATGAGCGTGCTCATCGTCACCGGCGACCGCGACGCGCTGCAGCTCGTCAACGACGACGTCACCGTGCTCATGACCCGCCGCGGCATCAGCGACATGACGCGCTTCACGCCGGAGGCCGTCCAGGAGAAGTACGGCCTCACCCCGGTGCAGTATCCCGACTTCGCGGCGCTGCGCGGCGACCCGTCCGACAACCTGCTCAGCATTCCCGGCGTCGGCGAGAAGACCGCGGCCAAGTGGGTGCGCGAGTTCGGCTCGCTGACCGAGCTCGTCGACCGGGTCGACGAGGTCAAGGGCAAGGTCGGCGACAAGCTGCGCGAGCACGTCGCCCAGGTGCTGATGAACCGGCGGCTCACCGAGCTGCTGCGCGACGTCCCCCTGGAGGCCGAGCTGGCCGACCTCAAGCAGGGCGCCTGGGAGCGCGAAGAGGTCAACAAGCTGTTCGACACCCTGCAGATCCGCGGCGAGCTGCGCGAGCGCGTCTTCAAGACCCTCGGCACCGGCGAGCAGGAGCCCGACCAGGGCTTCGAGGTCGAGACCGTGATCCTCGGCCCCGACCGGGTGGCCGGCTGGCTGTCGGCGCTGCCCGAGGGCCGCGCCGGCGTGGCGTTCAAGGGCGTCTACGGCAGCGGCACCGGCCGCGTCGACGCCATCGCCATCGCCTCCCCCGACGGCACCGCCGCGCACATCGACCCGGTCAAGCTGACCGAGGCCGACGAGGCCGCGCTGCGCGCCTACCTGGCCGACCCCGCAAGGCCCAAGGCCGTCCACGACGCCAAGGGCCCCATCCTGGCGCTGTGGGCGCAGGGCATGGAGCTGCGCGGCCTGTCGTGCGACACCGCGCTGGCGGCCTACCTGGCGATGCCGGGGCAGCGCACGTTCGCGCTCGAGGACCTCGCCCGCCGCTACCTCAACCGCGACCTGCGCGCCGAGGAGGAGTCCGACGGCCAGGCCGCCCTGTTCGGCGACGACGAGGACGCCCCCGCCAAGGACCTGGCCCTGCGCGCCCACGCGGTGCGCGAGCTGGCCGACGCCCTGGAGGGCTTCCTCGCCGGGCGCGGCGGCACCCAGCTCCTGAGCGACGTCGAGCTGCCGCTGCTGACCGTGCTGGCCGAGATGGAGCGCGCCGGCATCGCCGTCGACAGCGAATACTTCGCCGGGCTGGAGGCCGAGTTCGGCGCCGCCGTCAAGCACGCGGTCGAGGAGGCCCACCGCTCCGTCGGCGAGCAGTTCAACCTCGGCTCGCCCAAGCAGCTGCAGGAGGTGCTGTTCGTCAAGCTCGGCCTGCCCAAGACCAAGAAGATCAAGACCGGCTACAGCACCGACGCCGACCAGCTCGCCTGGCTCGTCACCCAGACCGAGCACGAGCTGCCGACGATCATGCTGCGCCACCGCGACCAGACCAAGCTGCGCACCACGGTCGAGGGCCTGATCAAGGAGATCGGCGACGACGGCCGCATCCACACCACCTTCAACCAGATCATCGCCGCCACCGGCCGCCTGTCGTCGGAGAAGCCCAACCTGCAGAACATCCCCATCCGCACCGCCGAAGGCCGCCGCATCCGGCAGGGCTTCGTCGTCGGCGAGGGCTACGAGACGCTGCTCACCGCCGACTACAGCCAGATCGAGCTGCGCATCATGGCCCACCTGTCGGGCGACGAGTCGCTGATCGCCGCGTTCGAGTCGGGTCACGACTTCCACCAGGCCACCGCCGCCCGCGTCTTCGACCTGCCGCCCGAGCAGATCGACGGCGAGCTGCGCGCCCGCATCAAGGCGATGAACTACGGCCTCGCCTACGGATTGTCCGACTTCGGGCTGGCGGGCCAGCTCAACATCCCGGTCGCCGAGGCACGGGCCCTGAAGGAGGAATACTTCGAGGAGTTCGGCGGCGTGCGCGACTTCCTGCACGACATCGTCCGCCAGGCGCGCACCAACGGCTACACCGAGACCATGATGGGCCGCCGCCGCTACCTGCCCGACCTCACCAGCGACAACCGCCAGCGGCGGGAGATGGCCGAGCGGATGGCGCTCAACGCCCCCATCCAGGGCTCGGCGGCCGACATCATCAAGGTCGCCATGCTGCACGTCCGCCAGGCGCTGGCCGAGGAGGGGCTGGGCTCGCGCATGCTCCTCCAGGTGCACGACGAGCTCGTCTTCGAGGTGGCTCCGGGCGAGCTGGAGACGCTGCGGCAGCTCGTGAGCGACCAGATGAACGCCGCCTACCAGCTCCGGGTTCCCCTGGAGGTCTCCGTCGGCATCGGCCGCACCTGGGAAGACGCCGGCCACTGACCCGCACCCCCGGGGAGGTCCCGCCCGGCGCGGGCCCTCCGCCCGGGGCGCGCCCACGGTCCAGACCCCGTCCGGGGTGGGGGGCGCCCGCGCGCCCTCTGGGCGGCCGCCTGGCGCGGCGCGGGCCCTCCGTGCGGGGCTGGCCTGGCCCCGTCCTGGGTGAGCGGCCGCCTGCGGGGCCCCGGCCCCGGCGCGGCGTGGCTGCTCTCCGCCTGGAGAGGGCCTTCCGCGCGGCGTGCGCCCTCTGGGCGGCCGCCTGGTACGGCCCCCAGGTGGCGTGCGACCTTCCAGGCCCTCGCCCCGGCTGGGAGGCCCTCCGACGGGGGGCCCTCCGCGGAGTGGGCCCTCTGGGTGGCCGCCTGGCGCGGCGCGGGCCAGGGTGTGCGGGCGCCTGCGGGCCCGGCTCCGGCACGGCGTGGGCGCTCTGGGTGGCCGCCTGGCGCGGCCCCCGGGTGGCGCGCCCCCTTCCAGGCCCTCTCCCAGCTGATCGGGCCCTCGGCCGGCGTGCGGCCTCCAGGCGGGGCAGGCTCTTCCCGTCGTGCCGCCTCCCCGTAGGCCGATCCCCTCGGGGTGTGGTCGGCCCCGGCGCGGTGGGGCCCTCTGGGCGCTTGCGGGGGTGGTTGCCTTCGGGTGGGGCGTCGGGGCAGGTGGTGCCGGGGTCCTGGGTGGGTTGCGGTGGGGGTGGGTTTCGTCCTGGTTCGGCGGGGCATGGCACTTTTTTCGTGATCCTTTGGATTACGCTGAGGGAAGCTTTCCCCGAGTGGCACAGGAGTTTTGTGCAGTCCCTTACGCGGATCATCGGCGTGACGAACGTCCTGGTCGTGGTCACGGCGATCGTCGGGCTCTGGCTGGTGCCCGGCGACCGGCCCGTGGCGGCCCCGCCCGCGCGGGCCCAGGAACGGTCCACGGCGGCGCCGACGGGCCCGGCGGTCGGCGAGGTGGCCGAGCCGCCGGGCGTCGTGGCGACCCCCGAGTTCGCCAAGCAGGTCAAGGCCAACGAGCTCGGCAAGATCCCGGTGCTGATGTACCACCGGCTGGTCGGCAAGCGGCGCTCGTCGATCGACCGCACGCCCGCCCAGTTCAGGCAGGAGCTGGAGAAGCTCGCCAGGAAGGGGTACGTGCCGATCAGCGCGGCGGAGTTCGCGGCGGGCGACATCCGGGTGCCGGCCGGGAAGTTCCCGGTCGTGCTCACGTTCGACGACGGCCATCCCAGTCATTTCGCGCTGGACGCCGCCGGGAAGCCCGCCCGGGACACGGCGGTGGGCATCCTGCTGGACGTGGCCGCGCGCCATCCGGGGTTCCGGCCGGTGGCCACGTTCTGGGTCAACCAGGCGCCGTTCGGGCTGCGGAGCGAGCGGGAGCAGGAGGCGGCGGTGCGCTGGCTGACCGGCAACGGGTTCGAGGTGGCCAACCACACCTGGTCCCATCCGGACCTGCGCTCGCTCGCCACGAAGAAGGTGCGCAAGCAGATCGCCAGGCTCGACCGGATGCTGGGCCGGCTGGGCGTGGACAAGGTGACGACGCTGGCGCTGCCGTACGGGTCGATGCCGCGTTCGAAGAAGGCGGCCCGGCAGGGGTCGTGGGAGGGCACGCGCTACGACTACGACGGGGTGTTCCTGGCCGGGGCCGAGCCGTCCGTTTCGCCGTACGCGAAAAAGTTCGACAGGGGCGCGATCCAGCGGATCCAGAGCAACGGCAAGAAGGGCGAATGCCGCAAGTGGTGCTCGCAGTACTGGCTGGAATGGCTGGACAAGCACCCAGGCGAGCGGTATGTGTCCGACGGCGACCCGGAGCGCGTCTCCATCCCTCGTCGGCTTCGGGGTAATATCGAGGCAAAGCACAGGCCCCGGGTCAACGCTTACTAGCCGCGGTGGATGTGCCGGTTGGATTGACCCCGTGGCGATGGTCTCATATGCTGATCGCTGCGCTGTGGGCTCGCGCGCGCCTCAGACGGAGCGGGCTCGCGCTCGGTCACGTCGATGTCGTAACTCCTCGGCTTGATGCGGAAGAGGGCCTGCCGCGCATCGCCACATCGACATCTGTCCGCGTTCGGAGCAATTCCACACATGACGTCCAGCACTGAGGCCACCTCGAGCACCCCGCAGGTAGCGGTCAACGACATCGGGTCCGAGGAAGCCTTCCTCGCCGCGATCGACGAGACCATCAAGTACTTCAACGACGGCGACATCGTCGAGGGCACCGTCGTCAAGGTC
The DNA here is from genome assembly GCF_053590035.1 of Nonomuraea sp. NPDC003214. NCBI lineage: Bacteria > Bacillati > Actinomycetota > Actinomycetes > Streptosporangiales > Streptosporangiaceae > Nonomuraea > Nonomuraea sp. NPDC003214. The sequence goes on along the minus strand of NZ_JBSFSX010000007.1, from coordinate 267,820 downwards.
GATCGAGACGAGGTTCTTCTCGACATCGGCTACAAGACCGAGGGTGTCATCCCCTCGCGCGAGCTTTCGATCAAGCACGATGTCGACCCTGCTGACGTCGTGGAGGTCGGCGAGCACGTCGAGGCCCTGGTTCTCCAGAAGGAGGACAAGGAGGGCCGCCTGATCCTGTCCAAGAAGCGTGCTCAGTACGAGCGCGCCTGGGGCACGATCGAGAAGATCAAGGACGAGGACGGCATCGTCACCGGCACCGTCATCGAGGTCGTCAAGGGTGGTCTCATCCTCGACATCGGCCTCCGTGGCTTCCTCCCGGCGTCCCTGGTCGAGATGCGCCGTGTCCGCGACCTGCAGCCGTACGTCGGCCGCGAGCTCGAAGCCAAGATCATCGAGCTCGACAAGAACCGCAACAACGTGGTTCTGTCGCGCCGTGCCTGGCTTGAGCAGACGCAGTCGGAAGTTCGCCAGACCTTCCTCAACACCCTCCAGAAGGGCCAGGTCCGCAAGGGCGTCGTGTCCTCGATCGTCAACTTCGGTGCCTTCGTGGACCTGGGTGGCGTCGACGGTCTGGTCCACGTGTCGGAGCTGTCCTGGAAGCACATCGACCACCCCTCCGAGGTTGTCGAGGTCGGCCAGGAGGTCACGGTCGAGGTCCTCGACGTCGACATGGAGCGCGAGCGCGTCTCCCTGTCGCTCAAGGCCACCCAGGAAGACCCGTGGCAGCAGTTCGCCCGCACCCACCAGATCGGCCAGGTCGTGCCGGGCCGCGTCACCAAGCTGGTGCCGTTCGGCGCGTTCGTCCGGGTCGAGGAGGGCATCGAGGGCCTGGTCCACATCTCCGAGCTGGCCGAGCGCCACGTGGAGATCCCGGAGCAGGTCGTCCAGGTCGGCGACGAGATCTTCGTGAAGATCATCGACATCGACCTCGACCGTCGCCGGATCAGCCTGTCCCTCAAGCAGGCCAACGAGGGCGTGGGCACCGAGGTCGAGTTCGACCCGACGCTCTACGGCATGGCGGCGACCTACGACGACCAGGGCAACTACATCTACCCCGAGGGCTTCGACCCGGAGACCGGGGAGTGGCTCGAGGGCTTCGACAAGCAGCGTGAGGAGTGGGAGCGGCAGTACGCCGAGGCCCAGCAGCGCTACGAGGCCCACCGCAAGCAGATCGAAGAGGCCCGCAAGGCCGAGGCCGAGGCCGGCGAAGCCGCTCCTTCGTCCTACAGCGGTGAGTCGCAGCCCCAGTCGAGCAGCTCCTCGTCCGCTCCGGCGGCCGGCGCTCTCGCCTCCGACGAGGCTCTCGCGGCTCTGCGCGAGAAGCTCGCGGGCGGCCAGAGCTGAGCTAGCTGATCGCTGAACGAAGGCCCCGTACGGATCTCCGTACGGGGCCTTTCGTCATCCCGGAACCGGACCGCCCACGCCGGGAAACGGGCCTCCCGAAATGGCCTCATGCGGAAGCATCCTTTCCGCATGGGGCGGCATCGTGGGCCCCATGAACGACATCACGCCTTTCCGCGTCGACATCCCCGAAGCCGACCTTGACGACCTGCGTGACCGCCTGCGCCGCACCCGCTGGGCGCGGCAGCTTCCCGGTGGCGGATGGCGGCGCGGCGTCCCGGTGGACTACCTGCGGGAGCTGGCCGCGTACTGGGCCGACGGTTTCGACTGGCGGGCGCAGGAAGCCAGGCTGAACGCGTTCCCGCAGTACACCACCGAGATCGACGGGCAGCGGGTGCACTTCCTGCACGTGCGCTCGCCCGAGCCCGGCGCGCTGCCGCTGATCCTCACGCACAGCTGGCCCAGCTCGGTCGCCGAGTTTCTGGAGCTGGCCGGGCCGCTCGCCGACCCGCGCGCGCACGGCCTCGACCCGGCGGTGGCCTTCCACGTGGTGGCGCCCTCGCTGCCCGGCTTCGGCTTCTCGCCGTTCCCCGAGCCCGCCGACGAGCGGCCCTGGTCCGTCGCCCGGGTGGCCCGCGTCTGGGCCGAGCTGATGGCCCGGCTCGGCTACGAGCGCTACGGCGCGCACGGCAACGACGCCGGCGCCCTGGTCACGCCCCAGCTCGCCGCGCTCGACAGCGAGCACGTGGCCGGCGCGCACATCACCGCCGGCCTCGGCATCCCCACCGGCGACCCGGCCGAGCTCGCCGGCGCGACCGAGGAGGAACGCGCCGAGCTGGAGGCGGCGACCGCCTGGATGGGCCAGGGCAGCGGCTACGGCCCCTACCTGGCGGCCCGCCCGCAGACGCTCGCGCACGGCTTCGCCGACTCGCCCGTGGCCCAGCTCGCCTACCTGGTCGAGCGGTACAAGGAGTTCGACGGCTGGCCGGAGGAGATCCCCGCCGAGCCGATCCCGCGCGACCTGCTGCTCACCAACGCCTCCCTCTACTGGCTGACCGGCACCGGCGGCTCGTCGTCGTGGACCTACTACGAGGGCGCCGCCGGCCTGCCCGTTGACCAGACGGCCGTGCCCACCGGCGTGTCGCACGGCGGCCCGGCCGCCTTCGCGCGGATCGCCGGGCGCAAGAACACGCTCACCCACTGGGGCGGACGCCACAGCCCCAGCCACATGGTCGCCATGGCCGTCCCCGGCGACGTGGTGGCCGACCTCCGCGCCTTCTTCGGGAGCCTGCCGCTGAAGTAGGGTGCTCGGATGGACATCCAGCGGGCGGCGGGCGCGGACGCGGGCGAGATCCTCACCCTCCAGCGGGCCGCGTACGTGAGCGAGGCCCAGCTCTACGGCGACCCGTACATCCCGCCGCTGGTGGAGTCCGTCGAGCAGGTCCGCAAGGCCATCGAGGCGGGGGTCGTGCTCAAGGCCGTCGAGTCCGGCCGCGTCGTCGGGGCGGTGCGCGGCACCCTGGCCGGGACCACGTGCCTGGTCGGGCGGCTCGTGGTCGCCCCCGACCGGCAGGGCAGGGGCCTGGGCACCGCGCTGCTGACCGCGCTGCACGAGCGGGTGCCGGAGGCCGAGGCGTTCGACCTGTTCACCGGCCACCTGTCGGAGTCCAACCTGAGGCTCTACCGTCGCCTGGGCTACCGCGAGACGCACCGCGAGCGGATGGACGACCACCTGACGCTGGTCCACCTGCGGCGCGGGTAGGCTGCGGGCGTGCTGAAGATCGGACTCACCGGCGGCATCGGGTCGGGCAAGAGCGAGGTGGCCAGGCGGCTGGCCGCCAGGGGCGCCGTGGTCATCGACGCCGACCGGATCGCCCGCGAGGTCGTCGAGCCGGGCACGCCCGGCCTGGCCCGGGTGGTGGCGGAGTTCGGCGACGGCGTGCTGCGGGCCGACGGCTCGCTCGACCGGGAGAAGCTCGGCGGCATCGTCTTCGCCGACCCCGACCGGCTCGCCGCACTCAACGCCATCGTCCACCCGCTGGTGGGGGAGCGGGTCGCCCGGCTGCAGGGCGAGGCCGACGACGACGCCATCGTCGTCTACGACGTGCCGCTCCTGGCGGAGAACAAGCTCGCCCCCATGTACGACGTCGTCATCGTGGTCGACGCGGCCGACGACGTCCGGGTCGCCCGCCTGGCCGAGCACCGCGGCATGGCCGAGCACGACGCCAGGGCCCGCATCGCCGCCCAGGCCACCCGTGACGAGCGCCTGGCCGTGGCCGACGTGGTGATCCCCAACGAGGCGGGCCTGGACGAGCTGGAGGCGCGCGTCGCCGAGGTGTGGGACGACCTCGTCAGGCGTGCCGCCCGCGCCTGACCGGCCGCGTCGTCGGGCGCCGCCGTCAGAAGGGCGCGTCGAGCGGCACCTGGCGGACCCCGGGCAGGTGCGCGTCCAGCTCGCCGAGCTCGAAGCGGGCCATGCCGAGCACGTGCCAGAACTGCCCGGCCGTGTCCCCGTGCACCTTGTAGCGTCCGTCCGGAGCCAGCGCCGCCCACCCCTCGGCCAGCCCCAGCAGCGTCGTACGGCGCTCAGCGCCCTCCCAGAGGATGACCACGCCGTCGTCGCCCGCACTGGCCAGCAGGTCGGAGACAGGGCTGTAGGCGACCGACCAGACGCGCCTGGTGTGTCCTGGCAGCGTGTGCAGCAGCCGCCCGGTGGCGGCGTCCCATACGCGCACGGCGCGGTCGTCGCCGCCGGTCGCCAGCCGCTCGCCCGCGGCGTCGAAGCTGACGCTCCACAGCCGTCCCGCGCTCGCCCGCATCGTGTGGCGCAGCGCCGGCTGCCACGGCTGGCCGGGACGCAGCTCCCACAGCATGGCCAGCCCGTCGTTGCCGCCGCTCGCCAGCCGGCGGCCGGATTGCGAGAACGCCACCGAGTAGACGCGGTCGGTGTGCCCTTCGAGGGTCGCCACCCGGCCGCCCGACTCCACGTGCCACAGCCGTACCAGCCGGTCGTCGCAGCCGGTGGCCACGTAGCGGCCGTCGGGGCTGAAGGCGATCGAGCGGACCCGGCCGCGGTGGTCGCCGAGGTTGGTGACCATGCGGCCGGTCGAGCGCCACCAGATCCGCACGCTGTCGTCGTCGTTGGCCGTGGCCAGCATGTTGCCGTCGGGGCTGAACGCCTCGGCCCACACGTGGTCGGTCTCGACGTCGAGCTCGCGCTCGTAGTCGCCGGTGGCGGCGTTCCAGAAGTGCACGCCGCCGTCGTTGCTGGAGGCGGCCAGCACCGGCCCGGCCGGTGAGAACAGCGCCGACACCAGCCGGTCGGCGCGGCCGGGCACCTCCCGCAGCAGCCGCCCGGCGCGCGGCTCCCACACGCGCACGACGCCGTCGTTGCCGCTGGTGGCCAGCATCGAGCCGTCGGCGCTGAAGCGCACCGAGGTGATCCGCCTGCCGTGGCCGCGCAGCACCCGCTGGCACTGCCCCGACACCGGGTCCCACAGCCGGACGGTGCCGTCGTTGCTGCTGGTGGCGAGCTGCTCGCCGTCGGGCCGCCAGGCGAACGGCCACACCGAGCTGCGGTGCCCGGTCAGCTCCACCCGGTGCGGCGAGCCGACCGGCTGCAGCCGCACCACGCCGCCCGCGTCGCCGGTGGCCAGCGTGTGGCCGTCGGGCGAGAACGCCACCTGGTAGACGGCGGCGGCGTGGGTGGTGTGCAGGCCGCGGAACTCTCCCTCCGGGTCCCACAGCCGCACGTCGCCGGAGGTGTCGCCGGTGGCCAGCAGCGATCCGTCGGGGGAGAACGTCACGCAGTAGAGGCTGCCGCGGTGGCCGGTGAGCGCCGCCCGCGACGTCCACGTACGGGTCTCCCACACCCGCAGCGTGCCCGCCTCGTCGCCGGTGGCCAGCAGCGTGCCGTCGGGGCTGTGCACGGCCCGGAACACCGAGCCGCGGTGGCCGTCGAGGGTGCCGGTCAGCTCGCCACCGGCCAGGCTCCACACCCGCACCACGCCCGCCGAGTCGCCGGTCACCAGCGTCGAGCCGCCGAACGAGGCCGTGTAGACGGGCGCCTGGTGCCCGGCCAGCTCGTGCACCAGGTCGCCGGTGGCGGTCTCCCAGACCCGCACCACGCCGTCGCCGCCGCCCGCCGCGACCAGCTCGCCCGACGGGCTCAGCCGCAGCGGCCACACGCCGTCGGCGTGCCCGGTGAGCTGCCGCAGCGGCTCGCCGGTGGCCGAGTCCCACAGCCGTACGGTGCCGTCGCTCGCGCCGGTGGCCAGCAGCTCGCCGGCGAACGCGACCGCGTAGACGCGGCCGCCGTGGCCGTGCAGCGTGCGCACCGGCAGCCCGCCCGCGCACAGCAGCACGTCGCCGTCCTCGTTGCCGATGGCGATCGTGGAGCCGTCGGGGCTGTAGGCGATCGGCTCGGGCAGCCGGCTGGTCTGGAAGTGATAGCCGTACGGGACGCCGATCGCGGCCGGGGCGAGCTGGATCTCCACCGGCTGGCCGGGGGCCACGGCCGCGCCCGGCAGGTGGGGCAGCGTGCCCGTCACGTTGATGAGCGCGGCCCGGTGCCAGCGGACGCCCTCGACCGAGGCGTCGCTCAGGTCGGAGCGGGCCAGCCGGGCCCCCGACAGGTCGGCGCCGCGCAGGTCGGCCCCCGCCAGCACCGCCCCGTCGAGCCGGGCCCCGGTCAGCTTCGCGTCACGCAGGACGGCCCTGGTCAGGTTGGTGCCCGCGAGCGTGGCCCCGCTCAGGTCGGCGCCCGTCAGGTCGACCTCCTGAAGGTCGCGCGCCGACAGGTCCTCGCCCTTGAGATTGGCGCCGCGCAGGTCGGCCTTGGCCGGGGTGCGCAGCCTGGCCGCGATCTTGACGGCGTTCGCGCGGGCCACGTCGTCGGCGGGCGGGTCGGCCACCCAGGCGCGCAGCGTGCGCACGTCGGCCAGGTCGCACAGGAACTCGATGCTCAGCGCCGACAGCGGCCCGCGCGACAGCGCGGCGGGGGAGTCGAGGGTGGCCGCGACGTGCCGGGCGATCAGCCACTCCATCACCGAGGCGTGGATGAACCCGAACATGCCCTCCTCGGTGCGCACCAGCAGGCTGCCCGACCCCACGGCGTGCGCGGTGTGGGCGACCGTGAGCTGGCCGCTGGCCAGGTCGGCCAGCGTCTCGGCGATCTCCGTCAGCTCGTCCAGGCCCAGCAGCGACTCGCCGGAGTCCCACAGCCGCAGCGCCAGCGCCGTCACCGCCCGCAGCAGCTCGTCCCTGGTCAGCGAGGCGGGCGAGCCGGGCACCTTGGCCCGGCGCTCCTCGAAGGCCAGCCACGACTGCAGGATCTCCTCGTACAGCAGCGCCGGGCTGAGCGTGTGGCGGGCGCCGGCCACCATGCGCAGCCGGTCGGTGTCGAGGTCGGCGATGAAGCTCAGCATCCGCGGGTTCTGCGCCAGCGCCAGCAGGTCCTTGATGCCCTCCATGAGCGACATGCGGGCGCCGGCCTCGTCGCCGTCGTCGAACCGGTTGGCCAGGTAGGAGCGGATCTGGTCGTGGGTGAAGTCCTCGACGCCGAGCACCCGCCGCTGCGGCAGCACGCCCACCATCTCGCCCAGCGACGTCAGCACCTGGCTGTGCGACTTGAAGTGCTGGGTGCGGCTGGCGACCACGATCTTGGCCTTGTCCTCGGCGGCGGCCAGCAGCGTCGCCAGGTGGTCGGCGGCCCTGTCGTAGGTGAGCCGGGTGACCAGCTCGTCGAACCCGTCGAACAGCAGCACGATCCGGCCCTGGCGCAGCAGGTAGCGGAACGCCTTGAGGTCGATGAACTCCTCGCCGTGGTTGGCCAGGTGGGCGGCCACCAGCCCGTCGACGGAGTGGGCCTTGTCCAGGGCGCGCAGCTCGATGAAGATCGGCGTCAGGTGCGGCAGCTCGACCGGGATGCGCCGGGCCAGCTCGCGCAGCGCGAACGTCTTGCCGTGGCCGAAGTCGCCGAGCAGCAGCAGGAACCGCCCGTGGTCGGCCGACAGCAGCCGCATCAGCTCGTCGGTCAGGCCGTCCTTGACGTGCTGGCCGGGCCGGTCGAGCTCGCGGTAGCGCTGCGGCACGTACAGCTCGGGCGGGTAGCGGTGGTCGGCGGCGAGCCTGGCGGTCTGCTCGCCGACGTAGCCCGACAGGTCGAGCAGCCCCTGGAACTCGGTGAAGCTGCGCAGCCGCACGCCGCGCCGCATGAGGTCCTCGCGCAGCGCGCGGGCCGGGGGCGGCCCCTGGTAGACGAGCTCGGCGGCCAGCTCCGCCGCGTGCGCGCGCCGGACGAAGTCGGCCGCGTCGGCGGGCGTGAGCTCGCCCACGTGCGCGCCGATCATGAGCTGGCGGACGAACCCGTCCTCCGGGTGGGTGACCACCAGGTGGCCGGGCAGGCGGCGGATGCGGGCCCGCTCGTGGCGGGCCTCGCACACCTCGGTGATGCGGTCGAGCAGCAGGTCGACGGGGCTCGGCTCGCGCTCGCCCGAGCTCGCGGCCTGCGCGGGAGGCGGCGTGCCGGGGGTCTCGCCGGTGAAGGTGGCGCGGGCGGCCCGCCAGGTGCGCCGGGAACGTTCCGGCGCGCCGCCGTCGGGCAGCCACACGCGCGTCTCGGCGGGGGTGAGCTCGACGACGTGGTGGCGGCCGGCGCGCGGCGCGGCGATCGCCGCCTCACCGGCCTGGCCGGGGCCGTGGAACAGCAGGTTGAGCCGGTGGGCCAGCAGCCGGTCGAAGGCGGGCGCGTCGTGCAGCGCGGCCGGCGGATGGCCCATCACGCCCAGCCGCAGCCACGCCCGCTCCTCGTAGGGCCGCAGCCGCTCGGCGAACCAGGCGGCCTGCGCCTCACCGATCAGCGGGTAGGCGTCGCGCTCCAGGTGGCTCATCGCCATCGTGGAGTTGAGCCCGGCCACGACCACCTGGAGGTCGGGCACCTCGAACAGCGTCCACGGCTGGCCGCCGTCGAACATCCGGTCGTCCAGCCCCTGGTAGACCTCGCCGAACAGGCCCGCGAAGTGCCGCCACTTGGGCCAGTAGGGGGGCTGCGGGGTGACGTCGTCGGCCTCGCACGTCAGGAAGTAGGCGCTCGCGGCGGCCTTGGTGACGTCGCGCGGACCCGGCACGATCACCAGCCGGTGCGGCTCCAGCCCGATGAGCAGCCGTAAGTCGGTGACGAACTGGGTCGCCTGGCCGAACTGGCCGAGGCTGCCCGACTCGGTCAGGTCGCCGCTGACCACCATCAGGTCGGGTCGCGGCATGCCCCGGTCGTACATGGCGGTCAGGTCGGCCCAGATCCGCGCCTGGAGGTCCTCGGGCGTGAAGGGCTCGCCCGGCTCCGGCAGCGCCCGGCCGAAGCGCGGTCCGGCGATGTGCAGCACGGCGAGCGATTCGCGGCGCTCCCGGGGCCCGGTGGCGGGCGGGAACTTCGGCGCGGAGACCGGCGTGCGCCGGGCGCGGGCCGGGTCGGCGGGCGGCGGCAGCGTCGGCACCGCGGCGGGCGGCGCCCCGGCGGTGGGGAACGCGGGCGCGGCCTGCGGCTTGGCCCGGCCGGCCAGCGCCTCGCCGACCCGGCCCAGCAGCGCGGCCCTGGCCTGCCCCGGGTCGGTGACGCCCAGCAGGTCGACCCAGGTGATCGTGGACAGCAGCCCTTCGAGCTGCACGTCCTCCAGCCGGATCGTGACGAGCTTGTTGGAGGGGTTGTCCGGGTCGGCGCGCAGCGCGGCCTGCCACTCCAGGCGGCCGTAGCGCGAGCTCAGGTAGTTGCGCGACAGCACCGCCACGACGAGCTGCGCCTCGCTGACGCCGCGGTCCATGAAGTCGATGAAGTTGGTGCCGGGCACGAAGTCCCACGCCTGGATCATCGTGCGATATCCGGCCGCCTCGAGCTCCCAGGCGATCCAGGTCGCCCAGGCCGTGTCGGCGGGGGAATAGCTGACGAAGATCTGGGTCGGCCTGCCGTCACGTGCCATCTCCCCAGTATCGCCCGGAGGATCGGAGTTTCCCAGCACGTGTGCGATCATCGTCGGGTGTTGCGGCGTCTTGGCGTGCTCGACTGGATCCGGGTCGGGTTGCTCGCGCTCGGCCTGCTCTTCGTGGCGACCGGGCTGCTGCCGCTGGCCGAGGCCACGGCGAGCCTGACCGAGATCGGGCCGCTGCTGGTGTTCCTGGTGGGCGTCATCGTGCTGGCCGAGCTCACCAAGGAGGCTCAGGTCTTCGACGCGATCGCGGCAAGAATGGCGGTTCTCGGGCGCGGCAACTATTTCGCCCTTTTCTTGCTTTGTACGGTCTTTGCGTCATTTATTACGATATTTCTCAATCTTGATACGACTGCGGTGTTGCTCACGCCGGTGATGCTGGCCCTGGCCCCCAAGGCCCGCATCGCGGCGCTGCCGCTGGCCATGACCACGATCTGGTTCGCCAACACCGCCAGCCTGCTGTTCCCGGTCTCCAACCTGACGAACCTGCTGGCCATGCACCGCATCGAGCTGAGCCCGCTGGAGTTCGCCTCCTTCATGTGGGCGCCGCAGGCGGTCGCGATCGCGGTCACGATGGCGTTCCTGTGGGCGTACTTCTGGCGGCGCGGGCGGCGGCGCGACCTGCGCTACACGCCGCCGCTGCTGGAGCCGATCGCCGACCGGGCGCTGTTCACCGCCGCGTCGGCGGCCTGTGTGCTGTTCATCGTCGCGCTGCTGGCCAGGGTCGAGGTGTGGGCCGCGGCCACGGCGGCGGGGCTCGTCGTCGTGGTGGCGTTCGCGGTGCGCGACCGCAAGCGGCTGACCTGGCGGCTCGTGCCCTGGCAACTGCTGATCTTCGTCACCGGGCTGTTCCTGGTCGTGCCCACGCTCAGCCGCTACGGCCTGGACGACCTCATGCACTGGATGCTCGGCGACGAGCGCGACCCGTACCGGACGGCGGCCGTCGGCGCGGGCCTGGCCAACGTGGTCAACAACCTGCCCGCCTACAAGGCGCTCGAAGGCGTCATCCCGGCGGGCGACCGGGGGCAGCTGTTCGCGCTGCTCGTCGGCACCAACGTGGGCACCGTCGTCACCCCGTGGGCGTCGCTGGCCACGCTGCTGTGGTTCGAGTCGTGCCGCCGCCACGACGTCCGGGTGCCGATGCGGCGCTTCCTGCTGACCGGCGCCGGGCTGGCCGTCACCGGGGTGCTGGCGACCACGTGGGCGCTGGTGGCCTTCGGCTGAGGGACCGGGAGCCGGGGAAGTCGGGGACAATGGTCGCCATGGCCAAATCACCTCTGATCAGATGTTTCGGTCTTGCCCTGGTGGCGGCGGCAGCGTTGACCGGCTGCGGCACGTCCGGCTCCGCCGCCTCGGTGCCCACCCCCTCCAGCTCGGCGTCCACGCCCTCCCAGAGCCCGGCGAGCTCCGGAACCCCGCAGAAGGTGGTGCGCAAGGTCAAGCTGGAGGTGCTCGGCAAGGGCGAGGCCGTCCAGCCGATCGCCTACAACGCCGACGAGAGCGGCACCGAGACCGCGGCCACCCTGCCCTGGTCGAGGACGGCCGACATCGAGCTGACCGGAGCCGAGCAGGAGGTCGGCCGGCTGGTCTCCATCGTGGCCGGCTCCGTGCGTGACAAGAACGGCCAGTTCAGGCCCGCGCCCTGCCGCATCACCGTCGACGGCGAGCGGGTCGTCACCGCCAAGGGCCTGTGCAAGTATCTCCTCAAGTAGTGCGGCGGCGCACCGTCGCGACGCGGCGAGCGCGGCGCCTGACGCGGCGCTCGTCCTCCTCGGCCGGCCTGTCCGGCCTCTCCTCCGACGGCCGCGGCCCGACCACGGCCGCGAACCACGGATGCGCCCACTCCCTGCGCTCGCCGCCGCTCATGCCGCCGCTCATGCCGCCGCCCGTGGCCCGGGATAGGCGCCCGCCACGGCCTCCAGCGCCCAGCGCATGCGGGTGACGAAGGCGTCCGGGTGGTCGCCCGCCTCCTGCGCCACGTAGGCGGCGCATCCGGCGTGGCCGCCGCACGCGCACAGCCTCCGGTCGATCGCCGCCCGGATCTCCCTCGCGGACACGGCGCCGGACGCGGTGTCGGACGGCTGCACGGCGGAGGCGAAGAGCACCTGCGCGAGCTCCGTCACGCTCAGCCGGGTCAGCATGGTCGCCATGGTGTTCTCCTCTCCACCGGTGCCGCCGGAACGCGCACCTGTTAGTGAGACGTCGAAAGGCGCGGAAAGTTATCGACATTCCGCGCCGGACCTTCAAGATTTTTACGAATTCAAGATCGTCACGCCAGGAGCGACAGCAGCCCCGGCATGGCCTTCGGGTGGGCCGCCACGAAGCTGCGGTCGGCCGTGCCCTCGATGCTCTCGTCGAACGGCCCGCCGTCGAGCGCCCGGATCTCGGCGCCCGCCTCCCGTGCGATCAGCACGCCCGCCGGCAGGTCGATCAGCTCCGCGCGGTAGCCGATGATCGCGTCGATGTCGCCGCGCGCCAGCATCGCCCACGTCAGCAGCGGGGCCCACAACTGCAGCACCCGCCTGGCAGCCAGCTCCAGCCTCGTGCGCAGCGCCCGCGCCGCAGCGTCGTGCCTGGTCACAGCATACCCCTGGGTCCAAGCCAGCAGCGGCCCATGTGGTGCGGACCGGTGCGGAAGGGACATCCGGGCGCCCGAGGAGTCCAGCGTGCCGCCGTCGCGCACCGCAGACCACGTACGGGACGTCACCGGGTCGTGCACCACCCCGAGCACCGGCCGGCCGCCGTGGCACAGCGCCAGCCCGACCACGTACGCGGGCAGCCCGATCGCCACGTTGTTGGTGCCGTCGAGCGGGTCGACCAGCCACGTCCACTCACTGCCCGAGACGCCCAGCAGCCCCGACTCCTCGGCGATGACCGCGTGCGACGGGTAGGCGGTGAGGATCCGCTCCAGCAGCAGCTTCTCCGACGCCAGGTCCAGGTCGGTCACCACGTCGCCGGAGCCGCCCTTGGCCCGCACCCCCACCGCGCCCGCGGCGCCGTCCACCAGCAGCCGCCCGGCGGCCTCGGCCGCCTCGACGGCCAGCGTTCGCGCGCGGTCCAGGTCCATCGGCACCCCTCAGCTCAGGCGGGCGGTGATCAGGCGTACGGCGAGCGCCGTCTCCCGGGCGTCGAGCGGCTGCCTCGACACGTGGTGGTCGCCCGCCCCGAGCGGGCCGAGCGACAGGTCGCGGCTGCCCGGGCGGCCCCGCCCGAGCGCGACCGTGGCGGCCTCGCCGCCCTCCGGCACGACGCTGCTGTGGAAGCGGCCGGCCGGCAGCGTGTAGGTGTCGCCCGGCCCGAACGACTCCACCAGGCCGGTGCGGTGCCGGACCGTGCGCGGGGTGGGCGAGATGCGGTCGCCGTCGGCGGCGCTGACCACCTCGAACACCCGGTGCGTCGCGTCGGGGCCCGCGTCGTCGAGCACCGCGTGCACGTTGCGCACCTGGCCGTAGAGCACGTGGCTGACCAGGTCCCAGCTGTGGCAGTGGATCTGCGAGGTGGTGCTGGTCGCCGGCGCGAGCGAATCGGACCACAGATGGATGCATACCCCCTCGCCGCCGTCACGCTCCAGCGGGAGGCAGACGAATCCCAGGGGGTGCCGCACGGCCCGGACCTCGCCGGAGACCGCCTCCAGCGCCCACGCCCTGGCCCGGCCCCGGACGACCTGCTCGTAGACGCCCGCGTAGCTCATGACCCGTGCCCGCGCGCCGGCTCGCCGTACGGGTCGACGGCGCGCAGCGCCTTGCGCGCGATGTCGACCACGTCGCGCCCGTCATAGGACTTGGGGAGCGGCATCCCGATGCGCTCGAACAGGTCCTGCACCTCCTCGATCGTGGGCTCGTCGCTGAGCGGCACCCGCTTGTACATCTCCAGCGGCACCCGGCGCGCCTGCTCGAAGCTCAGGCGCAGCTCGGTGTCGCCGTTCTCGTAGTAGAAGGTGTCGGCCAGCGCCGTCATCGCCATGTTCGGGTCCTCGACGGTCATGATGAGGCGGCTGCTGGACAGGTCCCAGCGGAACGTCGTCATCGTGGCCGACAATCCCACGCCGATGTCGAGCAGCCCGTAGCGCTGCCGGTGCCAGAACGCGGCCAGGATCGTCGCGTACGACTCCTTCCTGGCCCGGTCGGTGGTCCACGTCTCGCCGGTGCCGTCGGGCAGGTCCGACAGCGAGCGGCGGTAGTGGGCGTACGTCTCGCACACTTCGGCGTCGGTCGGGTCGATGATCTCGATCCGTACGGTGAGGTGGCGCTTGTCGCGGCGGGCGGCGGCCACGCACACGGGCAGCGTGACGGCGCGCAGGTAGGTGCCGGTGCCGCCCTTGAAGCTCCACCGGGAGGTGTCGCGGCGGGCGTCGGCGTGCGCCTGGGCGATCTCCTGGGAGCTGCCGAGCACCCGGACGAGCTGGAGGGCGTCGAGCGCCTTGCGGGTGCCCTGCACCAGGTTCTCGATCTGCTCCAGCCGCTCCAGCCGGACGGGGAGCTGGGCGAGCGCGCCGGAGGTGATGGTCTCCTCGACGGGGGCCTGCCGCGCCCGGTCGCGCAGCAGCGCGGTCGCCACCAGGGCCAGGATCACCAGGGTCGCGGCGCTGACGAGCTGCGCCTGGACGCTCGGCGGGACGATGTCGTCGGGCATGATGCCCAGCACGCCGACCACGATGGCCAGCGCCAAGGCGATCGCCACGTCCGCGTTCTGGGCCGCCCAAGGGGCGATCCGCCGCAACGCCCCCACGAACCGTGCCATCGCTCGCCCCGCATCCCGACGATCAGTCAGTCCCGGGGTCATGGTAACGAGCGCGTCAGGTCCCTGCCAGGCGCGGAAGGCGTACCTCTCCATGAAGGACGGGAGGGCGGCGCGGACGCCGCCCTCCCGTCGCGGGGCCGGCTAGAACCAGCCGCGCCGGCGCGCCATCTGCTCCAGCCCGTGCTGGAGCGCCTGGTCGACGGCCGCCGGGGCGTCGCCGTAGCGGACGGTGAAGCGGTTGTAGGAGTCGTGACCGGAGGTCAGGAAGCCGCCGCGCTGGTCGGCCTCCAGGATGACCTCCATCTGCCTCGGCCCGGCGATGAACGTCAGCTCCAGCTCGTTGAAGTGACGCCGCCACTGGCCGCCCGCGTAGTACTCGATCTCCTGGAAGAACGGCATCGTCGAGCCGTGCAGCGTGCCCCGCTCCAGGTCGGCCTTCTTGAACTGGAAGCCGAGCCGGTCCAGGGCGCGGATGACGTGCTCCTGCGCCGGCAGCGGGGTGACGAACAGCGGGTCGAGGTCGCCCTTGTCCAGGGCCCCGGCCAGCGCGAGCTCGGTGCGCACGCCCAGCCGCATGCCGGGCAGCGCGTGGCCGCCGATCGCGCTGATCGGCGTCTCCCACGGCACCGGGATCTCGAACGGCTGCCCGTGCTCGGCCTTGGCGGCGAGCTGGAACGGGCCGGCCACCGCCTGGCGCAGGAAGCTGTAGGTCGTCTTGTACTCGTTGTCGCCCGACTCGACCTCGACCACGGCGGTCAGGTCCAGGTAGATGCCCTCCACCTTGTAGTCGGAGCCGCCGCCGCGGAAGTTGACCACCCCGCGCAGCGGCTCGCCGGGGCGCACGGTGGCGTTGGTCAGCACCGTGTCTACTTCGACGCCCGCGCCGAACGCGGCCATCAGCTTGCGGAACACCATGGGTCCTCCTTAGGGGGTCGGCGCCTGGTCCTTGCCGTTGGCCGAGAAGCGGGGGAGAAGCTGGGCCAGCAGCAGGGTGGACAGCGCGGAGTCGCCGCCGCCCTGCTGGGTGCGGACCACCAGCGGCTGCGGGGCGTTCTCCGCCAGTTTGGCGCCCACGTCGAGGCGCTTGCGGGCCAGCTCGTACTGCAGCACGGCCCGGTTGTCGCGGTAGGACTCGGCCAGCCGGCGCAGCGCCTTGGCCTCGTTCTCGGCGGCGGTCAGCTCGGCCCGGCCGCGCGCCTCGATCTCCCAGCGCACCCGCTGCGCCTCGGTCTCCTGCTCCTCCAGCATGCGCGCCACGTCCTTGCGCGCCTTGTTGTGGGCGGCCTTGACCTCGACCACGCGGGCGTCGCGGGTCTTCTTGGACCGCTCGATCTCCATCAGCAGCGTGTCGATGCGGCGCTTGCGGGTCAGCTCCCATTCGCGCTCGTAGGCCGACAGCTCCTTGGCGACCTTCTCGCGGGTGGACAGGTGCTGCTGGTACTGGTCGGGCAGCTGCACGTCGGGGATGTTGGCGCCGGTGACGCGCACCCCGTAGCGGCCGAGCTGGCGGTTGAGCGCGTCCTGCATGTCGCCGACGTCGGAGCCGCGCAGGTCGTAGGCCCGCTCGGTGTTGACCCTGCGGCTGCGCTGCCGGATGGCGTCCTGGACGGCGCTGGACAGCACCAGGTCGAAGTTGCCGGCGCCGATCGTGCGGACGAACGCCACCGGGTCGACGATGCGGAACTTCAGGAAGAACTCGATCGACTTCAGCGGCACGTTCTCGGCGGTCGGGCAGGCCACGATCGGCGCCGAGTACGGGATCTCGGTGGAGGTGTCGACGACCGCGTCGACCCGGTCCCACGGCAGCCACAGGTAGTGGCGGCCAGGGGGCAGCGTGCCGGTGATGGCGCCCCAGTGGCTGCGCACCCCGGTGGTGCCCTCCTCGATCTCGATGATGGCCCGGCGCCACACCGTCAGCAGCGCCACGAGCAGGAAGAACAGCGCGGCCAGCGCGGCCATGACGGTCCAGTCGGTCAGCACCGCCATCCCGGCGAAGTAGACCGCGACGAACACCAGCGCCATCCAGGAGAAGCCGCGCCGGTCCTTGGGGATCACGACGGGGACGAGCTGGCCCTGCTCGCCGCCGCGCAGCAGCTGGCGGATCTCCGACCAGGACGCCAGCGACTCCTTGATCTTCGAGAACTCGCGGCTCATCGGACCTCACCCTCGATGCTCTGGGGGACGGCGCCTTCGGGGGCGGCGTGATGGCGGCCCTCGGGGGAGCCCAGGACGGCGAGGTCCGGGTCGGGCGCCTCGGTGACCTCGTCCTCGACCTTCTTGAGCAGGGCGCCGATCTCGGCCTCGCGGCCGGAGACGCGCCTGCCGATCTCGGCCAGGCGGGAGCGGATGGCGGCCATGTCCTCGGGCGTGAACAGCACCGCGGCCTTGCTGCCGACGAGCTGCTGGGCCAGCTCCAGGAAGTCGATGTCGCTGTTCTCGCCGACGTGCACGACTTGGGGCAGCCGGCCGGAGACCGTCTCCAGCTTGTCCAGCAGGTCCTGCTGGAAGCGGTAGTCGAGGATCTCGGGGGCCTCGGCCGCGCTGAGCGCCCGGATGTCGAGCGCCTGCGCCTCCAGCAGCGCCGAGTTGGCCTTGGCGGAGGACTCGGCCTCGACCAGGCGCTGCCTGGCCTGCGCGGTCGCCTGGTGGGTGGCCCGCTCCAGCGCGGTGTCCATGCGGGCCTGGTAGCCGGCGATCTCGGCCTGGATGGCGCTGAGCGTCTCCTGCAGCCCGGCCAGCTCCTTGATCAGGTCGCCCTCGTTCTGCTCCTTGCGGAGCTGGAGCTCGTACTCGTAGGTGTACGCCTCCTTGGCCACGCGGACCATCTCGGGGGCGGCCAGGTCCATGCGGTATTCCTGGCTGGACGGCTCGGCGTGCGTGATGTTGACGTCGGTCAGGCGCACGGCGGGCAGGAACTGCTGGTTGAGGTTGTCGAGCATGCCGACCGTGCTCTCGCCCACCAGGTCGTAGATGTCCTCGGCGCGCTGGGCGTAGATCAGCGACCGGGTGACCTCGCTGATGGCGTTCTGCAGCTTGGACTGGAAGCCGCTCACCGAGCCGAGCACGAAGATGAACTCGGCCGGGTTCTCGATCCTGAACTGCAGGAACAGGTCGACGCTCGCCTTCACACCCTGCTGGGTGGGCGCCTCGCTGATGGGCGCGTTGAAGGGGTACTCGCGGGTGGTGTTGACGATGTAGCTGACCCGCTTCCACGGGTTGAGCAGCGTCACGCGGCCCGGGTCGGCGATGTGCACGAGCTTGCCGAACTTGGTGATCAGGGCCTTGCAGCCCTCGGGCACCATGACCACGCTGCGCCGCCACCACAGGAACACGGCCGCCAGCACCAGCACGACCCAGTAGTGGGGGCCGAAGAACAGCTCTGTGTTGGGGATGACGTTGCCGAGGGCGCCGATCAGGCCGAGCACGATGAGGATGCCCAGCGGCACGATCACCTTGGCGGTGTTGCCCTTGGGGATCACCACCGGGGAGATGACGTGCATGCCGTTCTCGGCGAAGCTGCGGTTGACGATCTCGCCGGCCTCGTTGAGCGACGCGGTGCGCGCCTCGATCTGCGTGCCGATCGACACGCCGCCGTCACGGGCGGCGGCGAAGTCGTGCGGGTTGAGGGCGAAGCCCTGACCCTGCCCGCCGAGCTGGCCTGCCTGCTGGGCGACCTGCCCGACGGCCTGGCTCATGGCCTGGCGTACGTTTCCTCCTTGGGCGACCGCTTGGGCTACGCCCTGGCCTGCCTGGATCAAGGCCTCTCTGGGTCGTGACATCGCACCTTCCTCTTCCGCTACAGGCGGATTCGACCGTATCGGGTGCGACTTAAAGATCGCTTGCAATCGAATGTCATAGAAGTATTGCGATCAATAGTATGTGTGCTATCAATGTAGTACACCTACTATACGGAGGGGGTCATGGGCGCTGCTACGACACTGGATGGAGACATCACTGTGATGAAAGCCGCCTCCGCCATCGAGGTCCGCGACCTGCGCATGAGCTACGGGACCCACGAGGTGCTGCGCGGCGTCGACTTCCGGGTGGCCCCCGGCGAGGTGGTCACGCTGCTCGGCCCCAACGGCGCGGGCAAGACCACCACGATCGAGATCCTCGAAGGCTTTCGCGCCCCGTCGGGCGGCCACGTGCGGGTGCTCGGCACCGAGCCCGTCAAGGGCGACGAACGCTGGCGGGCCCGCCTCGGCGTCGTCCTGCAGTCCTGGCGCGACCACGGCCGCTGGACCGTCCACGGCCTCCTCGACCACCTGGGCCGCTACTACGCGCCCTACTCCGCCCCCGGCCGTCGGCGCCCGACGCCCACCGCCGAGCTCATCGAGGCCGTCGGCCTGACCGGGCACGCCGGGCAGCGCGTCAGCCGGCTGTCCGGCGGCCAGCGCCGCCGCCTCGACGTGGCCATCGGCATCGTCGGCCGCCCCGAGGTGCTCTTCCTCGACGAGCCGACCGCCGGCTTCGACCCGCAGGCCCGCCGCGACTTCCACGACCTGGTGCACCGGCTGTCCGACCTGGACGACACCACCATCCTGCTCACCACGCACGACCTGGACGAGGCCGAGAAGCTCGCCGACCGCATCCTCATCCTGGCCGGCGGCCGGATCGTCGCCGACGGCAGCGCCGACAAGCTGTCACGCGAGGCCTCCCGCGACGCCCAGGTCCGCTGGAGCCGCGACGGCGAGCACTTCGTGCACGCCACCGAGGACGCCACCGGCTTCGTACGCGGCCTGTTCCAGCAGTACGGCGACCAGATCGGCGACCTGGAGGTCCGGCGCGCCACGCTGGAGGACACCTACATGGCCATCCTCAAGAAGGAGGAAGGATGAACCCCACCGCGCACGCCGCCCGGCTCGGCCTGGCCAGAGGGTGGATCGAGTTCCGGCACGCCCTCGCCAACCCCCAGGACATCGGCTTCACGCTCGTCACCACGGCCGCGTTCGTCACCGTGCTCTACTTCCAGCGCGGCGCGACCGTGCCCGGCACCGGCCTGTCGCTCGCCGCCGCCACGATGCCCGGCATCCTCGGCCTCGGCGTGGCCTTCAACGGGCTCATGGGCGCCGTCGGCTCCCTGTCCGTCGAACGCGAGGACGGCACGCTGCTGCGGGCCAAGGCGCTGCCGCAGGGCATGCTCGGCTACCTGGTCGGCCGCGTCGTGTCGGTCTCGCTCTCCGCGCTCGGCAGCCTCCTGCTCGTGTCCGTCGCCGGGCTGATCCTGCTGCCCGAGCTCGCCGCCGCCGGAGCGGGCGGCTGGCTCACCGTGCTCTGGGTGGCGGTGCTCGGGCTGACCGCCATGCTGCCGTGGGGCGCCGTCATCGGCTCGCTGAGCGCCAACCCGCAGACCGCCGCCGGGCTGTCGATGCTCTGCTTCGGCGCGCTCACCGCCATCTCCGGCATCTTCTACCCGATCACCGCGCTCGCCGGCTGGCTGCAGGGCCTGGCCCAGGCGTTCCCGATCTACTGGCTGGGGCTCGGCATGCGCTCGGCCCTGCTGCCCGGCGCGGCGGCCGCCGCCGAGCTGGGCGGCTCCTGGCGCACCCTGCCCACGATCGGCGTGCTGCTGGCCTGGACCGTGGCCGGACTCCTGCTCGCGCCGCCGATCCTGCGCCGGATGGCCCGCCGCGAGTCGGGCTCCCTCATGCAGTCGCGGCGCGATCGGGCACTGCAGCGCATCGGCTGAGAAGATGGGCGACGATGAGCGAGACCGTCTACAACCGCATCGCCCTGCTCCGCGCCGAGCGGGGCGTCAGCCGCAGGCAGCTGGCCGACGCCCTGGGGGTCCACTACCAGACCGTCGGCTACCTGGAGCGGGGCGAATACAGTCCCAGCCTCTACCTGGCGCTGCGGATAGCCGAATACTTCGAGGTGCCGGTGGAGGTCGTCTTCTCCACCGCGCCCTTCCCCCGCATCGGGGAGCGGACGGCCTGACCGATTCTGTCGGTCGGGCCGCCTACAGTGGGCAGCATGCGACCGGTCACAGATTTGCAGCGGAAGGTGGCGCCGTTCGAGGTCGTCACCGAGATGACTCCCTCGGGCGACCAGCCGACGGCCATCGCCGAGCTGGAGCGCCGCGTCAAGGCCGGCGCCAAGGACAGCGTGCTGCTCGGCGCCACCGGCACCGGCAAGACCGCCACCATCGCGTGGCTCATCGAGCGGCTGCAGCGGCCCGCGCTCGTCATGCAGCCCAACAAGACCCTCGCCGCCCAGTTCGCCAACGAGCTGCGCGAGATGCTGCCCAACAACGCGGTCGAATACTTCGTCTCCTACTACGACTACTACCAGCCCGAGGCGTACGTCCCGCAGAGCGACACCTACATCGAGAAGGACTCCTCGATCAACGACGAGGTCGAGCGGCTGCGCCACTCGGCCACCAACTCGCTGCTCACCCGCCGCGACACCATCGTCGTCGCCTCCGTCTCCTGCATCTACGGCCTGGGCACCCCGCAGGAGTACGTCGACCGCATGGCCCGGCTGCGCGTCGGCATGGACGTCGACCGCGACCAGCTCCTGCGCCGCCTCGTCGACATGCAGTACACCCGCAACGACCTGGCCTTCACCCGCGGCACGTTCCGGGTGCGCGGCGACACGATCGAGATCATCCCCAAGTACGAAGAGCTCGCCGTGCGCATCGAGATGTTCGGCGACGAGATCGAGAAGCTGTCCACGATGCACCCGCTGACCGGCGAGGTCATCACCGAGGACGAAGAGCTCTACATCTTCCCCGCCTCCCACTACGTCGCGGGCGAGGAGCGCATGGCCGCCGCCGTCGCCGGGATCGAGGCCGAGCTGACCGACCGGCTGGCCGAGCTGGAGCGCCAGGGCAAGCTGCTGGAGGCCCAGCGGCTGCGCATGCGCACCACCTACGACATCGAGATGATGCGCCAGATCGGCACCTGCTCCGGCATCGAGAACTACTCCCGCCACATGGACGGCCGTCCCGCCGGCAGCGCCCCCAACACGCTGCTCGACTACTTCCCCGAGGACTTCGTCCTGGTGCTCGACGAGTCCCACCAGACCGTGCCGCAGATCGGCGCCATGTACGAAGGCGACGCCTCCCGCAAGCGCACGCTCGTCGACCACGGCTTCCGGCTGCCGTCCGCGATGGACAACCGGCCGCTGAAGTGGGAGGAGTTCCTGGAGCGGATCGGCCAGACCGTCTACCTGTCGGCCACGCCCGGCCCGTACGAGCTCGGCCGCGTCAAGGGCGACGTCGTCGAGCAGGTCATCCGGCCCACCGGCCTGGTCGACCCCGAGGTCGTCGTCAAGCCCACCAAGGGCCAGATCGACGACCTGGTGCACGAGATCCGCGAGCGGGCCGACCGCGACGAGCGCGTCCTGGTCACCACGCTGACCAAGAAGATGGCCGAGGACCTCACCGACTACCTGCTGGAGCTCGGCATCCGGGTCCGCTACCTGCACAGCGAGGTCGACACGCTGCGCCGCATCGAGCTGCTGCGCGAGCTGCGCGTCGGCGAGTACGACGTGCTCGTCGGCATCAACCTGCTGCGCGAGGGCCTCGACCTGCCCGAGGTGTCGCTGGTGGCCATCCTCGACGCCGACAAGGAGGGCTTCCTGCGCTCCGAGACGTCGCTCATCCAGACCATCGGCCGCGCCGCCCGAAACGTCTCCGGCCAGGTCCACATGTACGCCGACAAGGTCACGCCGTCCATGGAGCGGGCCATCGACGAGACCAACCGGCGCCGGGCCAAGCAGGTCGCCTACAACGAGGCCAACGGCATCGACCCGCAGCCGCTGCGCAAGAAGATCGCCGACATCCTCGACTCGCTGCAGCGCGAGGATGCCGACACCCAGCAGCTCATGGGCGGCGGGCGCAGCCAGTCCCGGGGCAAGGCCCCCGTCCCCGGCTTCGCCGCCGCCAAGGCCGGCCAGCACGCCAAGGCCATCGCCGGCGAGCTGCCGAGGGCGCAGATGGAGTCGCTGATCGAGTCGCTCACCGAGCAGATGCACCAGGCGGCGGCCGACCTCCAGTTCGAGGTCGCCGCGCGGCTCCGCGACGAGATCAAGGAGCTCAAGCGCGAGCTTCGCGACATGCGCGAGGCCGGCATCAGCTAGCCCTCTGGAGGACGACGTGTCGCTCGACCTGTTCGCCGGCATCCCCGTCACCGACTACGCCGCCGCGCTGCCCTGGTACGAGCGGCTGTTCGGCGGGCCGCCCTCGTTCCTGCCCAACGACATCGAGGCGGTGTGGGAGGTGGCCCCCGGCCGCTACGTCTACATCGTGCAGGCGCCCGAGCGGGCGGGCAGCGCGCTGGTGCTGGCGTTCGTCGACGACCTGGACGCCCGGGTCGCCGGCCTGGCCGCCCGCGGCCTGGAGCCAGCCCGCCGCGAGACGTACGAGGGCGGCGTCACCAAGGTCACCTACCGCGACCCGGAAGGCAACGAGGTCAGCTTCGGCGGCGCCCTGGCGCCCCGGGCATGAGGGAGGGCCCGCGCCGCGTGGTGGCGTGGGCCCTTGACGGACGGGTGGGCGGGGTCAGCTGGTGGAGCTGTTCTTGGTGACGTCGCCGGTGGCCGCGTCGACCGTCACCTCGTGCTTGGTGCCGTTGGGGGTGACGACGTCCGACTCCCAGACGGTCTTGCCGTTGCTGCTGTCCAGGTTCAGCTCGGTGATGCGCCCCTGCGGGACCGAGGCGGCGATCTTGTCGGCGGCCTGGGCGTAGGTGAGCTTGGCGGCCTTGACCCGCTCCAGGTGCTTCTGCTTGTCCTCGGCGTCCGACTCCTCGGCGGTGGGGCCGTTCACCACCTGGCCGCTGGCGCCGTCGACGTCCATCTGCTGCTCGGCGCCGGTGTTGTCGACGACCTGGACCTCCCAGAGCTTGCCGCCCTCCTCGCTCTCGATGGAGATGAGCGTGGAGTTCGGGACCGCGGCGAGTGCGGCCTCGGCGGCCTTCTTGAGATCGGCGACGCCTGCCGTGGTGGCGCCCGGCGAGGGGCTGCCGTCGGTGGGGGAGGGCGTCGCGTCCGTGCCCGTGGGCGCGGCCTCGGGGTCCGTCGGCGAGTCCTCCGGGTCCACGGGCGGGCTCCCCGGGTCGACGGGCATGTCCTCCGTGCCGGTCGGCGCGGGGGCCGGCGACCCGGCCGCCTGAGCGGTCCCGGTCTCGCCCGGCGCGGCCGGGCCGCAGCCCGCGCCGGTCAGCAGTGCGGCGCTCGCCAGCGTGGCGCCGATAATCTTGTTGCGCTTGGTCTCCCCGTTCATGCGGGGACGACTGCCCGGAATGTGCTGGTATATCACCCGGTCAAGGACTGTTGTACGGTTCCCGGCCCGCGCATGACGCTCGCTCAGTCGAGCGGACTGGCGTGACGCGGCTCGTACAGGCCGATCGTGGCGCCGCTGGGCAGCGTCAGCGTCGTCGCCAGGCCGTACCCCTCGTCGGTGACGGGACCGGTGGCCACGCCCCGCGAGGCCAGACCGGCGACGGTCCCGGTGATGTCGTCGCACATCAGGTGCAGCGTCACCACCGGATCGGCGTCGGTCGGATGGACGCCCAGCTCGGCCGGCGGCGTCCTGAAGATCAGCCACCCGGCCCCGGACGCCGCGTCCTCCACGTGCGGCCACCCGAGCACGTCACGCAGGAACGCCCGGTCCGCCTCCGGATCCCGGCTGTGGAACAGCAGATGCAGTCCGCGAATCACCCTCACAGTGTCGCGCCCGGCGCTCCGCACGGGAAGAACCCACGCCCCAGCGGGCTCAGCGTCTGACCTTGTCCAGATCGAGGTCGATGTCCACCGGGAAGCCGATGTCGGCGCGCAGGCGGCCGCAGTGGATGCCGGTGGGGACGTACGCCTTGACGGCGGGCTCCAGCTCGAACGTGTGGACGACGGGCCGTTCGTCCTCCAGCTCGACACGCCAGAAGTACGTGATCCCCGCGCTCGAATACTTGCCGGGCTTGGTCGTTCGATCCCTGTCGCGGGACTCCTCCGACACCACCTCGACGACGAGGTGGACGTCCTCAGGCTTGAAGCCGGTCAGGCCGACCCGCTGGGCCGCGGTGTCCTTCACCAGGAGGATGTCCGGCTCGGGACGCTGCCGCAGCCCCAGGGTGACGGTCATCTCGCGGACGACGACCAGATGCTCGGGAGGCGTGAGCTCCCGTTCGAACAACCTGAGCGCGAGCATGTGGAACAACGTCTGGGGGGACCGCAGGACGAGGGATCCGTCGATCAGCTCGACGTGCCCGGGCGCGCCGGGAGGGAGACGGTCGAGCATGTCGGCGGTGAGAGGTCCAGGAGAGGACCATTCCGGCAAGGCCGTGCTCATCGATGCGCCTCCTGAACGGTGACCCTCTGACGGGATCATGCCACGATCCGTGGTCGTCAGGAGGGGTCGCGGCGTTCCTGCATGGTCTTGCGGTAGAGGTCGTCGATCTCGTCGAGGGGGTCGGGGGCGGGGCGGCGGGACTCGATCTCCAGGTTGGTGCGCGTGTCGAGGTCGTCGATGCCCGTGGCCGAGTGGTGGACCTGGTCGCTGAGCAGGTCGGCGCGGATGCGGGCGCACATGGCCGTCAGCCTGGCCTGGTGCTGGCGCAGCCGGTCGAGCGTGGCGTGGTCGACGTACGGGGAGAGGCGGCGCTGCTGGGCGTACATGCCGAGCTGGCCGTCGTGCACGTCGGCCTGGGCGGTCAGGTCGGCCAGCAGACGGGGCAGGTCGCCCAGCCCCCAGCCCTGGGCCTGTGCCTGCTCGACGGCCTGGCGGGTGAGCGACACCTCGCGGCGCAGGTCGAGGCGGAGGCGCTCGACCTCGGCGGCGTCGCCGGTGCCCATCGCGTTGACGTGCGTGGTCAGCCGGGTCGTGGCCTGCTTGGCCTTGGTGGCGGCCTTCCTGCCGAGCTTGACCAGGAGGTAGACGCCGACCCCGGCCAGCAGCAGGAGGAACGCCAGGATCACCAGCACGATGAGGACGATTTCGCTGATCGTGGCCACCTCCTGTTGAGTTCTCGCCTTGAGAATAGCCGTGCCGAGGGCACGCACCAACGCACGGACCAACGCGCGGGCGGCCGCTCCGGGTTCCCGCCGCCGTTGATCACCTCAGGCCGAGCTCGTCCGGATACGGGGAGAGGAACGTCTGGTCCCGTACGTAGCCGGCAGCCTCACCCCGGGCGAGGTGGCGCAGCAGGGCCAGCGGCACGCCGAGCGCCACCCTGCCCGCCTGGTAGGAGGCGATGGCCTCGGCCAGCTCGGCGCGGCCGGCCGGGTCGAGGTCGTCGCCGAGCATGCCCAGGCAGTGCTGCAGGACGTTGACGTTGCGCCCGGCCGACGTCCTGGCCGCCATCGCGGTGCGGAAGGCGGCGCCGTACGCGGCGGCGAGCTCCGCACGCGGCCTGGCGCCCGCCTCGGCCACCAGGCGGCCGGTCTCGCGGTAGCCCGTGGGCGAGTGGGCGAGCAGCTGCATCTTGTGCCGCGCCTGGAAGGCCACCAGGTCGCGAGGCTGCCAGTCGCCCCGCAGCAGCTCGCGCAGACGGGCGTGCGCGAAGATCCGCTCGGTGAACGTCTCGCGCAGGACGGCGTCGTCGAGCCCGCCCTCGTCCTCGATCACCGCGTCGGCGGCCGGGCGGCGGGCGCTGGACCCGGTGAGGACGTACCCGTCGGCGGCCGGGCCGATCCCGCTCCCGGGGCGGATCGGCAGCCAGTCGACGTACGGCCCCAGATCGTGGAGGAAGCGGGCGCGGCCGTGGCCGCCGTCGCGCCGTACGGGCTCGGCGAGCAGGCGGCTCGGCACCGCCACCCGTGGCCGGCCCCACGCGCGCTCCCCGGACATGCCCCACGGCTGCCCGCGATCCGCGCCCCCACGCATGACGGGCGGAGCCGGGGGAACAGGTGTGGCATGCCGTTGTGCCTGGTCACAGGGGCGACCGGCTATATCGGCGGGCGGCTGGCCCCCGAGCTGCTGGCCGCCGGTCATGACGTGCGGTGCATGGTGCGTTCGGCCGGGCGGCTGCGCGACCTGCCGTGGGCGGCGCGTACGGAGGTGGTCGAGGCCGACGCCACGGACGCCGGGCGGACGCGGCGGGCGCTGGACGGGGTGGAGGTCGCGTACTACCTGATCCACACGATGGGGGCGAGTGGCCGGTTCGCCGAGCGGGACCGCCTGGCGGCGCGGACGTTCGCGGCGGCGGCGGCCGAGGCGGGGGTGCGGCGGATCGTCTACCTGGGCGGTCCGGCCGCCGGCGAGGCGCTCTCGCCGCATCTGCGGTCGCGGGCCGAGGTGGGGGAGATCTTCCTGGGGGGCGCGGTGCCGGCGGTGGTCCTGCGCGCCGCGATGATCATCGGGTCGGGGTCGGCGTCGTTCGAGATGCTGCGCTACCTGACCGAGCGGCTGCCGGTGATGACGACACCGCGCTGGGTGCGGAGCCGCACCCAGCCGATCGCGGTACGGGACGTGCTGCGGTATCTGGTCGCGTGGGCGGAGGTGCCGGGGACGGTCAACCGGGGGTTCGACATAGGCGGGCCCGATGTCCTGACTTATGCCGACATGATGCAGGGGTACGCCGCCGTGGCCGGGCTGCCGCCCCGGCTGATCCTCCCGGTGCCGCTGCTCAGCCCCCGGCTGTCGAGCCTGTGGGTGGGGCTCGTCACGCCGGTCCCGGCGAGCATCGCCCGCCCGCTGGTGGAGTCGCTGCGCAACGAGGCCGTGTGCGGCGAGCACGACATCGCCCGCCACGTGCCCGACCCCGAGGGCGGCCTGGTCGGCTTCCGCCGGGCGGTGTCGCTGGCGCTGATGAAGATCAGGGAGGCCGACGTCGCCACGCGCTGGTCCTCGGCGTCCACGCCCGGCGCGCCCAGCGACCCGCTGCCCACCGACCCCGACTGGGCGGGAGGCAGCCTCTTCGTCGACGACCGCAGCCTGGCCGTGCCGTCGAGCCCGGAGGCGCTGTGGCAGGTGATCGAGGGCATCGGCGGCCGCAACGGCTGGTACTCGCTGCCGGTCGCCTGGAAGCTCAGGGGGCTGGCCGACCGGCTCGTCGGCGGCGTCGGGCTGCGGCGCGGCCGGCGCGATCCGGCGCGGCTGCGGGTGGGCGACACGATCGACTTCTGGCGGGTGGAGGAGGTGCTTCCCGGCCGGCTGCTGCGGCTGCGGGCCGAGATGCGGCTGCCCGGCCTGGCCTGGCTGGAGCTCGGCGTCACCCGCTCCGGCGGCCGGACGGTCTACACCCAGCGGGCGATCTTCCACCCGCACGGGCTGCTCGGCCACCTCTACTGGTGGGCGATCTCGCCCTTCCACGGCCTGATCTTCGGCCGGATGCCGGTCAACGTGGCCGCCGCGGCCCGGCGACGGGAACGGTCCCGGTCCTGAGGCCCGTACCGCCGTGGTGAGGGGCCGGGGAGCCCGGCGGCGCGGGTGCGCCGCCGGGCCCGTGTGCGGGCGCGGGCGGGGGCCACGACGAGTCCGCACGTCATCGGACGGTACGGGACGGGCGGGCGCGGGCGGATCAGCCCCGAGGGGGATGACGGGTCAGCCCGCGGGATGATCCGGCGGGACGCTAGCCGGGCTGCCGCCTGCGCCCGGCGCGGTAGCGGCGCACCTTGCCGATCGTCCACCAGGCGGCCAGCGCGAACAGCGCCAGCAGGACGATCACCAGCAGCGGCAGGAAGATCGCGACCAGGCTCATGCCGAGCGCGCCTGTGTCCTCGGCCACGCTCGCCACCGGCGCCCCGGCCCCGGCGGTGCCGGCGTTGACCACGGGCCTGGCCGCCGTCTTGAGCGCGTGCACGGCCAGCGCGACCACGATGCCGAGCAGCCAGGACGCCCACGGGTTCTCGGTCATCCAGGTGGAGCGGTCGAGCTCGGCGGCGGCGCTGGTGGCGCTGAAGACGACGCCGCCGGACGCGGGCCGTACGACGGTCTGGATCAGGTCGTTGACGGTGTCGACGGCGGGCACCTTGTCCAGCACCATCTCCGCCGCCAGCAGCACGGCGATGATCGCCAGGACGCCCCAGTGGGACAGCCACGCGTAGCCGTCGGGCAGCCGCACCCGGTCGGTCAGGTTGGCCAGCACGCCCACGACGAGCAGCGGGATGTAGGCGTTGAGCCCGGCGGCGGTGGACAGGCCGAGCCCGGTCAGTGCGGCGAGCATGCCCCTAGTCTGCCCGGGCGGCCTCGTCCATGAGGCGCCCGAGCCCGTGAGCGGTGAACTCGGCCACGGCGCGCTCGTACTTCTCCATGCCCCACGACCAGAAGTCGAAGTCGATCGTGTCGTTGGCGCCGTCCTGGATGGAGGCCCACAGGGTCCAGCCGTACTTGGCCATCAGGCCGAGCAGCCGGGCGCGGGCGATCTTGTGGCGCAGGCGGCGGCCGTAGTAGGCGGTGACGAGCTCGTCGAGCTGGTCGAGCGACAGGTCCGACTCGCTCCACACGTTGCCCAGCTCGAAGCAGGCGTCGTTGTTGCCGGCGTACTCGTAGTCGATGAGCCACAGCCGCCGGCCGTCGTCGATGATGTTGCCCGGCAACAGGTCGTTGTTACACGGAACAGTGCCTTCTGCCCTTATTTCCAGACATTTACGGAGTTGCTCAACAACGGGCATGAACTCCAGGTACCGGTCCGGCAGCCGGAACCCCCGCTCCCGCACGATCTCCAGATAGCGCCGCTGCACGTCGAACATGTCGAAGTCGCGCACGAACCGGGGCCCCGCGTGCAGCCGCCGGCACGCCTCGGCCACCCGCGGCAGGTTGGCCGAGTCGCGCACGTCGTCCTGCGTGAACGTGCGCCCCGGGATGAACCCCACCACCAGCACCCCCTCGCCCGGCAGGTAGGCGTGCACCGGCGCGCCCACGCCCGCCCGCGCGGCGGCGATCGAGGAGGCGTGCTCGGCGTCGCGGTCGATGGCCAGCAGCGACCCGTCGCTGGCCCACACCCGCACCACGTACGCCCCGCCGGGGGTGGTGACCTTGTAGTTGTGGTTGGTCAGGCCGCCGGGCAGCTCCTCCACGGAGCGCGGCACGCCGGCCAGCAGGGGGATGCGGTCGAGGATCTCGAGCACGGCCATGGTCGATGCTAGCTCCGCCCCGCTAAACGGTCTAGACCTTTTACGGCCCGCCGGTTAGCCTCGCGGGCATGAGCGACTCGGCGCGCATCGTGATCATCGGGGGCGGCGTCGGCGGCGCCTCCGTCGCCTACCACCTCACCAAGCTCGGCGAGCGGGACGTCGTCCTGCTGGAGCGCGACGAGCTCACCAGCGGCTCGACCTTCCACTCGGCGGGCCTGGTCGGCCAGCTCCGCGCCGATCCGACGCTCACCCGGATGAACCAGTACTCCGTCGAGCTCTACCGCACCCTCGACGCCGGGTGGACGGAGTGCGGCGGCATCAAGCTCGCCTCCACCCCGGAGCGGATGGCCGAGATCCGCCGCCAGATCGGCTGGGCCCGCACGTTCGGCCTGCCGCTTGAGGAGATCTCCGTCGCCGAGGCGGCCGAGCTGTTCCCGCTGATGAGCACCGAGGGCGTCGTCGGCGCCGCCTACCTGCCGACCGACGGCCAGATCGACCCGTCACGGCTGTGCTACGCGCTGGCGGCCGGGGCCAGGGAGGGCGGCGCGCGGATCCGCACCAAGGTCCGGGTCCTCGGCCTGGACGTCGAGCGCGGCCGGGTCACGCGGGTGCGCACCGACCAGGGCGACATCGACTGCGAGGTGGTCGTCAACTGCGGCGGCATGTTCGCCGCCGAGATCGGCCGGATGGCCGGGGTGCGGGTCCCGATCGTGCCGATGTCGCACCAGTACGTGGTCACCGACGGCTTCCACGAGCACGCCGGGCTGCCCACGCTGCGCGACCCCGACCTGCTCGTCTACTACCGGCAGGAGGTCGGCGGGCTCGTCATGGGCGGCTACGAGCGCACCTGCGCGCCGTGGACGGCGGGGGAGTCGTCCTACGACGCGATCCCGGCCGGCTTCAACGGGCGGCTGCTGGCGGAGGACTGGCCGAGGTTCGAGGAGATCTCGGAGAACTCCCGCGTCCGCGTGCCCGCGATGGCCGACGTCGGCATCCGCAAGCTCATCAACGGCCCGGAGGCGTTCACCCCGGACAACGAGTTCTGCCTGGGCGAGACCGAGGTCGGCGGCTTCTACGTGGCCGCCGGGTTCTGCGCCCACGGCATCGCCGGCGCGGGCGGCATCGGCAGGGTGATGGCCGAGTGGATCGTCGACGGCGAGCCCGGCATGGACGTCTGGCACATGGACGTCCGCCGCTTCGGCGCCCACTACCGCTCCCCGTCCTACACGCTGGCCCGCGCGGTGGAGAACTACGAGACCTACTACGACATCCGCTACCCCGGCGACGAGCGCGCGGCGGGCCGCCCGCTGCGCACCTCGCCCGCCTACGGCTGGCACGCCGCCCACGGCGCGGTCTTCGGCGAGAAGGCCGGCTGGGAGCGGGTCAACTACTACACGTCCAACGAGCCCGCGGGCGACGGCGTCCGGCCGCGCGGCTGGGCGGGCCGCAACTGGTCGCCCGCCGTCGCCGCCGAGCACCACGCCACCCGCACCACGGCCGGGCTGTTCGACGAGAGCTCGTTCGCCAAGATCGAGGTCACCGGCCCCGACGCCGCATCGCTGCTCGAGTGGGTGTGCGCCAACCGCGTCGCCCGCCGGGTCGGCGATGTCACCTACACCCAGGCGCTCAACCGGCGCGGCGGCATCGAGTGCGACTTCACCGTTACCCGGCGCGGCGAGCGGGAGTTCCTGGTCGTCACCGGCACCGCGTTCGGCTCCCACGACCTCGGCTGGCTGCGCAAGCAGGCCCGGCTGCGCGGCGCCGACGTCCGGATCGCCGACGTGACCGGCAGCCGCGCCTGCTTCGCGCTGTGGGGGCCGCGCGCCCGCGACATCCTCGCCACGCTCACGCCCGATCCGCTGGACTTCCCGTTCATGACCGCGCGCGAGCTGACCGTGGGCGACGTGCCGGTGCTGGCGCTGCGGGTGACGTTCGTCGGCGAGTTCGGCTGGGAGCTCTACTGCTCCACCGAGTACGGGCTCGGGCTGTGGCGGACGCTGTGGCGGGCGGGTGAGCCGTACGGGCTGGTGGCGGGCGGCTACCGGGCCATCGACAGCCTGCGCCTGGAGAAGGGCTACCGGGTGTGGGGCGCCGACATCGGGCCGGAGACCACGCCGTACGAGGCCGGGCTGGGCTTCTGCGTCAAGCTCGACAAGGACTTCCTCGGCCGCGACGCGCTCGACCCCGACCCGCCGCGCCGGCTGCGCCGCCTGGCGCTCGCAGACCCGCGCGCCGTGGCGCTCGGCAACGAGCCGGTCCGCCTCGACGGCCGCGTCGTGGCCCGGGTGACCTCCGGCGGCTACGGCCACACCGCCGGGCAGTCGATCGCCTACGCCTACCTGGAGAAGGACGCGGACGACGCTTCCGGGGTGGAGGTCGAGGTGGAGGGCGCCTGGGTGCCCGCGACCGTCGTCACGTGACGCCGCTGCGCACCGAGATCCGCACCCGGTCGGGCCTGAACAGGTCGCGGGCGTGCTCGACGGGGGCGCCGTCGGCCGCGTAGGCGGTCCGCTCGACGCGCATCAGCGGCGCCCCGGGCTCGATGCCCAGCTCGGCCGCCTCGGCGGGCCCGGCGATGACCGGGTCCAGGTGCTCCAGCGCGGTGCGGGGCGCCAGGCCGTACCCGTCGGCCAGCAGCGCGTACAGCGACCCGGTCAGGTCCTGGGCGAGGAAGCCGGGCAGGGCGGGGAAGAAGGAGCGTTCGAGCGCCAGCGGCGAGCGCCCGGCCGAGCGCACCCGCGCCACCTCGTGCACCGGCGAGCCGGGCTCGACGCGCAGCGCGGCGGCCACGGCGGCGGGAGCGGGCACGGTGGCGGCCGTCAGGATGCGCGCCTCGGCCCGCAGGTGCGCGCGCCGCACCTGCTCGGTGAACCCGGTCAGGCCGGTCAGGTCGCGTTCGATGCGCGGCTCGGCGACGAACGCGCCGCCGGTCCGGCCCGGCACCCTGACCAGCACCCCGTCGCGCTCCAGCGTGGCCAGCGCCTGGCGCAGCGTCATCCGGCTCACGCCGAGCCGGCCCGCCAGCTCGCGCTCGCCGGGCAGCCTGTCGCCCGGCGCCATGTCGCCGCCGGCGATCGAGTCGAGCAGCCAGCGCTCGATCTGCACGTGCGCGGGAACCCCGGTGCCGCGTTCCAACTCGGGAGGATTCCCGACCATTCGGGCATCGTAGCCGGTCACCGGGACAGCCCGGCCAACCGCTCCACCGCCTCCGCGAACTCGTACACCATCGCGTAGACCACCTCGCGGGCCGGCCGCACCCGGTCGAGCTGGCCGACGACCTGGCCGACGAAGTAGGTGGCCAGCTCCACCGCGCCGGGCTCGCCGCGCTCGGCCGCCGCGCCGATCCGCGCCATCGCCCGCTCGGCCACCAGCATCTGCAGCGGCATCCCGAGCGGCCCCGGGCTGTCCTCGCCGGAGTCCCAGGCGTCGGTCCAGGCCGAGCGGAGCTGCCGGGCGGGCTTGCCGGTGCGCGAGCGCGAGCGGACCGTGTCGAGCGAGGAGGCGGCCAGCAGCTTGCGCCGGACGGCGGGGGACGTCTCGGCCTCCTCCGTCGTCAGCCAGACCGACCCGCACCACACGCCCTGCGCGCCGAGCGCCATCGCCGCCGCCATCTGCCGGCCGGAGGCGATCCCGCCCGCCGCGAGCACCGGGACCGGCGCGACCGCGTCCGCCACCTGCGGCACCAGCACCATCGTGGAGATCTCGCCGGTGTGCCCGCCCGCCTCGGCGCCCTGCGCGACGACGATGTCCACGCCAGCCGCCACCTGCCTGCGCGCGTGCTCCACGGTGCCGACCAGGGCCGCCACCGGCACGCCCGCCTCCCGCGCCCGCGCCACCAGCTCCGGCGGCGGCGGCCCGAGCGCGCTGGCGATCAGCCCGATCGGATGCCCGAGTGCCACCTCGGCCAGCCCGGCCGCGCCCGCCGCCGTCACCCGCCTGCCGAACTCGTCCGCGCCGTCGCCGTCCCGCTCCGGGCCCGCCTGCACGCCGTGCCTGGCCAGCAGGCGCGCGACGAAATCACGGTGCCGCTCGGGGATCGCCCGCGCCACGCTGCCCGCGTGCCCGGCCGCGTCGACCCGGCCGGGCACGAGCACGTCCACCCCGTACGGCCGGCCGCCCACCTGCCGGTCGATCCAGGTCAGCTCGGCGTCGAGCCGCTCGGGGGTGTACGCGATCGCGCCCAGCACGCCGAACCCGCCCGCGTTGGTGACCGCGGCCACCACGTCACGGCAGTGGCTGAAGGCGAACAGCGGGAACTCGATGCCCAGAAGCCGGGTGATGGCGGTCCGCATGCACCGACGCTAACCGCCAGAAGGATGTTCGGTCCAGGGTCAGTCGACCGCCAGCGCCACCGCTGGATCGTGCCAACCGTGCTCCGGGTCGTAACGCCGCACCAGCCGCGCCGGCACCCCCGCCACCACGCTGTGGTCGGGGAACTCGCCGCGCACCACCGCGCCGCCCGCCACCACGCACTGGCGGCCCAGCCGGGTGCCCGGCAGGATGATCGCCCCCGCGCCCAGCCACGAGCCCGAGCCGATCGACACCGGGCTGTTGCGCGGCCACTGCCTGCCGATCGGCACGTCCGGGTCGTCGTAGACGTGGTTCTGGTCCGTGACGTACACGTACGGGCCGGTGAAGACGTCGTCGCCGATGTCGATCGACTGGTGGGCCACGATGTGCGTGCCCCGCCCGATCGAGCAGGACCCGCCGATCCGCAGGATCGAGCCGGGGCCCAGATCCACGCCCGGCCACATGCCGCACGAGATCGACACCCGCTCGCCGATCAGCGTGTGGTCGCCGATCTCGATCCAGCGCTCCCCGAAGATCGCGCCCGGCGGGAAGGCGATCTTCGCGCCCTCGCCCAGACGGCGGAACCCGTGACCCGCGGGCGTCTCGGGCGTGATGGCACCCGCGTCGCGGATCGCGGCGTAGGCCCGGTGGATCAGCGTGCCGAACGCCCGCCGTACAAGTGACATAGGGACCAAAGTTACCGCTAGGTCATCCTGTTCGGGCATGTCGGGGGCGTTGTTTGATATCCTGAGAGCCCGTGGACACATCGGCCACACCTCGAGCCACGGGAGCCTCCTTGCGCAGCGCATCGCAAACCAAGCATCTGTTCGTCACCGGCGGTGTCGCCTCCAGTCTCGGCAAGGGCCTCACCGCCTCCAGCCTGGGCCGTCTGCTCAAGGGCCGCGGGCTCCGGGTCACCATGCAGAAGCTCGACCCGTACCTCAACGTCGACCCCGGCACCATGAACCCGTTCCAGCACGGCGAGGTCTTCGTCACCGACGACGGCGCCGAGACCGACCTCGACGTCGGCCACTACGAGCGCTTCCTCGACACCGACCTGCACGGCTCGGCCAACGTCACCACCGGCCAGGTCTACTCCAACGTCATCGCCAAGGAGCGGCGCGGCGAATACCTCGGCGACACCGTCCAGGTCATCCCGCACATCACCAACGAGATCAAGGACCGCATCCGGGGCATGGCCGGCCCCGACGTCGACGTGGTCATCACCGAGGTGGGCGGCACCGTCGGCGACATCGAGTCGCTGCCGTTCCTGGAGGCCGTCCGCCAGATCCGCCACGAGGTCGGCCGCGACAACGTGTTCTTCCTGCACGTGTCGCTGCTGCCCTACATCGGCCCGTCCGGCGAGCTCAAGACCAAGCCGACCCAGCACAGCGTCGCCGCGCTGCGCAGCATCGGCATCCAGCCCGACGCGATCGTGCTGCGCTCCGACCGGCCCGTGCAGACCGCCATCAAGCGCAAGATCAGCCTCATGTGCGACGTCGACGAGGACGCCGTCGTCAGCGCCGTCGACGCCGCCTCCATCTACGACATCCCCAAGGTGCTGCACTCCGAGGGCCTCGACGCGTACGTGGTGCGCCGCCTCGGCCTGCCCTTCCGCGACGTCGACTGGAAGGAGTGGGAGCAGCTCCTGCGCCGCGTGCACCGCCCGGCCAAGGAGGTCACGATCGCCCTCGTCGGCAAGTACATCGACCTGCCCGACGCCTACCTGTCGGTCACCGAGGCGCTGCGCGCCGGCGGCTTCGCCTGCGACGCCCGCGTCAACATCCGCTGGGTCAAGAGCGACGACTGCGAGACCCCCGAGGGCGCCGAGCGCGAGCTCGACGGCGCCGACGGCGTGCTGATCCCCGGCGGGTTCGGCGTGCGCGGCATCGAAGGCAAGATCGGCGCCATCCGCCACGCCCGCGAGAACAAGATCCCGCTGCTCGGCATCTGCCTCGGCATGCAGGGCATGGTCATCGAGGCCGCCCGCAACATGGCCGGCATCACCGACGCCAACTCCGCCGAGTTCGACCCCGACACCAAGCACCCGGTCATCTCCACCATGGCCGACCAGGAGGACGTCGTCGCCGGCGAGCGCGACATGGGCGGCACCATGCGCCTGGGCAGCTACACCGCCAAGCTCGGCGAGGGCACGCTGGCCCGCCAGCTCTACGGCGGCCGGGCCAAGGCCGACGAGCGCCACCGCCACAGGTACGAGGTCAACAACGCCTACCGCGACAAGCTGGAGAGCGTCGGCCTGGTCTTCTCCGGCCTGTCGCCCGACGGCCGCCTGGTCGAGTACACCGAGCTGCCCGCCGACACGCACCCGTTCTTCATCGGCACCCAGGCCCACCCCGAGTTCCGCTCCCGGCCCACCCGCGCCAACCCGATGTTCAAGGGCCTCGTCAACGCGGCGCTCGCCTACGCCGACAGCCGCGTGAGCGCGAAGGCGGCCAAGTGAGGATCCAGGACACGCCCGAGCGCTGGGACGTTCTCGAAACCAAAAAGCGCTTCTCGGGACACGTCATCGAGGTCGTCACCGACACCGTCCGGATGCCCGGCGACGACCACGCCGACCGCGACTACGTCGTCCATCCGGGCTCCGTCGCGGTCCTCGCCCTGGACGAGCAGAACCGCGTCCTGCTCCTGCGCCAGTACCGCCACCCGACCCGCCATCTGCTCTGGGAGCTGCCCGCCGGGATCCGCGACGTGCCCGGCGAACCCCTGGTCGAAGGGGCCGCCCGCGAGCTCGCCGAGGAGGCCGGCTACCGGGCCGCCACCTGGCACACGCTCGTCGACCTCTACTCCTCGCCCGGCATGTCCGACGAGCGCATCCGCGTCTTCCTCGCCCGCGACCTCACCAAGATCCCGGACGAGGAGAACGGGTTCGTGCACCGCCACGAGGAGATCGGCATGCCGGTCGAATGGGTGCCCCTCACCGACGCCGTCGAGAAGGCCCTGATGGGAATGATCCACAATTCCCCGGCCGTGGCCGGTATCCTCGCCGCATACACGGCTTCGGTTGAGGGGTTCGGCCTGTTGCGCCCCGCCGACGCGCCCGAGGCCTGACGACCGGAAGGACCATCGTGGAGGCGGTGCTCTCCAGCTACCTCGCCCATTTGGCGGTGGAGCGGGGCCTGGCTGCCAACACGCTCGCCTCCTACCGTCGCGACCTGCGCCGCTACCTGGAACACCTGCGCGCCCGCGGCCGCCTCCGCCTCGACGAGGTGGGGGAGGCCGACGTGCGCGCCTTCCTCGCCGCCCTGCGCGAGGGCGACGGCGACCACCCGGCGCTCGTGGCCAGCTCGGCCGCGCGCGCCGTCTCCGCCGTGCGCGGCCTGCACCGCTTCGCCCTGCGCGAAGGCGTCACCGCCCACGACCCCGCCGACCAGGTACGGCCGCCGCGCCAGCTCCGCCGCCTGCCCAAGGCCATCGCCGTCGACGAGGTCGAACGCCTCATCGCCGCCTCCGGCCCCGACGGCGCCCCCCTCACCCTGCGCAACCGCGCCCTGCTCGAAGTCCTGTACGGCACCGGCGCCCGCATCTCCGAAGCCGTCGGCCTGGCGGTCGACGATCTGGAGGACGACCAGGTACGGCTGCGCGGCAAGGGCGGCCGCACCCGCATCGTCCCCCTCGGCCGCTACGCCCGCGCCGCCCTCGACGCCTACGTCGTGCGCGCCAGGCCCGGCCTGCTCGCCCACGGCCGCGGCACCTCCGCCGTGTTCCTCAACGCCAGAGGCGGCCGGCTGACCCGCCAGGGCGCCTGGGAGGTGCTCCAGGCCGCCGCCGTGCGCGCCGGCCTCGCCGGGATCTCACCCCACGTGCTGCGCCACTCCTTCGCCACCCACCTGCTCGACGGCGGCGCCGACGTCCGGGTCGTCCAGGAGCTGCTCGGCCACGCCTCCGTCACCACCACCCAGGTCTACACGCTCGTCACCGTCGACAAACTTCGCGAGGTCTACGCGGCGGCGCATCCACGGGCCCGCCAGTGATCTATAGTCTTTTGGGTCGTGCGGCACATCGGCGTGCCGCCTTGCCGCGTTAAGTGGTGACGCCATAGTGTCCGTCCGGACGGTCCGGTTCGGGATCGTCAGGGAGGTTCGAGCTGGTGACTGTGAAGACCAACGGTTCGGCCCCGGGGACCCCCGACAACCCCTGGGGAGACACGAAGACCAACGCGCCCTCCACGGGCGTCAACCTGGGCCCGACCCAGCGCCCCCGGCCGGTGTTCCCCGAGCCCGCGCCGCGCGACGTCCACGGCCCGGCCCGCGTGGTCGCCATGGTCAACCAGAAGGGCGGGGTCGGCAAGACCACCACCACCATCAACCTCGGCGCCGCCCTCGTCGAATACGGCCTCAAGGTGCTGCTCGTCGACTTCGACCCGCAGGGCGCCCTGTCCGTCGGCCTCGGCATCAACCCGCTCCAGCTCGACCTCACGGTCTACAACCTGCTGATGGAGCGCAACGTCACCGCCGAGGACGTGCTGCTGGAGACCGGCGTCGAGGGCCTCGACCTGCTGCCCAGCAACATCGACCTGTCCGCGGCCGAGGTCCAGCTCGTCACCGAGGTCGCC
The DNA here is from genome assembly GCF_053590035.1 of Nonomuraea sp. NPDC003214. NCBI lineage: Bacteria > Bacillati > Actinomycetota > Actinomycetes > Streptosporangiales > Streptosporangiaceae > Nonomuraea > Nonomuraea sp. NPDC003214. The sequence continues at coordinate 229,894 of NZ_JBSFSX010000007.1, read as the reverse complement.
CGCGAGCAGGTGCTCGGCCGCGTCATCAAGCCGCTGCTGCCGCACTACGACGTCTGCCTCATCGACTGCCAGCCGTCGCTCGGCCTGCTCACCATCAACGCGCTCACCTGCGCCCAGGGCGTCATGGTGCCGCTGGAGTGCGAGTTCTTCGCGCTGCGCGGCGTCGCCCTGCTCATGGACACCATCACCAAGGTCCAGGAGCGGCTCAACGAGGACCTCGAGATCGAGGGCCTGCTCGCCACCATGTACGACGCCCGTACCCTCCACGGCCGCGAGGTGCTCGCCCGCGTCGTCGAGGCGTTCGGCGACAAGGTGTTCCACACCGTGATCAACCGTACGGTGCGCTTCCCCGACGCCACCGTCGCCGGCGAGCCCATCACCACCTTCGACCCCTCGTCCCTGGGCGCCAACGCCTACCGTGAGCTGGCGCGCGAGGTGCTCTCGCGCTGGCCCGCGGCTGCGACAATGGCCAGGTGACCGAGCAGCAGCAGGGATTCCAGGTCCACCTGGACGTCTTCGAAGGCCCCTTCGATCTGCTCCTCGGCCTGATCGCCAAGCACAAGCTCGACATCACCGAGGTCTCGCTGTCCCAGGTGACCGACGAGTTCATCGCCTACATCCGGTCCCGCGGCCCCGAATGGGACCTCGACCAGACCAGCCACTTCCTGCTCGTCGCCGCCACGCTGCTCGACCTGAAAGCCGCCCGGCTGCTGCCCTCCGGCGAGGTCGAGGACGAGGAGGACCTCGCCCTGCTGGAGGCCCGCGACCTGCTGTTCGCCCGCCTCCTGCAGTACAAGGCGTACAAGGAGGTGGCCAAGGTCTTCGCCGGGCGCATGGCCGACGAGGCGCTCCGCTTCCCCCGCACCGTCCCCCTGGAGCCCCAGTTCGCCAACCTGCTGCCCGAGCTCATCCTCGGCATCGGGCCCGAACAGCTCGCCCGCATCGCCGCCAAGGCCTTCACCCCGAAGCTGCCGCCCACCGTCAGCGTCGGCCACATCTACCAACCACTCGCCAGCGTCCGCGAACAAGCCGCTATCCTGGTCGAGCGGCTGCGCCGCATGCGCAGAGCCACCTTCAGGGCCCTGGTCGCCGACTGCGAGGGCACCTTCGAGGTCATCGCCCGCTTCCTCGCCGTCCTGGAGCTCTTCCGGGAGTCGGCGGTCACCTTCGACCAGCTCGAACCGCTCGGCGACCTGCACGTCACCTGGACGGGCGCCGACGACGGCGACGTCTCGGTGGGGGACGACTACGAGGAGAGCGCGGAGAAAGCAGCAGATGACTGACCACCCCCAGGCCCCTCGCGGCGCCGACCGCATCCCCGCCTGGATGACCCTCCCCGGCGCCCTGACCGACCCCCAACCGGAGCCTCCAGACGCCGGCACGGCGGGCAACGAGACGGTGGAGCCCGGCGCGGCGGTGTCCCCGGACGAGGTGGCTGACCTTCTTCCGGAGGCGGACGACGTGCCGCCCCTTCCCGGCGCCGGGACGGCGGAGCCCGGCGCGGCGCGTGCGGTGGGGGAGGCGGCTCAGGGGTCCGGGGAAGGGCCCGGGCTCAAGGCGGCGCTGGAGGCCATCCTGCTCGTCGTCGACGAGCCGGTGGCCGAGGTGACGCTGGCGCAGGTGCTGGAGAGGCCCACGCACGAGGTGGCGGCGGCGCTGCGGGAGCTGGCCGAGGAATACACTGCCGCCGGGCGGGGTTTCGATCTGAGAGAGGTCGCGGGCGGCTGGCGTTACTACACGCGCGCCGACTGCGCCGGGCTGGTCGAGCGGTTCGTACGCGACGGCCAGCAGACGCGGCTGACCCAGGCCGCGCTGGAGACTCTCGCGGTCGTGGCCTACCGGCAACCGGTGAGCCGCGCCCGTGTCGCCGCCGTACGCGGCGTCAACAGCGACGGCGTCATGCGGACGCTCGTCGCGAGAGGGCTGGTCGAAGAGGCCGGCACCGACCCGGAGAGCCAAGCGGTGCTCTACCGGACAAGCTCATACTTCCTTGAACGTCTGGGACTGCGGGACATCAGCGAGCTCCCCGAGCTCGCGCCCTTCCTCCCCGACGACGTGGAAAACCTCGAGGAGACGACAAAGTGATCAACAGGCGAAGCACCCCGTCCGGTGAGGGACGCGGTCGAGGACGCGCGGGCGGCTCCGGCCGCGGCGGGCGTCCCGCCTTCCGCTCGGACGACAGCCGCGGCGGACGCCGCGACGACTTCCGTGGCGGTTCCCATCGAGATGGCGAACGCGGCGGCCCCCGCCGCGACGACACCCGCGGCGACGCGCGCCGCGACGACTTCCGCGCCTCCCGCCGAGGCGAGCGCGGCGGCTTCCGCGACGACCGCGGCGGCCGTGACGACCGCGCCGGTTCGCGCGGCGGCGGCGGCTTCCAGGACCGCTCCGGTTCGCGGAGCGGCGGCTATCAGGACCGCGCGGGCTCGCGCGGTGGCGGGTTCCAGGACCGCGCGGGTTCGCGCGGTGGTGGGTTCCGGGACGGTTCCCGTGGCGGGGACTCGCGGGGCCGTGACGACCGGGCCGGCTACCAGGGGGACCGGCGCGCCGGGGCCCCGAGCGGGCGCGGTGACCGTGACAGGTTCCGCGACGGTGAGGGTTTCCGCGGCGACCGGCGCGGGTCCCGCGACGAGCGGGGCGGGTTCCGTTCCGAGGGCCGGGGCACGGCTGAGCGCGGGTTCAGGGACGAGAGCGCCCGTGACGGGCTGCGCGCCGACCGTGGCGGCTCCCGCGCCCGCTACGGCCGCCCCGCCACCCGAGACGCCCGCGAGCGTACGGGCTTCAGCGGCGGCGACCGGAACGAAGGCCGTGACCGCTTCGAGAGCCGTGACAGGTTCGAGAGCCGTGACCGTGCCGAGGGCCGCGACAGGTTCGAGGGCCGCGACCGCTACCAGGGTGGCGACCGCTCTGACGGGCGTGACCGCTACCAGGGCGGTGACCGGTATGCCGGGCGTGACCGGTACGAGGGGCGTGAGGGCGCCGGGCGCGGCTCCGGGGAGACCCGGGGGCCGCGCGAGGAGCGTGGCGGGTTCCGGGCCGATCGGAGCGGGCGCAGGGACGACGCGGCGCGCGGCGGATCGCGGGGCCGGTTCGGCCGGCGTGACGACTCCGGGCGCGGCGGGCGTACCTCCGGGCGTGACGGCGTGCAGACCATCGGCGGCGCGCGCCGCGACGGCGGGAGGCGCGACGGCGGGTTCGGCGGCCCCGGCGGCTCAGGCGGCGGCCGGGGCGAGGGCGGGCCGGCGCGTGACCGGTTCAAGACGGCGCGGCAGCCCATGCGCGACCGTGACTTCTTCCCCGACGGCTACACCGACGAGCGTGACACCACCGAGGTGCCGGACGGCGTACGGCTGCAGAAGGTGCTCGCCCAGGCGGGCGTCGCCAGCCGCAGGGCCTGCGAGGAGATGATCGGCGACGGCCGGGTCACCGTGAACGGCCAGGTGGTGCGCAGGTTCGGGGCCAAGGTGGACCCGGCCACGCAGGTGATCCACGTCGACGGCAAGCGCATCCCGACGGCCCCCGACCTGGTCTACTACGCGCTGAACAAGCCGATCGGCGTCGTGTCGACGATGGACGACCCGCAGGGCCGGCCGTGCCTGGCCGACTTCGTGGAGGAGCTGGCGCCGAGGCTGTTCCACGTGGGCAGGCTCGACACCGAGACCGAGGGCCTGCTGCTGCTCACGAACGACGGCGAGCTGGCCAACCGGCTGACGCATCCCAGCTACGGGGTGCAGAAGAAGTACTGGGCGAAGGTGCCCGGGCCGATCCCGCGTGACCTGGGCCGCAGGCTCAAGCAGGGGATCGAGCTGGAGGACGGCCTGGCCAGGGCCGACAGTTTCGCGATCGTGCAGGAGCACGGCCAGCAGGCGCTGGTCGAGGTGGTGCTGCACGAGGGCCGCAAGCACGTGGTGCGCCGCATGCTGGAGGAGGCGGGCCACCGGGTGATCGATCTGGCGCGGATCGAGTTCGGGCCGGTCAAGCTGGGGCGGACGAAGCCGGGCACCGTCAGGGCGCTGTCCCTGAAGGAGGTCGGCGAGCTTTACGCGGCCGTGAAGCTGTAATCTGGCCGCGACGCAGGAGCCCGTGCGACCCTCCGCACGGGCTCTCCCGCTTATCGAAGGGGCGAAGCGCATGGTGCGGGCGATCCGCGGGGCGATCCAGGTGGATGCCAACGACCGTGGCTCGATCATCGAGGCCACGACCGAGTTGGTCACCCAGATCATGGAGCGTAACGAGCTCACCACGGATGACGTGATCAGCGTGCTGTTCACGGCGACGCCCGACCTGACCGCGGAGTTCCCCGCGCTGGCGGCGCGCAAGCTGGGCTTCCACGAGGTGCCGCTGATCTGCACCACGGAGATCGACGTGCCGGGCGCGCTGCCGCGGGTGGTGCGGCTGATGGCGCACGTCGAGACCGACCGGCCGCGCTCGGCCGTCCAGCACGTCTACCTGCGGGGCGCGGTCGCGCTCCGGCAGGACATCGCTCAATAGGATCCCGGGACGACGACATGGCCACCGAACTGCGCACCGTGCTGGTTGTGGGCACCGGTCTCATCGGCACCTCGCTGGCGCTGGCGCTGCGGCGCAAGGACGTGCGGGTGCTGCTCGCCGACCGCGATCCGGGCGCCGTGCGACTGGCCCGGGAGCTGGGCGCGGGCGAGGAGTGGCAGCCCGGGGGCCAGGATGACGGGCCGGCGGCGGATCTCGCGGTGATCGCGGTGCCGCCGGGCCAGGTGGCGACCGAGCTGCTGGAGCTGCAGAAGCGCGGCGTGGCCCGCTTCTACACCGACGTGGCCAGCGTCAAGGCGGAGCCGATCGAGCAGGCGGCGCGGCTGGGCTGCGACCTGGCGGCCTACGTGGCCTCGCACCCGCTGGCCGGGCGCGAGCGGTCGGGGCCGGGGGCGGCGCGCGCCGACCTGTTCCTGGGCCGTCCGTGGGCCTACTGTCCCACCGGCGAGGCGTCGGGCGAGGCGGTCGCGGCGGTGCTGCGGCTGATCGAGCTGTGCGGCGCCAACCCGGTCGAGGTGGACGCCGCCGACCATGACCGGGCGGTGGCGGTCGTCTCGCACGCGCCGCACGTGGCCGCCTCGGCGGTGGCCGCCCGGCTGGCCGACGCCTCCGACGTGGCGCTCGGGCTGGCGGGGCAGGGCGTGCGTGACGTGACGCGGATCGCGGGCGGCGATCCCGGGCTGTGGCTGGGCATCCTGTCGGGCAACGCGGCCCCGGTGGCCGAGGTGCTGGAGGCGGTCTCGCGTGACCTGGCCGACGCCGCGTCGGCGCTGCGCGCGCTGGCCGGGGGTGACGGCACGGCGGGCGGCGAGGTGACCCAGCTGCTCAAGCGCGGCGTGGCCGGTCACGGCCGCATCCCGGGCAAGCACGGCGGCCCGGCGCCGGCGTACGTGGTGGTCCAGGTCGTCATCGGCGACCGTCCGGGCCAGCTGGCCCGGCTCTTCCAGGTGTGCGACGAGGTCGGCGTCAACGTCGAGGACGTCCGACTGGAGCACGCGCCCGGCCTGCCGCTGGGTGTGGCCGAGCTGTCGGTGCAGCCCGATTCGGCGGCCCGGCTGAGCCAGGCGCTGGTCGAGCGCGGCTGGCAGGTGCCCTAGATCGCCGAAGGGCCCCGGTGGACGTCCACCGGGACCCTCCGAAGCGCCGACGGGTCAGCGCTGGGTGACCGCCTGGCTCACGGCGTTGGGGCCGTCGTACTGGCGGTCGGGCATGGCTTCCAGCGCCTTCAGCGTGGCCTGGTCGGCCCCCTGGCGGCGGGCGGCGGCGATCAGGTCGGCCTTGGTGGCCGGGTAGTCGACGCCCTTGAGGTGCTTCTGGAGCTGGATCGGATTCGATGCAGTAGTCATGGCTCTTTGTTACCCGACTGTCACGATTTGTAACCATTGCCCAGAAGGCGACGGGCGCGTTCCACCTCGGGCGGCAGCTCCCGGCGCTGCGCCAGGGCCCGCCGCAGCCGGGGGAGCGCCGTACGCAGGCCGTGCCAGCCGCGCGGGCCGCGGCGTACGGCGTCGAGCGAGAGCAGCGCCACCACGCGCCAGGGGCGGCGCAGGACGGCGGTGAGGACGGCGTTGCGCACGGCCAGCGACTGGCGGCCGGCCGGGTCGCGGGGCGGCGCGGGGTGGTGGTGGGCCACCACGTCGTCGACGTAGGCCAGCCCCCAGCCGCGCGCGGCCAGGTCCACCGCCAGGCGCTCCTCCTCCCCGAAGAAGAAGACGACGTCGTCGAACCCGCCCGCCTCCAGGAAGGCATCCCTGCGCACCACCGCCCCGCAGGCCAGGAAGCCCAGGACGCTCGGTCCCGGCAGGTCGGCGTCGACGCCGAGCGGGGAGTCGCGCATCAGCTCGCTGACCGGGTCGAGCCGTTCCCCGGGGCCCACCAGCACCCGCGCGCCGAGCAGGGCCAGCCGCGGATGGGCGTCGAACAGGTCGGCGGCCCGTTCCAGCGCGCCTCCGGCCCACCAGGAGTCGTCGTCGGCGAAGGCCACGTCCGGCGTCTCGGCCAGCTTGACGCCGATGTTCCTGGCGGGCGCGCCGAGGTTGCGGCCCGCCTCGACCACGCGCACGTGCGGGAAGTGGCGCCGGACGAAGCCGGGAGTGCCGTCGGTGGAGCCGTTGTCGACGAGGATCACCGGCCCCGGATGGCGGGGGAGCGAGCGTTGCAGCGCGCGCAGCCGGTTCATCGTGGCCACGACGACCGTCACCCGGCTGGAGTTGTCCGTCACACGGCCTCACCTTTCCGGTGAGGACCGGCTTACTCGCGTTGACGCCGGGCGGCGGGTGCGATAGAAAGACGGTAACAGTGTTACCGTGCAGAAACGGTGTTACCAGTGACCGTGTACCAGCAGGCCCAGCGCGAAGGCCAGGACGTCGTCCGGGCCGCCATCCTCGACACCGCGACCCACCTCCTGGTGACCGAGGGCCCCGCCGCGCTGACCGTGCGCCGGATCTCCGGCGAGGCGGGCTGCTCCACGAAAGTGATCTACACGCTCTTCGGCGGCAAGGACGGCCTCGCCGAGGCGCTCTGGCTGGAGGGGTTCGCCCGGTTCGAGCAGCGGCTGCTCTCGGTGCCCGGCGACGGGCCCCTGGAGCGCCTGCAGGTCGGGATCACCGCCTACCGGGCGTACGCGCTGGACCAGCCCGACTACTACCGGGCCATGTTCATGGGCGCGCTGTCCCGGTTCGAGCCCGGCGCCGACGCGGCACACGCGGCGCGCCGGACCTTCGACCTGCTCGTGACCTGGGTCCAGCAGTGCCTCGACACCGGCCTGCTGCGCGGTCCCGCCGCCGTGGAGATCTCCGACGTGCTCTGGATGGCCATGCACGGCGCCGTGAGCCTGGAGATCTCCGGTTACTTCGAGCCGGAGGAGGCCGAGGCGCGTTACCGGCTCCTCTGCGCCTCGGTGCTCCACCCCTTCCTGACCCACGACGAGAGGACCACCTGATGGACACCCCGTACCGGGGCGGATTCACGCCCGCGACCGAGGAGATCACCGCCTACGACCTGCCGGTCACCGGCCGGATCCCGGCCGAGCTCAACGGCCGCTACCTGCGCAACGGGCCCAACCCGCTCGGCCTCGACGACCCCGGCGCCTCCCACCTGTTCCTCGGCGCGGGCATGGTGCACGGCGTGCGGCTGCGCGACGGCCGCGCCGAGTGGTACCGCAACCGGTGGGTCCGCAGCGTCGACGTCGCCGGGCGGCTCGGCGAGCAGCCCAGGTCCGCGCTGTCGCACGCCGGCCTGGACTTCTCGCCCAACACCCACGTGATCGGCGTGGCCGGGCGCACGTACGCGACGATGGAGGCCGGCACGCTGCCGTACGAGCTGGACTACGAGCTCGAGACGCTCGGCCCGGTCGACTTCGACGGCGGCCTGCCCGGCGGTTACGCCGCCCACACCCACCTCGACCCGGTCACCGGCGAGCTCCACGCGGTCGCGTACTCCGTCAACTGGGACCACAACCAGCACATCGTGCTCGACGCCAAGGGCACGGTGATCCACACGCGCGACATCCAGCTCGCCGACAAGCCGATGATGCACGACTTCGCGCTCACCGCCCGCTACGTCGTCCTGTACGACCTGCCGGTGACGTTCAGCATGGCCCACGCCGAGCAGGGCGCGCCGATGCCGTACGCGTGGAACGACGACCACCCCTCCCGCGTCGGCCTGATGTCGCGCGCGACCGGCGAGATCCGCTGGGTGGAGATCGAGCCGTGCTGGGTCTTCCACACCCTCAACGCCTACGACGACGGCGACCAGGTCGTCGTCGACGTGGTCAGCTACCCCAAGCGGTTCGTCGACGCCCGCCTCGACCGCGGCGGCGAGCCGACGCTCGACCGGTGGCGGATCGACCCGGCGTCCGGCCGGGTGAGCCGGACCCGGCTGGACGAGCGGGCCCAGGAGTTCCCCCGCATGGACGAGCGGCGCACCGGCCTGCCCTACCGCTACGGCTACACCGCCGCCACCCACGACCTGACGGACGTCCTCTACCCCGGCGACGCCGAGATGGAGGACCTGCCCGACGAGGCGTTCGACAACACGCTCGTCAAGCACGACCTCAGGAGCGGCACCCAGGAGCGGCGGCAGTTCGGCCGCGGCGCGTACGTGGGCGAGCCGGTGTTCGTCGCCGCCGGCGAGGCCGAGGACGACGGGTACGTGCTCTCCTACGTCAACAACCCCGACCGGGGCGCCGCCGACCTGGTGATCCTCCCGGCGCAGGACTTCACCGGCGAACCCGTCGCCGTCGTCCACCTGCCCGCCCGGGTGCCGCTCGGCTTCCACGGGAGCTGGGTCGCCGACTGACGGGAGGCGGTAGCCTCTTCAGGTTGGGTAAAGAAGCTGAAGAGGGAGAGTCGTGACCGGTCTGGTCGTCGCCATGGACGGCCCTTCGGGGTCGGGCAAGTCGAGCGCGTCGCGCGGAGTCGCCCGCGCGCTGGGTCTGCGCTACCTGGACACCGGCGCCCAATACCGGGCCATGACCTGGTGGATGCTCAAGCAGGGCGTCGACCTCACCGACCCGGAGGCCGTCGCGGCGCGCTGCGGCGAGGCCGAGATCGTCTCCGGCACCGACCCCGACGCCCCGTCCATCCACGTCGGCGGCACGGACGTGTCCGGGCCGATCCGCGAGGACGAGGTGACCGGCGCGGTGTCCGCCGTGGCGGCGGTCCCCGAGGTGCGCGCCCGGCTGGTCGCGCTCCAGCGGGAGATCATCGGCGCCGGGGGCATCGTGGTCGAGGGCCGCGACATCGGCACCGTCGTCGCTCCCGCCGCCCCCGTCAAGATCTTCCTGACGGCCAGCCCCGAGGCCCGCGCCCTGCGGCGCTCCGCGGAGCTGACCGGCACCACGGCCGAGGCGCAGGTCGCGGCCCTGGCCAGGCGTGACACCCTGGACTCGACACGCAAGACGGATCCACTCTCGATGGCGGCTGGCGCCGTCGAGCTCGACACCACCGCGCTCAACCTCGAGGAGGTCATCGCGGAGGTGCTGAGACTGGTCAAGGAGCGCACCTGAGGGTGCGGGACTCATAAGGACGAACACTGTGTCAACGGGGGATTGGGTCGAGGCAGACCTCGACGATCTCGAAGTATCCGACGAGCAGGCCGACAGCGGCCCGCTCCCGGTCGTGGCCATCGTCGGCCGCCCCAACGTGGGCAAGTCGACGCTGGTCAACCGGGTCATCGGCCGCCGTGAGGCGGTCGTCGAAGACGTGCCGGGCGTGACCCGCGACCGCGTCACCTACGAGGCCAACTGGCGTGGCCGCCGCTTCACCGTCGTCGACACCGGCGGCTGGGACCCCGACGCCACCGGCATGAACCTGCGCATCGCCGAGCAGGCGCAGGTCGCCGTCGAGCTGGCCGACGTCATCGTGTTCGTGGTCGACGCGAGCGTGGGCGCCACCGACGCCGACGAGATCGTCGGCTCGGTGCTGCGGCAGTCCGGCAAACCGGTCATCCTGGCCGCCAACAAGGTCGACAACCAGCAGCTCGAGCTGGAGGCCGCGGCCCTGTGGTCGCTCGGCCTGGGCGAGCCCCACCCGGTCTCCGCCCTGCACGGCCGCTCCAGCGGCGACCTGCTCGACGTCGTGCTCGACGCGCTCCCCGAGACGCCCGCCGTCACGTTCGGCGAGCAGCGCGGCCCCTACCGGGTGGCGCTGCTCGGCAAGCCCAACGTCGGCAAGTCCTCGCTGCTCAACAAGCTCGCGGGCGAGGAGCGGGTGCTCGTCGACCCGATGGCCGGCACCACCCGCGACCCGGTCGACGAGCTGATCGAGCTCGGCGGGCGCACCTGGCGCTTCGTCGACACCGCCGGCATCCGGCGGCGCGACCGCGAGCTGCAGGGCGCCGACTTCTACGCCGCCATGCGCACCAGGGCGGCGCTGGAGCGCTCGGAGGTGGCGATCGTGCTCATCGACGCCAGCGAGCCGCTCACCGAGCAGGACCTGCGCATCATCACCCTGGTCATCGAGTCCGGCCGCGCCATGGTCGTCGCCTTCAACAAGTGGGACCTGGTCGACGAGGACCGCCGCTACTACCTGGAGAAGGAGATCGACCGCCAGCTCGTCCGCACCCCGTGGGCGCTGCGCGTCAACATCTCCGCCAAGACCGGCCGCCACATGGACCGGCTCGTCCCGGCCCTGGAGAAGGCGCTCGACTCCTGGTCCACGCGGGTGCCCACGTCCAGGCTGAACGCGTTCCTCACCGAGCTGATCCAGCAGACGCCGCCCCCCGTGCGCGGCGGCAAGCAGCCGAAGATCCTGTTCGCCACCCAGGCGTCCATCGAGCCGCCCAAGTTCGTGCTGTTCACCTCGGGCTGGCTGGAGGACACCTACCGCCGCTTCATCGAGCGGCGCATCCGCGAGGAGTTCGGCTTCGCCGGATCGCCCATCGAGGTCACGATGAAGATCCGCGAGAAGCGCCCGAAGAAGGACCGCTGATACGATGCGGGACAACGCGTAGACGGAGACGAGTAACCGGGGCCCGCGCGGGCCGAGAGAGCCGCCGGGCGCTGTGAAGGCGGCCCCGCGCCCCCCGGTGAAGACACTCCCGAGTGCGAGGAGGAAATGCCTCGCCGGTCTGACCCCCGTCATCGGGTCCTGGAGGCCGCCCCTCGCGGGCGGTGAAAGTGCGGTGGCACCGGGAGCTCCCTTCTCCCCCGCACTCCCAAGGGGTCACGCATATCCGCGAGGAGTTGTGATGATCTCTCGTGTCCTGTCCGCCGAGCTCGCCGAGTTCGCCGGACGACGAGTGACGATCGCCGGCTGGGTCCATCGCCGCCGGCAACTGAAATCCGTGTCCTTCCTCATCGTCAGGGACCGAGCCGGGCTCGCCCAGGCGGTCTTCCACGACGCCGCCCTGCCCGGCGAGGAGAGCGTCGTCGAGGTCACCGGCACCGTGACGGCCGGCGAGCAGGCGCCAGGCGGCGTCGAACTCACCGAGGCCCAGGTGCGCGTGCTGACCGAGCCGGTTCAGGCGCCGCCGTTCGACCTCTACCGGCCGTCGATCCCCGCCGCGCTGCCGACGGTGCTCGACCACGCCCCCGCCGCGCTGCGCCACCCGGCGCTGCGCGCGCCCCTGGAGATCTCCGCCGCGTCCGTCGCCGGGTTCCGCGGCACGCTCGACCGGCTCGGCTTCACCGAGGTCCACACGCCCAAGATCGTCGCCTCGGCCACCGAGTCCGGCGCGAACGTCTTCGGCATCGGCTACTTCGGCCGGCCCGCCTACCTCGCCCAGTCGCCCCAGTTCTACAAGCAGGCGATGGTCGGCGTGTTCGAGCGGGTCTACGAGGTGGGGCCGGTGTTCCGCGCCGAACCGCACGACACCGTCCGCCACCTCGCCCAGTACACCAGCCTGGACGCCGAGCTCGGCTTCGTGCGCGACCACCGCGACGTGATGGCGGTCCTGCGCGAAGCCCTGGCGGGCATGCTCGACTCCGTACGGGACCACGCCCCCGCCGCCGTCGCCACGCTCGGCGCCCGGCTGCCCGACGTGCCCCAGGAGATCCCCGCCATCCACTTCACCGAGGCGCAGCGCATGACCGGCGAGGACGAACCCGACCTGTCACCCGCCCAGGAACGGTGGCTGTCGGAATGGGCGCTCGCCGAGCACGGGTCCGAGTTCCTGTACGTGACCGGCTACCCGATGGCCAAACGACCCTTCTACACCCATCCCGACCCTGACCGGCCCGGCTACTCCAACGGCTTCGACCTGCTCTTCAGAGGGCTGGAACTGGTGACCGGAGGACAGCGGCTGCACCGGCACCAGGACTACCTGGACGCCCTCGCCGCCCGGGGTGAGGACACCGCCCCGTACGAGGGCTACCTCCAGGCGTTCGCGTACGGGATGCCGCCGCACGGAGGGTTCGCGATCGGGCTGGAACGCTGGACCGCCCGGCTCACCGGCGCCGCCAACATCCGGCAGGTCACCGCGTTCCCGCGCGACCTGCACCGCCTCACGCCGTGACCCCGGGGTGACTCCGGGGTGACCCGCCTCTGCCGGGGGCGGGTCACCCCTTCCTGGGCATCAGCAGCGCGACCGCCGCGCCCGCCAGGCAGATGAACGCCGTCACCAGGAACATCTCCGTGTACTCGACATGCAGCGCCGCCTCCACCCGCGCCGTGTACGCCTCCAGCCGCTCGGCGTAGACCGCCGCGTCGACGCCGAACGGCAGCGGCGTGTCCAGATGCGCCGTGAGCGACTGGAACCGGTAGAAACCCCACGCGGACACGGCGGCGATGCCGATGAGCATGCCCATCATCCGCGCCACCACGACCGCCGACGAGGCCACCCCGTGCTGGCGCGGCGGCGTCAGCCGCAGCACCGCCGCCGACACCGGCGCGATCACCAGGCCCACCCCCAGCCCCGCCACCACCAGCGTGCCGTCCACCATCGCCCGCGCCTCCGCCAGCTCCAGCGGCCACCGGCTCATCAGCGCATAACCGGCCGCCGCCACCAGCAGCCCGCCCACGGTCACCAGCCGATCGCCCAACCGGCGCGCCAGCAGCCCGCCCAGCAGCGCGCCCACCGGCAGCGCGATCAGGAACCGGCCCAGCACCAGCGCCCCGTCCAGCGCGTCCAGCCCCAGCAGCGTCTGCGCCGTGAACTGCACGAACACCATCGTCACCAGGAGCGCCGCGCCCGTCAGGAAGCTCACCGCCAGCGTCGCCAGCAGCGGGCCCTTGCGCACCCGCGACAGATCCAGCAGGCGCACCGGGGAGCGGATCTCCCACCACACGAACGCCGCCCCCGCCACCAGGCCCGCCCCGATCACCGGCAGGCCCCACGGCGGCAGGACGGCATGGGCGGGATCCGGGTTGTACAGACCCACCACGAGCAACGCCAGCGCCAGCGCCAGCAACCCGCCCCCGACCAGATCCACCGCCTCCGCCTGAGAACCCTTGCTCCCGGCCTGCTCCACAGCCTCTTCGACGGAACCCCGCCCCTCCAGGGCACGGGCGCCCTCGGCGGGGATGGGCACGTCGGAAGGGTGGGCGCCCTCGGCGGGGGCGGGTCCTTCCAAGGGGAGGGGTTGCGCGGGCGCGGGGAGCCCGTCCACGAGCCCGGGGGAACCGGGGGTTTCGGCGGCGGCGTGCCCTCCCGATGGGACGGCTTGTGCGGGTGCGGGGAGCCCCTGTGCGAGGCCGGGGCCGCCGGAGGAGGCGGGGGCGTCAGCGGGGGGCCGTTCTTCCGGAGAGCGGGCGTCCTCGCCGGAGGGGTGGGTGCCCTCGGCGGGAGCTGCGGGGGAGGGGGGTGGGGGTTTGGTGGGGGAGGGGAGGGCGTGGTGGACGGCCAGGGCGGCGGCGAGGGTGAGAGGGACGTTGATCCAGAAGATGGCGTGCCATCCGCCCACCTCGACGCCCAGCAGCGAGGCGGCGGGGACGCCGGCGAGGAGGCCGCCGTAGACGGGCCCGAGGGCGCTGCCGAGCTCCTGGGCGGCCCCGACCGCGCCGAGGGCCAGGGGGCGCTCCCGCTCGCCCCACAGGTCGCCGATGAGCGCCATCGTGATCGGCAGCAGCGCGCCCCCGGCCACGCCCTGGACGGTGCGGCCGGCCACCACCATCACCTCGCCGGACGCCAGCGCCGTCAGCACGGAGCCGGCCGCGAAGGCCGCCAGGCAGGCGTGGATGAGCGGCCGCCGCCCGAACCGGTCGGACAGCCGCCCCAGCAGCGGCATCGCCGCCACGTACCCGAGCAGGAACCCGGTGACCACGGGCGTGACCCGTTCGAGCCGGTTGAGCGGGATGCCGATGTCGGTGGCGATGTCGATGAGGACGGTCACGACCACGTACGCGTCGAGGGCGGCGAGCAGCACCACCGCCCCGCCCACGCCGAGGACGACCCGGCGGGCGCTCCTCATCCGGCGGACGGCGCCGACGACGACGATGACGACGGCGGGGGCGTGATCGTCACCGGCGCGTCGTAGTCGGCGAACGAGACCGTCACCGTGCCCTCGCGCAGCTGCAGCAGCACCTTGGTGAGCCTGCTGCTGGCCCGGTCGACCCAGACGGTGCCGTTGACGCCCTCGGTGACGCCGGGCACCAGCGTGCTCAGCGCCTGCCCGGTGAAGGCCACGTCGACCCGGTAGGCGCCGTCCTCCTCGGCCCGGACGAGCGGGTCGGCGGCGGTGGCGAGCAGCCCCGGGATGCCCTTGGCGGAGTCGAGGATGAGCGACGGGTCGTAGAGCTGGGCGAGCTGCTGCCGGGTCATCTCCTGGTAGCCGCCGGTCGGCCCCTTGAAGTGGACCTTGTCGCCGATGAGCATGAACGACACCTCCTGGAGGTTGCCGAACACCTCCAGCGTGATGGTCCCGTCGGCGTCGCCCTCGGCGGTGAGCCGCCCGTCGGCCTTCTTGACGGGCACGTTCGGCTTGCCCTCGGTGGCGATGGAGAACGCGGCGGATCTGACCGTCTTCATCGCCTCGGCGGCCTGGCGCATCAGGTCGGGCCCGGCGGGCAGCGCCGCGCCCTCGCCTGCGGAGGAGCAGGCCGCCAGGGCCACGACGGCCAGGGCCACCACGAGCAGCTTTCTCAACATGAGCGGATCGTAGCGAGCGGGACGGACACCCGGGCGGCCCCTGCGGTATCGACTGCGTGTCAGCGCAGTTTCTTCAGATGCTCCACGATGGGCCCGTAGGCGGCCTCGAGCTCCTTGAGCTGGTCGTCGGTGAGCCGGTCGACGAAGTGCTCGCGCACCCCGGCCACGTGGTCGGGCGCCACCCGCTGGATCGTCTCCCAGCCCTCGTCGGTCAGCACGGCGAACGTGCCGCGCCGGTCGTCGCGGCAGTCTTCGCGGGTGACCAGGCCCTTGGCCTCCATCCGGGAGATCTGGTGGGAGAGCCGGCTGCGGGACTGGATGGTCGCGTCGGCCAGGTCGCTCATCCGCATGCGCCGCGCCGGGCTCTCGGACAGGTTGACCAGGATCTCGTAGTCGTTGAGTGACAGGGCGTGTTCCTGAAGCTCCCGGTCCAGGCGGTGCATGAGCAGCTTGTGCAGGGCCAGGTGGGTTCGCCAGGCACGCTGCTCAGCGGGGGAAAGCCAGCGAGGCGCGCTCATGATCTCCAATCTAGCGCACGTAGAGTGACGAAGGTGGGGGAGAAGTCGGGAGAGAGCCTGGGCACCGTGCTGGTGGCCGGGGCGGCGAACCTCGCCATCGCGGTGGCCAAGCTGCTGGCGGGGATCGTCAGCGGGTCGGCGGCGATGCTGTCGGAGGCGGCGCACTCGGCGGCCGACACGGTGACGGAGGTGCTGCTGCTGGTCGCGGTCCGGCGTTCGGGCAAGCCGGCCGACCGGCGCCATCCGTTCGGGTACGGCAAGGCGGGGTTCTTCTGGGCGATGATGGCGGCGTTCGCGACGCTGGCGGGCGGCGCCGGGTTCTCGATCACCCACGGCGTGCACGAGATCGTCCGCGGGGAGGAGTTGTCGGCGCTCACCCCGGCGTACGTGGTGCTGGCGGTCTCGTTCGTCATCGAGGGGGTGTCGTTCCTCAAGGCGTACGGGCAGCTGCGCGGCGAGGCGGGCCGGTGGCGGGTCAGCCCGCTGCGGCTGGCCACGAAGACGTCCGACACGGCGCTGAAGGCGGTGCTGCTGGAGGACGGGGCGGCGCTGGCCGGGCTGGTGATCGCGGCGCTGGGGCTGCTCGGCTCGCAGCTCACCGGGTCGTCGCTGTGGGACGGCCTGGCGTCGGTCCTCATCGGCGTGCTGCTGCTGGTGGTCGCGCTCACGCTCATCCAGGCGAACCTGTCGCTGCTCATCGGCCAGGCGGCGCCGCGGCCGATCGAGACGGGGGTGCGCGCGGTGCTCCTCGTCCAGCCGGAGGTGGAGGACGTGGTCGAGCTGCTCACCATGGTCATCGGGCCGGGCCGGTTCCTGGTCGCGGCGAAGATCGACTTCCGGGACGAGGTGCGCGCCGGCGGTGTGGAGCGCGCCTGTGAGGAGGTGGACCGCAGGCTGCGGGAGCGCTTCCCCGGCATCGACCAGGTGTTCCTCGACCCCACCCCGCCCCGCCGCCGCTAGTCGAACGCCATGACGATCGCCACGCCGACGACGTGCATGACGACCACGGCGACGAGCAGCGACACGAACACGAACTTGGCCGGCCCGTGCTCGAACGTCCGGCCCTCTTCGAGGGGGCGTCGCTGGGCCATCCGGTCCGCGATGCGCTCCTCCAGGGGCTTCTTGTAGAACATGCGCCCACATTATCCGGACATCGGCAGGCGGGTGGCGGGCGAGTCGGTGATCACGGCCACCAGGACGTCCGGCTCCGCGCGCCATTCCAGCAGGTGGCGGCCTGTCCAGTCCGGTTCGGCCGTGGCCATCTCGGCGAGGGTCAGCTCGCCCCGCTTGATCAGCGCCTCCTTGCGCACCCAGTGGCGGATCAGGTCCTCGTTGCCGCGCGCCCCGGCCAGCTCGGCGGGGGTGAGCGCGATCGGGGCCAGCGTGCGGTCGAGCGGGCCGGGCGGCACCCGCTCGGCGTCCACGCCGACGCGGCCGGGGCCGGCCGCCGCGCACACGTAGCCGCGCGTGTGGCTGAGGCTCACGCCCAGTTCGGGGGCTTCGACCAGGTACGGCCTGCCGTGCCCCGGCCCGTGCACGTCGCAGTGCTGCGCCAGCGTCAGCTCGCCGGGATCGGCGCCCAGCACCCGGCCGGCGCAGAGCCGTACCAGCAGGTGGGCGGCGACGAACGCGATCCGGTCGGGGGCGAAGCGGAAGCGCCCGGCGCGGTCGCGCTCGACGTCCGTCAGCCACTCCAGGGGCGCGCGCACCTCGTCGGGCGGGCAGCCCATCGCCGCCGCCAGGGCCGTCGCAGGAGTGATCGTCACTGGGTGGATCGTACCTCCCGCGCAGGGAATTTGAGGGGGATTTCACCGCCCGCCAACCCCTCCAAATACGGATAAATCCTAGGATTAAGTGATATTTCGGGATAAGTCGCGCACTGGGGGTGGCGGCATGGTCCAGCTGATCAAGCCGGAGCTCGACAGGCTCCGCGACCGCTGCGCCGGGCGGGTCGTCACCCGCCACGACACCGAGTACGACGTGCTGCGCTCGATCTGGAACGGCGCCATCGACCGCCGCCCCGCCGTGATCGTCCGGTGCAGCGGCCCCGAGGACGTCTCGGCGGGCGTGCTCTTCGCCCGCGAGGAAGGGCTGGAGATCTCCGTACGCGGCGGCGGCCACGGCTTCGGCGGCTCGGCCGTCACCGACGGCGGCCTCATGCTCGACCTCAGCCCGCTGCGCCTGGTCGACGTCGACCCCGCCACCCGCAGCGCGGTCTGCTGCGGCGGCGCCACCTGGGCCGACGTCGACGCCGCCACCCAGGCCCACGGCCTGGCCACGCCGGGCGGCACGATCAGCCACACCGGCATCGGCGGCCTGACGCTCGGCGGCGGGTTCGGCTGGCTGACCCACAGGCACGGGCTGACGATCGACAACCTCGAGGCGGCCGACCTGGTGCTGGCCGGGGGCGAGCAGGTGCACGCCTCCGCCCGGGACCACCCGGACCTGTTCTGGGCCCTGCGGGGCGGCGGCGGCAACTTCGGCGTCGTCACCGCGTTCACCTACCGGCTGCACCCCGTCGGCCCGGCCGTGCACGTCGCCGTGCTGTTCTGGGAGGCCGAACGCGGCAGGCAGGCCGCCGAGGTCATCGACGCCGCCGCCACGGGCCTGCCGGACGACGCCGCCGTGCTGATCGGCTTCGGGATGAGCGCCCCGCCCGCCCCGTTCGTGCCCGAGGAGCACCGGCTGCGCCCCGGCCACGCGCTGATCGTCGCCGGGTTCTCCACGGCCGAGCGGCACGAGGCGGTGCTGGCCGCCATCAGGCGGGAGCTGGAGCCGCTGTTCGAGTTCGTCGCGCCGATGCCGTACACGCAACTGCAGTCGCTGCTCGACGAGAGCGCGCCGTGGGGGATCTCCGCCTACGAGAAGGCGCTCGACCTGCCCGGCCTCACGCCCGAGGCGATGACGGCGATCTGCGAGCAGGCGGCGGGCAAGTCCTCCCCGCTGTCGTTCCTGCCGACCTTCCGGCTCGACGGCGCCTTCGCCGCCAGGGACGACGACGCCACCGCGTTCAGCGGCAGCCGCGCGCCGCACTACACGATGTCCATCGCCGCGATCACGCCCTCGGCGGACGAGCTGCCCGCCGAGCGGGAGTGGGCGCGCTCCGCCTGGGAGGCGCTGCTCCCGTACGCCGGGGGCACGGGCTCGTACGTGAACTTCATCGCCGACCGGGACGAGGAGCGGGTGCGCGCCTCGTACGGGGCGAAGTACGACCGGCTGGCGGCCGTCAAGGCGGCCTACGACCCCGACAACGTCTTCCACCTGAACGCCAACGTCAGGCCCCGGCCGGGGCGGGAGGAACCGCCCCGGCCGTGACCGTCATCGGGTGAGGCGGTAGCCGGGCAGCCCGGGGATCGGGCCGGTCGGCGGCCGGTGACGCAGGGCGGACACCTCGGCCGGCGGCACGGCCTGGCACCGCAGGCCCCGCTCCGGCGGGTCGACGGAGACCAGGTAGGCGTCGATCGCCCGCGTCGGGCAGTCGCCGCGGCCGTAGATGCCGTGACCCCAGCCCTCGTAGGTGATCAGCCGGGCCTCACGGCCGATCTGCCGCGCCGCGCTCACCGCCCACGGGTAGCCCGTGGCCGGATCGTGCAGGGCGTTGCCCAGCAGCAGCGGGGGCGTGCCGTCGACGCGCAGCCGGTGCTGCGGGTTGGGGATCGGCGCCTCGGTGCCCAGGCACGCCGCGGTGATCGGGTGCGCCGCCGCGCTCACCAGCATGTCCGGCGCGATGCGCGCGGACCTGCGCAGGTGCTGCTCGTAGGCGCGGTAGTCGCGGATGGGCAGCAGGTAGTCCTGGCAGAAGACGCGCGTCGGATCGTTGATCGTCTCCTCGGCCGACGAGGCGGAGGAGGGCTGGGTCAGGATCGGGCGGGCGGTCGGCGCGCCGCTCTCCACCGCCACCAGGAACTCGGCCAGCTCCTTGAACGCCGGGCCGTAGAACGCGCCGAACGCCTGCCCGATCAGGTCGAGCTTGCCCAGCTTGATCTCCGGGGAGCCCGGCAGGCTCAGCTCGCCGAGCTCCGCCCGCGCCAGCAGGTCCGCCCAGACGGCCCGCACGTCCCTGCCGTGCAGCGCGCACGTCCGGGTGCGCTCGCACCAGGCGACGAACTCGTCGAAGGAGTCCTGCGCGGTCCACGACTCGGTGTCGAGGAACGCCCGCGTGCCCAGGCTGTGGTCCATGTTGCTGTCGAGCGCCAGCGCGCGGATCCGGTGCGGGAAGCGCTCGGCGTAGAGCTGGCCGATGAGCGTGCCGTAGGAGATGCCGTAGTAGGTGAGCTTGTCGTCGCCGAGCGCGGCGCGCAGGGCGTCGAGGTCGCGCACCACGCTGCCGGTGTCGACGTGGTCGAACAGCGGCCCGGTGCGGGCCCGGCAGTCGTCGCGGTAGCGCCGGTTGTGCGCCAGCAGCGCGTCGAACCCGGCCTGGTCCTTGATCGACAGCGGGTCGGGCGCCTGGAGGGCCAGCTCCAGCGAGCACAGGACCGGATGGCTGCGCGCCACGCCGCGGGGGTCGAAGCCCACCACGTCGAAGCGGCTGGTGATCTCCGGGGTGAAGCCGAGGTAGTCGCCCACCACGGCGTCCACGCCGGAGCCGCCGGGGCCGCCCGGGTTGATGACGAGCGAGCCGATCCGGGCCGCCGGATCGCTCGCCTTGCGCCGGGCCAGCGCGAGCTCGAACGTCTCGCCGCGCGGCTTGCGCCAGTCGACGGGCACGGTCAGCGTGCCGCACTCGGCCGACGGGTCCTCGGCGCACGGAGCCCAGGAGATCGCGCCCGCGCCCGCGCTCGCCGTTGCCGGCGTCAGGGGCGCGAGAAGGCTGAGGACGAGGGCGGGAAGGAGCGAGAGGATCAGGACAGGTCTTCGCACTGCGCGTCCAATCGTCGGGGATCCGATCATCGACCGGATCTTCCGACAAGACCATCCGACTGGAGGACGAAACGGATGTCATCCTCCAGGCCGACATCAGCGCAGCAGACCGGCCATCCAGTCCTCCACCTCGTCGGGGTGGCGGGGCAGCGCGCCGGACATCAGACGGGCGCCGTCGGCCGTGATGACCAGGTCGTCCTCGATCCGCACGCCCAGGCCGCGGAACTCCTCCGGCAGGGTGAGATCGTCCGGCTGCAGGTACAGGCCGGGCTCGACGGTGAGCACCTGGCCCTCCTCCAGGACGCCGTCGAGATAGACCTCGGCGCGCGCCCTGGCGCAGTCGTGCACGTCCAGGCCGAGCATGTGGCCGCTGCTGCACAGCGTGTAGCGGCGGTACAGGCCCGTCTCCATGAGCGTGTCGGGCGACTCCTTGAGCAGGCCCCAGTCGTTCAGCCCCTCGCAGATGACGCGCATGGCCGCCTGGTGGAAGTCGCGGAAGCGGGCGCCGGGCCGCAGCGTGGCGATCGCGGCCGCCTGCGCCTCGTACACCAGCTCGTACACCTGCCGCTGCACCGGCCCGAACCGGCCCGACAGCGGCAGCGTGCGGGTGACGTCGGCGGTGTAGAGCGTGTCGGACTCCACGCCCGCGTCGAGCAGCAGCAGGTGCGCCGGGTCGAGCGGGCCGTCGTTGCGGATCCAGTGCAGCACGCAGGCGTGCGCCCCCGAGGCCACGATGCTGTCGTAGCCGGTCGCGTTGCCCTCCAGCCGCGAGCGCAGCCCGAACACGCCCTCCAGATAGCGCTCGCCGCGCGGGTGGCCGAGCGCCGCGGGCAGGGCGCGCACCACGTCCTCGAAGCCGCGCGCGGTGGCGTCGACCGCCCCCTGCAGCTCGCCGACCTCCCACTCGTCCTTGATCAGCCGCATCTCCGACAGGAAGCCCTCGAACTCGGCGTCGCCGTCGCCGGGCGCCACCATCGCGTCCACGGCGGCGTCCACGCCGCGCAGCACCCGCGCCGAGCCCTTCAGGTCCAGCTCACGGATGTGCGCGCAGTCCACCTGGTACAGCTCCGACGCCTCGGCCAGGTCCGGCCTGCGGCCCACCCAGAACTCGCCGTAGCGGCGGTCGCGGTAGAACTCCTCGCCCTCCTCGCGGGGCGAGCGCGGCCTGACGTACAGCCGCGCCTCGCCGGACGGCTCGATCACGAGCACGTCGTCCGGCTCGCCCGCGCCCGTCAGGTACGCGTACGCGCTGTGCGGGCGGAAGCGGTAGTCGCTGTCGTTGCTGCGGACCTTGAGCCGCCCCGACGGCACCACCAGCCGCTCCCCGGGGAACCGGCTCGCCAGCGCCGCCCGCCGCTTGGCCGCCCACGGCGCGACCGGCAGCGCCGTGACGTCCGTGCGCCGGGTGTCGGCCCACCCGGTCCGCATGAACGCGGCCAGCTCCCCGGTGATCGGCAGGTCGTGGCTCCCGGTGTTGAGCGGCTCGTTCATCAGGTGTCTCTCCGCAGGTGGATCGTGATTATCCCGGACTTTCGGTACGGCAGCTTACGTGACTCCTTGACGGGCTCCCACCCGGTTGCTTGCCTGGGACGACAAGCGCTTAACCGGGTGCCCGCCGGGGTAACTCAGAGCCGAGGTGGTGCAGATGCTCATCGGGACGATCCTGCGCGGCAAGGGAAGCGGCGTCACGACGGTGGCGCCGGAGGCCACCGTCCGCGACCTGCTGGACAAGCTCGCCGAGCACAACATCGGCGCCGTCGTGGTCTCCGCCGACGGCGTGACCATCGACGGCATCGTGTCCGAACGCGACGTGGTGCGCCGCCTGCACGACCGGGGCGCCGCCATCCTCGCCGAGCCGGTGTCGTCGATCATGACGGCCGAGGTGCGCACCGTCGCGCCCGGCGACCGGGTCGACGAGCTGCGCAAGATCATGACCACGCACCGGGTGCGGCACATGCCCGTGGTCGAGGACGGCCGCCTGGTCGGCATCGTCAGCATCGGCGACGTGGTCAAGAGCGCGATCGAGGAGCTGGAGACCGAGAAGGCGTCGCTGGTGGACTATCTTCACCGCTGACCGGGGTGGGACCCTGGTCGGGTGATGTACGGGCCTCCCGAATACCCTCGCGCGTCCAGCAGCCCGACGATCATCCTGCTGGTGTCGGGGATGACCGGTGTGCTGGGGTTCCTGATCGGCTTCTTCGCCGGGCTCGGCTCGGGGGAGACGGCCGCCCCACCCGCGCCCCGGGTCACGGTGACGGTCGAGGGGCCGACGGCCGAGCCGGAGCCCGCTCCGACGGCCACCGAGGCTCCCGGCACGGGCGCGCCCGACACCGGCGCGCCCGACACCGGCACGCCCGACACCGGCGCGCAGCCCCCGGGCACCGGCACGCCGCCCGTGACCGCCGGGCCCGGCGGCGGCAACGCCACGCTCCGCACCCTGGTCGTCGGCGTCGACATCCAGCCCGGCACCTACCGCACCACCGGCCCCGTCACCGCCTCCCAGAGCTGCTACTGGGCCCGGATGAAGGGCACCACCGCCTCGATCGCCGACGTGATCGACGCCGGCATGCCGACCGGCCCCGCCACCGTCACCATCCTCGCCACCGACAAGTCGTTCCAGACCGGCGGCTGCGCCGAGTGGACCAAGGCGTGAAGCAGGTGTTTGCGGAGGCCACACCGCACGTAGGAGGATTCCCTCAGCCCACCTAGGAGGATGACATGTCGGTGTTGCGGAGCTTCGTGGACAGCGTACGGAACGGCTCGATCGAGGTGATCGACCTGACCGCGCCCCTCTCCTCGGACACGCCGATCCTCCAGCTCCCCGAGCCGTTCGGCAACACGATCCCGTTCCGCCTGGAGGAGATCAGCCGCTACGACGACCGCGGCCCCGCCTGGTACTGGAACGACATCCACACCGGCGAGCACACCGGCACCCACTTCGACGCCCCCGTCCACTGGGTCACCGCCCGCGACGGCCAGGACGTGTCCCAGGTGCCCGTGACGAGCCTGCTCGCCCCCGCCGTCGTCCTCGACTTCGCCGCCGAGGCCGCCAAGGACCCCGACTTCCTCCTCCAGGTCGACCACGTCAAGGAATGGGAACGCGCCAACGGCCCGCTCCCCGACGGCGGCTGGCTCCTCTACCGCACCGGCTGGGACTCCCGCTCCGGCGACCAGGCCGCGTTCCTCAACGCCGACGAGACCGGCCCGCACACGCCCGGCATCTCCGTCGAGTGCGCCCGCTGGCTGGCCGAGGAGACGCCCGTGCTCGGGCTCGGCGTCGAGACCGTCGGCACCGACGCGGGCGCCGCCCACTCCTTCGACCCCGCCTTCCCGTGCCACTCCTACCTGCTGGGAGCCGGCAAGTACGGCCTCACCCAGCTGCGCAACCTCGACCGGCTCCCGGTGACCGGCGCCGTCGTCGTCGCGCCGCCGCTGCCCATCCTCGGCGGCTCCGGCAGCCCCGTACGCGTGCTCGCCCTCGTCGAGCGCGGCGGCGGCGAGGCCGGGCAGGCACGGTGACCGTCGCCGAGGCCGTCGGGCGGGCCCTGGCCGCCGCCGGGGCCCGCGTCGCGTTCGGGGTGGTCGGCAGCGGCAACTTCCACGTCACCAACGCCCTCGTACGGCACGGCGCGCGCTTCGTCGCCGCCCGCCACGAAGGCGGCGCGGCCACCATGGCCGACGCCTACGCCCGTACGAGCGGCCACGTCGGCGTCGTCACCGTCCACCAGGGGCCCGGGCTCACCAACGCGGTCACCGGCATCGCCGAGGCCGCCAAGAGCCGCACCCCGCTCGTCGTGCTGGCCGGCGAGGCCACCGACGCGCGCTCCAACTTCCACGTCGACCAGGACGCCCTGGCCCGCTCCGTGGGCGCCGTCGCCCTGCGCGTCACCTCCCCGGCCACGGCCGTCGCCGAGGCCCTGGAGGCGTTCCGCCTGGCCCGCGACGACCGCCGCACCGTCCTGCTCAACCTTCCCCTGGACCTCCAGGCCGCCGACGCCGAGGCCCGTACGGAGTCCTCCCGCGTCGAAGAAGTCCCGGACCGAGGGGGCGCCGCCCTGGAGGGGCCCGCCACCGGCCAGGAAGATCTTCGCGCCAGGGTGGCGGAGCTCGCGCGGTTGTTGCGGGAGGCGCGGCGGCCGGTGTTCGTGGCGGGGCGCGGGGCCAGGCGGGCGCGGGCCGAGGTGGAGGAGCTGGCCGGGCGGGCCGGGGCGCTGCTGGCGACCTCGGCGGTCGCCCGGGGCCTGTTCCGGGGCAGCCCGTGGGACCTGGACGTGAGCGGCGGGTTCGCCACGCCGCTGGCCGCCGAGCTGATCCGCGAGGCCGACCTGGTGGTGGGCTGGGGGTGCGCGCTGAACATGTGGACCACCCGCCACGGCGCGCTCATCGGCCCGGACGCCACGGTCGTGCAGGTGGACCTGGAGCCCGAGGCCGTCGGCAGGCACGTGCGCGCCGACCTGGGGGTCATCGGGGACGTGGCCGTGGTGGCGCGCGCGGCCGGGGACGCCCTCGCGGCCGGGCAGCCGTCCGCGGGCTACCGGTCGGCGGAGGTGGCGCGGCGGATCCGGGAGGAGGGCCGGTGGCGGGACGTGCCGTACCAGGACGAGAGCGGCGGCGGCCGGATCGACCCGAGGACGCTCAGCATCGGCCTGGACGACCTGCTGCCCGCCGAGCGCACCGTGGTCACCGATTCCGGAAATTTCATGGGGTATCCGGCGATGTTCATGGATGTCCCCGACGAGGCCGGGTTCTGCTTCACCCAGGCGTTCCAGGCCGTCGGGCTGGGCCTGGCCGGCGCGATCGGCGCGGCCGTGGCACGCCCGGACCGGCTGACGGTGGCGGCGCTCGGCGACGGCGGCGCCTGGATGGGCGCGGCCGAGCTGGAGACCGTCGTGCGGCTCGGCCTGCCGATGGTGGTCGTGGTGTACGACGACGAGGCCTACGGCGCGGAGGTGCACCACTTCGGGCCGGGCGGCGACCCGCTCGACACCGTGCGGTTCCCGCCGGCCGACCTTGCGGCGGTGGCGCGCGGGCACGGGTTCGCGGCGGTGACCGTGGGCGCGGCGGCGGACCTGGCCGGGGTGGCCGACTGGCTGAAGGGGCCGCGCGACCGGCCGCTGCTGGTGCACGCCCAGGTCACCCGGGAGCGCGCCTCCTGGTGGCTGGAGGAGGCGTTCCGGGGCCACTAGAGCTTGCGCTGGGTGCGGGCCTCCTCGGCGGCCGACAGCACGGTGGCCAGCGGCGCGCCGCCGCCCGCCGCGACGGCGGCGGCGATCGCGCCCTCCACGAACGGCACGTCGGCCAGCACCACCCGGCCCGGCTCCACCAGCAGCCTGGCGGTCAGCACCGAGCTGCCGAGGTCGGGGATGAGCACCACGCCGTCGCCCTCGTCGACCTGCTCGACGGCCTGGTCGATGAGGTCCACGCTGGTGCCGGTGCGGCCGTCGCCGGTGCCGCCGCACGCGGCGACGCGCACCCGCTCGCCGGCGATGCACCGGGCCAGCGAGGCCACCTCGGCGGCCAGCCCGGCGCTGTGCGAGATGAGGATGAGCCCGACCATCAGGACGCCACCGCCGCCAGCGCCGCCATGATGATCGCCGCCGAGGCCGCCCCGGGGTCCTCGTGGCCGACGCTGCGCTCGCCGAGATAGCTGGCGCGGCCCCGGCGGGCCCGCAGCGGGATCGTCGCCCGCGCCCCCTCCTCGGCAGCGCGGGCCGCCCGCTCGAACGCCTCCCGCGCCGCGATCTCCTCCTGTACGGCCCGCGTCAGCTCCCGGGAGGCGGGCACCAGCGCGTCCAGCATCGTCTTGTCGCCCTGCGCCGCCTTGCCCAGCCGTTCCACCGCCCGCACCCCCGACTCGAACGCCGCGGCGAACACGGCCAGCGTGACCGGCGAGTCCATGCTCTTGCCCATCTGCCGGAACGCCGACCCGTACAGGGGACCCGAGGCCCCGCCGACGCGGCGGATCAGGGTCGTGCCGGCGGACACCAGCGCCTGCACGGGCGTGGCGGGCGGCCACTCGGCGAACGCCTGCCGCACCTCGGTGAAACCACGGTCGAGGTTCGCGCCGTGGTCGGCGTCGCCGATGGCGGCGTCGAGCGCGGTGAGCCGGTCGCGCTGCAGTCGCACCAGCCGGCCCGCGTCCTCGAACCAGGCCAGGAAGAACGCCGTGTCCATCCCCTCGCCCGTCCCGCGGTCCATCAGCTCGCCCATCCCGCCCATCAGCGCCCCCAGCGCAGCCCCGGAGTCTCGACCGGTGCGTCCCAAAGGCGCGTCAGGTCGTCGTCGAGCCGGCACACGGTCACCGAGAAGCCCTGCATGTCCAGGCTCGTCACGTAGTTACCCACCAGCGAGCGCGTCACCCGTGCCCCCTTGCCCCGCACGAACGACTCCACCTCGGCGAAGACCACGTACAGCTCCATCAGCGGGGTCGAGCCCATGCCGTTGACCATGACGAGCAGGTCGCCGCGCAGCGGCAGGTCGCCGTGGATCGCCTCCATCGCGATCGCGGCCAGCTCGCGCGCCGACACCAGCGGGACGCGGGCGCGGCCGGGCTCGCCGTGGATGCCGATGCCGAGCTCCACCTCGTCGTCGGGCAGGTCGAAGGTGGGCTTGCCGGCGGCGGGGGAGGCGCAGGAGGTGAGCGCGATCCCGAACGAGCGGCTGCGCCCGTCCACGTCGGCGGCCACCCGGGCCACCTCGGCCAGCGGCGCGCCCTCCTCGGCCAGCGCCCCGGCGATCTTCTCCACGAACACCGTGGCCCCGGTGCCGCGCCGCCCGGCGGTGTAGAGGGAGTCCTGCACGGCCACGTCGTCGTCGACGATCACCTTCGCGACCTCGACGCCCGCGCACAGCTCGGCGGCCATCTCGAAGTTGAGCACGTCGCCGGTGTAGTTCTTGACGACGTGGAGCACCCCGGCGCCGCCGTCGACGGCCCTGGTGGCGTCGAGGATCTGGTCGGGCACCGGCGAGGTGAAGACGTCGCCGGGGCAGGCGGCGTCCAGCATGCCGTGGCCGACGAAGCCGGCGTGCAGCGGCTCGTGGCCGGAGCCGCCGCCGGAGACCAGCGCCACCTTCCCCGGCCTCGGCGCGTCGGCCCGGTAGACCACGCGGTCGCGCACCCGCAGGGACGGATGGGCGGCGGCCAGGCCGTTCAGCGCGTCCTCAACCACGGACTCGGCCGTGTTGATGAGCTTCTTCATGGTGAGAACATCTGCCCGTTATGACGCCCTGGCAAGCACCCCGGCGTGGAGGGCCGGCCGGGTAGGCTACCGTCTGCACATGGCTGAGATCGTGTACCCGCCGGTGATCGCCGCCGCGCGGACCCTCTTTCGCGTGCTCGACTACCGCTTCCACTTGGAGGGCACCGACAACGTGCCGCGTTCCGGCGGCGCGGTGCTGGTGAGCAACCACATCAGCTATCTGGACTTCATCTTCGCCGGGTTCGGCGCGCTGCCGTCCAAGCGGCTGGTGCGGTTCATGGCCAAGCAGGACGTGTTCGACCACCGGATCTCCGGGCCGCTGATGCGCGGCATGCACCACATCCCGGTCGACCGGGGGGCGGGCGCGGGCTCCTACGCGACGGCGCTGCGCATGCTGAAGGCGGGCGAGGTGGTGGGCGTGTTCGCCGAGGCCACGATCAGCCGGTCGTTCACCGTCAAGGAGATCAAGAACGGCGCGATCCGGATGGCGCAGGCGACCAAGGTGCCGGTGATCCCGGTGGCGCTGTGGGGCAGCCAGCGGCTGTGGACCAAGGGCAGGAAGAAGCAGCTCCTCCAGCGGCACGTGCCGATCACGATCCTGGTCGGCGAGCCGATGCACCCCAAGCGCGGCGAGGACGTCAACGAGCACGCGGCCGACCTGCGCGAGCGGCTGACGGCGCTGGTCGACCGGGCGCAGCGCACCTACCCGGAGATCCCGCCGGGCGTGTGGTGGCAGCCGGCGCACCTGGGCGGCACCGCGCCGACCCCGGAGGAGGCCGCCGCGATGGACGCCGCCGAGGCCGAGGCCAGGGCCGCCAAGCGGGGGACCGCCGAGCGGGAGGACTAGATCGCCGCCTGATAGCTGCTGGCGCGCATGCCCGCCAGCAGCCCCGCGGTCTGCTCCGGGGTGAAGCGGCGCACCGGGTCGTGGTGCAGCAGGCCCTCGATGAGCGGGCGCATCACGCCGGCCCGGCGCGGCGGCGGGAACCGGCCGCTGCGGGCCATGCCGAGCACGGTCGCGGCGTCCTGCCCCGGGTAGGGCGGCTGGCCCTCGATGGCGCTGTAGAGGGTGGCGCCGAACGACCACATGTCGGCCTCCTTGCTGGCCGGGCCGCCGTAGAGTCGCTCGGGGGCCATGAACGCGGGGGTGCCGCGCAGCCGCCGCGAGGTCGTCATGCGGATGTCACCCTCGGCGGTCGCTATGCCGAAGTCGCTCAGCACGACCCGCTCGCCCGTCAGCATGACGTTGGCGGGCTTGACGTCACGGTGCAGCACGCCGGCCTGGTGCGCGGTGCGCAGCGCGGCGAGCAGGTGCTGGCCGATGGCCGCCACCGACTGCGCCGGCAGCGTGCCGACCTGCGACAGGAGCTGGTGCAGCGACAGCCCGTCGAGATACTCCATCACGATCCAGAGCTTGCCGCCCTCTTCCATGAGGTCGTGGACCGTGACGATGTTGGGGTGGCTGAGCCGGGCCGCCATCCTCGCCTCGCGAAGGACACGACGGCGCACCATCTCGGCCTCGCCGGCGAGCGTCAGCTCCTTGAGCGCCACCTCACGGTGCAGAAGCTGATCGAACGCGCGCCAGACGACGCCCATGCCCCCACGACCGGCCTCCTCGTTCAGGAGGTACCGTCCGCCGATCTCCCGCCGCATACCATCCCCTCTTTGACAGGGGTAATCATGTCATCTCTGCGCGCAGCTTTGGGTGCCTAACGTGATCTGGATATGTCGGGAATCGTAGCTTGGCTGGTCAACGGCGCGGAAATTCGCCCGCGAACGACACGCCAGAGCAGGCCGACGGCCACGAGCGACAGCACGACGGACCCGCCGAACACCGCGGGCAGCCCGGCCGCCTCGCCCAGGACGCCGCCGAGCGCGGCCCCGACGGGCATCCCGCCCATGCCGATCAGCCGGTAGGCGGCGTTCACCCGGCCCAGCAGCTCGGTGGGGATCAGCCGCTGCCGGGTGGTGATGACGAGCACGTTGGACACCGCGCTGGAGATGCCCCACAGCAGCGCCGTCGGGTAGAGCAGCCAGGTGACGGGCACGAACAGCGGCACCAGGTGCAGCAGGGTGTTGAGCAGCCACATGCCGATCAGCGTCCGGCCCTCGCCGAGCAGCCCGGAGATCCGCTCCGACACCAGCGCCCCGGCCGCCGCCCCGGCGGCGAACACGGTCAGCATGAGCCCGTAGCCGCTCGGCTCCAGCCCGAACCGCGACTCCTCGCCGACCAGCCACAGCACGAACACCCCCCAGTAGGCGGCGGTGGCGAAGTTCAGCGTCCCGGCGGTCAGGGCCAGCGCCCGCAGGAACCGCTGCGACCACAGCCAGCGCAGCGCCTCGGCGATCTCCCCGGCCATGGGCCGCCGGGCGCCCGCCGGCTGGTAGGAGCCCCGCATGCCCAGCAGGAGCAGCCCGGCCGCGGCGTACAGGAGACCGGGCCCGCCGAAGACGGCGGCGGGCAGGAGGGTGACGAGGACGCCCGCGAGCGGGGAGCCGGCGAACTCGTTGCCGATCATCTGGGCGCTCTGCAGCCGCCCGTTGGCCCGCGTGAGGGCCTGGGGCTCGACCGCCATCGGCAGCACGGACTGCGCGGAGGTGTCGGCGAGCACCTCGGCCACGCTCGCCAGCAGCACGGCGGCCAGCATGACCCACAGGTTCATCAGCCCGAGCACGGCCAGCGCCCCGGCGGCCACGAGCACGCCCGCGCGCAACGCGTTCGCCGTCACCATGATCCGCCGCCGGTCCAGCCGGTCGGCCAGCGCCCCGGCGGGCAGCGCGAACAGCAGCCACGGCAGCGTGGTGGCCGCGCCGACGAGCGCGACCTGCGCGGGGGAGCGGGTGAACGACACCGCCAGCAGCGGCGCGCCCACCTTGAGCACGCCGTCGGCCAGGTTCGACAGCGTGGCCGACGACAACAGGAAGCCGAACGATCGATTCACCGGGACACTCCGATAGTGTGTAAGGAAAAGTGTGCAAACAAACCTTTGCAAAGATAGGTGTGCACAGTGATGTCCCGCAAGAGCCCTTCCGCGCGGAAACTCGACGCGAGCGCGCTCAAGTCCTTCGCCCACCCGCTCCGCCTGCGCCTGTACGAGCTGCTGGACGAGCACGGCCCCTCCACCGCCACCCGGCTCGCCGCCCTCGTGACGCAGAACACCGGCGCCACCAGCTACCACCTGCGCGAACTCGCCCGGCACGGGATGATCGAGATCGCCCCCGAGCTGGGCCGAGGCAAGGAGAAGTACTGGCGGGTGGTGCCCGGCGGCTTCTCCTACGGCGACCCGCCCGGCGACCCCGAGACGGCCGGCGCGCTGGAGTTCCTCCTCGACGACCTCGTCCGGCGGCGCGGCGCCGAGCTGTCCCGATGGCGCGAGGAGGAGCCGCGCACGCCCAAGGAGTGGGTAGAGGCCAGCGTCCTCGGCCGCCGCTCCCTGCGCCTGACCCCCGACGAGACCCGCGACCTGCGCGACGAGGTGTTCGAGGTGATGGAACGCTACCGGGCCCGCTCCGACAGCCGCTCCCACGACACCCCCGGCACCGGGCACGTCGTCATCCACTTCGACGTCCTGCCCACAGGCATGACGGACTCCTAGGGGCCGCCCTCATCACTTCCGCGCATACCGGTGAACGCGCCGGGGACGGCCTGCGTACCTCCTGCCGACCAGCGAGAACCGGAAGGGGATGAGGGCACGTGCGACCCCGACGCGGCCGTACCCTGCTCGCCGCCTGCTGTGCCGCCTGCTGTGCCGCCTGGTGTGCCGCCGCGCTGCTGACCGGCTGCGGCGGGCAGGCGGCCCTGCCCAGCGCCGACACCGCCCGGGTGGCGGACCTCCTGGAGACCGACATCCCGGAGGAGAGCCTGGCCCCGCCCGCCACCAGCCTCACCGACCCCACCGACGCTCCCGACGCCACTGGCGCCCCCACCGGCGCCCCGGCCGCCTCGCCCGCGCCCGGCCTGCGCGACGACCGCACGTGGCCCACCGAGTCCGGCCCGCTGTCGCCCGCCGACCGCGACCTGATCAAGAAGGTACGGCTGGCCACGCTCTGGGAGATGACGATCGCGCAGGAGGCCGTCCAGCGCGGCGCCAGCGCCAAGGTGCGCACGATCAGCGCCGAGATCGCCGAACAGCACCACGGGCTCGACGCCGAGGCCAGGGAGCTGGCCAAGCGGTTCGACATCCGGCTGCCGGTGGAGCCGACCGAGACGCAGCAGCGCTGGATGGCCGACATCTCCGGCAGGTCGGGCCGCGACTACGACGTCACGTTCGTGAAGTGGCTGCGGCTGGCGCACGGGCAGATCTTCGGCCTCATCGGCGCCGTGCGCGGCAGCACCCAGAACACGCTCGTCCGCAAGTTCGCCGAGACGTGCAACGCGGCGGTGCTCAACCACCAGCGCCTGCTGGAGAGCACCGGCCTGACCGGCCCCGAGTCCTTCCCCAGCCCTCCGCCCGTCTGAACGGGGCCCTCTTCCTGCGGCCGCGACCTGAGGATGACCCCGGCGCGACCTGGTGACGATGTGCGCGGGGGCGGCGGGGCGGCACTCTGGGCCGGGTGAACACCTCTCAACCAGGACACCGGCGTTCCGCCGTGCCCCTCGTGATCGTCGCCGCCTGGTCGGTGAGCTACCTGGTCCTCGGCCTCCTCTGGGCGTCCGGCGGGCCCGGATACCCCTTCGACGCGGGCGGGGAGGGCGTGGGCAACACGCTGCTCGACCCCCTCCCGGCGGCGGCCGGGGGCGGCGCGCTGGCGGGGGCGGCGCTCGTGGCGGGCGTCGTCGCCGCGCTCGCCGCCCGGGGGCCGCTCGCCCGGCCCGCCGCCGTCGTGGCCGTCGTGGCGGGCGCCGCGCTGGCGGTGCTCCTGCCCGACGTGCGCATCATGATGACCGCCGGCTACCTGCCGGTGATGCTCGTGGCCGTGCTCGCCGGGCAGGCCGAGTTCTCGCTGATCGTGTCCATGCTGACCTGGCCGACGGTCAACCTGCTGATCCTGATGGCGGCCGGGGTGGCCCTGATGGCGCTGGGAACGCGCACCCTGCTCCCGGGGGCGCAGCGCGCCGGCGGCGCGGACGGGGCACAGCGCGCCGGCGGCGCGGAGGGGGCGCTGCGGGCGGGGCGGTGGGCCGTCGCCGTCGCGGTCGCCGTCCCCGTCGTCTACGCGATCACCCGCGTCGGCTGGCTGCTCGGGATCCCCGTCGGCATCAGCGACGACTTCCTCGCGAGCATCGCCTCGATCACCCCGATCGGCGCGGGACTCGCCACGCTCGGCCTCCTCGGCGCGGTCCTCACGCTCGGCCTGGTCCGGCCGTGGGGCGAGATCTGGCCGCGCTGGGTGCCGTTCCTGCGCGGCCGTCCCGTCCCGGCCCGCCTTCCCGCCTACGCGGCGCTGATCGTCGCCGTGCCCATCACGTCCGCCGGGCTGATGTACGTACGCAAGAAGCTCACAGGTGAGCAGGCCGGCCCGCCCGGAGCCGTCGACGAGCTGGGCGCCTGGCTGCCGGAGATGCTGTGGCCGCTGTGGGGCGCCGCCCTGGCCGTCGCCGGGCTCGCCTACCTGGCCCGGCGCCGCGACCCCGCCGCCGCGATCCGGCCGCGCCGCCGACCATAATGGCGGGTGTGCGCGAGTCCCTGTCCCAGGCCGAGGCCGCGGTGGACTCGTTCCTCGGCCGGCACCGGCTGAGCGTCGACGCCGTGCTCGCCGTGCTGCTGGCCGTGCCGCTGGGCCTCGTCTCCTCCGGCCTGCTCCGGGCCTCCGACAGCCCGCTCTCCCTGCGCCTGCTGGCGGGCGCGGCGGTGCTGGTGGTGCACGCGTGCGTGATCCCGCGCCGCGTGCGCCCGCTCGCCGCGTACGGCGTGGCCGCCGCGGCGATGCTGCTGCTGGGGCTGCTGCCACCCCTGCACGACCCGGCCGGCGCCTACTACCCGGCGGTGATGCTGCCCAGCTCGCTCGTCTTCGGGCTGCTCCTCTACACGGCGTCGGCCCGGCTCGGGCTGCGGCTCGGGCTGGCCTGCCTGGGCGTCGCCCTGGCCGGGGTGGTCGTGGTCCTGGCGCGGGTGTGGGCCCCGGCCTCGTGGGGCGGCTCGTCGGGCGGCTACGGCCTGGCCGCCTGGCGGATCGGGCTGTCGGCCGGCCTGGTCGCCGTGACCGCGTGCCTGTGGTGGCTGGGCCGCCTCAGCCGCGTGCGCGCGCTGTACGTGGCCGAGCTCCGGGCCAAGGCCGAGCGCGCCGAGGCAGACCGCGCGCGGGAGCGGGCCGAGGCGGCACGGGCCGAACGCGACCGGATCAGCCGGGAGATGCACGACGTGGTGTCGCATTCGCTCGCCGTCATGGTCAGCCAGGCCGAGGGCGGCAGGCTGTCCGATCCGGGCTCGCCCGGGGCCGCCGTGTTCGCCACCATCGCCGGTGTCGGCCGCGACGCCCTGCGCGACATGCGCGGCCTGCTGGGCGTGCTGCGCGCCGACGGCGGCACCGCGCCGCAGCCCGGCCTCGGCGACCTGCCCGCCCTGCTCGACCACGTGCGCACGACCGGCGTACGGCTGTCCGTGGCGGAGAGCGGCGAGCCGCGCCCGCTGCGGCCCGCCGCCGACCTGACCGCCTACCGCGTCGTCCAGGAGGCGCTGACCAACGTCATCAAGCACGCCGGACCCGAGGCCACGGCGGAGCTGGCGCTGGCGTGGAGCCCCGGCGCGCTGCGCATCACCGTCCGGAACGACGACGGCGGCCCGGACGGCGGGCCGGGCGGCGGGGAGCCGGGCGCCGGGCTGACCGGGATGCGCGAACGCCTCCGCATGGTCGGCGGCGCCCTGGAGACCGGCGCGCGGCCCGGCGGCGGCTTCGAGCTGTCGGCCGTCGTCCCCTACGAGCCGAGGAGCCTCCCATCATCCGCATCATGATCGTCGACGACCAGGAGCTGCTGCGCCACGGCGTCACCATGGTGGTGCGCTCCCAGCCCGACATGGAGGTGGTCGCCGAGGCGGCCGACGGCGCGGAAGCCCTGGAGAGGCTGAAGGCGCTGCGCGTCGACGTGGTGGTGATGGACATCCGGATGCCCCGCATGGACGGCGTCACCGCCACCCGGGAGATCCAGCGGCTGGCCGACCCGCCCAGGGTGCTGGCGCTGACCACGTTCGACCTCGACGAGCACGCGCTGGCCGCGCTGCGGGCGGGCGCGAGCGGGTTCATGCTGAAGGACGCCCCCGGCGAGGAGATCATCGCGGCCATCCGGCACGTGCACCGGGGCGACGCGATCATCGCGCCCGCCACGACCCGGCGCCTCGTCGGCAGGCTGGTCGCCCCGGGCGGCGGCGACCCCGAGGCCCTGCTGGGCGCCCTCACGCAGCGCGAGCGCGAGGTCTTCCTCGGCCTGGCCAAGGGCGCCTCCAACGCGGAGATCGGCGCCGAGCTGTTCCTGTCGGAGGCCACGGTCAAGACGCACGTCGGCCGCATCCTGACGAAGTTCGGGCTGCGCGACCGGGTGCAGGCGGTGGTCCTGGCCTACGAGTCGGGCGTCGTCACCCCGGGCGACCGCCGCCCGTAGGGCGCAGGCGCTGGGAATCTTCAAAATTTTACGTTCTCAGTGACTCTCCGTGGCGCTTCAGTTACGGTCAGTGCTGCCGGGGCGCGCCACGTACCCGGCAGCACAACCCTCCGAGTCATCGAGAACGGGAACAATGCAGACACTCAAGAAGATCGTCGTCGTAGCGGCAGCCGTCGCCGGGGTCATGGCCACGCCGGCCGCCGTCGGCGCCGCCGCGGCCCACACGGGCGACCGCGACGGAGGCCCGGGCGGCCTGCTGTCCAACGTCTCCGGACGCAACTCCTCCGGCCACGCCAACCTCTGCGGCACGGGCAAGCTCGCCCTGCTCAAGGAGCGCACCTGCATCAGCGAGGACCGCCACCACCCCGGCAGGGGCGGCGACGTCGCCGGCCCCAGCGGCGGCATCCTGTCCAACCTGATCTTCGCCCGCAACGCCTCCGGCCACAGCAACAACTGCGGCAACGAGACGATCTCCATCATGAGCCGCACCACCTGCGTGACCGTGCACGGGTAACGACCGAGCACCCGCCGGGGGCCTGCCCGCCCAGGCCTCCGCGCCCTTCCCGTGACGACCACAGACCGAGGCGATGATGGCATCACATGATCCGCAGCTGTGCATAGGCGCCGTGATCCCGCAGACCGGCAGGCTGGCCCGGCTCGGGGACCCGCTGTCGTTCCTGCTCCCGTGGCTGGCGCCACAGCTGACCCGCGTACGCAACGGAAACCGCCTGCACCCCCTGCGCGTCGCGGTCCGTGACAGCCGGTCGGACCCCGCACATGCCCGCCGGGCCGTGCGGGAACTGGTGGACCAGGAGCAGGCGCACATCGTGATCACCATGGCCGGCACCCAGGTGCTGCCCGCGGTGGTCGACGCCTGCGAGGCACTCCAGGTGCCCTGCGTGTCGACCACCTTCCCCTGGCAGGCGTACATCCACCGGCCCGGCGCCAGGGAGCCCAAGCGGTTCGCCTGGGCCTACCACTTCGCCTGGGGTCTGGACGACATCGCGACCGTGTTCGCCGAGATGTGGGAGCGTCTGGGGCCGGCGCGGACGGTGGGATGTCTGTGGAACGACGACGTTCAGGGCCGTCTGCTGCGTCACGACCGCGACGGCTTCCCGCCCGTGGCCGTGAGACGCGGCCACACCCTGATCGACCCCGGCGGCTACCGCGAACCCGCCGCCGACCTGAGCGACCACGTCGAGCAGTTGCGCCGTCACGGCGCCGACGTCGTCACCAGTGCCGCCACCGCCGCCGATCTGGCGCTGTTCCACCGGCAGGCCCGCGAGGCGGGGCTGCACCCGCGGCTGATCACCTGCTCGCGGTGGCTGGCCTACCCCCACGCCGGCGCCGCCGGGGCTGAGGAGCTGGCCCGGGCGAGGGTGGGCACCCTCGTCTACTGGACGCCGAACCACCCCTACCGTTCCGGCCTGGACGGCACGACGGCCGCCGGCCTGGCCGAGGCGTACGAGCGGGCCACGGGCAAGCCGTGGCTGCAGCCCCTGGGCCTGGCCCACGCCCTCCTCGAGGTCGCCCACCACGCCCTGACCCACGCCGCGGACCCCACCGACCGGCGTGCCATCGCCCAGGAGATCGCCCGCACCCGCATCCGGACCATGGCCGGGTCGCTGGACTGGACGAGCGGCCCCACCCCCAACATCGCGCTCGTCCCCCTGTCCGGCGGCCAATGGCAGCCGACCCGCTCCGGGCACGAGCTCGCCGTGGTCACCAACACCGGCCAGCCCGAGGTACCCATCACGGGGGACCTGACGCCGGCGGCCCTGCGCGGCTGAACACGCCGATGCCCCGGCCCCTCAGGGTCCGGGGCATCGCAGGAGATGTCAGCCCATGTGCGGGTAGCGGTGATCCGTCGGCGGCACGAACGTCTCCTTGATCGTGCGGGAGTTCACCCACCGGATCAGGTTGAAGATCGAGCCCGCCTTGTCGTTGGTGCCGGAGGCGCGGGCGCCGCCGAACGGCTGCTGCCCGACCACGGCGCCGGTCGGCTTGTCGTTGACGTAGAAGTTGCCGGCCGCGAAGCGCAGCCGCTCCGACGCCGAGGCGATCGCGTAGCGGTCCTGGGCGATGATCGACCCGGTCAGCGCGTACGGGGCGATGCCCTCCATCTGGTCCAGGACGGCGTCGAAGTCGGCGTCGTCGTAGACGTGCACGCCCAGGATCGGGCCGAAGTACTCCTTGACGAAGATCTCGTCGGCCGGGTCCGCGCACTCCAGGATGGTCGGCTTCACGAAATATCCGGCGGAGTCGTCGTACGAGCCCGTCAGCACGTCGATGTTCGACGCGGCGCGCGCCCGGTCGATGGCCTCCTTGTGCTTGGCGAAGGCCCGCTCGTCGATGACCGCGCCCATGAACGTCGACAGGTCGGCCGTCACGTCGCCCACGGTCAGCGACTCGGCCACGCCCACGAGGTCGTCGCGCATCCGGTTCCACACCGAGCGCGGCACGTACGCCCGCGAGGCCGCCGAGCACTTCTGCCCCTGGTACTCGAACGCGCCCCGGACCAGGGCCGTGGCGAGCACGCCCGGGTCGGCCGACGGGTGGGCCAGCACGAAGTCCTTGCCGCCGGTCTCGCCGACGAGGCGCGGGTAGCTCCGGTAGCCGGCGATGTTGGCGCCCACCGTGCCCCACAGGTGCTGGAAGGTCGCCGTCGAGCCGGTGAAGTGGATGCCCGCGAGCTCCGGATGCGTCAGCGCCACCTCGGAGATCGCCTGGCCGTTGCCCGTCACCAGGTTGATGACGCCGGGAGGCAGCCCGGCCGCCTCCAGCAGGCGCATGGTGAAGTGCGCCGCGAACTGCTGCGTCGGCGACGGCTTCCACACCACGACGTTGCCCATGAGCGCGGCCGACGTCGGCAGGTTGCCGGCGATGGCGGTGAAGTTGAACGGCGTGATCGCCAGCACGAAGCCCTCGAGCGGCCGGTACTCCATCCGGTTCCACACGCCCGGCGAGGAGATCGGCTGGTCGGAGTAGAGCTGACGGGCGTAGGAGACGTTGAAGCGCAGGAAGTCGATCAGCTCACAGGCGGCGTCGATCTCCGCCTGCTGCACCGACTTCGACTGGCCGAGCATCGTCGCCGCGTTGAGCGTCGCCCGCCACGGCCCCGCCAGCAGGTCGGCGGCCTTGAGGAAGATCGCCGCCCGCTCGTCGAAGGAGAGCGCCCGCCAGGCGGGGGCCGCCCGCAGCGCGCTCGCGATCGCGTCCTGCACGTCCTGGGCCGTAGCGTCGTTGGTACGCCCCAGGACGGCGGCCTTGTTGTGCGGCTGCACCACGTCGATGGGCGCGCCGCCGCCGAGCCGCTGCTCGCCGTCGATCGTCATCGTCAGGTCGATCGAGGCGCCGGCCAGCTCCTTGATCCGGTTCTCCAGGGCGGCGCGCTCGGCGCTGCCCGGCGCGTAGCCGTAGACCCGCTCGTTGGCGGGAACGGGCACGTTGCTGATGGCATCCATGTTCACTTACCCCCAAGGGCACGAAGGAAGAAGGCGACATTGGCGGGGCGCTCGGCCAGCCGGCGCATGAAATAGCCGTACCAGTCGTCGCCGTAGGGGACGTAGACGCGCATCGTGTGACCGGCCCCGGCCAGGGCCTCCTGCCGGTCGGTGCGGATCCCGTACAGCATCTGATACTCGTAGTCGCCCCTGGAGCGCCCGAACCGGTCGGCGAGCAGCTCGGTGATGGAGATCAGGCGGTCGTCGTGGGTGGCCACCATGGGGTACCCCTTCCC
Organism: Nonomuraea sp. NPDC003214; assembly: GCF_053590035.1. Classification (NCBI taxonomy): domain Bacteria; kingdom Bacillati; phylum Actinomycetota; class Actinomycetes; order Streptosporangiales; family Streptosporangiaceae; genus Nonomuraea; species Nonomuraea sp. NPDC003214. The sequence goes on along the minus strand of NZ_JBSFSX010000007.1, from coordinate 191,002 downwards.
CGCCATGAGGATGCGCAGGCATCGCACGTACGCCTTGTCCACGGCGGACTTGCCCTGGTGGGCGACGGAGGCGGGCTCCCGGTAGGCGCCCTTGACCAGCCGGACGCGCGAGCCCTCGCCGGACAGCGCGCGGCAGTCGTCCTCGCTGCGGAACAGGTACGCCTGGATGGCCACGCCGGTCGACGGGTAGTCCTCGCGCAGCGCGCGCAGGATGCCGAGCGTGGAGTCGACCGTGGTGTGGTCCTCCATGTCGAGCGTGACGGTGGCGCCGATGGCGTCGGCGGCGGCGCAGATCTCGCGCGCGTGCTCCAGCGCCATCGCGTCGTCGAGCTCCTGGCCGACGGCCGACAGCTTGACCGACACCTCGCCGCGGCGGCCCAGCTCCAGCGGGCGCAGCTGCTCCAGCAGCGTGATGTACGCCTTCGCGGTGGCGGCGGCGGCGCCGGCGTCGCGGGTCTCCTCGCCGAGATGGTCGACGGTCACCGCGAGCCCGGTGTCGCGCAGTCGTTCGATCGCGTCGCGGGCCTCCTGGACCGTCTCGCCGGCGACGAAGCGGTCGACCACCTTGCGCGTGAGCGGGAAGCCTGACACGGAGCGGCGCACGAGCGCGCTCCGGGATGTGGCGAGCAGCAGTTGACCCAACATGCTTCCAGCCTAAAACTGCAGCTCAAACGGGGCCATGAACGGGCGTAACGGCGGGTGTGGCAGGCTGTCATACAAATGCACAACACCACGGATCTGCAGGAGATCGTCGACGAGGTCGCGGGCCTGCTCGGCGCGTCGGCCACGCTGGAGGACCGCTCGTTCCGGCTGCTCGCCTACGGCGCGCAGCATGGCGACATCGACACCGTCCGCCAGGAGTCGATCCTGCGCCGCCGCGCCACCGGCGAGGTGCGCGACTACTTCGAACGCTACGGCATAGCCCGCGCGCACGGCCGGGTCCGCATCCCGGCCGACGCCGACCTGGGCGTGCTGGCCCGCGTGTGCTGGCCGCTGCGCCACGGCGAGGTCGTCTACGGCTACCTGTGGCTGCTCGACTCCGGCAGCCTCACCGACGCCGCCCTGGACCGGGTGGCGCCGCTGGTCGCCCGCGCCGCCGCCGCGCTCGCCCAGGAGGCCAGGAGCCGCCGCGACCTCGGCTACGGGCTGCGCGCGCTGCTGTCGGACGACCCGGAGGAGCGCGCCGGCGCCTCCATCGAGATGCCCGGACCGGTGACCGCGATCGCGGTGCGCGAGTCGCCGGAGCGCGTGGCCGCCCTGTGGACGCTGCCGCGCGGCGTGCTCGCCCGCGCCGGCTCGCCGGTGGCGCTGCTCGCCCCGGCGCACCTGGCCGCCGAGGTCGCGCAGACCGTCCTCGGCGCGTACGGGACCGCGGCGGGCGTCGGCGGCACCCGCGCCGATCCGGCCGACGCCTGGCAGAGCTGGCGCGAGGCCCGCCACGCGCTGCGCGTCGCCGAGCACTTCCCGCGCTTCGCGCCCGTCGCCCGCTGGGAGGACCTGGGCGCGCACCGGCTGCTGGCCAGGCTCGGCCAGGGCGACCTGCGCGAGCTCGCCGGCGAGGTCGCCGTGCTGGACCCCGAGCTGGCCCAGACCGTCGAGACGTACCTGGACCTGGGCGGCCATGCCCAGAAGGCCGCCGCCGCGCTCGGCATCCACCGCCAGACGCTCTACTACCGGCTGGGCAAGGCCGAGCGGCTGACGCACCGCGACCTGACCGACGGCGACGACCGGCTCACCGTCCACCTGGGGCTGAAGGCCGCCCGGCTGCGCGCGTAGGGCGGGCAGGCGGGCTCAGGCCAGGTGGCGCAGGGCGCTCCCGTCGCCGGGGCCGCCCCGGCTGGCCAGGCCCCTGGCGACCTGGCCGCGCAGCGCCGCGTCCTTGTGGCCGTCGTACTTGAACTTGCCGCGGATCTCCTCCACCGCCAGCCGCAGCCCCTGGAGGCCGGACAGCAGCCGGGGCATCTCCGCCGGGTCGCCGTGGCCCGGCTCCAGGTCGCCGAGCTGGGCGCGCAGGATCTCCAGCTTGCCCGCCTCGTCGGCGACGATCTCGGCCCGGCAGGTCACCTGGACCGAGGAGTAGTAGGTGGTCGGCACGCCCAGCGACGGGTCCGTGCCGGGCTCGGCCCGCCAGGCTCCCGGGATGTACGACCACGGCCCGGCGACCGACAGCAGCACCCTCGGGTTCTCCTCGACGGCCGCCCAGATCGGGTTCGGCCTGGCCAGGTGCAGCCAGATCGTGCGCTCGTCCACGAGCAGGAACTGGGTGGGCACGACGACGGGCACCTCACGCCCCCTGCCCGAGGCGATGAGGTGCCCGAACGCGTTCTCCCGGAGATAGGCGAGCGACTGCTCGCCGGAGCCGGCATCCCAAGGGTGGATCAGCATGGGATGACGATATAGGGGGGTGTCTAGGCGCAGGCCGCCTCGTACACCCGCAGCAGCTCCTGGCTGACCCGCTCCCACGAGTAGCGGGAGCGCGCCCGGTCCGCGCCGGCGTAGCCGAGCGCGGTGCGCAGCGTCGGGTCGGTCAGCAGCTCCCTGGCCAGCCGCGCGGTCCTGGCGGGCCGGTCCGGCGGCACCAGCAGCCCGGTGACGCCGTCGATCACGGAGTCCAGGTGCGCGCCCACGGCCGAGGCGATCACCGGCACGCCGCAGGCCATCGCCTCCAGCGCGACGATGCCGCTCGTCGTCTCGCGCGGCACCGACACGACGGCGTCCGCGCCGCGCATCAGCTTGGGCACCGCCGCCCGCTTCACCTGGCCCAGCAGCGTCACCCGGTCGGCCACGCCGAGCTGCTCGGCCAGGGCGCGCAGCCGCCGCGCGTCCCTGTCGTCGCCGAGGTCCTCGGGGGCGGGGCCGCCGGCCACCACGAGCTCCACGTCCGCCAGCCCCGGCAGCGCCCGCACGATCGTGTGCGCGCCCCGGTCGGGGGAGAGCGGGCCGACGTGCAGCAGCCGCTTGCGGGTGCCGCGCGAGACGGCCATGCCCTGGCGGTGGAAGCGCTCGGTGTCGACGCCGTAGGGGACGATCGCGATGCTGGTGCGGGGGACGCCGATGCGGATCAGCGCCGACTCCTCGTCGCCCGAGCCCGCGATGACCGCGTTCGCCCGGCGGCCCAGCGCCCGCTCCAGCTTCACGTGCGCGGGGTCGACGGTGTGGAAGGTGTGCGTGACGGGCACGTCCAAGCCCTTGGCGCCGGAGACGGCGGCCAGGCCGCAGGTCCACGAGTGCGCGTGGATCACGTCCGGCCGCTCCTGCTGCCAGCGGCGCATCAGGTAGCCGCCCACGTCGTTCAGGTATGGGGCGACGTCATCAGGGGTCAGGCTGCGGGCCGGGCCCACGTCGATGTACTCCACCGTGACGCCCGGGGCCACCCGCGTCCTGGGCTTGCCGTCGGCGCTCTCGCGGCGGGAGTAAATGGTGACGTGGTGGTCGCGGCCGAGTTCGCGCGCCACGGAGAGGATGTGGTGGCGCTTGCTGCCCGAGCCGGAAGCGACGATCGCGATATTCATGGCACACCTCAGCGTGAAAAAAGCCTTCAAGGTGTGCCTGCGTCTTAGGCACGATCTAACTACGGACGACCATACCCACTTTCCCGCGAATCGCAAACCATGCCTCATGAGTCAGGTGATCACACGCCGCGGAGCGCGAGGATCACGATCTCGTCCCACACCTGCCCGCCGGAGAAGGCGTTGCGGTCGGCCTCGATCGCCTTGACCACCGTCGACGGGGCCTGACCTGCGGATCTGCCCAGCACGTCGGCCAGCCGCTCCTCGCCGTAGGGCTCGCCCACCTCGTTCCTGGAGGAGATGAGCCCCTCCGAATACAGCACCAGCGTCTCGCCGGCCGCCAGCGTGATCTCCTCGGTGCTGGTCTCCGCCTCCGGCGCGATGCCCAGCGGCACCCCGCCGCCCGCCGCGAAGCGCACGTGCCCGTCGGGCTGCACCAGCGCCGCCGGATGGTGCCCGGCCGACGACATGCGGATCCGCCGCCCCTTGACGAGCCCCGCCACGGCCATGACGAACATGCCGGTGCCCTGCTCCACCAGCGCCTCGTTCACCTTGCGCACCACCGCGTCCGGGTCGGACTCCCAGGTGCCGAGCACCCGCAGCCCGCCCCGGACCATCGCGCTGACCGAGGCGGCCTCCTCGCCCTTGCCGGCCGCGCCGCCCATCGCGAAGCCCCAGCCGCCCGCCATCGGGAACACGTCGTAGAACTCGGCGCCGACCGACGAGCCCGGATGGTAGATCGCCGCCGCCTCGTAGCCGGGCACGTCCGGCAGGCTGCGCGGGGCCACGCTCGCCGACAGCGCGTCGGCGGCCCGCGACCGGCTCTGGAAGCTCGTCTGAGCGCGGAGCGCCAGCCCGAGCTGCACCCCGACCTCCTCCATCACGCTCAGGTCGGCCAGCGTGAACGGCGGCCGGTCGTGCCCCCGCACCAGCGTCAGCGCCCCGTCACCGGCCCCGATCGGCACGCACAGCAGCGAGCCCGCGCCCATCGCCGTCAGCAGCGGCCCGTCCGGGCAGAAGCCGAGCAGCGTCTCGTCGTCGACCATCTCGTGCACCACGCCCGAGCCGCGCTCCAGCACCTGCGCCACCACCTGCGCGCCCGCCGGGTCGCTCGCCTCCACCTGGCGGACCAGGCCGCCGAGCGGCACGTTCTTCGGCGCCACCACCGCCGAGCGGCGCGGCAGCCCGTCACGCAGCTGGTCGGCCACCACCCAGTCGGCCCACCCGGCGGCCAGCAGCCGCGTCGCCCGAGGCAGCGCCACCGGCTGGCGCATCGCCTCCTCGTCCAGCAGCAGCGCCGCCATCCTGGCCAGCAGGTCCTGCCGCCGGGCCGCCGCCAGCAGCAGCGCGCCGTCGGAGTCCTGCGGCCCGCCGGTCCCCGGCTCCGGCAGCTGCGTCTCCGTCGGCAGCGCCACCACGGCCACCATCTGCTGCGGCTCGCCGGGCATCGTCAGCCTGGTCAGCGCGAGCTGCACCGTGTGCGTGCGGCCCTGGTGGGCCAGCCGCGTCTCGAACGCCGCCGGCTGCCCAGTCCGCAGCACCGCCGTCAGGTGCGAGCGGAACGCCGCCCGCCGCGACACGTCCACCAGCAGCGGGAACGAGCGTCCCACCAGGTAGCCGTCGGGGCTGCCCAGCACCCGGGAGGTCTCCGGGTTGATCCGCCGGACCACGCCGCCGCCGTCGAGCACGACGACCGGCACGGGGAACGCCCGGAACACCTGGCGCAGCAGCTTCAGCTCCCGCTGGGAGCCGTCCTTCTTGCCGGCCGCCCGCTTCGGCGACCTGCGCAACTGCTCGCGGGCCTCGGCCAGCAGCTCGGCGGCGGTGTCGAGCTCCGCCAGCGCGGCGTCGAGCGTCGGCGCGAGGTCGGCGGGGTAGGCCGCACGCGCCTCCCGCAACGACGAGACACGCCCGGCCAGTGCGTCGAGGGCGTGTTCGAGGTCCGGCATGGTCATCCTCCGACGCTACGCCACACGGGATAATGGCAGCCATAAGGGGTAGGGGCAGAATAGCTATGGAATCGACCGTGATGATCACTCCCGGGCTCGCCCGCAACCTGGCGGCACTGGGCAGGCTCGGCGAGGACACCTCGACCGAAAGCGTGCTGCGCGGCCTGACGACCGCGCTGGCGGACGGCGTGCCCGGCTGCTCGGGCGGCTCGGCCGAGCACTGGCACGAGCACCGCGTCCTGGTGTCGGGTTCGCACAGCGAGCTCATCATGCTCGTCGAGGGGGAGCGCGCGCTCGGCGAGGGCCCGTCGACCGAGGCCAGGAAGACCGGCGCCCGCATCGCCGTCGGCGACGTGCTCACCGACACCCGCTGGCCGCGCTACGCGGCGCTCGCCACCCGCAGCGGCGTCCGTTCGGTGCTCGCCGTCCCCATCCGCATCCCGCCTGCCCTGCTGGTCGTGGGCCTGTACTCGGTACGGCGCGGCGCGTTCTCCCCGCAGGGCTCGCACGCCCTGGCCGACATGCTGACCGAGCAGGTCGGCGTGGCCCTGGCCAACATGTGGGACTTCGAGGAGGTGCGCACCGACGCCGCGCAGCTCCAGGAGGCTCTGGCCGGCCGGGCGCTCATCGACCAGGCCAAGGGCATCATCATGCAGACCAGCGGCTGCACCGCCGAGGCGGCCTTCGAGGAGCTGCGCCGGATCTCCCAGCACCACCAGGTCAAGGTGGCCGACCTGGCCCGGCTCCTGGTAGAGGAACACCAGCGCAAGAACCGCCGCTAGCCGATCGCCGCCAGCGCTTCGTCGAGCGTGTCGTAGATGGGCAGGCGCTGGGCCAGCCCGGTGATCCACATCACCTTGGACTTGGAGTATTCAACCCCGATGAGGGCGAACTTCGCGCCCGCGCCGAGGCTCGTCTGCCAGTGGTGGACGATCAGCCCGAGCGCCCGCGAGTCCATGAACGTCACCCCGCCGAGGTCCAGGATGAGGTCCGGGCCGGCGAGCGCCAGGTAGTCGGCGAACTGCTCGCGGGTGGTGGCGTCGAGGACACCGTCGACCTTGATGACCGCGATGTCGTCCACGGTCGACGATGTCAGGCTGAGGGCCGCGACGGACCCGCTGCCGTTTTCGGGCATTGTCACGGGGCAACTTTACTGTCACTCAAGTGGAGAGGAATACTTCCACCGGAGTGGGGGATACTGGAGTCCGAAGTCCAGCAGAGGGCTTCCGTCTCGAACGAGCGAGGCGTGCCTCTGCATGGGCTTTTTCCCGTTGCGGAGGGCGCCTGCAACCCATATGAGGAGCAGCCATGGCTGTGCAGGACCTCGTCCTCGAAGACATGACCGCGGAAGAACTCCTGGCCGAGATGGTCCGCGAAGACACCCCCGACGGTCTGCGGGAACGGCTGCGCGAGCGCATCGTGGAGATGCACCGGCCGCTCGCCATGGAAATCGCCCGGCGCTACCGTTATCGGGGCGAACCGCTGGAGGACCTGCTCCAGGCCGCGTACGTTGGCCTCATGAAGGCGGTCAACGGTTTCGACCCGACCCTCGGCCACGCCTTCAGGGGCTACGCGGTGGTGACCATGACCGGTGAGGTCAAGCGCCACTTCCGCGACCGCACCTGGGCCATCCGGGTGCCGCGCCTCTACCAGGAGCGCCGTTCCGAGCTGAACCGGCTCGTCGCCGACCTCAGCCAGGACCTCGGCCGCTCGCCGACCGTGGCCGAGCTGGCGGCGAAGATGAACATCTCGGAGGAGGACGTGCTGCTCACGCTCGACGCCTCCGCCGCCTACAGCACGCTGTCGCTGGACGCGCCGCTGGGCACCGACGACGACGCCGCCTCGCTCGGGGACGTCATCCCCGAGGACGACGACACGCTGAGCACGATGGTCGACCGGGAGGCGGTCAAACCGCTCATCGACGCGCTCCCCTCGCGGGAGAAGCACATCCTCCTGCTGCGGTTCTTCGGCAACATGACGCAGGCCGAGATCGCGGCGGAGTTCGGCATATCGCAGATGCACGTGTCCAGGATTCTGCGTAAGGTACTCGACCAGCTCCGCGCAGAGCTGCTGGTCGGTTGAGAAGGCGGTCACCGGGTGATGACGGAGGACACAGATCCTCGGGCGGGCTCCACGGGCCCGCCACCCGGTGCGCCCGTGCGCAAGCTGCCGTTCCGGCTCGCGGACCTGCCGCGGGTCCGGGAGTTCGCCGAGTCCGAGGCCCGTGGCTTCGGCATGCCCGACGAGGCCGTCAACGACGTGGTCATCGCCGTGAACGAGGTCGCCACCAACGCGGTGACCCACGGCGACGACCACGCGCACGTGCGTGCCTGGCCCGACAGCGGTGACCTGGTCGTCGAGGTGCACGACGACGGCTCGTGGAAGCCCGGCCCGATGCCCGGCGCGGTGGGCGGGATGGGGCTGTGGGTGGCCCGGCTGCTGTCCAGCGATCTCACGCTGCGGATCGGGAGCGGGGGAAGCACGGTCATCATGCGCTTCCCGGGCAAGAACTGACGCGTACGGCGCGCCCGGCGTGCTCGCCTTCGAGCACGCCGGGCGCGGTGTGCGCGCAGGTCAGCGGCGGGTGCGTCCGCCGCGCCAGCCGCCGTAGCTCTTGATGCTCGCGGTGCCGATGCCGGCCTGGTGCAGCGCCAGCAGCGTCAGGCCGAGCAGCATGAACGTGGTGCCGGAGATGCCCGCGGCGATGCGGGCGTTCAGCAGGTCGAGCAGGAATCCGAGGCCGAAGACGATGGCCGCGACGATGGCGAGCATGTCACCTCACCTCGTTCCGGAGCCGGTCAGGGCGAGCAGCTGCTCCAGCATGCCGCGGTACTCGCGCAGCGCCAGCCGGAGCTGTTCGGTGTCGCCGTCGCCGGCGCCCTTCCAGCGCTCGCGCAGCTCGCCGGTGCGGGCGTTGAGCGTGCTCGTGAGCGTCTCGACGACCTCGCCGACCAGCCCGTCGGCCCGCTGGACCGCCTCTCCGGGGTCGTCGACGAACGCCGTCTGCAGGTCGCGCCAGCGCGCCTGCACCTCGGCCGGGTCCTGGTCGAACAGGGCCCGCTCCTGCGGGGCCGCGTGCGCGGGCGGCTCGCCGGCCACCGCGGTCGCGGGCACCGGCTCGGGCGTCCCCTCGTGGCCCGGCACCCGCTCGTGCCCGGGCCGGTCGTGATCGGGCGTCTCGTGTCCGGGCGTGCTGTGCGCGGGCGTGCTGTGCGCGGGCGTCTCGTGCTCGGGCCGGTCGGGCGTCCGGCGGGCGGGCTCCGTCTCGGGGACGGGCCCGGCCACGTGGACGTCCTCCGGCCGGTGCGCCGGATCCGGATCGGCGATCATCTCCTCGCCGGTCCTGGCGTACGGGTCGCGGTACGGCTCGTCGGCGAGCACGTCCGCCCCCTGGTCCGCGCGGCCATCGGCGTCCCGGTCGAGCGGGTCGTGGCCGAGAGGGTCGCGGTCGTGCGTGTCGCGGTCGTGGGTCTCGTGGTCCGTGGGGGAGCGGTCGTCGCCGGGCCGGTCGGCCCGCTGCGACGGCACCTTCAGCTCATCGCGGTTCATCTGTCGTCACCGTCCTCGGGATGTCTCGTGAAGCAGCTCCTCGAAGAGCGAGCGGTAGTGCACCATCGCCTGCCGCAGCTCCTCGGTGGACGCCTCCTTGCGGGCCGCCCGCCCGCTGATCTCGTGCGCCTTGCGGTAGTGGTCGAGCGTCGCCGCGTGCCCGACCGACAGGTCGGACAGCCGCTGCTCGAAGTTCTCCGTCGGGTAGCCGCGCTCGGCCATGACGGCGGTGACGAGCTGGTCAGCCTCCGTCACGGCGAAGCCGGGGGCGTCGACGAAGCGCTCCTGGACCTCCGTCCAGCGCGTCGCGTAGGTCTCGCGGGACTCCTCCGGCAGCGGCCGGATGTCGAGCTCGGCGTGCCGCTGCTCACGGGCGAGCAGCTCCTGCTCGACGTCCCGTTTGTTGTCGTGCTCGGCCATCATGCGCTCGTATTCGGGGCCGAAGCGCTCGCGGAGCCGGCCCCTGCGCTGCTGCTGCAGCGCGACATAGGCCACCGCGGCGAGCGCCACGACCGCGAGCACGACGACGGCCACCCAGATCCAGGTGGACATGATGTTCGCCTCCGGTCTTTTGTCGGGGACCGGCGACTGCCCTCGAACGGGCTCGCGAAACCCGTATGTCAGCGCTCTTCGAGGCCCTCCAGGGCCGCTGCCAGCACCGATGCGACGTGTGAGCCCTCAGGGGCGGCCGGGGTCTCCGCGAACCCGGCGGCCGGGTCGTAGGTCACGTCCAGCCCGGCGTCGACGAGCCTGCGCGCCCAGCGCAGCGCCGTGTTGAGCCGTTCGGCCGCCGGCGGCCTGCCCTGTGCGGCGGCCGACAGGTTGCGCAGGTTGGTGGCGGGGCCCGACTGGGCGTGCGCGCGGGCCAGCTTCCACGGCAGCGCGGCGCTGTGGTCGAGCATCGGCTTGGCCAGCCCGGCGGCGCGTTTGGCCTGGAGCACCCCGGACTCGCTCACCCCGAAGCGGGCGGCCAGCTCCTGCACGCTCAGCCCCTCGGCGACGAGCCTGGCCAGCTCCGCCCGGTCGATCGTCGGCCTGCGCCCCACCCGGCACCTCCCCGGACATGGAATCACCCGATCACCGCCAGGCGATGATCGGGTGAGAAAAGCGTCGGGACGACAGGATTTGAACCTGCGACCCCCTGACCCCCAGTCAGGTGCGCTACCAAGCTGCGCTACGTCCCGCCAGGCCGCTGAGCTGAACCTTTTGTGCCGGTCCTGCGTGGCCTTGCGGGGAAAACACTACCACGGGCGGCGCACCTCTCAGCGCCACCTTTACCGGGCCCGCCCGGGGGCGGACCGCACGGATTCCCCCGTACGCGCCCCGATCCGGTGACGGCCCCGCCGCCCTCGGGTGCCTCGCCGCGGGCGGCCGGAGGCCGGGCTCTAGGCTTGCCCCATGGGCATGGTCGGGACGGTCGGGCTGGTGCTGCACCCCAGGCGCGACTCCAAGCAGGCGATCGACACCATCCTGCGCTGGGCGGGGGCGCGTGACGCCACCGTGCTCGGGCTGCCCGACGAGGTGGACCGGATCGACTGCAGCGCGGTCGCGGTCGACGCGGCGACGCTGGCCGGGCGGGCCGACCTGCTGGTGAGCCTCGGCGGCGACGGCACGATGCTGCGCACCATGCGGCTCATCGCCGGGCGTGACACCCCGGTGCTGGGGGTGAACCTGGGACGGCTGGGCTTCCTGGCCGAGATCGACGTGGCCGAGCTGGCCGCGACGCTGTCGGCCATCGACGGCCACCACTACTCGGTCGAGCCGCGCATGGCGATCCGCACCCGGCTGGCGGGGGAGCCGGAGCTGACCGCGTTCAACGACATCGCGCTGGCCCGCATCCCGGGGGAGGGGCTGGCGGCGGTCACGGTCAAGCCGTCGGGTCACCCGTTCGTCAGCTACACGGCCGACGCGGTGATCGTGGCGACCTCCACCGGCTCGACCGCCTACAGCTTCTCGGCCGGCGGGCCGGTGGTCTCGCCCCGGGTGGAGGCCGTGCTGGTGGTGCCGGCGGCGGCGCACTCGGCGTTCAACCGGGCGCTCGTGCTGCCCGCCGACGAGGAGGTCACGCTGGAGGTGCTGCCCGCCAGCGGGCGGCTGGCCGTCGAGCTCGACGGCGCGGTGGTCGGCCACCTGTGCCCGGGTGACACCGTCACGGTGTCGGCGATGCCCGGCGCGGCCAAGGTGGTGCGGCTCGGCACCACCTTCTACGAGCGCGCCCGGCGCAAGCTGCGCGTCGGCGGGAGCGTGGAGGCGCTCTGATCCGCCGCCCGGCGGTGCCGTGCCCGTGAGGGCGGCGGCGCCTGGCCGGGCGCGGGCGGGTGGTCGTGCGGGTCGCCGGGCGGCTCGTCGTGCTCGTGCGGGTCGCGGCGGCTGGAGACCAGCGCGGCCAGCGCCGTGGTGATCGGCACGGCGGCGATCAGGCCGAGCGTGCCGACCACGCTGCGGGCGATCTCCTGCGTGATGACGGGCGTCGTCAGCACCTCGCCGAGCGGCTGCTCGCCGACGCTGAACAGCAGCAGCAACGGCAGCGACGCGCCCGCGTACGCCAGGATGATCGTGTTGATGACGGAGGCGATGTGCGCCCGCCCCACCCGGCTGCCCGCCCGGTAGAGGCGGCGGAAGCCGTAGGAGGGGTTGGCGGCGGCCAGCTCCGCGACGGTGACGGCCTGGGTGACGGTCACGTCGTCGAGCACGCCGAGCGCGCCGATGATGATGCTGGCCAGCAGCAGCCCCTGCGTGTCGATCGACAGGCTCATGCCCAGCGTGAACGCGCTGTCGTCGGTGACGCCGTTGAGCCTGGCGAACCCGATCACCAGGTAGGACAGCACGCCGGTCAGGGTGAGGCTGGCCAGCGTGCCGAGCACCGCCATCGACGTGGCGGCGGTGAAGCCGTGGGTCAGGTAGAGGACCGTCAGCATGATGGCCGCCGCGCCCGCGATGGCCACCAGCATGGGCGGCTTGCCCTCCAGGATGCCCGGGATCACGAACGTCAGCAGCAGCACGAACGTGATGCCCAGCCCGGCCAGCGCCGTCAGCCCGCGCCACCGGCCGAAGGCGATGACCGCCAGCGTGAACGCCACGCCCAGCAGCCACAGCGGGCTCGTCCTGTCGTGGTCGGACAGCTGGTAGGCGGGCGTGCCCGGCTCCGCCTCGGCGTGATGCAGCAGCACGACCGCGTCGCCCGCCGCGAACCGCTGCGAGCCCGGCGCGCTCGGCAGCGCCATCGTCACGGTCTTGCCGTCGTCGAGCATCACGCTCGCCTTGCCGCAGGTCGCCGGGTCGGGCCGGGGTGCCTCGGGCGCGTCCTCCGGGCACGGCTCCAGCACGACGGCGGTGACCGTGCCGGTGAGCCGCTCGAAGCCCGCGTGCTGCTGGGCCGCCTCCTGCCGCCCCTCGGGCCACAGCCACACCAGCGCCACGAGCGTGGCCAGAGCCAGCGGCACCAGCACCGCCAGGGTCGCCACGACGGCCCGCCGCGACGTGCGCACCCGTGTGCCGTGCGCGTGGTCAGCGCCCATCCCCCAAGGCCTCCTCAGGACTCCGAAGTGCGACAGTACTGCACCCGCGCGGGTGGGGTAGCCCGTGTGCATGGGCACGTTGGTGGGCACCTCCGGATGGCAGTATCGCGACTGGCGCGGCGTGCTCTACCCCGAGGGCGTCCCGCAGCGGCTGTGGCTGGAGACGTACGCCGCCGAGTTCGCCACCGTCGAGAGCAACAACGCCTTCTACCGGCTGCCGCCGCCGCGCACGTTCGCCGCCTGGCGCGAGCGGACCCCGGACGGTTTCGTGATGGCGGTCAAGGCCAGCCGGTTCCTCACCCACATCCGGCGGCTGGCCGAGCCGGAGGAGCCGGTCGCCCGGCTGATGGCGGCCGTCGCCGGGCTCGGCGGCAAGCTCGGGCCGATCCTGCTGCAGCTCCCGCCCACGCTGCGGGCCGACCTCGGCCGCCTGGACCGGTGCCTGCGCTGCTTCCCCGCCGGGACGCGGGTGGCGGTGGAGTTCCGGCACCCGTCCTGGTGGACGGACGGGACGCGCGCCGTCCTGGAGGCGCGCGGGGCGGCGCTGTGCTGGGCCGACCGGCTCGGCCGCCCGCGCAACCCGTTCTGGGACACCGCCGGCTGGGGCTACGTGCGGCTGCACGAGGGGCGGGCCGGTTTCGCGTACGGCGACACGTCCCTGAAGACGTGGGCCAGGCGGGTCCGCGAGTCCGGCTGGCGGGACGCGTACGTGTACTTCAACAACGACCCGGGCGGCGCGGCGGTGCGGAACGCCGCGCGGTTTGCCAGACTCCTTTGAATGCGCACCCGTCTGTACAGGAACGGCCGTCTGGTGAAGGAGGGCTTCCCCATCGCGGAAGTCTCCGACCACGTGGCCGACCGGGGCAACGTCGTCTGGTTCGACCTCTGCGCGCCGACCGAGGAGGAGGTCGCGGCGATCGGCGAGGAGCTCGGGCTGCACGAGCTGGCCGTCGAGGACGTGCTCCACGAGTACCAGCGCCCCAAGCTGGACATCTACGACAACCACCTGTTCATCACCGTGCACGCGGTGCACTTCGACGGCGGGCGGTTCGCGCCGGTAGAGATCGACGTGTTCATCACCCCGAACGCGCTGGTGACCGTCCGGCAGAGCGCCGCCTTCGACATCGGCGAGGTCGTCAGGCGCTGGGACAAGGCCGCCCACCTGGCCTCCCACGGCGTGGCGTTCCTGCTGCACGGGCTGCTCGACACCGTCGTCGACGGGCACTTCGCGCTCGTGCAGGAGCTCGACCAGCAGGCCGAGGACCTGGAGGACGAGCTGTTCGAGGAGCGGCCCGCCGACGGCCGCGAGCTCCAGCGCAGGATGTACGAGCTGCGCAAGACCACCGTCAGGTTCCGCAAGATCGCGGTGCCGATGCGGGAGATCGTCTCCACGCTGCTCCGCCGCGACCAGGAGCTGATCGCCGGCACCGGCATGGCCCCCTACTACGAGGACGTCTACGACCACGTGCTGCGCACCGCCGAATGGGTGGAGTCGCTGCGCGACCTGGTGGCCAACATGCGCGAGACGCGGCTGGCCCAGCAGGGCTTCCGGCTGAACGAGATCATGAAGCGGCTGACCGGCTGGGCCGCCATCATCGCCGTCCCCACCATGATCACCGGCTTCTACGGTCAGAACGTGCCCTATCCGGGCGAGGGCCAGCCGTGGGGCTTCTGGATGTCGCTGTTGCTGGTGGCGCTGGTCTCGGTGGCGCTGTACGCGGCGTTCAGGAAGAGGGACTGGTTGTAGGGCGGCGGGCACGGGCCGCCCCGCCCGGCCCTGGCGGCCCCCACCGCGACGCGCACCGCCCGCGCGCCCCGCTCCGGGTGCAGCGGCAGGCAGCGGCCCCCGGCCAGCAGCGTCCGCCGGCCGATCGGGGTGGCCAGCAGCGGCAGCTCCTCGTACGTGACGGGCTCGGCCAGGACCAGCAGCCACCCGCCGCCCGGCAGACGGCGGCGCTCGCCCTCCAGCGCGTAGTAGTCGAGCACCCCGCCGCCGGTCGACACGACCGCCCGCATGGTGAACCGGCGGCCCTCGGCCGTGAACACCTCGGCCGACGGCGCCCGGTAGACGCTGTGCACGTAGCCGAGCGCGAACACGCCGGAGGCGGGCAGCGGCAGCCCGTTGACCGCCGGGCGGCCGGCCCCGTCGCCGGAGCCGGCCGCCAGCACGAGCGCGGCGAGCGCGAGGGCCGCCCGGCTCAGCCCTTCTCCTTGTAGTAGCGGGCCGCGCCCGGGTGCAGCGCGACCGGCTCCACCTGCTGGGCCAGCGCCCGGTCGAGCTTCTCGGCCTCCGGGTGCACCTTGACCAGCTCGGCCTTCTTCTCGAACAGGGTCCGGGTGATGTCGTAGGCGAGCTGCTCGGGCATCGCGTCGGGGACCAGCAGCACGTTGGCGATGCCGACCGTCCTGACCGTGCCCTGGAGCTTGTAGACGCTCATGTCGATGTCGAGCCCCACGTACTGCTTGCCGTACTTGGCCTGCATCCCGGCCAGCACGTCGCTGGTGTCGAGCATCTTCATGTCGGGCTTGGTGGTAGCCAGGTCGACCACCCCGGCCGTGGGCAGGCCGCCGACCCACACGAACGCGTCGATGGTGCCGTCCTTGATCGCCTGCACCGACTCGTTGATCGACAGCTGCTGCTTGGTGATGTCGCTGTCGGGGTTCAGCCCGGCGGCCTCCAGCATGCGGCGGGCCACGACCTGGGTGCCGGAGTTCGGCGGGCCGAGCGAGACCGTCTTGCCCTTGAGGTCGGCGACCTTCTCCGCCGCGACGCCGGGCGCCACCACCACGTGCGAGTAGTTGTCGTAGATCCGGGCCAGCGCCTTGACCGGCTGCTTCGCGGTGAACGAGCCGGTGCCCGCGACCGCGTCGGCCGCCGTGTCGGACTGGGAGAAGCCGATGTCGGCCTTACCGGTGGCCAGCAGCTTGATGTTCTCGATCGAGGCCGAGGTGACGGACGCGGTGGCCTGGGTGTTGGCGATGTTGTTCGACAGCTGCGCGGCCAGGCCGCCGCCGTAGACGTAGTAGACACCCGTGGTGCCGCCGGTGGCGACGGACAGCCGGTTCCCCGAACCGCCGCAGCCCGCGATCAGGGCGAGCGCGGCGAGCACCGCAAAGATCCGCTTCACGCTGGGGTTCTCCTTCTCCTGATGAGGTGTACGGCAGCCGCGACCGCCAGGACGGCCAGGCCGGCCGCGATCGGGACGGGTTCGAGGAACAGCAGCAGCACGGCGGCGCAGGCGGCCAGCAGGCGCTCCGGCACGCCGCTCAGCCCGCCGGTGGCCATCGCCAGCGCGGCCACCGCGACCGCCGAGACCGCCGTCATCGCCAGCACCGTGCCGATCGGCCCCTGGCCGAGCAGCGCCTGCCCGTTGGGCGTCAGCACGAACGCGAACGGCACCAGGAACGCCGGCAGTGTGTAGCGCCAGGTCAGCAGCATCGTCCGGTACGTGTTGCCGCCCGTGATCGCCGACGCCGCCACCGCCGACAGCGCCGTCGGCGGGCTCACCTCCGACAGGACCGCGTAGTAGAAGACGAACATGTACGCCTCGGGCTCGGTCACGCCCAGCGTCATGAGCGCCGGGCTGATGATGACCGCGGCGATGATGAAGCTCGCGGTCACCGGCACGGCCAGGCCGAGCAGCATGACCGCCCCGGCCGCCAGCAGCGTGGTGAGCACCAGGCTGCCCGCGGCGAAGTCCACGATGATCTTGCTCAGGTTGAGTCCGAGCCCGGTCTGGGTGATGACGCCCACGATGATGCCCGCCGCCGCGCACACCGCCGTGACCGGCAGCACCTCCAGCGTGCCCTTGGCCAGCGCGTGCCAGACCCGCCGCGGGCCCATCCGGTGCGCCGGGTCCAGGAAGGACAGCCCGAACGCCAC
Organism: Nonomuraea sp. NPDC003214; assembly: GCF_053590035.1. Taxonomy (NCBI): domain Bacteria; kingdom Bacillati; phylum Actinomycetota; class Actinomycetes; order Streptosporangiales; family Streptosporangiaceae; genus Nonomuraea; species Nonomuraea sp. NPDC003214. The sequence goes on along the minus strand of NZ_JBSFSX010000007.1, from coordinate 174,594 downwards.
CACCGTGGCGATCACCACCGACAGGAAGGCCGAGTAGTCCAGCGCCATCAGCACCACGATGATCAGCAGTGAGCTGAAGTGGTAGCCGAAGCGCAGCAGCAGCCTGCCGACGGGCGGCGCGTCCACCGGCACCGCGCGCGTCCCGAACCGGCGCGAGTCGATCTCGATCGCCAGGAAGATCCCCAGGTAGTACAGGATCGTCGGGACCGTCGCGTAGATCAGCACCTCCAGGTAGCCGACGTTGAGGCGCTCGGCGATGATGAACGCCGCCGCGCCCAGCGTCGGCGGCGACAGGATCGCGCCGATGCCGCTGGCCGCCAGGATCCCGGCCGCGGGCTCCCTCGGGTAGCCGGCCCGGCGCAGCACCGGCCAGGCGACGCTGCCGAGGCTCACGGTCGTGGCCACGCCCGAGCCCGACACGGTGCCCAGCAGGAAGCCCGCCGTGGTGACCGTCCGGCCGGGGGCGGCGCGCGACCTGCGGAAGGCGGCGAAGCTCAGGTCGATGAAGAACTTGCTGGCGCCGGAGAAGTCGAGGACGGCGCCGTAGACGGTGAAAAGGATGATGTAGCTGGCGGCGACCTGCAAAGGGACGCCGAAAAAGCCTTCGGTGCCCGTGTAGAGCTGCGAGACGATCTGGGCCAGGTCGAATCCGCGGTGACCGATGGTCCAGTCAATGGGCAAATACACCCCGAAATAGGCATAAGCCAGGAAAAATGCACATATGGCGGCCAAAGCCCAGCCGACGGTGCGCCGTACCGCCTCCAGCAGCAGCCCGGTCAGCGCCAGCCCCGCCACCACGTCCAGCCCGGTCAGCGCCGCCCCGGACCCCCGGTCCCGGAAGGCGTCGATGTCGGCCAGCGGATAGACCAGCACCGCCACCGACAGCACCGCCAGCACCCAGTCGCCGGCGGTCGGCCACTCCCGGCCCGCCTCCGATCCCGCGCCCGGCCCCGCGTCCGCCTCCGATCCCCCGCCCCCGCCGGACGCCGGCTCGTCCGGCGCGGCCGCCGTCGCCGCGGGGAGCGTCTCCGTGGGGGTGACCGTCTCCACGGTGGCGGCCGCGCCCGGGGCGGCGGCGGGCAGCTCGACAGTGGGGGCGACGGCGGGGGCGGCGGCAGGGACCTCCACGGTGGCGTCGTCGGGCGCGGCGAACTCCGGGAGCGTCGGCGCCACCGCCCCGTCCGCGGACGGCGGCGGCCGGCGGCGGCGCAGGCGGCGGAGCGCGGGTCCCAGTCCGGAGCGGTAGGCCAGGAACACCAGCGGCAGCGCCACCGCCAGGAACGTCATCCGATGCTGCAACGCCTCGACCGGCCAGAAGACCACCGCGATCGAGTAGGCCGACAGCAGGGCGCCGACGATCCACACGGCGAGCCGCAGGATTCCGCCGAGCCGCCGGGCGGGCCGTTCTTGTTCGTGCGCCGAAACCAGGTCGGCCTCTCGGTCGCTCAGCTCGGTCACAACGATTCCTCCCGACACGGCACTGGGGGCAATTTACGAGGGGTTTACAGGCCGTGGGAAGACTCCGTTACCTTTATGGGATTATTGTCCGCCTGAAAACCGTGGCCTGGCCCGAGCGGCCAATTCGGCGAGCGGCACCGCGCCCGCCTGGCTGCCGTCCCGCAGCCGCACCGACGCCGCACCGCTCGCCGCCTCACGCGGGCCCACCACGAGCTGGTACGGCACCAGCCGGTGGGCCCGGATGCGGGCGCCGAGGCTGCCCTTGGCCGCGGGGGCCAGCTCGGCCCGCAGCCCTTCGGCGACGGCCCGCCGTACCAGGTCCTCGGCGGCGGGCTGCTCGGCGTCCGACAGCGGCAGGACGACGGCCTGGACGGGCGCGAGCCAGGCGGGGAACGCGCCGGCGTGCACCTCGACGAGGTGGGCGAGCAGCCGTTCCAGGCCGCCGACGACGCTGCGGTGCACCATGACGGGACGCCCGCCGCCGGCGTAGGACAGCTCGAAGCGCTCCGGCTGGAAGTAGTCGACCTGCACGGTGGACAGGGTGGACTCGCGGCCGGCCGGGTCGGCGATCTGGATGTCGATCTTCGGCCCGTAGAAGGCGCCCTCGCCGCGTTCCTCGTCGTACGGGCGCCCGCGCCGCTGGAGCACCTCGCGCAGCACGGCCTCCGAGCGCGCCCACAGCTCCGGGTCGTCGACGAACTTGGCGCCGTCGCCGCGCAGCGACAGCCGGTAGCGGGCGGCCCGGATGCCGAGCTGGGCGTGCGCGGCCTCGATCAGGTCGAGCGCCGCCGACACCTCGCCGGCCGCCTGCTCGGGGCGGCAGAACACGTGCCCGTCGTTGAGCTGGATGGCGCGCACCCGGGTGAGGCCGCCGAGCACGCCCGACAGCTCCGAGCGGTACATGCCGCCGAGCTCGGCCAGGCGCAGCGGCAGGTCGCGGTGGCTGCGCTGGCGGGAGCGGTAGACGAGCGCGTGGTGCGGGCACAGGCTGGGCCGCAGCACGTACTCCTCGCCGCCGACGCGCATCGGCGGGAACATGTCCTCGGCGTAGTGCGCCCAGTGCCCGGACCGCTCGTACAGCTCGCGTTTGCCGAGCACGGGCGAGTGGACGTGCTGGTAGCCGTTGCGGCGTTCGAGCTCGTGCACGTAGTCCTCGACGGCCTTGCGCACGGCGGCCCCGGCGGGCAGCAGGAACGGCAGCCCGGAGCCGATCAGCGGGTCGGTGTCGAAGATGCCCAGCTCGCGGCCGAGTCTGCGGTGGTCGTTCATGATCGTCCTTTGCGGTGAAAGGGCGAACGACCGATCCGATCCCGGGCATTCGCCCGGGAGACAGAAGTCAGCGCGCCGGGACTGGGTCCGGCGTCGTCGTGACGGAAGCGCGCTGCATACGGGCACCCTAACACCGGCGGCCTCGCCAAGGCCCTGCAAAAAACGGCAAATGATATAAAGAACCGTGGCCGAGATCACCCTGCCCGTGCGCCAGCTGCGGGCGTTCGCCGAGGTCGGCTACCAGGTCGCCGGGGGGAGCGGAGCGCACGGCGCGATGGCGGCGCTGCGCGAGGTGGTGCCGCTGGACGCCTACGAGTTCGTCGCCTTCGACCCCGCCACCGGCCGCCACCACAGCGTCGTCTCCGACGGCCACCGGCGCATCGACGGTGACGCGGCCGAGGAGTACGCGGCGCTGGAGGCGTACCGCAGGGCGATGGCCACCCGGGCGCCGGTCGCGATGCCCGAGCCGGGCACCGAGCGCTACTTCCGCCGCCACCTGGCCCCGTACGGCTGGCGGGCCGGGCTGACGGCGCCGCTGTTCCTGGCCGGGGGCCGCTACACCGGGCTGCTGCACCTGGCCACCCGCGACGCCTTCCCCGAGCTGACCGCCGCGCTGGTCGGCGCGGTGAGCCCCATGCTCGCGCACGTCACCGACCTGACCCGGTGCGTGATCGACCCGGTGGGGCTGCCGGGCGGGTTCCGGGCGGTGGCGTTCGACCGGCTCGGCGTCCGGCGCGGCGTGCCCGGCCTGGAGACCTCGCCGGAGCTGTGGGACGACCCGGCGATCGCCGCCTACGCGCGGGCGTTCATCGACTCGCGCGAGCTCAACCGGCACGGCCTCTGGCTCGACGGGCAGGGCCGCTGGCACGAGATGCGGCTGCTGCGGGCCGGGGTCGGCTTCCAGGGCGGGCTGCAGGGCGCCGTGGTGGCCGAACGGCCCTGCGCGCTGCCGTACGAGCTGACCGGCCGCGAGGTGGACGTGCTCACCCGGGTCGCGGCCGGTGACTCCAACCCGCAGATCGCCGCCGCGCTGGTGCTCAGCGTCCGCACGGTCACCACGCACCTGGAGCACATCTTCGCCAAGCTGGGATGCGACAGCCGCACCCGGCTCAGCACCAAGGCGCTGGCCGAGGGCCTGTGCCGGCTGGACGTCTGAACACCGCTCGTTGTTTTCGGGGAAGTCCGCTGATCAGGACGGCGACCGTCGCCGTCCGGCACGAGACACCACGGAGGACATGATGACGACCACGCCGAGCGACCCGGCCGGGGCGCTGCCCGGCCGCCCGCCCGTCGTCGACCTGGCGACCTGGCAGGCGGCCAGGGACGAGCTGCTGGTCCGGGAGAAGGCCCACACCCGTGAGGGCGACGCCATCGCGGCGGCGCGCCGCCGGCTGCCGATGGTGGAGTTCGACGGGACGGCCGAGGTCGTCGGCGCCGACGGGCCGGTGCCGTTCCTGGACCTGTTCCAGGGGCGCGAGGAGCTCGTGGTCTACAAGCACATGTGGTACGACGGCGCGCCGCACCAGGGGCAGTGCGAGGGCTGCACCACGATGGCCTGGCATCTGAAGGACTCCGTCGTCTACCTCAGCACGCGGGGCGTCTCGTTCGCCGTGCTGACCCCGGGCCGCTGGGACGAGGTGGCCGCCTTCACCGCGTTCATGGGCTACACCCAGCCGTGGTACTCGGTGCGCGGCCTGGACGAGCCGCTCGGCGGCGGCATGGCCGCCCTCTCCTGCTTCCTGCGCGAGGGCGAGCGGGTGTTCCTGACCTACTCCACGACCGGCCGGGGCAACGAGCCGGCCAACGGCTGCTTCGGGCTGCTCGACATGACGCCGTACGGGCGCGGCGAGGCGTGGGAGGACAACCCGGAGGGCCGCCCGGAGGGCCGTCACCCGTGCTGGTACTGGCGCTCCGACGTGGACGGCGCCGCCACCTGGGGGCCGGACAGCCGCCCGGTGCCGCAGTGGACCCGCCCCGGCGCCACCCCCGAGAAGACCCTCGGCCGCGACGGCTCCCACCACTGACGCGGGCGGCCCGGGGCTCAGCCGGTTCCGGTACGGCTCCGGGCGGTCCACCCGGCGGGCACGGTCACCAGCAGCAGCTCGAACCACACGCGGGTGGCGCCGTCGTGCCGGGTGAACCCCCAGCGGTGGCTGAGCGCCTCCAGCAGCGGCAGCCCCCGCCCGCCCGTCGCGTACGGGTCGGCCCGGCACACGCACGGCGGCGCCTCCGAGCCGCCGTCCTCCACCCACACGCGCACCAGGTCCCCGGAGACCCGCACCGCCACCGTGAACGAGCCGCCGTCGCCCGAGCGCGAGTGCAGGATCGCGTTGGTGGCCAGCTCGCTGGTCAGCAGCGCGCAGTCGTCGTGCAGCGGATGGTCGCGGCCGAGCACGGCGGTCACCAGGCCGCGCGCCCCCGCCACCTGCGACGGCACCCCCGGGAAGCGGAGCGCGAGATCGTGTTGCGAGTCCGGCGTGGCCACGGTGGAACCCCCCTGAATGCGGCGACGTCATGAGACGCGCCACGCCGGGGCGGAGGATGGTCGCGAAAAGGTGCGAATGCCCTTGCCCGCGCGGCACCAGGGCCGATGTCGCGCGGGAGAGGCGGGGTAGCGCGTCCCCGGCAGGTCACGAGGCGCGGGCGCCTAGTACGCTGCGATCGACGAGTCGACTAGGAGGAGTGCCTGCGTGAGCAGCCTGGAGGCCGTCTGGGTGCAGCGGTACGACCACCCGGGGGCAGCGGTCGTGACCGGAGTCTTCGACATCCTGCACGTGGGCCACGTGCGCTACCTGGGCGCGGTGGCCGCGCGAGGGCTGCCGCTCGTCGTCGGCGTGGAGGACGACCCGCGGGTGCGCGCGTGGAAGGGCCCCTCGCGGCCGTTCAACCCGGCGGCCGAGCGCGCCGAGCTGCTGGCGGCGCTGCGGTTCGTGACGGGGGTGTTCATCGTGACGGGGCCGCCGGAGGCGCACGGGCCCGAGGACTACATCGACCTGCTCACCCCGATGCGGCCCGGCGCGCTCGCGCACACCGCGGGCGACCCGCACGCGGGCGGCCGGTGCGCGGCGGCGGCGCTGCTCGGCGCCGAGTGCTGGGAGCTGGAGGCCATCCCCGACCGGTCGACGACGCGCATCGTCAACGCCGCGGGCAAGGGCTGACGCGGCCCGCTCCCATGATCGCGTAATCTTCCGTCACATGACGGCCGATCTCCTGGCGCGGAGGGTGACGGACCTGCTGGCGCCGCAGGTGCTGGTGATCGCCATGCCGCCCGCCGTGGGGCTCATCGCGGAGGGCTGGGCGGGGGCGGTGTGGGGGCTGGTGGCCTCCGTGCTGTGCGGCGGCGTGCCCGCCGCGGTGATCGCCGTGGGCGTGCGCTCGGGGCGGCTCGACTCCCACCACATCGTCGACCGGGCCCGCCGCACCGGCCCGCTGCTGGCCGCCGTCGGCGCGGTGCTGTTCGCGCTGCTGCTGCTGGGGGTGCTCGGCGCGCCGACGCTGCTGGTGGCGACGGTGACGGCCATGCTGGCCGCGCTGGCCGTGACGATCCCGGTGACGCTGCGCTGGAAGATCTCCTTCCACGCGGCGGTGTCGGCGGGCACGGTGGTGGTGCTGGCCCACGTGCTGCCCGCGGCGCCGACGCTGACGGCGGGGGCGGCGGTGGTGGCGCTGGTGTGCTGGGCCCGGGTGCGGCTGACGCACCACACGTGGGCCCAGGTGGCCGCCGGGGCGCTCGTCGGGACGCTCGTCACGTGGGGCACGCTGGCGGCGTTCGGCATCGGATAGCGGGCGCGTGACACCGGAATAGGGGAGCCTGCCGCGCGGTTGCGGCGGGCATGGACGCCACGAGCCGGGGCCGGGTGCGCGTCGAGCGCACGGCCAAGCGAGTCAGGACCTATCTGGGCGGCCGCGCGGTCGCCGACACCACCCGCGCCCTGATGGTGTGGGAGAGCCCGCACTACCCGACCTACTATTTCCCGCTGGAGGACGTCGAGCGGGACGCGCTCAAGCCCACGGGCGAGACCCGCCGCTCGCCGAGCCGGGGCGAGGCCGCCGTCCACACGCTCGCCCCGGGCGGCGGCGAGGCGCTCGTCTACGGCGACGACGCGCCCCTGGAGCCGGTACGGGGTCACGTCCGCTTCGACTGGGACGCGATGGACGCCTGGTTCGAGGAGGACGAGGAGGTGTACGTGCACGCGCGCGACCCGTACACGCGCGTCGACATCCTGCCCAGCTCGCGGCACGTGCGGGTGGAGGTCGACGGGGTGACGGTGGCCGACTCGCGCAACGCCCGGGTCCTGTTCGAGACCGGCCTGCGGCCCCGCTACTACCTGCCGAAGACCGACGTCCGGCTCGACCTGCTGGAGCCCACCGCCACGGTCACGCGCTGCCCGTACAAGGGCACGGCCGAATACTGGTCGGTCAACGGCCACGAGGATCTGGCCTGGTCCTACCGCACGCCGCTGCCGGAGAGCGAGCGCGTCGCGGGCCTGATCGCCTTCTACAACGAGAAGCTCGACGTCTACGTCGACGGCGTGCTGGAGGACAGGGCCGGTTGACAGCCGCCACCCCGATCCACCACCCTTTCACTAATCGAATAGTGAAAGGGTGGTTTCGTGATCGAGTTCCAGCTCGACCGGGGATCGGGGGTGGCGACCTACCTCCAGCTCGTCCACCAGGTCAAACAGGCGCTGCGGCTCGGCACGCTGCGGCCCGGCGACCAGCTGCCCACCGCGCGCGAGGTCGTCGAGAGCCTGGCCATCAACCCCAACACCGTGCTCAAGGCCTACCGGGAGCTGGAGCGCGAGGGCCTGGTGGCGGGCCGGCCGGGGCTGGGCACGTTCGTCGAGCAGGGGATCGCCGGGCCGACGCTGGCCGACCACCATCGGCTGCGGCGCGGGCTGGAGGAGTGGGTGCGCCAGGCCCGCGCCGCCGGGCTGGACGAGGAGGACCTGCGGGCGCTGTTCGGCGCGGTGCTGGCCGGCTCCGCGCGTGAGGGCGTCGCGTGAACGCGCTGGAGGTCACCGGGCTGGCCGTGCGCCGCCGCCGGTCCTGGGTGCTGCGCGACTGCTCGCTGGCGGTCCCGGCCGGGCGCGTGGCCGCGCTGGTCGGCCCCAACGGCGCCGGCAAGACCACGCTCATGCACGCCGCCGTCGGCCTGCTCGCCCCCGCCCGGGGCGGCGTCACGGTGCGCGGGCAGGCCGCGTTCGTGGCCCAGGACAAGCCGCTGTACGAGACGTTCACGGTCGCGGAGACGCTGCGCTTCGGCCGCCGCACCAACGACCGCTGGGACGAGGAGGCGGCCAGGAGACGGCTGGACCGGCTCGGCATCCCGCTCACCGGCAGGGTCGGCCGGCTGTCCGGCGGGCAGCGGGCGCAGGTCGCGCTGACCCTCGCGCTGGCCCGGCTGCCCGACCTGCTGGTGCTGGACGAGCCGCTGGCCAACCTCGACCCGGTCGCCCGGCACGACGTGATGCGCTCGATCATGGCCGAGGTGGCCGAGCGCGGGCTGACCGTGCTGCTGTCCTCGCACGTCGTCTCCGACCTGGAGGACACCTGCGACTGGCTGATCGTGCTCAACGGCGGGCGGCTCCAGGTCAGCGGCGACATCGAGGACCTGCTCGGCGGGCACAGCGTGCTGACCGGCCCGGCCGGCGCCTCCGCCGCCGGATGCGACGTCGTCGGGGAGAGCCGCACCGGCAGGCAGGTGAGCCTGCTCGTGCGCGGCGGGCCGCCGCCCGACCCGCGCTGGAACGCCCGGCGGCCGGGCCTGGACGAGCTCGTCATGGGCTACCTGCGCAGCCCCGCGTCGGCGGCGCTGCCCGCGCCCGCGGAGGTGGCCGGATGATCTGGGTCACCTGGCGCCAGCACCGGGCGCAGATCCTCGTCACCGCCGGCTTCCTGGCCGCGCTCGGCCTGCTGCTGCTCGGCTCCGCCCTCGAAGCGACGTCGTACGTGGCCGCGCACGTGCCCGGCGGCTGCCCGGGGGGCACCGCGTTCTGCGGGTCGCTGGAGGCGGCCGTCGGCCTCGGGGAGCGCTACGACGCGGTCTACTCGGTGTTCGGCTGGATGCCGCTCGTGCTGCCCGCGCTGGTCGGCGCGTTCTGGGGCGCGCCGCTGCTCGGCAGGGAGTACGAGCGCGGCACCCACCTGCTGGCCTGGACCCAGCGGGTGCCGGTGCGGCGGTGGCTGGCGGTCAAGCTGGCCGTGCTCGGCGGCGCGGTGGTGGCCGGCGGGCTGCTGCTGTCGCTGATGGTCAGCCTGTGGCGGCCGGTGTTCCGGGAGGGGATCGACTCCGGGTTCGGCAACATCGGGATCTTCAACATGACCGGGGTGGCCCCGGCCGCCTGGTGGCTGTACGCGTTCGCGCTGGGGACGCTGGCCGGGGCGGTGCTCAAGCGGACGCTCCCGGCGATGGCGCTGGTCGTGGCCGGGGTGGCGGCGACCATGTTCGCGCTGTTCGCGCTCAGCGACCACTACGCCACCCCGCAGCGCGCCGAGCTGACCGGCAGCGTGGTGCTCGGCGACCCCGACGCCCGGCTCGTCGGCGGCGGCGCCTGGGTGGACCCGGCCGGGCGCGAGGTCGGCCCGGCGGACACGCCCGCGGCCTGCGAGCGGCGGCTGGACGCCGGGCGCGCCAGCCGCAACACCGACGCGTGGCACAAGTGCCTGTTCGACGCGGGCTACCGCTACGCGGTGACCTACCACCCGCCGTCGATGTTCTGGCGCTTCCAGTGGACCGAGGCGGGAATCCTGCTGCTGGCGTCGGCCGTCCTGGGCGGCCTGGCCGTGCGGATCACGCTGCGCCGCACGGCGGGCGGCACCCGGCTACCGGGGACTCACGACAGCAGCCGCGTCAGCACCCGGACGCCGAACTCCAGTCCCTCCACCGGCACCCGCTCGTCCTTGCCGTGGAACATCCCGAAGTAGTCCAGATCCGGCCGCAGCATGAGCGGCGCGAACCCGTACCCCTCGATCCCGATCCTGGCGAACGACTTGGCGTCCGTGCCGCCGCTCATCACGTACGGCACGGGCCTGGCCAGCGGGTCCTCGGCCACGAGGCTGGCGGCCAGCTCGTCGAAGAACGTCGACGGGTACGGCGCGGCCGGGGCGTCCTCCAGGTTGACGAACTCCCGGGTGATCTTCGGCCCGAGCAGCTCGTCGATCGTCGCCAGGAACTCCTCCTGCAGCCCCGGCAGGTAGCGGCCGTCCACGTGCGCCTCGGCGGTCGAGGGCACCACGTTCACCTTGTAGCCGGCCTCCAGCATCGTCGGGTTGGCCGAGTTGCGGATCTGCCCCTCGAACAGCTTGCCGAGCGAGCCGAGACGCCGCGCCTCGGCGTCCAGCCGGTCCAGGTCGATCGGCTGGCCGGTGATCTCCGACAGGCTGTCGAGCAGCGCCGCGACCGACGGCGTGACCCGTACCGGCCACTGGTAGGAGGCGATGCGCGACAGCGCGTGCACCAGCGTCGCGACCGGGTTGTCCACCGCGGGCCGGGAGCCGTGCCCGGCCACGCCGTGCGCGGTGAGCTTCATCCACGCGGTGCCGCGCTCGCCCACCGCCACCGGGTAGACGCGGTGGCCGCCGGAGTCGACGCTGAACCCGCCCGACTCGCTGATCGCCTGCGTGACCCCGTCGAACAGCTCCCGGTGCTCGGTCACCGCGTGCCGCGAGCCGAAGTCGCCGGTCGCCTCCTCGTCGGCCAGGAACGCCAGCACCACGTCCCGCCGGGGCCGCACGCCCAGCGCCCGCATGCCCAGCACCGCCGACAGGGTCATCGCGCACGAGCCCTTCATGTCGACCGCGCCCCTGCCGTAGACGCACCCGTCGACGATCTCGCCCGAGAACGGGTGCATCCGCCACTCGGCCGGGTCGGCCGGGACCACGTCCAGGTGCCCGTGCACCAGCAGCGCGTCCGGGGAGTCGCCCGCCATCCGCGCCACCACCGTGGTGCGGCGCGGCGCCGACTCGAACACCTCCGGCTCCAGCCCGGCGTCGGCCAGCAGCGTGGCCACGTACTCGGCGGCCGGCCGCTCCCCGGAGCCCGGATTGGTGGTGTCGAACCTGATCAGGTCCGAGCAGATCTCGGCGACGCTCTTCACTTCCTGCCCTCCAGCTTCAGCGGCGCCACCTCGGGCGTCTCGAACCCGAAGATCAGTCCGTAGAAGGCCAGCTCGGCCTCCAGCACCGCCACGATCGTCTCTTCCCTGCGCCAGCCGTGCTGCTCGCCCTCGAAGGTCAGCAGGGCCCACTCTTTGCCGTTCCTGTCCAGCTCCGCGACGAACCGCTCGGCCTGGCCGACGTCCACGATCGCGTCCTCCAGCCCGTGCAGCATCAGGCACGGCCCCGACGCCCGGTGCGCGTGCAGCAGCGGCGAGCGCTCGCTGTAGCGCTGCCGCGTCTCCGGCAGCGGGCCGATCAGGCCGTCGAGGTAACGCGACTCGAAGTCGTGCGTCTCGGCCGCCCAGCTCTCCGGGTCGGTGATCGCGTAATGGGCGACGCCGCCCGCGAACACGTCGCTGTGCACCAGCGCCGCCACCGTCGTCCAGCCGCCCGCGCTGCCGCCCCGGATCGCGATCCGCGCCGCGTCGGCCCGGCCCAGCTCCACCAGCCCGCGCGCCACCTTGGCGCAGTCCTGCACGTCGACCACGCCCCACTGGTGCCGCAGCCGCTCGCGGTAGGCGCGGCCGTAGCCGGTGGAGCCGCCGTAGTTGACCACCGCCACGCCCAGCCCCCGGCTGGTGAAGTAGGCGATCTCCAGGTCCAGCATCACCGGGTGGTTGCCGGTCGGCCCGCCGTGCACGAAGATCACGTACGGGGCCGGGCCGCGCGTCCCCGCCGGCGGATACAGGTGCGCGTGCACGCCCTCGACCGTCACCGCCTCCGGCACCGGCAGCAGGTCCCGCTCCGGCAGCTCCTTGGGCGCCGACACCACCTCGTGCCCGCCGCCGTCGAGGTCGACGAGCATCACCTCCAGAGGCGTGTACGGGGTCGCCGACACCGCCGCGACCTTGCCCCCGGCCGCCGACACCGTCGAGGCCCAGTAGGTGGCCTCCCCGCCGATGTCGCGCAGCTCGCCGCCGCCCGGGTCCAGCACGGCCAGCCTGCGCCGGTCCGGCGTGCCGTACACGACCGCCAGCCGGTCACCGGCCACCGCCAGGCAGCCCGAGCCCGGCTTCCACGCCGCGTGGCCGAACTCCGCCTCGACCGGCGTCAGGTTGCGGATCCGCGTGCCGTCCCTGCCGATCAGGTGCACGTTCCACCAGCCCGTCGGGTCGGTGATCGCGTACAGCGTGTCGTCGTCGCGCCACTCGGCCTGTACCACCGACTCGTCCGGCCCGCCCGCGACCACCTCGTACGGCCCCGCCTGCCCGCCGGGGCCGAGCGGCGCCACGCACAGCTCGGTGCCGTCCCACGGCATCGCCGGATGGTCCCAGCCGATCCAGGCGACATGCCGCCCGTCGGGCGACAAACGCGGATTCATCAGGAAACGCTGCGCCTCGGCGATCACCGTCAGCGGCCCGCCGTCCAGCGGGATCGCCACCAGGTCGCGCACGTCCGCGCTCTCCCGCACCGCCCACACCTCGTCGCGGCCCGGCGGCAGGTAGAGGTCGGCGTAACGGGCCGGGCCCGCCGGCGTCAGCGCCACCGGGTCGCCGCCGCCGATCCGGTAGACGCGCTGGTCGGCCCAGTTCGTGAACACCAGGCCGCCACCGGGCAGCGGACGCCACGAACGGCCGCCGTACTCGATCACCCGGTTGCGCGCGTTCCAGCCGTCCGGCAGGGCGTCCACCCGCTCGCCGCCCGGCAGGCGCCGCACCACGCAACGCCGGCCGCCCTCGTGCGGGCGCGGCTCGTCCCACCACACCTCGACGCCTTCCGGCGTGGCCACCGCCTCAACCCACTGGGGGCCGCCGTCGGTCCGGGCCACATCGATCGGTCGAATACTCATATTTCACCAATTGCCATTTGACGGGGGCAAGGACATCTCGGGTGGGTGCAGCACGTACGCGATCCCGCCGCTGCCGGAGCTCCGCAGCCACACCCGCTCGAACGCGGCACGCGGATAGACCCGGCGCACCTGCGCGTCACCCGGCGCGGCCGGATCGTTGACCATGACGTCGCCCGCGGCCGTGAACCCCGTGACGACCATGATGTGCCCGCCCGTGGAATAGCCGGAGCCCGGCAGCTCGTGCTCCTTGAACGACTGCGACGTGATCACCGGGATCCCGGCGCGCACCAGCACTTCCAGCTCCGCCGCCGACCGCAGCCTCGTCACGAGCCCGGCCAGCCCGTACGTGCCCGCGTACGCCACGTTGAACGGCCAGTTGCCGGTGCCCTGGTAGCTGGTGTCGTAGGCGCCGCGCGCCGCGTGGTCCACCGCCGGGCACGGGTCGCCCGCGCCCACCCAGCCCAGCTCGTCAGCCGCCGGGCCGCGGCCCCAGTAGGCGAGCACCATGGCCACCGCCGCCGGGCCGCACCAGTTCGCGCCGCCGCCGTCCCACTGCGGGTGATGCCCGGCGTGCTCGTGCTGCGAATGCGCCGGCACCACCAGATGGAACGCCCCGCCCGGCCCCGGCGCGCTCGGCGCCGGCCGGCCCGGCAGCGCCGAGGCCATCACGCCCAGCCCGTGCACGCGCGCCCCCGCGCCGTGCGCCGTCACCCGCACCCGGAAAGCCGTCACCGGCCGCCGCGCCACGAACGTGTCGACCGCCACGTCCCCGTCCTCGTCCCCCTGCCCCGGGACCGACGTGCGCGGCTCGCCGTGCTCCGACCAGCGGCCCATCACGTACCACCTGGTCCGCGAACCCGCCGCCGTCGTCGCCTGAAGCTCCACCTCGATCCACGAGCCCGGCGGCGTCCGCGCCGTCCACGAGGCCACGAGCTGCGTCGCCGCGAAGCCGATCGGGTGCTCGGCACTGGTCCACGACGCCTGGCCCGCCGGCACGGAGAAGCGGGCGAAACAGACACGGGCCAGGTCGACGGTGAGCACCAGGCTCATTGTGGAACCCTCTCCCGCCCCGCGCATCGGAGGTTTTACGTACCGGACCCGATTGTGTCGGTGGTGATCACTATCGTCCGGGCCATGACTCAAGCGGTGCAGGCGTACTCCTACGCCGGGCCCTCCGTGCTCGCCGACGGCCGGCTCGGCCTGTCCACCTCCGGCGGCACGGCCCTGTCGGGCCCCCAGACCCATCCCCGGTTCTTCAGCGGGCTCCTCACCCAGGCCGCCCCCGCCGCCGCCGGCCTGCTGGCCGTCGCCGACGTGGCCATGGCCCGCTACCACCAGCCCCGCCCCGGCTGGACCCGCGACCCGGTGGTGACCTGCGACGGCGACCGGCTCAGGTTCGAGTCGTTCTCCGCCTGCGGCGGCGTCTACGCCCGCCTCGACGTGCTCGCCCTCGACGGCGACGTGCTCGACCGGGGCACCACCAACGTCGACGTCAACGGGCCGCTGCGCGAATCGCTCGCCCGCGTCGGCGGACGCGACCCCCTCCACCTCGGCGTCGGCCCCGACGAGCTCACCGTCACCACCCTCGACGGCGCCGTCGTCGAGAAGAAGGTGCCGCTGCCCAGCCGATGGCTGCGCGGCTTCGCCGAGGTCCAGGTGATCGCCGCCGGCTTCGACCTGCGCGCCGAGCTCAAGGGGCCGCAGGCCGTCCGCTTCCTGCGCTCCCTGCCGCGCAAGGCGTCCGCCACCGTGTGGGCCGTCCCCGCCGGCGGCGACCTGCGCCTGGCCGCCGGGCCCGGCCGCGGCTCCGTCTGCCTGTCCGGCGCCGGCCGCGTCGCCACCCTCATGCCGCTGCTGCGCTTCGCCAAGGCCCTGCGCGTCTACGGCCCGCCCGGCGCCGACGCCGGCCACCAGGCCAGCGCCTGGGAGCTCGAACTGCCCGGCATGCGCTACACGCTCGCCGTCTCGCCCCAGCCCTGGCGCGGCTTCTCCGGCGAAGGCGCCGTCCTCGACGACCTCGCCACCGACGAGGCCGCCGGCGACGCCGACGTGATCGGGATGCTGCTCAACTTCGAGCCCGCCGTCGAGATCGGCCTGCTCGCCGACCGCTCCGGGCTCCCCGTCGACCGCGTACGCGCCGCGCTCACCCAGCTCGGCACCGCCGGGCGCGTCGGCTACGACCTGTACGAGGCGGGCCACTTCCACCGCGAGCTGCCCTACGACCGCGACCAGGTGGCGCAGCTCAACCCGCGCCTCACGGCCGCCCGGGCGCTCGTCGAAGCGGGCGCCGTCACCCTCGACGGCGACCACGCCCGCGTCACCACCTCCGGCGGCACCCGCCAGGTCGGCATCGCCGACGGCAGCTGCACGTGCGAGTGGTGGTTCGACCACCGCGGCTCCCGCGGCCCCTGCAAGCACGTCCTCGCCGCCCGCATCGCCTCCCGCCACACCGCGGACGCCCTCCTATGACCCCCACCCCACCCCCCACCCCCTGGCCCACCGACCCGCGTCCCCGGCCCATCGACCCGGGTGCCTGGCCCTCCGATGCGGGTGCCCGGTCCGCCGACCCGGGTGCCTGGCCTGCCGATTCGGGCCCCTGGCCCGCCGATTCGGGCCCCTGGCCCGCCGACCCGGGCCCCCGGCCCATCGACCCGGGCTCCCGGCCCGCGGACCCGGGCTCCCGACGGGCCGACCCGGGCGCCCGGTCCACCGTCTCCGTCCACGCTCCCGTCCCCGCACGTGGGGCAGGACCCGACGGCGGCCCCGACCGGATGCCCGGCGGCGGCCCCGCCCGGCCATCCGGCAACGGTTCCCAACGGGCGGCGGACGGCCCCGTACGGGTGGTTGGCGAAGGCCCTGGCCGGTTGCCCGGCGAAGGCTCCAGGCGGGTGCCTGCCGACGCCCGGGAGCGGACGCCCACCGAGCGCGCCGACGCCCCGCGCGCCTCCGGTGGCGGCCCCTCCGTCGCGTCCGACGCCCGCGACAGCGCCGCCCCGGCATCAGGCGGCACTTCCGCACGGCAGCCTCCCGGCCGGGACCCTGCCGCACGGTCGTCCGCAGAAGCGTCGGGTGGGCCCGGCAGCGGTGCAGGGACCTCCAGGGAGGCTTCCGAACGAGGGGATGGTGTGGGGGAGGGAACTGCCTGGGCGGAGGTCGAGGCGGCGATCGACGCGGGGGACGAGCTCCGGGTGGCCGAGCTGGTGCTCGCCCTGGACGAGGCGGGGCGGCGCGAGGTGGCCGCCGCCCTGCCCGGCCACATCCCCGTGGCGCGCAACCGGGCGTGGGACCGAGAACGACGCCGCCGCCAGGCCCGCCGCACGCAGGAGCGCGTGACACCCACCGGCAGCACAGCCGCCCAGGGCGACACCAACGCCCCAGACAGTGCCGAGGGCCAAGGTGGCGGCGGCGGTCACGGTGGCGCCGGCCGCTACGGGGTGGCGGCGGGCGGCAGCCAGGAGGGCGGCCCGGGGTGGGAGCATGCGCGGGTCGACGCGTGGGTGGGGCCGATGCGGGTGGCGGGCGCGGGCACGATCGGCGGCGCCGCTGCGGTGGCGGCCTGGCTGCACCGGCGCGACTTCCAGGGCTGGGGCGGCCTCGACCACACCGGGCTCGTCGAACGCGTTCTCGCCGCCCGGCCGCACCGCTGGCAGGTGGACTTCGCCGTACGCGCCGCCCTGCGCCTGCGCACGCAGCGCGACGCCCGCGTCTGCGGCGCCCTGGCCCTGGCCATGCTGCGCCGCACCGGCGCGACCCCGCCCGGCCACGACCCGCTGACCGTCGCCTGGGCCGCCGGATCACCTGCGGGTCTGGGCGACGACCCGCTGCTCGACCATCTGCTCCCGCGCCTGTTCGAGGCGGACGGCGTCGGCCGCGTCCTCCGCCACGAGCAGCCCCCGGACGGCGGCCGTGCCGGGCACGAGCCCCGGCCGCCGACCTGGCTCGCCGCCCTGAAGGATCTCGCCGACACCGGGCGGGTGTCGCGCGACCTGCTGCTCGACGGGTGCGTACGCCGGTTCCTGCGCGGCGGCTCCGGTCCTGACCTGCGCTTCTTCGTACGCCTGCACGACCTGCTCGACCCTGCCGACGCCGAGTCCGCCCGGCGGGCCGCCGACTACCTGAGGCTGCTCCCGGCCGCGCCCACCTCGGTGGCCGACCTGGCGCTGCGCCACCTGCGCCGAGCGGGCCGGCTCGGCCACGACGACCTGGTGGAAGGGCTGCACGCCGCCCTGTTCCGGCCGGAGCGCAAGCTCGTCGACGGCGGGCTCGGCTGGCTCGACCAGGCAGTGCGGGAGCGGCGCGGCCCTGTGGACGAGTTCGCGCCGGCGCTCGCCCAGGCCTTCTCCTGCCGGTCGTACGACGTCCAGGCCCGTGCCGTACGCCTTGCCCTGCGCCACGCCGACCGCTTCGGCGCGGCAGGCACGACGCCACTGAGGGAGGCCGCCGCCCAGCTTCCCCCGGACCTTGCCGCCCGCCTCACCACGGCCTTCCCGGGCCCGACGACCTCCACGGGCGGGACCGCGTACCGAGGCAGGGAGACGGACGTGGC
The DNA here is from genome assembly GCF_053590035.1 of Nonomuraea sp. NPDC003214. Taxonomy (NCBI): domain Bacteria; kingdom Bacillati; phylum Actinomycetota; class Actinomycetes; order Streptosporangiales; family Streptosporangiaceae; genus Nonomuraea; species Nonomuraea sp. NPDC003214. Next base: position 157,372 of record NZ_JBSFSX010000007.1, on the reverse strand, counting down.
CCGCGCGCCGGTGCCCGCCGGCGCTGGGGAGGCGGAAGCGGTCCACACGGCGGCGGCCTCTGCGGGACCCGGGACGGCCGGGCCTGGTGCAGTGGGGGGCGTCTCCGGGTCTGGGGCGGGCTCGGAGCTCAGACAGGGGGACGGGTTCGTGCGCCGGGCGTTGCCTCGGGTGGCGCGGGCGGCGTCGTTGCCGGCGCCGGTCCGTGCACCTGGCGAGTTGACCGCGTTGCCCTACCGGGTCGGGTGGCAGGAGCTTGAGCGGTGGCTGGACGGAGTGGTGCGGCTGCACGCGGAGGATCCTGAGGCGCTCCGGGTGGTGCTCAAGTCGCTGACCGGGGAGCCGTCGCGGCTGTACAAGGAGCGCGAATGGGAGCATCCGGGCCAGTGGGCGGAGGCGATCGCGCGGCGGCTCGTCGACCCGGGGGCCGAGCCGCCGCCCCGGCCGGGGCCCGCCCTGCTTCCCACGGCTCTCGGGGTGCTTCGCGTTCTCGGGGGCGCGTCGGTCGAGCCCGCGCCCGTATCCGGGCCTGCGTCTGGACCCGTATCCGGGCCGGTGCTCGGGGCCGAGCAGGGTGGGCGGCGGCGGGGGCGGTTGCCGGACGCGTCGCGGGTGACGGCGCCGCACTGGATGCTGCTGCGCCGGCTGGCCGAGGTGCATGCCGCCGCCGGGTCCGGGGCGCTGCCGCCGTACCTGCTCGCCACGCCCACCACCGGCGCCGGCGGGGTCGGCGCGGCCGAGCTGGTGGAGAGGGTGGCGGGGTACGAGCGGGCCGGGGTCGAGGCGCTGGACGCCGATCTGCAGCAGGCGCTGCTCCGGCTGCCGCGCGCCATCGAACCCGGGGTGGTGGCGCGGGCGGCGCGGCTGCGTTCCGGGGCGGGCGCGACCGTCGCGGCGTGGATGCGCGACAGGCCCTCGATCAGCACCGGGATCGACTGGATCGACGGCGGGGTCCCGTACGCGAGCGACCGGGCGGCCCCCGGAGCGGAGGCCGCGTCCGGGGCGCGGAAGGCGAGGGGAGCGACGGGGGAGGGGCGGGAGCCGTCGCTGGTTCCGCGGATCCGGGGGGAGGCGACCGGGCTGGAGCTGGTCGACCGGCTGCTGTCCGATCCGCGGGCGTCGCGCTGGCAGGCCGACGGGGACGATCCCGTCGACTGGCCCGCCGTGCTTCCGCACGACCGGGAGGTCGCGGCGCTGCATCTGCTACCGCGGCTGCTCTGCCGTACCCACGGGTCGCACGTGCGGCTGGCCGAGGTGCAGGCGGTGGCGTCGGCCGGCGGGCCCGCGGGGGAGGCGGTGGCGCTGCTGGTGGCGTACTTCCTGCTGCACCGCGAGTGGTGGCGGCGCGACGACGGGGTGCGTCCGCTGCTGGAGCTGGCCGCGCGGGGGGAGCTGCCCGCCGAGGAGACCGGGCGGCAGCTCGGGCTGCTGCTGCGGCGCACCTGGCATCAGCCGGCGGCCATGCGGGAGGCGCTGGAGACGGCGGCCCGGCGCGGCGCCCACGCGGAGGTGTGGCGGGTGCTGACCGGGTTCCTGCCCGTCTACCTGCCGGGGCCGGGTGAGCGGGCGCACTCGGGGCACACGCAGATGCTGACGTTCGCGGTCCGGGCGGCGGGATGGGCGCGGGCCGAGGGCGAGCTGCCGTGCGTGGCGCGGATCGCGGCCAGGAAGGCGACGAGCGGCTTCGTCCGTGAGGCCCGCCGCCTGCACGCCCTCCTCGGCTGAGCCCTGGCGGCCGGGGCGCACCCGGCCGCTAGGGTGATCGTCATGCGTGACGACGCCTACCACTACAACCAGGCCCGCTGGGAGGCGCTCGTCGAGGCGGACGCGTTGTTCACCCGCCCGATGCTCGACCTCGACGCCGAGCGGGCCCGCGCCTACCTCGACCTGGAGAGGCTGGGGCTGCCGGGCGACGTGGCGGGCCGCCGGGTGCTCTGCCTGGCGGGCGGGGGCGCGGCCTCACCCACCACGCGTGGAACGGCGAAGGCTACACGCTCAAGCACCCCTACACCGACGGGGCCGAGACCGGCTACCCCGACCAGGACTGGGTGTACGAGCGGCGGCCCGGCCTGGAGATCAGCGGGCCCCGCGAATACCGGCAGACGATGAGCCGGATCGTCAACGGCCTGACCGGGGTGGGGTTCCTGCTGGAGCGCCTGGCCGAGGTGCGCAGCGACCGGCCCGGCCTGGAGCCGGGGAGCTGGGAGCACTTCACGTCGGTGGCGCCGCCGTGGCTGGAGTTCGTCTGGCGCTACCGCCCCGGCGTCCTCGGCGGGTGAGGGCCTACAGGTAGAGGCCCGTCCCCTCGGTGCCGGCCGTGCGGGTCAGTGACCGCCCGGCGCGGAGCGCGTACAGCTCGGCCAGCGTCGCCCCCGACGGGCCGACGCCCTGGGGCGAGCCGAGCCAGGCGACCGCCTCGTCCCGCGACAGCGGGCCGATCTCCAGCTGCGCCAGGCAGCGGCCGGGGCGGACGACGGCCGGGTGCAGGCGGGCCAGGTCCTCGTTCGTGGTGATCGCGACCAGCACGTCACGGCCCTGGCCGAGCAGGCCGTCGGTCAGGTTGAGCAGCCTCGACAGGCCCTGGCCGGCCTGCGACTTGGCCGAGGCGCTGATCAGCTCGTCGCAGTCCTCCAGCACGAGCAGCCGCCAGCGCTGCTGCTCGTCCTCGTCGTGGTCGTAGCCGACCGCCACCTCCATGAGGTAGCCGGGCTCGTCGAACAGCCGCTCCGGGTCGAGCACGCAGTCGACCTGGCACCAGTCCTGCCACTGCTTGGCCAGCGAGCGCAGCAGCGTCGTCTTGCCGGTGCCGGGCGGGCCGTGCAGCAGGATGAGACGGCCGTTCACGTCGGCCGGGGTGACGGCCATCAGGGAGTCGAGCGAGCGGCGCGCCTCCGCCGAGTAGTTGCCGCTGATCTCGGGCCACGGCTGCGCGGTGATCGGCTTCTCAGAACGGGTGCCGCCGTGCGAGCCGCGCCACCAGAAGCCCATGTCGACGTGGTCGGTCTCCGGCTCGGGCTCCTCTGCGCCGTCGACGGTCTCCTTCAGCACCGACCGGGCCAGCTCCTCGCTGGTGGCCGTCACGCTGACCGTCGCCGACCGGTTGCGGTGCCGGATCACCCGCAGCGTCCAGCCGTCGCCGCAGATCAGCCGCGACTCCGAACCGTCCTCCACCTGCGCCGTCCGCACGACGCTGCCGTGCGCCGGGCGCAGCGGGGCGTCGGGGCGTACGCGCTCCAGGTTGACCAGGCGCGACCACGGCTGCACCCCCGTGGCGAACGGCGACAGCGCCAGCGCGTCGATCACGTCGACGGCGGAGTCGGAGTCGTCGATCCAGATGTTCATGGGGAGCTCGGTGGCATCCTGGCTGGGGAACGGCACCTCCCTGATCACAGACATGGCTCCAATGATCACAGTTTGCGGGGCGGGTTGTCGAAGGGTTTGCGTTTTCAGCCGGTCTTCGTCAGCTCGCCCTCGCTCCTTCCCATGGGCATCGTGAGCTCGTAGTCGGCCTGGTCGTCGTCCTTGAGCTCCAGGGTGACCTTGACGCTGCCGGTGCCGCCCAGGTACGCGCACACGCCGCCGAGGTCGGCGAGCGTGAGGTGCAGGGTGGAGTCCTTGACCTCGGTCGCGTACAGGGTGCCCTTGCCGCAGCCGGGGTCGCTCTGCGCGTCGCCGGGGGAGTCCCAGACGCCCTTGGGCTCGCCTGCGCGCAGGATCAGGGTGACCGACTCGTTCTCGAACTTCGTGCCTGCCGCCTCGCCGTCGACCGTGCCCGTCCAGGTGCCCGCGAACTCGGCGGGGACGTCGACGGTGTCGCTTGGCCTGCCGGTGCCCACGGACAGCTCGGGGAGGAGTTCCGTGAGGCCCGCGCCCGGGTCGCCAGGGGAGACGGGGGAGACGGAGGCGGTCGAGGTGGTGGGCGTGCGCCGGTCCAGGGCGGACGGGGCGCCGCCGTTCAGCCACAGCAGCGCGCCGCCGCCCGCGATCAGCGCGACGACGGCGGCCGCCGCGCCGACGAGCAGGCCCCGCCGCCGCCGTCCCGGCCGCGTGGTGATGGCGGGCCCCGGCGGTCCCGTACGGTGCCCCGCGCTGTGCCCTGCGCTGTGCCCGGGTCCGCCCGTAGGTGCGCCACCCCCGCCGGGTGTGGCCGGGAGGGGGAGTTGGGGTTGACGAGGTGGACCATCAGGTCGCGGGCCGTGGGCCGGGCGGCGGGGTCCTTGGCGAGGCAGGAGGCGAGCACGCCCCGCAGCCGCGGCGGCAGCGGGGTCAGGTCGGGCTCGGCGTGCAGGACGCGGTGCAGCACCGCCGGGACCGTGTCGGCGCCGAACGGGCTGACCCCGCCCGCCGCGAACACCATCGTGGCCGCCCACGAGAACACGTCGGACGCCGGCGACGCCGGGGTGCCGGCGATCTGCTCGGGCGCCAGGTAGGCGGGCGTGCCGATCAGCCCGGAGGTCAGGGTGGCCGCGCCCTCGGCGCGCGCGATGCCGAAGTCGACCACGCGCGGCCCGTCGGGCCCGAGCAGCACGTTGGCGGGCTTGAAGTCGCGGTGCACGACCCCGGCCGCGTGGATGGCGGCCAGCGCCGTGGCCGTGCCGACGACGACGCGTTCCAGCTCGCCGCCCGCCAGCGGCCCCCGGTCGCGGACGCGGTTGGCCAGCGACGGCCCGTCGATGTACTCGCTGATCACGTACGGGCGCGGCCCGTCCGTGGAGGCGGCCAGGACGCGTGCCGTGCAGAAGGACGCGATGCTCTCCAGCGCCTCCAGCTCGCGCGCGAGCCGGGCGCGGGTCTCGCGGTCGCCGGTGCTCAGCAGCTTGATGGCGACCGGTTCGCCCGCCTCGGTGTGGGCCAGGTAGACGACGCCCTGGCCGCCTTCGCCGAGGCGCCCCGCCAGCCGATGTCCGCCCAGTTCGGGCGGATCGTCCGGCGTCAGAGGGGTCACCATGGCCGATACGTTACAGGTCATCCTGCGGTGACATAGATCACCCGCTACTTTATGACGTTGATCAAATGACCTGAACGCGGAGGTACGGGGTGTCTGGTGTGAAGTTCCGCGAGCGGGCGCGCTACTGGTTCGACAACACGATGTCCAAGGGGACGGTCTCGCTCGTCGGCTGGCTGGCCGTCGTGTCGATGGGCCTGGTCGTGGTCGTCGCCGGGTTACTGATGTGGGTGGCGCCTAATGAGCCGGAGGGCGTCGGGGGCCCGGGGCACGTCCTGTGGATCGCGCTCATGCACGCGCTGTCGCCCGACGAGCTGGCGGCCGACAGCGGGTCGGTGCCGTACATGGCCGTCATGCTGGTGGGCTCGCTCGGCGGGCTGTTCATCGTCAGCATGCTCGTCGGCCTGCTGGCCAACGGCTTCGAGCAGAAGGTGGACCGGCTGCGCAGGGGGCGCTCGCGCATCGTGGAGTCCGGCCACACGGTGGTGCTGGGCTGGTCGGACCAGGTGTTCACGATCGTGGCCGAGCTGGTCAAGGCGCACGCCAGCGAGTCGGGCTCGGTCGTGGCGGTGCTGGCCGACCGGGACAAGCTGGCGATGGAGGAGGACATCCGCGAGCGCGTCGACCTGGGCCGCACGCGGCTGGTGTGCCGCACCGGCTCGGCCACCGAGCCGCACGACCTCGACCTGATGAACCTGGCCGCCGCCAGGTCGGTCGTCGTGCTGTCGCCCGAGGGCGAGGACCCGGACGCGCACGTGTTCAAGATCCTGCTCGCGCTGGAGAAGCGGGACGGGCCGCACCCGCCGGTGGTGGCCGCCATCGCCGCCAGCCGCAACGTGGCCGCCGCCCGCCTGGCCGGGGGCGCGGACGTGCACCTGGTGGACTCCGACGACACCGCCTCGCGGCTGATCGTCCAGTCCTCCCGCCAGTCGGGCATGTCGGTCGTCTGCATGGACCTGCTCAACTTCGACGGCGGCGAGATCTACCTGCGGCCGGGCGCGGAGGTCGCGGGCCGGACGTACGGCGAGACGCTGCACGCGTACGGGACGGCCACGGTGATCGGCCTGCGCAGGCCGTCGGGCGTGGTGCTCAACCCGGCCATGGACACCGCGGTGACCGAGGCGGACGAGGTCATCGTGATCGCGCACGACGACTCCCGCATCGAGCTGGCCGAGGGCGCGCCCGCCGTGGACGAGGCCGCGATCGTCACCGCCCGGCCCGCCGACCCGGAGCCGGAGCGCACGCTGCTGCTCAACTGGAACAGCCGGGCGCACCACATCATCCGCTACCTCGACGGCTACGTGGCACCCGGCTCGGTGCTGGAGATCGCCACCGACCACCCGAAGGCGGGCACGGGCCTGGAGGGCCTGCGCAACCTCACCGTCAACGTCAAGGACTGCGACACCACCGACAGGTACGCGCTGGAGGCGCTCGGCCCCGGCCTGTTCCAGCACGTCATCGTGCTGTCGGACGACCGGTTCACGCTGCACCACGCCGACACCCGCACGCTCATGACGCTGCTGCAGCTGCGCGACATGCAGAGCGCGATGAACGAGCACTACTCGATCGTCAGCGAGATGCACGACGAGAACAACCGGGCCCTGGCCGAGGTCACGGAGGCCGACGACATCGTCATCAGCGACACCGTCATCGGCCTGCTGCTCGCCCAGCTCGCCGAGAACCGGCACCTGGCGGACGTGTTCGGCTTCCTGTTCGACTCGCGTGGCTCCGAGATCTATCCGCGCCCGGCGGGCTCGTACGTGACCACCGGAACGGAGGTGAGCTTCGCGACGGTCATCGAGGCGGCGCGCCGCAGAGGGGAGACCGCGATCGGCTACCGGGACGCCGCCGGGCGCAACGTCCCGCCCCACTACGGCATCGTGCTGAACCCGCCCAAGCCGGACCTCGTCCGCCTGTCCGAGCGTGATTCGGTCATCGTGCTGGCGGAGGACTGAGTCTGGGTTAGCGTGTGCGGCGTGAGGACCATCGATTGGGTGGACGGCGCCGTCGAGCTCATCGACCAGACCCGGCTGCCCGCCGAGTGCGTGACGCTGCGCCTGCACACCGTGGACGAGCTCGTCGAGGCCATCCGCCGGCTCGCGGTGCGGGGCGCGCCCGCGCTCGGCGTGGCCGGGGCGCTCGGCGTCGTGCTGGCCAGGGGCGACCAGGAGGCCGTCGCCCGGCTGCGCGCCGCCCGCCCCACCGCCGTGAACCTGGCCTGGGGCGTCGACCGGGCCGCCGCCCACCTGGGCGAGGGGCAGGAGGCCGTGCTGCGCGCCGCCCTGCGCATCAGGGACGACGACATCGCCGCCTGCCTGGCCATGGGCGAGCGCGGCGCCGACCTGCTCGAAGGCGACCGGCTGCGGATCATGACCGTGTGCAACACGGGCGCGCTGGCGGCCGTCGAGCGCGGCACGGCGCTCGGCGTCGTTCAGACGCTGCACGAGCGCGGCCGGCTGGCCGAGGTGCTCGCCCTGGAGACCCGGCCCCTGCTCCAGGGCGCCAGGCTCACCGCCTGGGAGCTGGCCCGCATGGGCGCCCCGCACCGCCTGGTCGCCGACTCCGCCGGGCCGTACCTGCTGGCGCGGGGTGGGGTGGACGCGGTGCTCATCGGCGCCGACCGGATCGCCGCCAACGGCGACACCGCCAACAAGATCGGCTCGTACGCGCTCGCGCTCGGCGCGGAGCGGGCCGGGGTGCCGTTCATCGTCGTCGCGCCGGAGAGCACGATCGACGCGGCCACCCCGTCGGGCGACCACATCGAGATCGAGGACCGGGGCGCCGAGGAGATCGTCAGCGTGGCGGGCGTGCGGGTGGCCCCGGAGGGCACGAAAGCGCTGAATCCCGCTTTCGACGTGACACCGCACGACCTGATCACCGCGATCGTGACGGACACCCGCGTAATCCACCCGTAGGTTAAAATTATCCCGAACTCGTGACCAGTTCGCGCATCTAGCGTTACGCTCTGTTGTGTAATGACGCTACTTTCCGGAGCGTATCGTGGCCATTGACCTGATCAAGCGGGCGGATTGGGATGCGCGTTCTCCCCGCGGCGCCTACACACAGCTCGATTCCACCAAAGGGGTGAAAGTCCACTACACCGGTGGACGGGTCGATCCCGGAATCGTCGACGACCACGCAGGATGCGTGAAATTGGTGAAATCCATCCAAGGGTCACATATGGATGGAAATGGCTGGATCGACATCGGATATTCCTTTGTCGCCTGCCCGCACCGCAAGGTGTTCGAGGGGCGGGGGCTGCACCACCTGCCCGCCGCCAACGGCGCCGGCCTCAACCGCGGCCACTACGCCGTGCTCGGGCTCGTCGGCAACGCCGGGCTGGTCCAGCCGCCCGACGAGCTGCTCCACGCCATCCTCGACGCCGTCGAGCACGTCCGCGACCGGGGCCGGGCCGGCAAGGAGATCAAGGGACACCGCGACGGCTACTCCACGAGCTGCCCCGGCGACGCCCTCTACGCGTGGGTCCGGCGCGGCGCGCCCCGGCCCGGCAACGACAACGGCACCCCCGAGTCGCCCCCGCCCCCCGGGCGGTTATTGAGATACCCGCCCGTCACCCGCGGCGACGACGTACGGACCTGGCAGGCCAAGATGCGCGAGCGCGGCTGGGAGATCGACGTCGACGGCGCCTACGGACCCGCGTCCAAGGACGTGTGCCGGCGGTTCCAGCGCCGGCAGGGCATCGAGGACGACGGCATCGTCGGCCCCGTCACCTGGCGTCTCACCTGGGAAGCCCCCCTGACCTGACCCCTGTCACAGCCCCGCGTGCACGTTCCGTGACGTGTTGCGCTTACGATCCCAAGCATGGATCTGGCAGCGGGTTTCCCCGCCACCACCCGGGACGGCTGGCGTGCGCTGGCGCTCGCGGTCCTGCGCAAGTCCGGCGTCGAGGCCGCCACCCCCGAGCAGGCGCTCGGCGCGCTCACCTACGACGGAGTGCCGATCGCGCCGCTCTACGACGCCTCCGACCTGCCCCCCGTGCCGCCGTTCGACCGGGGGAGCGCCCGCGCCGGATGGGACGTCAGGCAGCGGCACGCCGTCCCCGACCCCGAAGCGGTGCTGACCGACCTGGAGAACGGCGTCACCTCGCTCTGGCTGGTGGCCGGAGACGGCGCGATCCCCGTGGTGGAGCTGCCCCGGGTGCTCAAGGACGTCCTTCTCGACCTCGCCCCGATCGTCCTGGACGCCGGGCCGCACACCCGGGAGGCCGCCGAGGCGCTGTTCGCGCTGGCCGGCGACACGCCGCTCACCGGAAACCTCGGCGCCTCCGCGCTCGACGACTCCGGCGTGGAGCTGGCGGCCCGGTGCGTGACCGGCCACTCCGGGCTGCGCGCGATCACCGTCGACGCCACGCCCTACCACGACGCCGGCGCCTCCGACGGTGAGGAGCTGGGCTGCTCGATCGCGCTCGGCGTGGCCGCGCTGCGGGCGCTGACCGGGGCCGGGCTGAGCGTCGAGCAGGCGTTCGGGCAGCTCGAGTTCCGCTACTCGGCCACCGACGACCAGTTCGCCACCATCGCCAAGCTGCGCGCCGCCCGCAAGCTGTGGGCGCGCGTCGCCGAGGTGTGCGGCGGCGGGTCCCAGGACGCGTACGCGCAGGTCCAGCACGTCGTGACCAGCTCCGCCATGATGACGGCGCGCGACCCGTGGGTGAACATGCTGCGCACCACCGTCGCCTGCTTCGCCGCCGGGATCGGCGGCGCCGACGCCGTCACCGTCCAGCCGTTCGACGCGGCCGTGCGCCCGCCCGACGCCTTCTCCCGGCGCATCGCCCGCAACACCCAGGCGCTGCTGCTGGAGGAGGCGGGCGCCGGGCGGGTGGCCGACCCGGCGGGCGGCTCCTGGTACGTCGAGCGCCGCACCGCCGACCTGGCCGCGCGTGCCTGGGAGTGGTTCCAGGAGATCGAGGCGGCGGGCGGCATCCGCGCCGCCGCCGGGAAGGTGGCCGGCCGCGTCGCCGCCACCCGCGCCCGCCGCGCCGCCGACATCGCCCACCGCCGCCTCCCGATCACCGGCGTGAGCGAGTTCCCCGACCCCGCCGAGAAGCCCCTCCGCCGCCCCGCCGCCCCGAAGCCGCCCGCCGGTGCGACGACGGCCCCCGTCCAGCCGCCCGGCACGGCCGCGGAGCGGGGGACCGGGCTGCCGGTGGTGCGCTACGCCGCCGAGTTCGAGGCGCTGCGCGACCTGGCCGACGCCCAGCCGGAGCGGCCCAAGGTGTTCCTGGCCACGATCGGCCCCGCCGCCGCCCACACCGCGCGGGCGGCGTTCGCGGCGAACCTGTTCCAGGCCGGCGGGCTGGCCGTGGACAGCGCGGGCCCGGGCGCCGACGCCGAGCGGATCGCCGCCGCGTTCGCCGCCAGCGGGGCCGCCGTCGCCTGCCTGTGCTCCACCGACAAGCTGTACGCCGAGCACGCCGAGGAGGTGGCCGCCGCGCTGCGCCGGGCTGGCGCCCGCCGGGTGTGGCTGGCCGGCAAGGGCAGCCACCCGGGCGTCGACGCCTGCCTGTTCGCCGGGTGCGACGCCCTCGACGTGCTCCGCACGACCTTCCGCGACCTGGAGGTGACCGCATGATCCCCGACTTCACCGGCGTCCCCCTGGACGGCGCGCCTCCGGCGGCGACCGCCGGGGAGCCCGCCGCCCCGGGCCCGGTCTGGGAGACCCCCGAGGGCATCGCGGTCAAACCGCTCTACACCGCACGCGACCTGGACGGCCTGGACTTCCTGTCCACCTACCCGGGCGCCGCCCCCTACCTGCGGGGCCCGTACCCGACCATGTACGTCAACCAGCCGTGGACCGTCCGCCAGTACGCGGGCTTCTCCACGGCCGAGGACAGCAACGCCTTCTACCGCCGCAACCTGGCCGCCGGGCAGAAGGGCCTGTCGGTGGCCTTCGACCTGGCCACGCACCGGGGCTACGACTCCGACCACCCGAGGGTGGCGGGCGACGTGGGCATGGCCGGGGTGGCGATCGACTCCATCTACGACATGCGCCGCCTGTTCGACGGCATCCCGCTGGACCGCATGTCGGTGTCGATGACGATGAACGGCGCCGTGCTGCCGATCCTGGCCCTCTACATCGTGGCCGCCGAGGAGCAGGGGGTGGCGCCGGAGCAGCTCGCCGGGACCATCCAGAACGACATTCTCAAAGAATTCATGGTACGGAACACGTACATCTACCCGCCGGGCCCCTCGATGCGGATAATTTCGGATATTTTCGCATATACCAGTGAAAAGATGCCGAAATTCAACTCCATCAGCATTTCTGGTTACCACATCCAGGAAGCGGGGGCGACGTGTGATCTGGAGCTCGCCTACACGCTCGCCGACGGGGTCGAATACCTGCGTGCCGGAATCGCCGCCGGAATGGACGTCGACCGGTTCGCGCCGCGTTTGTCGTTCTTCTGGTGCATCGGCATGAACTTCTTCATGGAGGTCGCCAAACTCCGGGCCGCGCGGCTGCTCTGGGCCAACCTGGTGTCCGGGTTCGATGCGAAAAATCCGAAATCGCTGAGCCTGCGGACCCACTCCCAGACCTCCGGCTGGTCCCTCACCGCCCAGGACGTCTACAACAACGTGGCCCGCACCTGCGTCGAGGCGATGGCCGCCACCCAGGGCCACACCCAGTCGCTGCACACCAACGCCCTCGACGAGGCCCTGGCGCTCCCCACCGACTTCTCCGCGCGCATCGCCCGCAACACCCAGCTCCTGCTCCAGCAGGAGTCCGGCACCACCCAGGTGATCGACCCGTGGGGCGGCTCCTACTACGTCGAACGCCTCACCCACGACCTGGCCGAACGCGCCTCCGCGCACATCCACGAGGTCGAGGCCGCCGGAGGCATGGCCAAGGCCATCGAGGCCGGGCTGCCCAAGCTGCGCATCGAGGAGGCGGCCGCCCGCACCCAGGCCCGCATCGACTCCGGCCGCCAGCCGGTCATCGGCGTCAACAAGTACCGGGCCGCCGCCGACGAGCCCATCGAGGTCCTCAAGGTCGACAACAGCGCCGTACGCGCCCAGCAGCTCGCCAAGCTGGCCGCGCTGCGCGCCGAACGCGACGAGGACGCCGTCCGCCGCGCGCTCGCCGCGCTCACCGACGCCGCCGCCGACCCCGCGCCCGGCCTCGACGGCAACCTGCTCAAGCTGTCCGTCGACGCCGCCCGTGCCAAGGCCACGGTGGGCGAGATCTCCGCCGCGCTGGAGCGGGTCTTCGGCCGGCACGCCGAGCAGGTCCGTACGATTTCCGGCGTGTACCGCGACGAGGCCGGACCGGCCGCCGACATCGAACGCGCCCGGCAGGCGTGCGCCGACTTCGCCCGCGCCGAGGGCCGCCGCCCGCGCATCCTGGTGGCCAAGATGGGACAGGACGGCCACGACCGCGGCCAGAAGGTGATCGCCACCGCCTTCGCCGACCTGGGCTTCGACGTGGACGTCGGCCCGCTCTTCCAGACGCCGGAGGAGGTGGCCAGGCAGGCGGTCGAGGCCGACGTGCACATCGTCGGCGTCTCCACGCTCGCCGCCGGGCACCTCACGCTGGTGCCCGCCCTCCGCCAGGCGCTCGCCGACCTGGACGCCGCCGACATCATGATCGTCGTGGGCGGCGTGATCCCGCCGGGCGACTTCGACGAGCTCCGCGCCGCCGGGGCCTCGGCGATCTTCCCGCCCGGCACGGTCATCGCCGAGGCGGCCCTCGGCCTGCTCGACGAGCTGCGCGAGCGTCAGAAGTAGTCCTCGCACATGGTGAACGACACATGGTGAACGACACCCGGCGCCGCGGCCGGGTCCGGCCCTGGCGCGCGGGTGCACCGCGCCGGCCGGACCTGCTGGAGCGAGGGCCCGTCCACGTGCTTATGGTCAAGTGATTCGTTCGCCAGGGCCGTCAGTGGGTTCGAGGCCGGGAGACAGGAGGGCGCGGTGCGCTCACTGGAGGACTACGTCCGGGGCGTCAAGGCGGGTTCGCGCACGTGGATCGCACGGGCGATCACGCTGGTCGAGTCCACCCGGCAGGACCACAGGGCGCTGGCCCAGCGGCTGCTGGTCGAGCTGACGCCGCTGGCGGGCCGGGCCCGCCGGGTGGGCGTGTCGGGGGTGCCGGGCGTGGGCAAGTCCACGTTCGTCGACGCGCTCGGCACGCGGCTGACCGGCGCCGGGCACCGGGTGGCGGTGCTGGCCGTGGACCCGTCCTCCACCAGGACCGGCGGCAGCATCCTGGGGGACAAGACCCGGATGGCCCGGCTGTCGGCCGATCCGGCGGCGTTCATCCGGCCCTCGCCGACCTCCGGCACGCTGGGCGGGGTCGCCAAGGCCACGCGGGAGGCGATGGTCGTGGTGGAGGCCGCCGGGTTCGACGTGGTGCTGGTGGAGACCGTGGGCGTCGGCCAGTCGGAGACGGCGGTGGCCGACATGGTCGACACGTTCCTGCTGCTGACGCTGGCCCGCACCGGCGACCAGCTCCAGGGCATCAAGAAGGGCGTGCTGGAACTGGCCGACGTGATCGCGGTCAACAAGGCCGACGGCGAGCACGCCCTGGCGGCCCGCAAGGCGGCCCGCGAGCTCGCCGGGGCGCTGCGCATGCTGCGGTCCGGGGGCGCGCCGCCGCCGGTGCTCACGTGCAGCGGGCTCACCGGCGACGGGCTGGAGGAGCTGTGGCGGCAGGTCCTGGCCCATCAGGAGGGGCTCGACCTGGCGGCCAAGCGCCGCGAGCAGCAGGTCGGGTGGACGTGGACGCTGGTGCGCGAACGCCTGCTGGCCGAGCTGCTCGACGACCCGGACGTGACGGCGATCGCCGGGGACGTCGAGAGGGAGGTGCTGGCGGGGGAGCTGACCCCGTCGCTGGCGGCGGACCGGCTCCTGGAGGCCTTTAAACGCCGCTGATCAACCGGCCGCTGACCCACCCGCCGCTGCTCCACCCGCCGCCCGGCCCCGCTGCCCCACGAACGCCGCCGATCCACTCGCCCCCAGTTATACGAACGATCGGTCGCTCATATATTGTGGGGCCCATGACCGAACAGGAGACCGACGGGCGCAGGGTCCGGGGGCGGCGCAGCCGGGAGGCGATCCTGGAGCACGCCGTGTCCCTGGCCTCGGTGCACGGGCTGGGCGGGCTGAGCCTGGGGCGGCTGGCGGACGCGGCCGGCGTGAGCAAGTCCGGATTTTTCGCCCACTGGCGCGACAAGGAGGAGCTCCAGCTCGACGCAGTGGAGTGGGCGAGCCGCCAGTGGGTCGAGCGGATCGTCAAGCCCGCCCTCGAGGCCCCGCCCGGCGTCCGGCGGATCTTCGCCCTGCACGAGGCCCGGATGCGCTTCTACGCCGACGGGGTGCTGCCCGGCGGCTGCTTCTTCTTCATGGCGCAGGTCGAGTTCGACGACCAGCCCGGCCGGGTGCGCGAGCGCGTCGCCCGGGCGCTGGCCGAGTGGCTCGGCCTGATCGAACGGCTCGTGCGCGAGGCCGTGGCCCTGGGCGAGCTGCCCGGCGACGTCGACGCGGGGCAGCTCGCGTACGAGATCGAAGCGCTCGGGGAGGCCGCGGTCACGCACGCGCGGCTGCTGGACCCCGACGAGGCCCACCGGCGCAGCCGCCGTGCCGTGCTGCTGCGCCTGCGCGACCTGACCACCACCCCCGAACTCCTTCCGGAGGACCGCACGTGAGCGTGACCCGCACCGTCCAGATCCATTTCGACGACCTCGACGCGATGGGGCTGCTGCACAACTCCCGCTACGCCCTGCTCGTCGAGCGTGCCGTCGGCGCGTTCTGGGCCGAGCAGGGATGGAACTTCGACCCCGGCGTGTCCCGGTTCCGCGACGTCTACATGGCGGTCCGCGAATTTAAGATCACCTACAACGCGCCGATCTCGGGGGCCGGGGAGGTGGCGGTGGAGTTCTGGCTGGACCGGATGGGCCGCACCAGCGGCGTCTACGGCTTCCGGGTGCTGTCGGCCGACCGCTCGATCGTGCACGCCGAAGGCTACCGGGTCAACGTCAACCTCGACCCGGCCACGTTCCGCCCGGCCCCGTTCAGCCAGGAGCTGCGGGACGCGGCGGCGCCGCTGCTGCTGAAGGACCTGACCGCCGTGCAGTGACGCGGGGGAGGAGGGCGCCGGTCACGAGACCGGCGCCTTTTTCGTTCCAGCGCTCTGGCCGGGTGTGTTAAATTTTGGCCATGCGGTCAGAAAATGAGCCCAGCGGCCAGAAGGGCCGGTCGTTCATCGAGGAGGCCCGGCGCGCCCAGATCATCGCCTCGGCCGTCGAGGTGATCGCCGAGCAGGGGTTCGCCCGAGCCTCCCTGGCCCGGATCGCCCAGCACGCGGGCATCAGCAAGGGCGTCATCTCCTACCACTTCGACGGCAAGGACGAGCTGATGGAGGAGGTCGTCGTCCGGGTCTACACGGCCATCAGCGAGCACGTGCTCGCCCGGATGGAGGGCCTGAGCACGGCCACCGAGCTGCTGCGCACCCAGATCCTCGGCGTCGCCGAGCACATGCGCGCCCAGCGCACCCAGCTCAAGGCCCTCGGCGAGATCTTCGCCAACCTGCGCGACGCCGACGGCAAGCTCCGCTTCGGCGTCAACGCCGGCGAGGAGATCTACCAGGCGCTGGAGCAGATCTACCGCCTCGGCCAGAAGACCGGCGAGTTCCGCGCGTTCGACGTCCGGGTGATGGCGCTCACCCAGTCCGCGGCCGTCGACGCCATGTTCGCCTACTGGATCAACAATCCCGGCCACGACCTCGACGCGCACGCCCGGGAGCTCGCCGACCTGTTCGAGAGGGCCGTCCGATGAACACCGAGTTACGCGCCGCGACCCGGCTGCACGCCGTCGACAACCTGCGGGTCCTGCTGACCGTGCTGGTCGTCCTGCACCACGTCGCGCTCACGTACGGCAACATCCCGATGTGGTACTACACCGAGCCCGCCGCCGACCCCTCCGGCCTGGCCCTGGACATCCTCGTCGTGATGAACCAGGCGTTCTTCATGGGCTTGTTCTTCCTCATCTCCGGCTTCTTCACACCCGGCTCCCATGACCGCAAGGGCGGCCGGGGGTTCGCCCGGGACCGGCTGGTCCGGCTCGGCGTGCCGCTGCTGGTGTTCCTGGTCCTGCTGCGGCCGCTCGTGACGCTGCCCGACTACCTGGCCGGGGAGCCGTTCTGGCAGGTCTACCTGCGCACCTGGGACCCGGGGCCGATGTGGTTCGCCGAGGTGCTGCTCGTCCTCGGCCTGGCGTACGCGCTGTGCCGCCGCCGGGGGAGCACGGCGCAGGAGGCGCAGGCGGCGCCCTCGGCGCCGAAGGCGCGCTGGATCGTGCTGTTCACCGTGGCCCTGGCGGCGGTGACCGTCCTGTGGCGGATCCCGGTGCCGGTCGGGACGTACGTGCCGGTCCTCGGGCTGCCCACGCCCTACTTCCTGCCGCAGTACGTGAGCATGTTCGCGGCCGGGCTGGTGGCGTTCCGCCGTGGCTGGTTCGAGACGCTGCCCCGCCGGGCCGGGCGGCTCGGGTTCGTCGTCGCCGCCGCGTCCACGGCCGTGTGCCTGCCGGTCATGGGCATGACCTCCGGGGCGGTGACGGACGCGATCACCGCCACCTGGGAGATCGTCTTCGCCGTCGGCATGATCCTCGGGCTGGTGGTGCTCTTCCGCGAGCGGTTCGCCGGGCAGGGGCCGCGCGGCCGGTTCCTGTCGGAGCACGCCTACACCGTCTACGTCGTCCACCCGCTGGTGGTGGTCGCCGCCGGCTACGCGCTCAGCGGGATCCAGGCGGCGGCGATCGTCAAGTTCGCGCTCGCCGCCGCCCTCTGCCTGCCGCTGTGCTGGGGCCTGGCCTACCTGGTGCGCTCGCTGCCCGGGGCCAGGAGGGTGCTGTGACCCGGGGCTACTCGGCGTAGAAGGCGTCGAGGGTGCTTCCGTGGCGCTCCTCGACGGCCTTGCGCTTGACCTTCAGGCTGGCGGTCAGCTCGCCGCCCTCGACCGTGAAGTCCTCCGCCAGGATCGCGAACTTCTTGATCGTGGCGTAGCTGGCCTGGTCGGCGTTGACCTGGTCGATGCCCTTCTGCACCTCGGCCAGCATCCGCGGGTGCCCGCGCAGCTCCTCCGGGTCCGTCGGCAGTCCCTCGGCCTCCGCCCACGGCCTGGTCACGTCCATGTCCAGAGTCACCAGGGCCGTGCAGTAGTTGCGCCGGTCGCCGTGCACGAACACGTGCGACAGATACGGGCAGGCCGCCTTGATCCGGCCCTCCAGGTGGGTCGGCGCGACGTACTTGCCGCCGGAGGTCTTGATCAGCTCCTTCTTGCGGTCGGTGATGCGCAGCCGGCCCGCCTCGTCCAGCTCGCCGATGTCGCCGGTGCGCAGCCAGCCGTCGTCCAGCGCCTCGGCCGTCTCCTCCGGCAGGCCGTGGTAGCCGCGCATGATGCCGCGCCCGCCGATCAGCACCTCGCCGTCGTCGGCGATGCGCACCTCGGTGCCCGGCAGCGGCAGCCCCACCGTGCCGAACTTGACGCTGTCGGGCCGGTTGAGGAAGCTGCCCGCCGACGACTCGGTCAGGCCGTAGCCCTCCAGGATCGTCAGCCCGGCCGCGTCGAAGAACTCGGCGATGTCCTGCGACAGCGGTGCCGCCCCCGAGATGAAGAAGCGGATCCGGCCGCCGAACCTGGCCCGCAGCTTGCCGAACACCAGCCGGTCGGCCAGCGCGTACTCCAGCCGGGTCGTCAGCGGGATCGACGCGCCGCGCTGGCGGGCCCGCACCACGCGGACGCCCGTCGCCTTGGCCCAGTTGAAGATCTTGAGCTTGACGCCGCCCTCGCGCTGCTGGGTCGCGGCGACCGTGTTGTGGATCTTCTCGAAGATGCGCGGGGCCGCCGCCATGAACGTCGGCCGCAGCGCGCCCAGGTTGTCGGCGATCCGGTCGAGGCGGCCGTCGATCGCGGTCGGCACGCCCTCGCCGAGCATCACGACCTCCAGCAGCTTGCCGAACGAGTGCGACAGCGGCAGCCACAGGAAGTGCAGGTCCGCGCCCGACAGCAGGTCGATCTCGCGGACCGCGCCCGCCGCGTACAGCCAGTTGTCGTGGGTGAGCACCACGCCCTTGGGCCGGCCGGTGGTGCCGGAGGTGTAGATGAGCGTGGCCACGTCGTCGGCGCCGATCGCCGCCACCATCGCGGCGTAGTCACTGTCGCCGTCACTCTCGCCGCCGGCGGCGCGGACGGAGTCGAGCGTGACCACCCAGCCGTCGTCGCCGGCCTCGCCGTCGATCACCACCACGTGGGTGACGTCCGGCAGCTCCTTGCGCACCGACCGGAGCTTGGCCACCTGCTCGTCGTTCTCCGCGATGACGATCGTGCTGCCGGAGTCGGTGATGACGAACGCCGACTCCGCCGCCGTGTTGGACGGGTAGATCGTCGTCGTCGCCGCGCCCGTCGACAGCACCGCCAGGTCGCACAGGATCCACTCCACCCGGGTCGAGCAGAGGATCGAGACCCGGGCGCCCGGCCCCGCGCCCAGCTTCGTCAGGCCGAGCGCCAGCTCCCGCACCCGGTCACCGGTCTGTCGCCAGGTCATCGACGTCCAGCCGTCACCCGAGGGGTAACGGTACGCCTCGGCGTCGGGGGTGGCCGCGATCCGGTCGAGCAGCAGGGCGGGGATGCTGGACATTGCCTGGACCTCCTGTGGGGGATGTGAGGCAGACTCTAGGCCGGTTGCCCCGTTCCAGTCGATAACGCAATTGACGTCCCGGGAGGAAGCGGGCGATAGTGTGGCAGGTGGCTGCCCCCCGGATGATCACGTGCGTTCTCGCGCTGGCGACCCTCACGCTCGGCGCGTGCACCTCCGCGCCCTCCCTGAGCGGCGGCTCGCCGCGGCTGAGCGGCACCGCGGGCGGCCCCGGCGGCGCCGGCTCGCCCAGCCCCAGCCTCGCCGCGCTCACCGCCGACGCCTACAAGGGCGAGCTCGGCACCCGGCACGACGCGCTGAGCGACGCGATCAAGTCCGTGGCCTCCGCGCGCGGCCTCAAGAGCCTGCGCCAGCGGGTGGGCAAGGCGGAGGAGCAGATGCTCGGCGCCGCCGAGGAGCTCGCCGCCCTCCAGCCGCCCGCCGAGGTCCGCGCCCAGCACGACGCGTACGTGACCAGCATGCGCGACCTGGCCGCCGGGCTCGGCAGCGCGACCGGGAAGGTCGGCTCGGACCTGTGCACCTCCTCGGCCGTGCTCACCGACGTCCGCGGCGCGCTCGGCGCCCTCGACGAGGCCGGCGAGACCCTGCAGGAGGCCGGCGGCTACCCGGCGGACGTGGTGTCGGTCAAGGCCGCCGGGAAGAAGACCAGGCGGCTCGGCAACGGCCACTACCTGCGCAAGAGCGGCCTCGGCGGGCGCAGCTCGCTGCAGATCCACAACGGCACCCGGCGCGACGCCGTCGTCAACGTGATGCGCGGCAAGTCCAAGGTCATCAGCGTCTACGTGCGCAAGAAGTCCAAGTTCAAGATCCCCGGCATGCGCGACGGCACGTACCGGATCTACTTCACGCACGGCGTCGACTGGGACGGCAAGAGCCGGGCCTTCACCCGCGACTGCAGCTTCTCGCGCTTCCAGAAGTCGGTGAAGTTCAAGACCACCTACACCTCGACGCAGATCCTCTGGCACGACTGGCGCATCACGCTGCACTCCATCTCCGGCGGCAACGCCAGGACGAGCCAGGTCGACCCCGACGACTTCCCCGGCTAGAACCGGCCGCACGCGGCCGGAACACGCGAGGGCCGCGCGCCGGAGCGCGCGGCCCTGTGCCGGCGAGGTCGCGCCGGTAAGCTGGAGGCCGGTCAGCTGGAGAACAGCATCCCCACCCAGCTGCGCTGGCGGTGGTGACCGTAGTGGCCGCCCGGGTGGCCGCCACGCGGAGGGGCGCCCCACGCGGGGCCGCCGGGCGCGGGAGGCGGGGGAGCGGCGTGGTAGGCCGACTCCATCTGCGTCAGAGTCTCGAGCTCGCCGTAGTCCAGGAAGATCCCACGGCAGTTGTCGCACTGCTCGATGTGGACGCCGTTGCGCTCATATGTCCGCATGTTGCCGCGGCACTTCGGGCACTGCATCTAGTCGCTCTCCTTGGCCTCGTGGTTCTGAGCAAAACCTACCGCGCGCAACGCCCTCGCGCTGTGACGATTCTGTTGCACGACTCGACCAACGAATGCTCGACCTCATCGAGTTCCCGGCCGTCCCTGGCGGCGTTGACGACCGCCACGGCGGCCAGCTGGACGGTGACCGCGCGGGCGGGCAGGTCCAGGCGCCGCCACGGGTCCTCGCCGCCGCCCAGCGCCGGTCCGCCCGAGCCGAGGTACGCGCCCAGGAACCGATCCCAGACGACAGGATCCAGTAACCCCGCGGCATACCAGGCGGCCGGTCTGGCCAGGTCCCACGCCGGGTCGCCGACCCCCAGGTCGTCCACGTCGATGAGCAGCCACCGGTCGCGGCGCACGAGCTGGCCCAGATGCCAGTCGCCGTGCGTCAGCAGGCCGGGCCCCGGCTCCGGCTCCGGCAGCTCCGCGAACGCCCGCCGCACCAGGCTCTCCACCGGCCCGTCGCCGGTCATCCGCCGCACCGCACGCGCCGCCCGCGCGGGACCTCCGGCCGGCGGCAGCGCCGGCACCACCGTGAGGGGTACGGCGTGCAGCCGGGCCAGCAGCCTGGCCCCCTCCTCCCACGGGGCCGACTCCGTCTCGTCCTGGCCGATCGGCCGGCCCGCCGGCCACACCGACACCGCGCGGCTCGCCACCGTCAGCACCTCCGGCTCCAGCGGCGCCAGCATCACCCCGGTCAGCGCCGCCGATGCCGTCGCGCGCAGCCGGGGCCGCAGCGCCTCCACGTCGTCCCGCGCGGAGTGCGCCTTCACCACGACCTCACCGCGGCGTAACACCACCACGTCGGTCCGCGTCGGGTGCAGCACGGGCTCGCCCGTCCCCCCGTACGCGCCCGCGACAACCGCCAGCTCAGCCTCAAGACCCATCCGTACAGCCTAGGACCTTCCGCCCACGCCTCCCCCG
The DNA here is from genome assembly GCF_053590035.1 of Nonomuraea sp. NPDC003214. Taxonomy (NCBI): domain Bacteria; kingdom Bacillati; phylum Actinomycetota; class Actinomycetes; order Streptosporangiales; family Streptosporangiaceae; genus Nonomuraea; species Nonomuraea sp. NPDC003214. Next base: position 136,409 of record NZ_JBSFSX010000007.1, on the reverse strand, counting down.
GCCCGTCCGGCCGCCGGGCCTGTCCGCCTCCCCGCCCTGCAAGCCCGCCGGGCCCGGCCCTCTACGCTGCTCGGCAGGGGTTCTGATTCCTGTCCGCCCGTCTCGGAGGTCGTCCATGAGAACCGGTTTCGCCGTGCCGCAGTCCGGAGCTTGGGCCACGCCCGCGAACATGCGCCGCGTCGCCGTCAGGGCCGAGGAGCTCGGCTACCACGAGCTGTGGACGTTCCAGCGGGTGCTCTACCCGGTCGGGCACCCGATGGGCGCCACCTACCGCAGCGTCCACGACCCGCTCGTGGCCCTCGCCTACCTGGCCGGGATCACCCGGACCGTCCGGCTCGGCGTCGCCGTCGTCAACGCCTTCCTGCAGCCCGTGGCGCTGGCCAAGCAGCTCGCCACCCTCCAGGCCGTCTCGGGCGGGCGGCTCACCGCGGGGCTCGGGCTCGGCTGGGTGCCGGAGGAGTTCGAGTCCGCGGGCGTCGGCTTCGAGGGCCGCGGGCGGCGCGGGGAGGAGTTCGTCGAGGTGCTGCGCAAGGCGTGGACCGACGACGTGGTGGCGCACCAGGGCGAGTTCTACCGCGTCCCGCCCTCGCACGTCGACCCCAAGCCGTCGCCCGTCCCGCCGCTGCTGCTCGGCGGCACCGCCGATGTGGCGCTGCGGCGGGCCGGGCGGCTCGCCGACGGCTGGGTCAGCTCCAGCCGCGAGAACCTGTCGGAGATCGGGTCGCGCGTGGCCGTCGTCAAGGAGGCCGCCGAGCGGGCCGGCCGCGACCCGGCCGCGCTGCGCTTCGTCTGCCGGGGCGTCACCCGGGTCCGCGCCGGGGCCGGGCCCGGCCGGCGGCTCCTCACCGGCACCTTCGAGCAGATCCGCGCCGACGTCGCCGCCCTGGAGGCCGAGGGCGTCACGGACGTCTTCCACGACCTCAACTTCGACACCGCCCACGTCGAGCTGGACGCCGGCGAGGCGATGCGGCGCGCCGAGGAGGCCCTGGAGGCGCTCGCCCCGCACCGGTAGGCGCGGGGGTCAGCCTCCGTAGGGGACGGTGATGATCTCCAGGTTGTGGCCGTTCGGGTCGAGCCAGTAGAGGCCGCGGCCGCCGTCGTTGGTGTTGATGCGGCCCGCGTGCCGGTGGTACGGGTCGGCCCAGTAGGTGAGGCCGCGGTCCTTGATCCGGGCCCAGATCTCGTCGAACTCCGCCTCGCTCACGAGGAAGGCGTAGTGCTGCGGATGCACGTCGCCGTCCGCCTGGATGACGTCGAGGGAGACGCCGTTGGCGAGCTCGACGACGCGGAACGGGCCGAACTCGCCGGCGGGCTCCAGTCCGAGGACGTCCACCAGGAAGCGGGCGGTGGCGTCGCGGTCGCGGGCCTCCACGATGGTGTGGTTGAGCTGTACGGGCATGGGCGCCCCTCCTTTCACCGTCCGTCCCAGGCTACGTCCGGCCCGTGACGGGCGGGCCGGGCAGCGGGGCCGGACAGCGGGGCCGGGCGGCGGGCCGGGTCAGCCGGCGAGGCGGAGGGCTTCGGCGGCCACGGCGTGGCGCAGGGCGCGCAGGCCGTCCCGGCCGCGCACCGGGTGGACGGCGTTGGTGAGCAGCACCACCGTCAGCCCGTGCGGCGGCGAGACGACCAGCGAGGTGCCGGTGAACCCCGAGTGGCCGAACGCGCCCGCCAGCGGCCCGACGATGCCCGGGTCGCCGATGCGCACGCCCAGGCCGTGCCGGAACGGCGCCCCTTCCGCGCCCTGGTCGCGCAGCATCTCGGCCACGCTCTCCCGCCGCAGCAGCGGCCGCCCGCCGGGGGCGGCGCCGCCGAGGCGGAGCGACTCGCCGAGCGCCAGGACGTCGTCGGCCGTGCCGAAGACGCCGGCGTGGCCCGCGACGCCGCCGAGCGCGTAGGAGGTCTCGTCGTGCACCTCGCCGCGCACGCAGCCGGGACCCGGGCGTTCCGGCTTCCACTCGGTGGCGGCGACGCGGTGGAGCTCGGCGGGCCGGTAGCCGGTGTCGGTCAGGCCCAGGACGCCGGTGACGCGGGCGGCGACCAGCGCGTCGAGCGGGGCGCCGCCGGCCACCTCGGCGACCCGGCCCGCCATGATCATGCCCACGTCCGTGTACAGGTACGGGCCGCCCACCGGCGCGGTGACGGGTGTGTCGATCATGGCCGCCATGCGGGCGCCGGGGCTGGCGTCGGGCAGCTCCAGGTCGATGCGGCGGATCGGCTGCAGGCCCGCCGTGTGGGTCAGCAGCCGGCGCAGGGTGATCCGCGCGTCGCGGCCCGGCAGCCAGGTCGCCACCGGTTCGTCGAGGTCCAGCAGGCCGTCCTCGGCCAGCGACAGGATGGCCGCCGTGGTGAACAGCTTGCTGATCGACGCCAGGTCGAAGATCGAGTCACGGCGGGCCGGCGGCCTGTCGCCGGCGAGCGTGAAGTCCGCGTCGCTGTAGCGGACGAGCTCCCCGGCGGCGGCGGACGCCACGACCGCGCCGTCCACGGCGATGAGCGCGACCGCGGCCGGGCACACGCCCGGCACCCCCTCCGCGAGGATCGCCTCCAGCCGGTCGGACATCTCCTCATACCTCCCCGTATGCGATGGCCCGTATGTGATGACCCGTACGTGACGGCCCGTATGTGACGGCCCGTGTGGTGCTTCGGTCAGCTCAGCGCGTCGCTGAGGCGTTCGCCGTGCGACTCCAGCAGCGCGCGGGCGCCGTCGGCGTCCAGCCCGTGCTTGAGCATGACGACGGCGATCTTCGCGTGCCCGCCCGCCGCGTCCAGCGCCTTGCCCGCCGCGTCGTGGTCGGCGCCGGTGATGTCGCTCACCATGCGCACCGCCCGGCCGGCGAGCTTGCTGTTCATGGCCGACATCTCGATCATCTTGTTCCCGTACGTGCGTCCGAGGCGCACCATCGAGATGGTCGAGATCATGTTGAGCACCAGCTTCTGCGCGGTGCCCGCCTTGAGCCGGGTCGAGCCGGTCACCACCTCGGGGCCGACGACGACCTCGATGGCGTGCTCGGCGGCGGCCGACAGCGGCGCGCCGTCGTTGCACGACAGGGCGGCGGTGAGCGCGCCCCGGCGGGCGGCCTCGGCCAGCGCGCCGAGCACGAACGGGGCACGCCCGCTGGCCGACACGCCCACCACGGAGTCGAGCTCGCCCACTTCCAGCTCGGCGAGCGCGGCGGCGCCCGCCGCGGTGTCGTCCTCGGCGCCCTCGATGGAGCGGGTCAGGGCGTCGGGGCCTCCGGCGATGATCCCCACCACGAGCTCGGGGTCGGTGCCGAAGGTCGGCGGGCACTCGGAGGCGTCGAGCACGGCGAGCCTGCCGGACGTGCCCGCGCCCACGTACAGGAGCCTGCCGCCCTTGGCCATCCGCGCGGAGATCGCGTCGATGGCGTCGGAGATGGCCGGGATGGCCACCGCGACGGCGGCGGGCACGGCCGCGTCGGCCTGGTTCATCAGCCTGGCGAGCTGCGCCGTCGGCAGCCGGTCGATCTGGCTGTAACGGGGGTCGCTCTGCTCGGTGGACAGCTCGGGTAGCGGATCAATCATGACGCTAATTTCCACCCTTTACTTCTCTCTTGTAAATATCTTTCAGACAATGGGTTCATGTCATACGTACGCACCGGAGCTGAACGGCTGGCCGCGGATCCTTCGCTGGCGGCCGGAGCACGCCTCGGCCTGATCACCAACCCCACCGGGGTTCTGCCCGACCTGACCCCCACCGCCGACGCCCTGCTGGCCGCCGGCACGCCGCTGACGGCGCTGTTCGGCCCCGAGCACGGCATCAGGGGCACCGCCCAGGCGGACGGGAGCGAGCAGGACCCCGTCGACCTGCGGACCGGCCTGCCGCTGTTCGACACGCACAAGGCGTCCGGCGAGGCGCTGGACGAGATCGTCGCCCGCTCCGGCGTGGACACGCTCGTGTTCGACATCGCCGACGTCGGAGCCCGCTTCTACACCTACGTCTGGACGATGTACGACCTGATGGCCTCGGCCAGCCGGCTGGGCCTGCGGTTCGTCGTCCTCGACCGGCCGAACCCGCTCGGCGGCACCGTCACCGAGGGCCCGCTGCTCGACCCGGCCTTCGCCAGCTTCGTCGGCCGCTTCCCGCTGCCGGTGCGGCACGGCAGGACCGCCGGGGAGCTGGCCACGCTGTTCGGCTTTGACCTGGACCTGCGGGTCGTCACGATGGAGGGCTGGCGGCGGGAGATGTCCCACGCCGACACGGGCCTGCCCTGGGTGATGCCGTCGGTCAACATGCCCACCCCCGACACCGCCCTCGTCTACCCCGGCACCGGGCTGTTCGAGGGCACCGGGTTCTCCGAGGGGCGCGGCACCACCCGGCCCTTCGAGCTGGTCGGCGCGCCGTACGTGGACGAGCGCTTCCAGCCCGCGCTGGCGGCGCTGGACCTGCCCGGCGTGCGGTTCAGGGACACCTGGTTCACGCCGACCTTCCACAAGCACGCGGGCACCGCCGTGCGCGGCGTCCAGCTCCACGTGCACGACCGGGAGGCGTTCCGGCCGGTGCTCACGGGGCTGTCGATGCTGCACGTGGCCCGCACGCTCTACCCGGACGACCTGGTCTGGTGGGGGCCCGAGCTGTTCATGGACCACCTGTGGGGCTCCGACTCGCTGACCAGGTGCCTTGAGGAGGGACGGGACCCGCGTGAGCTCTGCCCCGACCCCGCACCCCCCGGCGGGCCACTGCTCTACGGGTGACCTCACGCCAGTTCGCGCCCGTACAGCCAGAAGACCCTCTCGGCCCGGGCGCCGACGGCACGCGAGTAGAACCGCAGCGGACCGACCCAGCCGATCTGGGCGGTCCGCTGACCGGCGGCGCGCTGGTCGGCCAGGCAGCGGCGCAGCAGCACCCCGCCCACGCCCAGGCCGCGCGCCTCCGGCGCGGTGCCCATGGGGCCGAACCACGCCGGGCGGGCGCCCCAGGCGGCGAACCCGAGCACGCGGCCGTCACGCTCGGCGTGGTGCACGCCGGCGGCGTTGGCCACCTCCCAGGCCCAGTTCTCGTTCCAGTGCTCGCGGGCGAAGGCCACGACCCGCTCGCGGCCGGCGCCCGTGGCGTGCACGCTCACGCCCTGCCCGGCCAGGCGGCGCACGTCGTCGCCGGTGGACAGGTCGGCCGACAGGTCGGCGGTCATGTTCCAGGCGACGCGGGACTGCTCGTAGCCGAGGCTCTCGGCCAGGCAGGCGGCGGCGGTGTAGCGCACGTCGATGCCGGGCCAGGCGTAGCAGGGCGGGTTGCCGGCGAAGACGGCGCGCCGGGCGCCCTGCCCGCGCAGCCAGTCCTCCGCCGCGCGTGCCAGCGCCCGGCCGCGCCCCTCGCCCTGGCGGTCCGGGTGCACGGCCAGCAGGTCGATGTGGCCGACGCCCGGGTCCCTGCCCGACACGGAGGCCAGCGCGACGCCGCCGTCGGTCAGCAGCGCGGTCCAGCGGCGGCCCGCGGGCGGGGCCGCCAGCCGGCGGACCAGGGCGGGCGCCTCCCCGGCGTCGAGCGTCAGGGCCGCGCGCGCCACCTCCCCGGCCGCGGCGAGCTCCGCGTCGCCGGGGTCCGCCACCACGCGCACGTCCGGCAGCGGCCGGGACGTGTCAGGGGAGGAGGGCACGGTCACACCTCGCTCAGCGGGCGGGCGATGACGCTGCGGCGCTCGGGGTAGAAGCAGGCGTGCTCCTGCGGGAAGCCCTCGCTGACCTGCAGCAGCGGGCGCTCGCCGCAGCGCTCGCCGCGGAACGGGCACCGGCTCGCGAACAGGCAGCCGGTGTCGTCGCCGGTCGCGTCCAGCGACGACAGCGGGACGACCGGCTGCTCGCCCGGCCGCTCCAGGCCGTGCAGCACCGGGATCGCCGACAGCAGCGACTGCGTGTACGGGTGGACGGGATCGGCGATCACGGTGTCCACGGCGCCGCGCTCGACGACCTGGCCCCGGTAGATCACGTACAGCTCGCCGTCGTCGCCGATGTACCGCGCGGTGGCCACGTCGTGGGTGATGAACAGGACGCTCACCCCGAGCCGCTCGCGCAGGTCCTTCAGCAGCGCCAGGATGCCCAGCCGGAGCGAGACGTCGATCATGGAGACGGCCTCGTCGGCGACGAGCATCTCCGGGTCGACCGTCAGCGCGCGGGCGATGACGACCCGCTGGCGCATGCCGCCCGACAGCTGGTGCGGGTAGCGGGCCAGCACGCTGCCCGGGTCGAGGCCGACCAGCGACAGCACCTCGGCGGCCCGCTCCTCGATCCACCCCTTCGACCGGCCGGTCTGCTTGGCGCGCAGGCTCAGCGGCGCGAACAGCGTCTGGTGGACGGTGCGGGTGGGGTTCAGCGCCGAGTACGGGTCCTGGTGGATCATCTGGATCTTGCGGAAGTGCGGCTGGCGCTGCTTGGGCTTCAGGCCGGACATCGCCGTGCCGTCGATGACCACCTCGCCCTCGTCGTAGGACTCCAGCCCGGCGATGATCCGGCCCAGCGTGGTCTTGCCGCAGCCGGACTCGCCGATGAACGAGGCGGCGCCTCCCTTGGGGATGGCGAAGTCGACGCCGCGCAGCGCCCGCACCTCCCGCCCGGCGAGCACGTTGCCGCGCTGCTTGAAGGTCTTGACGATGCCGGTCCCGGTAATCACGCGTGCTCCTTCACGGTCACCGCATGGCAGGCGACGATCCTCGGGCCGTGCGCGACGGCCTCGGGGTCGACGGTGTCACAGACGTCCATCCGCAGCGCGCACCGCTCCCGGAACACGCAGCCCTGCTTGGGCACGGTGGCCAGCGTCGGCGGGCGGCCGGGCAGCGCCCGCGCCTCGTCGATGTCGCCGACCAGCCGGGGGATGGCGTTGATCAGGCCCTTGGTGTAGGGGTGGCTCGGCCTGCCCAGCACCTCGCGGGTGGGGCCCTGCTCGACCAGCCGCCCGCCGTACATGACGGCGAGCCGGTCGGCGACCTCGGCCACCACGCCGATGTCGTGCGTGATCACCAGCGTGGTCAGGCCGCGCTCGGCGTGCACCTCACGGACGATCTTGAGGATGTTGGCCTGCGTGATCATGTCGAGCGCGGTCGTCGGCTCGTCCAGCACCACCAGGTGGGCGTTGAGCACCAGCGCCAGCATGATGCCGACGCGCTGGCGCATGCCGCCCGACAGCTCGTGCTGGTGCGAGTCGAGCACCCGGGCGCCGTCCAGGCCCATCCGGCCCAGCAGCTCCTTGGCGTCGCGCACCAGGCCGCGCAGGTCCTCCACGCCGTGCGAGCGGCCCAGGTCGAGCAACTGCTTGCCGACCGTCTTGAGCGGGTTGAGGGAGTTCTGCGCCGCCTGGAAGACGTAGCCGATGTGGCGGCCCCTGGCCTTGCGCAGCTCCTCGCCCTTGAGGGCGGCCACGTCGCCGAGCCCGTCGATCTCCACCGAGCCGGCGGAGATCCGGCCGGGCGGCTGCACCGCGTTCAGCAGGGACAGGGCCAGCGTCGACTTGCCCGACCCGGACTCGCCGACGATGCCGGTGATCGAGCCGGGCTCCAGGGTCAGGCTGACGTCCCGCACGGCGGGCAGCTCGCCCGCCGGCGTCTTGTAGACGACCGTGAGGCCGCCGATGCGCACTCCCGGCGCTTGTTCCGCCACTGCTACTCCTCACGCAGCCGGGGGTTGAAGATCTCGTCCATGGCGTCGACCACGAGCACGATGCCGAGAGTGAGCAGCAGGATCGCCAGCAGCGGCGCCAGCAGGTAGCCGAGCGCGTTCGGCTGGATCATGGCGCCCGCCTGGAACACGGCCAGGTTGAGCATCACGCCCCAGTTGTCCGACTCGTACGGCAGGACGCCGAGGAAGAACAGGCCCACCTGGGCGTAGACGGCTCCGGTCACCGAGATGAGCATGTTCATCGCGATGTACGGGGCCATGCTGGGCAGCAGCTCCTTGCTCACGATGTGCGTCGTGGACAGGCCCAGTCCGCGCGCCGCCTCGATGAAGCCGCGCTCGCGCAGCGACAGCGTCTGCGCGCGCACCGCCCGGGCCACGCCGCCCCAGCCGAGCAGGCCGAGCACCAGGCCCATCTGCATCGGGCTGCCGAACTTCCACACGGTCGCCAGCACCAGCAGCAGCGGCAGGCCGGGGATGGTGAGCTTCATGTCGGTGATCCGCATGAGCACGGTGTCCCAGCGGCCCCGCTTGAAGCCGGAGAACAGCCCGATCGCGGTGCCGGCGACGACCGTGATGACCGCGGTCACCGCCGCGCACAGCAGCACGTACCGCGAGCCGGTGATGACCAGCGCGAGCACGTCGCGGCCCTGCGGGTCGGTGCCGAACCAGTGCTCCCAGCTCGGCGGCTTGGTGATCTGGTTGATGTCGCCCGGCAGGTGGTCGGGGTAGAACATCGGCCCGAACACGCCCATGAAGGCGAAGCCGACGACGATGACCACCCCGGCCATCCGGCTCGGCTTGCGCTTCATGACCCGCCACACGCCACGCCAGAAGTTGCGGCGCATGGTCCCGGCGGCCGACGCCGACTCCGGGATGAGCGTCGCGCTCATGCCGCCTCCTCTCCGCCGCGCACCCGCGGGTCGATGACCGTGTAGAACAGGTCGGCCACGATGTTGGCGACGATGACCGCGACCGTGATCAGCAGGAACGCGCCGCCCATCGTGGCGTAGTCGCGCTCGTTGACGCTGTCGATGAGCAGCAGCCCGAGCCCCGGATAGTTGAAGATCTTCTCGATGAAGACCGCGCCGCCCATGAGCAGGCCGAGCGAGAGCGCCAGGATCGTGAACAGCGGCAGGATCGCGTTGCGCGCGATGTAGCGGAAGACGATCGAGCGCTTCATCCCGCGCAGCTCGCTGGCCAGGATGAAGTCGTCGCCGAGCACGGTGACCACGCTGGACTTCATCGCCAGGATCCAGCCGCCGTAGGCCGACAGCGCGTAGGTGACGACCGGCAGCACCGCGTGCTCGACGAGCGAGCCGATGTAGCCGGCGTTGAAGCCCGGCTCGAACAGGATGTCCACGGGCCCGTCGGCGGGGAACAGCGGGATCAGCGTGGAGAAGATGACCACGAGCAGCATGGCGAGCACGTACTGCGGGATGCCGTGCAGCAGCGAGCCGGAGATGGCCAGCGCGTCACCGAGCTTGCCGGTGCGCTTGATGGCCGCGTAGACGCCGAGGATGATGCCGACGAGGAAGCTCAGCAGCGTCCCGGCCAGCACCGGTAGAACGGTCCACTTGGCCTTCTCGCCGAGGACGTCCAGCACCGGGGTGCCCGGCCTGGTGACGGACTCGCCGAGGTCGAGGCGGAGCAGCCCGCTCATGTAGTCGACGTACTGCTGCCACATCGTGCCGTCGGGCTGGAACCCGTACAGCACCTTGACCGCCTGCGCCGCCGCCTCCGGCGACATGCCCTGCTCGACGAGCTTCTCGAAGCGGGCCGCCAGGGGGTCGCCGGGGATGTTGTTGATGATGAAGAAGCTGATCGTGGCGACGACGAGGATCATGACGAACCCGCGGGCCAGGTGGCCCGCGAGTCGGCGTGCGATGACCGTCATGGATTACTTCTTCGACTTGATCATGCCAGCCTGGATCCACACACCGGAGGCGAGCACACCGGTGCCCAGGCGGAGGATCTCGTCATCGTGCGGCCAGCCGGTGAAGCGGCTGTTGTTGACGAACTGGGTGTTGACGTAGTCCCAGAGCTGGATGACGGGCAGGTCCTGGTTGGCGGCCTTGGCCAGCTTGGCCATGATCGGCTTGGCCTCCTCGGCGGTGGCCGAGTTGAGCTCGCCGGTCAGCTCACCGGGGTTGATCTTCTCGCCGTCGACCTCGATCTCCTCGGGGCCGCCCATCCAGTTGCCGTTCTTGCCGGGCGCGGAGTGCGACACCTTGCCCTGGACGTTCGTCCAGCCGTTGGAGGTGCCGTAGAGGCGCTGGAAGATGTCGTACGGCGCGGGGCCGAGCGCCATCAGCCAGAAGCCCGCGTCGTACTTGCCGGCGGCCAGCTCCTCCAGGTAGAGCGGGTAGTCGGTGGTCGTGACGACCTCGGCGTCGACGCCGCCCTTGATGAGCTGGCTCTTGATGTTCTCCTGCGCCGACAGCCAGTCGGAGAAGCCGGACGGCGCGTGCATGGAGACCTTCCACGGCGTGCCGTCGGCCAGCGCCCACTTGCCGTCCTTCTTCTGCAGGCCGGCCTTCTTGAACTCCTCCTCGGCCTTGGCCACGTCGGGAGCGTAGGGCTCGAGCTGCGGGACGGTCTCGGGGATCCAGGCCTGGGCGGCCTTCTGGTGGATGCCGCTGGTCGTGGTGGCCGCGGTGCCGCCCTCGGGCGAGGCGACCTTCGTGACCTCCTCGCGGTTGATCAGGTGGGCCAGGCCGCGGCGCACGTGCACGTTGTCGTACGGCTTCTTGCTCTGGTTGAACGCCAGGCCGACGGCGACCGGCGAGTAGCCCTTGATGACCTCGCTGCCCGGCGCCGCCTTGATGCGGTTCATCACGTCGGTGGGGGCGGCGACGAAGCCGGAGTGGTCGAGCTTGCCGGCGGTCAGGTAGTTCCAGATCTGCTCGTTGCCGGTGTAGTTGAGGAACTTCACCTGGTCGGGCGCGACGTTGGCGGCGTTGAAGAAGTTCTTGTTCTTGACCAGCAGCGCCTCGCCGGGGTTGACCCGCTCCAGCACGAACGGGCCGGCCGAGACGTCCTTCTGCGGCGCGAACGCGAGCACCTTCTCGCCCAGGCCGGTGATCTCCTCGCGGGCCTTCTCGGCGTCGGCGCCCTCGCCGCGGGCGGTCTTGATCTTGTCCCAGAAGTCGGCGGGCAGGACGCTGCTCCACACGTGCGCGGGCACGACCGTGGTGTCGAGCACGCCGCGCGCGAACTTCGGACTGGGGTTGTCCATGTTCTGGGTGATCTTCACCGTCTTGTCGTCGACCACGGTGACCTCACCGGCCGCGCCCGCCGCGCCGGGCGTCACGGCGAAGGCCGTGCTGCCGACGGTGTAGGCGATGCCGATGGAAAGCTGCACGTCCTGCGCGGTGACCGGCTTGCCGTCGGACCACTTGGCGTTGGGCTGGAGCTTCAGCGTGATGGAGGAGTTGTCCGGGGCGATCTCCCAGCTCGCGGCCAGGCCCGGCAGTGCCACGTTCGGGTCCGTCAGGTGGTTCTTGACCCAGCCGAGCTTCATCGAGTTGAAGGCGGAGAACGAGTTGCCCTTGGGGGCGTACGGGTTGGGCGGGGCCGACGGCTCCAGGCCGGGCCGGTTCACGTCGATCGTGGTGAACAGGCCGCCACCGCCGCCGGACGAACCTGACGTGTTGGTGGTGCCTTCGCCGCCGCTGCACGCTGTGGCGGTGGCAAGACCCAGCAACGCCACTACCGCTGCTAGTCGCTTCATCTGCCGCTCCGGGGGTGTCGAACCTGTTGAGGATCTGTAGGGGTTGTCCGGACCCTACGATCGCGCCGGGGGCGCGTCAATAATCTCCAGATGTTGTGAGGCTAATGTAACTTTCCTTCATCACCCGCTCGGATGGCGCTCGTCTCCACCCGGGGGCCATCAGCCTATGCGGAGTACGGCAGCACCGCTGACCTGCCCGGTTGCCAGATCGGCGAGCGCCCGGTCGGCCTCCTCGAAGGCGTACGGGACGGTTTTCACGACCGGCGGGCGCTCGGCCGCCAGCGCCAGATACGCCCGCCCGTCCGCGCGGGTGTTGGCCGTGACGCTGCGCAGCGTGCGCTCCTGGAACAGGTGCCGCTCGTAGTCCAGCGGCGGAACGTCCGTCAGGTGGATGCCGGCGACGGCCAGCGTGCCGCCCCGGTCCAGCGCCTCCAGCGCGACCGGCACCAGGTCGCCGCTGGGCGCGAACAGGATGGCCGAGTCCAGCGGCTCGGGCGGCCGGTCGCCGGCCGAGGCCGCGCCCAGCTCCAGCGCCAGCGCGCGGGCCGCCGGCGAGCGGGTCACCACGTGCACCGCCGCCCCGCGCGCGATCGCGGCCTGGGCGGTCAGATGCGCCGACGCGCCGAACCCGTACACGCCCAGCCTGCCGCCCTCGGGCAGGTCGCAGCGCAGCAGCGCCCGGTAGCCGACGATGCCGGCGCACAGCAGCGGCGCCAGCGTCTCGGCGGGCGCGTCCTCCGGCAGCGGGTACACGTACGCGGCCGGAGCGGTCAGGTACTCGGCGAACCCGCCGTCGGCGTCCCACCCCGTGTAGGCGGACTCCGGGCACAGGTTCTCCAGGCCGCGCGCGCACTGGCGGCAGCGCCCGCACGTCGAGCGCAGCCACGCCACCCCGACCCGCCCGCCGTCGCCGCCTCCCGGCCGCACCACCCGGCCGACCGCCTGGTGGCCCGGCGTCGTCAGCGGCCGCCTCGGCCGCAGGTCGCCCTCGGCCAGGTGCAGGTCGGTGCGGCACACCCCGCACGCCTCCACGCGCACCAGCACCTCGCCCGGCCCGGCCACCGGAACCGGCCGCTCGACCAGCGCGAGCGGCCGGGACCTCATCGGCCCGGGCCGGTCAACCGCCCAGGCCCGCATCGGCCGCGACGGCCGGGTCCGCGGCGGCCAGGGCCAGCCGCTCGTGGGCCAGCGACGCGTACAGCGCCGCCCCGTCGGGCAGCACCGCGTCGTCGAACAGCGCCTCCGGCGAGTGGTTGTAGGCCGCCGTCGCCGGGTCCAGCCCCGGCGGGCACGCCCCCAGGAACACGAACGCCCCCGGCACCGCCTCCAGCACGTACGAGAAGTCCTCCGACCCCATCACCGGCTGCGGCGGGACGAAGAAGCGGCCGGGCCCAAACAGCCCGTCGGCCGTGCGCCCGGCGAACCCGGCCTCCACCGGGTCGTTCACCGTCACCGGGTAGCCCATGCCGAAGGAGGTCTCCACGCCCAGCGCGTGCGCCGCCGCCACGCCCTCGACGACCTCCACCAGCCGCCGCTTCACCAGCGTCCGGTTGCCCGGGCTGAACGTGCGCACCGTCGCCTGGAAGACCGCCTCGTCCGGGATCACGTTGTCGGCCGAGCCGCCGTGGAAGCTGCCCACCGTCACCACCACCGGGTCGAACACGTCGAACGTGCGCGTCACCATCGACTGGATCGCCGCCACCATCTCGCAGCCCGCCTGGATCGGGTCCAGCGCCCGGTGCGGGCTGGAGCCGTGCCCGCCGCGCCCCTTGACCGTCACCTGGAACACGTCCGCCGCCGCCATGATCGGCCCCGGCCGCGACGCGAACAGCCCCAGCGGCAGCATCGAGGAGACGACATGCATCCCGTACGCCGCCACCGGCCGCTCGCCCGCCGCGTCGAGCACGCCCTCCTCGATCATGTGCTTGGCGCCCTCGTGCCCCTCCTCGCCCGGCTGGAACATGAAGATCACGTCCCCGGCGAGCTCCTCCCGGCGGGCGCTCAGCAGGTGCGCCGCCCCGGCGAGCATCGCGGTGTGCAGGTCGTGGCCGCACGCGTGCATCTGGCCGGCGATCTGCGAGCGGTAGGGCAGGTCGTTGCGCTCGGCGACCGGCAGCGCGTCCATGTCGCCGCGCAGCAGGACGGCCGGGCCCGGCCGCCCGCCCCGCAGCACCGCCGTGACCGAGCTGAGCCGGGTGCCGAGGGTGATCTCCAGCGGCAGCCCGTCGAGCGCCGCCAGCACCTTCTCCTGGGTGCGCGGCAGCATGAGCCCCAGCTCCGGCGTGGTGTGCAGCGAGTGACGGAGGCGGACGAGCTCGTCCCGCATGTCCTGCGCGGATTCAGTGAACGACATGAAGAACATTGTTCACGTACCGGGGGGAAAGTCGATGAGCCGCGCTCGGTACGATGGCCGCGTGACCGAGCGTAAGCGGATCGACTTCTGGCTGTCCGACATGGACGGCGTCCTGGTCCACGAGGGGCGGCCGGTGCCCGGCGCCGACGACTTCATCAAGCGGCTCGGCGAGTCGGGCAAACGCTTCCGGGTGCTGACCAACAACTCCATCTACACCCAGCGCGACCTTTCGGTCCGGCTGGCCGGGGCCGGGCTCGACGTGCCCGCCGACTCGATCTACACCTCGGCGCTGGCCACCGCCCAGTTCCTGGACGACCAGCGGCCCGGCGGCTCCGCGTACGTGATCGGCGAGGCCGGGCTGACCACCGCGCTGCACGCCGCCGGCTACGTGCTCACCGACCTCGACCCCGACTACGTGGTGCTCGGCGAGACCCGCACCTACAGCTTCACCCAGATCACCCGGGCCGTCCGCCTCATCGAGGCCGGCGCGCGCTTCATCGCCACCAACCCCGACCCGATCGGCCCCTCCACCGAGGGCTCGCTGCCCGCGTGCGGCGCCGTCGCCGCCATGATCACCCGCGCCACCGGCGTCGAGCCGTACTTCGTCGGCAAGCCCAACCCGCGCATGATGCGCAGCGCGCTCAACGAGATCGGCGGCCACAGCGAGACCACCGCCATGATCGGCGACCGGATGGACACCGACATCGTCTGCGGCATGGAGGCGGGCCTGTTCACCATCCTCGTCCTCACCGGCGTCACCCAGCGCCACGAGGTCGACCGCTTCCCCTACCGGCCGTCGCTGATCGTCGACTCCGTGGCCGACCTGGTCGACCTGATCGAGCCCGCCGGGAGCTGAGCGGGCGTCAGCGGGGGCCGGCGATGAGCCGGGGCAGCGCCGTGATGTGCGCCGACAGATAGTCGGCCACCGCCTCGGGGATGAGGTGGCGGGAGGTGATCTCCGCCTCCCGCAGCGGCACCCGCTCCACCTCGTACACCCCGCGCGCCGGGTCCTCGAACTCCGGCCCGTGCCGCAGCGCCGGGTCCATCGACAGCAGGCGGCACCCGTACACGTGCTGGGTCTTGACCCCGCCCTGCCACGGATAGCTGACCGTCGTCAGCGGCGTGACGGAGGAGACGGTGGCGCCGAGCTCCTCCAGCAGCTCGCGGTGGAGGGTGTGCTCCAGGGTCGCGTCTCCGGGCTCCACGTGGCCGCCCGGCACCGACCAGTAGACCTCCCGGCCCGGCACCGTACGCCGGAAGATCACCAGGCGCTCGTCGTCGTCGAGCAGGACACCTCGCACGCTCGGCCGCATACGCCCCACCTTATTTGACCTGTATGTCCTTCCGGTAATCTAACCTACGGTGCCGTAACCTTGAGGGAGAGGATCCTTGCATGGCGATGACCCAGACGCAGCTGCTGCACGAGCTGGAGCCGGTGGTGGCCGGCGAGCTCGACCGCCACGAGAAAGTGGCCAAGGAGTGGTTCCCGCACGAGTACATCCCGTGGAGCGAGGGGCGCGACTTCGACGGCCCCTACGGCGGCCAGCCCTGGCAGGAGGGCGACTCCAAACTGCCCGAACCCGCCCGCGTTTCGCTCATCGTCAACCTCCTCACCGAGGACAACCTGCCCAGCTACCACCACGAGATCGCCAGCACGTTCGGGCGTGACGGCGCGTGGGGCACCTGGGTGCACCGCTGGACCGCCGAGGAGGACCGCCACGGCACCGCGATCCGCGACTACCTGACCGTCACCCGCGCGGTCGACCCCGTCGCGCTGGAGCGGGCCCGCATGGCGCACATGCAGAGCGGCTTCGTCACCGAGTACGGCACGATGCTGCAGCAGCTCGCCTACGTCTCCTTCCAGGAGCTGGCCACCCGCATCGCGCACCGCAACACCGGCAGGGCCTCCGGCGAGGAGGGCTGCGAGCGGCTGCTGGCCCGCATCGCCGCCGACGAGAACCTGCACATGCTCTTCTACCGCAACCTGCTCAAGGCCGCCTTCGAGCTGGACCCGGACCAGACCATGCGGGCCGTCACCGACGTCGTCACCACCTTCCAGATGCCCGGCTCCAACATCGCCGGCTTCACCCGGATGGCCATGACGATCGCCCACGAGGGCATCTACGACCTGCGCCTGCACCTCGACGACGTGCTCATGCCGGTGCTGCGCCAGTGGAGCGTGTTCGACAAGGGCGGGCTCGGCCCCGAGGGCGAGCAGGCCCGCGAGGAGCTGGCCGCGTTCCTGGCCAAGGCCGAGACCACGGCCGCCCGGTTCGTCGCCCGCCGCGAGGAGCGCAAGGCCCGCGCCCGGGGCTGACCCGGCATGGGAGGATCTGTCCCTATGGATCTCCCCCTGAGCCTGTTCTTCTCGTTCTTCGCGCTGCTGATGATCATCGCGCTGGCGGTGGTGGCGCAGCGGCTGCTGGACGTCAGGTTCGGCGCGATCCGCACCTTCCTGGCCGGCCTGGCGGCCTTCACGCTCGCCCAGCCGCTGCTGTCGCCGATCCTCTCGTCGTTCGGCGAGCGGCCGCCCGGCGGCGGCCCGACGGCGGCCGAGGACCCGGGGATCGGCGCCCTGTGGGTGCTGTTCCTCGTCGTGATGTGCGTCGTGCTCATCCCGATGGTCATCCTGGTGCTGGCCGAGGCGCTGATCCCGCCCGGGTCCATCCCCGGGCCGCTGGAGTTCTTCCGGTCGCTGCGCGGCCGGATCTCCCGGGGCCGCCGCTACTCGCAGATCACCAGGATCGCCGTGCGCCACGGCCTCGGCCCCTACCTGCGCGGCCGGGGCGACCGCCTCGACGACCGCACCGGCAAGGTCCGGCTGGCGCGCTCGCTGCGCGCCGCCCTGGAGGACGGCGGCGTCACGTTCGTCAAGCTCGGGCAGGTGCTGTCCACCCGGCGCGACCTGCTGCCGGCCGAGTTCACCGACGAGCTCGGCCGCCTTCAGGACCAGGTCGCGCCCGCCCCCTGGGAGCAGATCGAGCCGGTGCTGGCCGCCGAGCTCGGCGGGCCGGTCGACACCGTGTTCGCCGCCTTCGACCGCACCCCGCTCGCCGCCGCCTCCATCGGCCAGGCCCACACCGCCCGCCTGCACAGCGGCGAGAGCGTCGTGGTCAAGGTGCAGCGGCCCGGCATCGGCCGGACCGTGGCCCGCGACCTCGACATCGTCCGGCGGCTGGCCGCCACCCTGGAGTCACGCACCCGCTGGGGCCGCTCGCTCGGCATGCGCGACCTGGCCGAGGGGTTCGCCGCCGCCATCCGCGAGGAGCTCGACTTCCGCGTCGAGGCGGCCAACATGGCGGCCGTCGCCGCCTCCAACGGCGGCGGCGTCACCTACCCGGCCCCCGTCGCCGCCATGTGCACCGAACGCGTCCTGGTCATGCAGCGCCTCCACGGCAGGCCGGTCACCACCGCCACCCCCGAACAGGCCCCCGCCCTCGCCCGCGACCTGCTCGACTGCCTGCTCCGCCAGATCCTCGTCGAGGGCGTCTTCCACGCCGACCCGCACCCCGGCAACCTCATGCTGCTCGACGACGGCACGCTCGGCCTGCTCGACTTCGGCAGCGTCGGCCGCCTCGACGGCTCCATCCGCTCGGCGCTGCAGCGCTTCCTGCTCGCCCTCAACCGCCAGGACCCGCTCGGCGTCACCGACGCCCTGCTGGAGGTCGTCCCGCGTCCCGAGGACATCGACGAGGCCGCCCTGGAGCGGGCGCTCGGCCAGTTCATGGCCAAGCACCTGGCGCCCGGCCTCGACAGCGCCCAGATGTTCACCGACCTGTTCAAGATCGTCTCCGCGTACGGGCTGTCCATCCCGCCCGAGGTCGCCGCCGTCTTCCGCGCGCTGGCCACCCTGGAGGGCACGCTCGTACGGCTCTCGCCCGGCTTCAACCTCATCGGCGAGGCCCGCGCGTTCGCCGGCCGCTACCTGGCCGAGAAGCTCGACGGCGGCACGCTCAAGGAAGCCGCCACCCAGGAGATCGCCGCCCTGCTGCCCATGCTGCGCCGCCTGCCGCGCCGCGTCGAGCGCATCGCCAGCGCCGCCGAGCACGGCCGCCTCGGGCTCAACGTGCGCCTGCTCGCCGACGAGCGCGACCGCCGCTTCGTCACCGGGCTGCTGCACCAGGTGCTGCTCACCGTGCTCGGCGCCACCGCCGGGCTGATGGCGGTGCTGCTGATCGGCACCGAGGGCGGGCCCGTCGTCAGCGCCCAGCTCGACCTGGGACTGTTCGAGCTGATCGGCTACAACCTGCTGGTGATCTGCGCCATCCTCGTGCTCCGCGTGCTCGTGCTGATCTTCCGGCGGCCGCGCGACACCCTCTGATCCCGGAAGCGACAACCCGGGCATCCTCTTGACCTGGGGATGGTCTTGGACAACCACGGCATCGGGCAGGTTTCCGACTACCGGCCCTACACCAAGACCGCCTGGGGAGTAGTGGGTGAAAGTCATCGGGATCGCCGCCAGCCTCCACGCGGGTTCGTACATCAACAGGCTGCTGGAAGCGGTGCGCGGCGAGCTGCCGCCCGGCGCCCGCTTCGAGGCCTGGCCGGGGCTGGGGGAGACGCCCCCCTGCACCGGCGGGCCCGCCCCGCGCGCCGTGCGCGAGCTGCTCGCGCTCGTCGAGGAGGCCGACGCGGTCGTCATCACCGCGCCCGAGCACAGCCTGCTGCCCGCCGAGCTGGAGTACGCGCTGGCCTGGCTGTCGGAGAGCGGGGCGCTCGCGGGCAAGCACGTGGCCGTCATGTGCGCCAGCGCCCGCGCGTGCGGCGCGATGTGGGCCCAGGCCGAGCTTTACAAGGAGCTGATGGCCGCCGGGGCCGTGGTCATGGGCGCCGAGCTGGTCATCTCGCCGGTCTGCCCGCACTTCGACGACGACGGGCGGCTGTGGGCCCGCGACCTGCGCGCCCAGGTGCGCGAGGTGGTGGCCCAGCTCTGCCCGGCCGTCCAGCTCACCGTGCGGCTCAGGGAGCCGGTCCTCACGCCGGGCTAGCCGTATCGACCCTGGCTCGTCAGATGTCGCGGCGCAGGCGCTTGACGTCGGAGCGGTGCTTCTTGGCCGCGATGCGGCGCTCGACCGAACCCCGGCTGGGCTTCGTCGGGCGGCGGCGCTTGGGCGGCGGCGCGATGGCCTCCCGGATGCGCTGGGCGAGCCGCTGCTCGGCGGCCTCACGGTTGCGCAGCTGGGAACGGTGCTCGGAGGCGGCGATCGTGATCGTCGGCGCGCCGAGGCGGTCCAGCGCGCGGGCGCGCAGCGGCTCGGAGAACGCGGTGGACGCGGCCACGTCGAAGGTCAGCTCCACCCGGCTGTCGGTGGTGTTGACGCCCTGGCCGCCCGGGCCCGAGGAACGCGAGAAGCGCCAGACGAGCTCGGCGTCGGGGATGACGACCGCGTCGTTGACGACCAGTGGGCCCGGCATGAGCGCTTCCTCCTTCCTCGTTCCGTCTTGTTTCGTCTCGCTACGGAACACCACCGTATCCGCCCGCCCCCCGCGGGCGGCAAGCGCATTTCCCGTCACCGGTTGACTGGCCCGGCGCGGACGGCGTATGCCAGAGTCGCGCGAGAGCAACGGGGCGAGGGGAGCGGCTGTGGCGGGCATCGTCGGTGTGCACGGCATCGGCAAGTACAACTACTACGTCGACGCGGGGCATTCCGCGGCGGGCGCGGCCGAGGCGATGCGCGCCAAATGGGACCGCTACCTGCACGCCGCGTGCGGTGGCGGGCCGGAGCGCCGC
The DNA here is from genome assembly GCF_053590035.1 of Nonomuraea sp. NPDC003214. Classification (NCBI taxonomy): domain Bacteria; kingdom Bacillati; phylum Actinomycetota; class Actinomycetes; order Streptosporangiales; family Streptosporangiaceae; genus Nonomuraea; species Nonomuraea sp. NPDC003214. The sequence goes on along the minus strand of NZ_JBSFSX010000007.1, from coordinate 116,969 downwards.
TACTTCAGCGAGGTCGCCTACTTCTCCCACCTGCTGCACGAGGGGCCGCCCGGCAGCCCGCGCGAGGCCGCGGCGGTGGCCGAGGCCCGGGAGCGGGTCCTCGCCGGGTGGGCCCGCAACCTGGGGCTCGGCGAGCACCTGACCGGCGCGCTGAAGTCGTTCACCGGCTGGCTGCTCGACAAGCTCGACGGCCGCTCGGCCGCGTTCGCCGAGCTGTTCGCGCCCGAGGTGGCCACCTACCTGACCGACGCCGCCAAGCGGCGCGAGACCCAGCGCGTCGTGGCCCAGACGATCCGGAAGAACCGGCCGGACGTGGTGATCGCCCACTCGCTCGGCAGCGTCGTCGCCTACGAGACCTTCTGGGCCAACCCCGACCTGCGGACCGATCTGCTCATCACGCTCGGCAGCCCGCTCGGCATGCGCCACGTCGTCTTCGAGCGGCTGCTGCCCGCGCCCATCAACGGCCGGGGCAGCCGCCCCGAGGGCGTGGCCCGCTGGGTGAACATCGCCGACAAGGACGACATCGCCGCCATCCCGCCCGACCTCGCCGGCAGCTTCACCGGCATCGACGTCGAGGAGCTGGTCAACCTCGACTGGATCGACTTCCACACGGCCGAGAAATACCTGGGCTGCCCGGCGATCCATCCGCATCTGCGACCATTTCTCGTATGAAGTGGATCATCTTTGACTACGGCAACGTCCTGTCCCTGGCCCAGCCCGAGGCCGAGGTCGACGCGATGGCGGCCGCCGCCGGAGCCGATCCGGCGGCCTTCCGCCTCGGCTACTGGAAGCACCGCCTCGACTTCGACCGGGGCGTGCTGACCGCCCCCGCCTACTGGTCGGCGGTGCTCGGCCGCGACGTGCCCGGCGAGGAGTCGGCGCGGCTCGTCGCGATGGACGTGGCGAGCTGGTCCCACCCCGACGCCGGCGCGGTCGCGCTGCTCGGCGAGCTGCTGGCCGCCGGGCGCGGCGTGGCGCTGCTGTCGAACGCGCCCGCCGAGACCGCCGACGGCATCGACCGGCTGCCCTGGATCGCCGCCATCCCGCACCGCTTCTACAGCGCCAGGATGGGCCTGGTCAAACCCGGCCGGGAAATCTACGACGAGGTCGCCCGCGCGCTCGGCGCCGACCCGGCCGAGGCCGTCTTCGTCGACGACCGGCCCGACAACGTGGCGGGCGCCGAGGCGGCCGGCATGACCGGAGTCCTCTACACCGGCGCGGCCGGCCTGCGGGAGCTGCTGGCCTAAACCCGGGGCGGAATGTCGGTTATGTGATCTATGGTGTGCCGCGTGGACAACGCCTTCCAAGTGGACCTGCGCGGCGTGGTCGATCTCCTCAGCCGCCACCTGTACTCGAGCCCCCGCGTCTACGTGCGCGAACTCCTGCAGAACGCGGCCGACGCGATCACCGCCCGGCGCGCCGCCGACCCCGACGCGCCCGCCACCGTCACCATCGAGGCGACCGGCGGGCTCATCAGCGTCCGCGACACCGGCATCGGCCTGACCGAGGACGAGGTCCACGCGCTGCTGGCCACCATCGGCCGCTCCTCCAAACGCGATGAGCTCGGCTTCGCCCGGCACGAGTTCCTCGGCCAGTTCGGCATCGGCCTGCTGTCCGGCTTCCTCGTCGCCGACGAGATCTCCGTCGAGACCCGGTCGGCCAAGGGCGGCCCCACCGTGCTGTGGGCCGGCCGCTCCGACGGCCGCTACCGCGTCGAGCTCGCCCCCGCCGACCGCGCCGAACCCGGCACCACCGTCACCCTGCGCACCCGCCACGACGCCGCCGAATGGGCCGCCCCCCGCACCGTCGCCGAACTCGCCGAACTCTACGGCTCGCTGCTGCCCGTCGACGTCACCGTCAACGGCCGCCGCACCACCCTCGGCACCCCGCCCTGGCGGGCCGCCCACCCCTCGCCCGACGCCCGCCGCCGCGCCCTGCAGGCGCACTGCGAGGAACTGTTCGGCTTCGTCCCGCTCGACGTCGTCGACCTCGACGTGCCCGAAGCCGGGCTCACCGGCGTCGCCTACATCCTGCCCGCCCCCGCCAACCCTGCCGTGCGCGGCACCCACCGCGTCTACCTCAAGCGCATGCTGCTCACCGAGACGGCCGACGGGCTGCTGCCCGACTGGGCGTTCTTCGCCCGCTGCGTCGTCGACGCCGCCGAACTGCGCCCCACCGCCAGCCGCGAAGCCCTCTACGAGGACGACCTGCTCGACCACACCCGCGAGGAGCTCGGCCGCCGCCTGCGCGCCTGGCTGGTGCGCCTGGCCGAGACCGACCCCGCCGGGCTGCGCGCCTTCCTCGACCTGCACCACCTCGGCGTCAAGGCGCTCGCCCTGCACGACGACGACATGCTGCGCCTGGTCGACCAGTGGCTGGAGTACGAGACCAGCTCCGGGCCGATGACCCTCGCCCAGTTCCGCCTGCGCCACCCCGGCGGGCGCTACACCACCAGCGTCGACGAGTTCCGCCAGCTCGCCGCCGTCTCCGGCGCCCAGGGCGTCGGCCTCGTCAACGGCGGCTACGTCTACGACAGCGAGATCCTCGCCCGCCTGCGCCGCATCGATCCCGGCGCCGCCCTCGACCGCCTCGAACCCGCCGAGCTCGCCACCCACCTCGGCCCCGCCGACCCCGACGCCGAACTGCGCGCCCGCCCCTTCCTCACCGCCGCCGCCCGCGCCCTCGGCCCGCTCGGCTGCGAGGTCGTGCTGCGCGACTTCGACCCCGCCTCGCTGCCCGCCCTCTACCTCACCAGCCGCGCCGCCCAGCACCACGCCGACCTGCGCGAGGCCCGCGACACCGGCGACGCGCTGTGGGCCGACGTCCTCGGCGCCCTCGAACGCAGCGTCGCCGCCGACCGGCCCAGGCTCGTGCTCAACCACCGCAACCCCCTCGTCCGCCGCGTCACCGGCCTGCCCGACCTCACCCTCGCCGCCACGGCCGTCGAAGCGCTGTACGGCATGGCGCTCCTGCACGGGCACCACCCGCTGCGCCCCGCCGACACCGCCACGCTCAACCGCTCGTTCCTCGGCCTGCTCGACTGGGCCGTCCAGGGAGGCACCCATGACTGAGGACGTCCAGGCGCTGCTCAGCGAGGCCGGCGCGATGCCGTACGGAGAAGCCAGGACCGTCCTCGCCGAACGCGCGCTGCGCGAGGCCGAGGCGCGGCGCGAGCACGCCCTCATCGTGCGCGCCCGGCTCGACCTCACCCAGGCCTACCAGTACGGCGGCGAGCCCGTGAAGGCGTTCACCGTCTTCTCCCGCAACCTCGCCGACCACGACGCCGAACCCGGCCGCTGGGGCCACTGGGAGACCCGCGAACTGCTCTGGCACTTCAAATGGATCATCGCCGACATGCGGCGCTTCCCCGAGATCCCGCTGCGCCGCGCCCTCGACGCCATCGACGACATGGAACGCCGCTACCGCCAGGCCGGCGACCTGCTGCACGCCGTGCACGCCAAGCGCTGCTTCATCGCCCTGCACCTCGGCGACGACGACGCCACCCGCGAATGGTTCCACCGCTGGCGCACCACGCCCCGCGACAGCCTGTCCGACTGCGAGGCGTGCGACACCGACTCCACCGCCGCCGCCCTCGTCCACCTCGGCCGCGACGAGGACGCCATCGCCGCCGCCCAGCCCATCCTTCAGGGCGAGACCACCTGCGAGGTGCAGCCCCAGGGCATCCTCACCACGCTGATGCTGCCCTACGTGCGCACCGGCCGCCACCGCGAGGCCGTCCAGGCGCACCGGCGCGCCTACAGGCTCGTCCAGGGCAACATCGCCTACCTGGACGACTTCGGCGACCACATGGAGTTCTGCGCGCTCACCGGCAACGAGGCGCGCGGGCTGGAGATCCTGCAACGCGAACTCCCGCTGCTGGAGCGGCCGCCGTCCCCCTCCGACGCGCGGCGCTTCATGGGCTGCGCCGCGCTGCTGCTGCGCCGCCTGGAGGAGACCGGCCACGGCCACCTCACCGTCCACCGCGCCGGCCGCGACGTCCCCGTCCCCGAACTGCGCGCCACGATGGAGGCCGGGGCCCGCGAGATCGCCGCCCGCTTCGACGCCCGCAACGGCAACGACACCTCCACCCGGCGCCTGGAGGCCCTGCTCGCCGCCACCCCGCTGGTCGGCCACCTCCCCCTCGTCCCCCACCACCGCCCCGCCACCACGGGCTCCCCGCACACCCACTGGCGCCGCGGCGCCGCCCTCCTCCCCACCCCCACCGCCTTCTCCACCTCCACCCCACCCCCAGCGGAAACCGCACCCCTGGAGGAGGCACCCACTCCGGCGGGTGAGCCGTCCCCGGAGAGCGGCGCGGGTGGCCCCTCTTCGGGGGAGGGGGCCGGCGGTGTGGTCTCCGTACCGGATGCCGCCCCTGAGGGCAGCTCGGCTTCGGGGGTGGAGGCGGCCGTGGGGGAGCTGGCGGAGGCGGTCGCGGGGTTCGCGGGGCTGGGGGACCGGGGGCGGGCGGCGCTGGCCAGGGTGGACCTGGCGCGGGCGTACCTGCTCACGGGCCGGGCGCTGGACGCGGCGGAGACGGCCGAGGAGGCCGTGGCGGCGCTCCCGGACGGCGAGCAGCGGGACGCGGCCCGCAGGACGCTGGCCGCGGCGCTGCGCGAGCTGGGGGAGGCCGAGCGGGAGCTGGAGACGCTGAAGCTGCTGCACGACCCGGCGTCGCTGACGGAGCTGGCCGACCGCCTGGCCGAGCGGGACGACGACCGGGAGGCGGCCCGCGCCTACGCCGAGGCGGCGGCGCTGCACCGGGCGGCGGGCGATCCGCTGGCGGCGGGCCGGTCGCTGGCGAGGGCCGCGAGGTGCGTCTACTACTCGACCAGCGACCTCGCGACCTCGCTGCGCGCGTACGCGGAGGCCCGGGAGGCGCTGTCGGCCGCCGATCCGGCGGAGGCGGCCCGCGACCTGGCCGAGCTGGCGTACGACGAGGCGACGGTCCTGGACTGGTACGAGGAGGCGGCCCGAGCCGCGGAGCTGTGCGAGGAGGCCGTCCGGCGTTTCGCCGAGCTGGAGGACGAGGACGGCGTGGAGCGGGCCCGCGACCTGCTCGCATCGCTGTCCGACTGACCGGCGCTGTTCACCTGCCCGTGACGCCGCTGTCACGGCGGGGTCAGCGTTGCCGGACATACCTGGATCGTGGACCGCAGATCCTTCCTCGCGGCGGTGCCCGCGACCTTCCTCGCATCTCCCTCCAGAACTCTCAAAGCCGACCCGTTCACGCTCGGCGTCGCGTCCGGTGACCCGGGCGCGGACGGGTTCGTGCTGTGGACCCGCCTGGCTCTCGACCCGCTCGGCGGCGCGGGGCTGGGCGGCATGCCCGCGCGGGACGTGGACGTCGACTGGCAGGTGGCCGCCGACGAGCGGTTCACCCGGATCGTCCGCTCCGGCACCGCCACGGCCCGCCGGTCGGCCGCCCACAGCGTGCACGTCGAGCTGACCGGCCTGGAACCGGGGCGCGAGTACTTCTACCGGTTCCGCAGCGAGGGCAGGCTGTCGCCCGAGGGCCGCACCAGGACCACGCCCGCCGAGGGCGCGGAGACGCCGCTCGCGTTCGCGGTGGCGGCGTGCGCCCACTACGAGCACGGCTACTACACCGCCTACCGCCGCCTGGCCGAGCAGGAGCCCGACCTGGTGCTGTTCCTCGGCGACTACCTGTACGAGTACGGTCCCAGCGGCTACACCGCGCTGGCCGGGCGGGTCCGCTCGCACACGCCGGGCAAGTGCGCCACGCTCGCCGACTACCGGCTGCGGCACGCCCAGTACAAGAGCGACCGCGACCTCCAAGCCGCCCACGCGGCCGCGCCGTGGCTGGTGGCCTTCGACGACCACGAGGTGGAGAACAACTGGGCGGGGCCGGTCTCCAGCACCGGCGCCCCGGCCTTCGCCCGCCGCCGCGCCGACGCCTTCCGCGCCTACTACGAGAACATGCCGCTGCGCCGCGCCAGCCTCGACGGCGCCCGCCTGCGCGTCAACCGCCGCGTCTCCTGGGGGCGCCTGGCCCGCTTCCACCTGCTCGACACCCGGCAGTTCCGCGACGACCAGGCGTGCCAGGACGGCGTACGGGCCGGCTGCGACGAGCGGCTGTCGCCGGAGCGCACCCTGCTCGGCGACGGCCAGTGGCGCTGGCTGGAGGAGGGCCTGCGCGGCTCGCCCGCCCGCTGGAACCTGCTCGGCCAGCAGATCCTCATGACCCACCGCGACTACCGGACGGGCCCCGGCCGCGAGGTCAACCTGGACTCCTGGGACGGCTACGCCCCCGAGCGCACCCGCCTGCTGACCTCGCTCGCCCGCACCTCCAACCCGGTCGTGCTGACCGGCGACGCCCACATGCACCACCTGGCCGACCTCAAGGCCGACTTCGACGACCCCGACTCGCCCGTCGTCGCCCGCGAGCTCGTCACGACCTCGATCGCCAGCGACGGAGACGGCTACCGCGACTCCGCGTGGATCGCCGAGTCGCTGGCCGAGAACCCGCACATCGCCTACATCGACCAGCGGCGCGGCTACATCATGGCCCGCCTCACCCGCGACGGCCTCGACGCCGACTTCCGCACGCTCGACCGGGTCTCGCGCCGGGGGGCCCGCGCCCGTACCTCTCACCAGGTCACGATCCCGGCGGACCCCGGCGCCTGAACGTCCGCTGTCAACGCCCCGAACCGTGGGAAAGCGGGAGAAATGGACGGTATACCTGGGTGACATGGACGGTCCCCCAGCCACGGTCACCCCCACCCCCAGGACCGGCGTCGCGCGCCCGCCGCGGGGATGAGGCGGCACCTGGCCCGCGCCCCGCTGTGGCTGCGGCTCGTCTCCGTCACGCTGCTCCTGGTCACGGTGGCCGTCACGGCGACAGGACTGTTCGCGGTGCGGCTGCTGCGCGGCTACCTGGTCGAGCGGGTGGACCACCAGCTGCGCGCGGCCGGAGGCGCGTGGCGGGCGCTGCCGCCCGCGCCCGACCCGCAGCCGCAGGCCCGGCCGCAGCGCTTCTACGGCCTGTTCCACCAGGTGCTCGTCGACCCCGGCGGCACGGTCACGCGCACGCTGGCCGAGTCGACCGAGAGCCACCTGCCCGACCTGCCGCCGCTCACCACGGCCGAGGTCGCCCGCCGGGCGGGCCGCCCGTTCACCGTCCCGTCGCGCGGCGCGGACGGCCCCGGCTGGCGGGTGGTGGCCGTGCCCCGGCGCGACGGCGGCAGCCGGGTGATCGCGATCAGCCTGGGCGACGTGGACGCCACCGTCTCGCAGCTCGGCGTCATCGTCGCGGCGGGCGGCGGCGGGACGCTGCTGGTGCTCGGGTTCGCCTGCCACTGGCTGGTGCGCCGCAGCCTGCGCCCGCTCGGCGAGATCGAGCGTACGGCCGGCGACATCGCGGGCGGCGACCTGTCGCGCCGGGTGCCGCAGTGGGCCGGCACCACCGAGGTCGGCAAGCTCGGCCGGGCGCTCAACGGCATGCTCGGCCAGATCGAGCGCGCCGCCCGCGAGCGCGAGGCCGCCGCCGAGTCGGCCCGCGAGTCGGCCACCGCCGCGCGCCGCTCGGAGGAGCTGATGCGCCGCTTCATGGCCGACGCCTCGCACGAGCTGCGCACGCCGCTCACCTCCATCAGGGGGTTCGCCGAGCTGTACCGCCTGGGCGAGGACAAGGACCTGGGGGAGGCGGTGCGGCTGCTGGAGCGGATCGAGGGGCAGGCCGCCCGGATGGGGCTGCTGCTGGAGGACATGCTGCTGCTGGCCCGGCTCGACCAGCGGCGCGCGCTCGCCCGGCGGCCGGTCGACCTGCTCAGTCTGGCCGCCACGGCGGTGATCGACGCGCGGACGCTGACGCCGGACCGCGACGTCGAGCTGGTCCGGCTGGACGACGGCGACGGCCCGGTGCTCGTCACCGGCGACGAGTCACGGCTCGGCCAGGTGGCCGGCAACCTCGTGGGGAACGTGCTCGCGCACACCCCGGACGGGACGCCGTTCCGGATCGGGGTGGGCGTCCGCGACGGCCTGGCGGTGCTGGAGGTCGCCGACGAGGGGCCCGGGTTCGCGCCGGAGGTGGCCGAGCGGGTGTTCGAGCGCTTCTACCGCGCCGACCCGGCGCGCAGCAGCGGCGGCTCCGGGCTGGGCCTGGCGATCGCGGCCACGCTCGTGGAGGCGCACGGCGGCACGATCGCGGCGGCGGGGGAGCCGGGCAAGGGCGCCGTCTTCACGGTCACGCTGCCCCACCGGCCGGACCGGCAGCCCGGGCCTCAGCCGATCGCGTAACCGTACAGGCCCTCGCCGGAGCCCAGCTCGCGCGCCCGGCCCGGGCGCAGGCCGCGCTCGCGCGCGCCCGGCACGTACGTCACCACGCCCCGGTCGGGCGCGGCCACCACCAGCCCGTCCAGCGGCGGGCGATCGGCCAGGGCGCGCAGCCCGCCGGTGGCCGGCAGCGCCGACACCGACCAGCCCTTCCCCTTGATCAGCACGTCGCCGTGCCGGGCGAGGCCCCCGCGCGGCCCCCCGGCCAGCACCTGCACCGCGTTCTCGCCCGGCACGCCGACGGCCAGCTCGTCGTCGCCGTCACCGTCGAAGTCCCCGGCCGCCAGCGACGCGCCGAACCGGTCGAAGTAGCGCGGCGTGCCCTTGAGCAGCGTCTGCGTCCACATCTCCGACCGGGCGCCCCGCAGCCCGGCGCGCGTCCCGTACAGCACATGCAGCGCGCCGTCGCCGTAGTCCATCGCCCGCTGGTTCGCCGTCAGCCCCTCGCCCGGCACGCCCACCGCCAGGTCGGCGCGGCCGTCGGCGTCGAAGTCGCCGGTCGCCAGCGCCGCCCCGAACCCGTCCCACTTCTCCGCGCTCCCCTTGATCCCCGGCGAGCTCTGCGTGATCCGCAGCGCCCGCTGCCGCCGCACGTCCAGCACCGTCACCGACCCCTGCCCGTCCCGGGTCACGCTGTCGGACGGCGCGCCGGCCACCAGCTCGTCGCGGCCGTCGCCGTCGAAGTCGCCCGTCGCCAGCGACTCGCCCCACTGGTCGGTCGCGCGCGCCGCCTGCCGCACCCACCCCGTCCGCTGACTGATCAGGTACGGCTTGCGGCCCTTCATCCAGTAGACGGTGACGCCGCCCCCGCCACGCAGGCCAGGAGCGCCCACCGCCAGCTCGTCGCGCCCGTCCCCGTCCAAATCCCCGGCGGCCAGCGACGCCCCGAACCGGTCGCTCGACGGCCGGGCCGGGGCCAGCTCCTCGCCGGGCCGCAGCCCGCCGGGGGAGCCGTGATAGAGCTGCACGACGCCGTTGCCGTCGGCGCCGGGCACCCGCTCGCCCGCGAACTCCTCCGACACCCCCACCGCCAGGTCCGCGCACCCGTCGCCGTCGAAGTCGCCCGTCGCCAGCGCCGACCCGAACGCGTCACCCGGCTCCGCGCCGTCCTGGACGAGCTTCACCCGCTCGCCCGACCCGTACAGGATCGTCACGGATCCGGCCCTGCGGTCGTCGTACGGGGCCGCCACCGCCACGTCCGGGCGGCCGTCGGCGTCGAAGTCCGACGGCGTCCCGGAACACCGCGCCACCTGGGCGGGGGCCGTACCGGCGGCGAGGGGGAGGAGCAGGCAGGCGGCCAGCAGAGCGTTCATACCTCTAGGAATGTCCGCACCAGCCGAACCCGGTCTTAACTCCACGGGAACGTGCCAGGATAGGCATGTGGACATCGACCTCGCCGATCTCGACTTCTGGCGCAAGCCACTCAAAGAACGACACGAGGCGTTCGCCCGGCTCCGCGATCTGGACCGGCCGGTGTTCTTCCCGGAGAAGAAGGTGCCGTTCCTGCGGTCCGGCAAGGGTTTCTACGCCCTGGTCCGCCACGCCGACGTGGTCGAGGCCAGCCGCAACGCCAAGCTGTTCTCCAGCGAGCCGGCCGTGACCAACCCCGAGCCGCCCGGCTGGGTCAAGCAGGTGTTCGGCGAGTCCATGGTCAACATGGACGACCCCCGGCACGCCCGGCTGCGCCGCATCGTCACCCGGTCGTTCAGCCCGCGCATGCTCGCCGGGCTGCAGTCCGGCATCGAGGCCGCGTGCGCCCGCATCGTCGACGACGCCGTCAAGGAGGGGCCGCGCGACTTCGTCTCCCAGATCGCCGCCCGGCTCCCCATCCACGTCATCTGCGACATGCTCGACATCCCCGCCGAGCTGCGGGCCAAGGTCCACCAGCACGTCGACGTCTCCACCGCCTACACCGGCGTCCGGCCCAGCCTGGCCCGCAGCGTCCAGCTCGCCGGGCAGAACATGCTGGCCCTGCTCGCCCTCCAGCGCATGGTGATCAAGCTCGGGCACGAGCGCGCCGCCGACCCCAAGGGCGACCTGATCTCCCTGCTCGTCACCGCCAACCCCGACGGCGAGAAGCTCACCGACCGCGAGCTCGGCTCGTTCTTCGCGCTGCTGCTCGTGGCCGGCAACGAGACCGCACGCAACACCATGGCCCACGGCATCAAGCTCCTCACCGACAACCCGGCCCAGCGCGAGCTGCTGATGAGCGACTTCGACGCGCACATCGCCGGCGCCGTCGAGGAGATGGTCCGCTACGTCTCACCGATCATGCAGTTCCGCCGCACCGTCACCGAGGACTGCGCGCTGCGCGACCTGGAGCTGAAGAAGGGCGACAAGGTCGTGCTCTTCTACGGCTCCGCCAACCGGGACGAGTCGGTCTTCCCGGATGCCGACCGGTTCGACATCACCCGCGACACCAAGCCGCACGTCGGCTTCGGCGGCCCCGGCCCGCACTTCTGCCTCGGCGCCAACCTGGCCCGCCAGGAGATGCGCACGATGTTCCGCGAGCTGCTGACCCGGCTGCCGGAGATCCGCTCCGTCGGCGAGCCCGAGCTGCTGGTGTCCAACTTCGACAACAGCGTCCGCAGGCAGGCGTTCACGTTCTGAGCACGTTCTCCCGGATCGAGACCGCGGTGATCAGCGCGGCCACCGCCATCATCCCCGCGCTGATCAGCATCGCCTGCCGGAACCCGGCGTCGAACACCGGCGCGTTCTGGAACGCGTCGCCGACCAGGCCCACCAGCGGCGGCACCGCCGCCACCGCGAGCAGCCCGCCGGTGCGCGCCACCGCGTTGTTGATCCCGCTCGCCGTGCCCGCGTAGCGGTCGTCGACCGTGGCCAGCACGGTCGCCGTCAGCGGCGCCACCGCCGCCGACAGGCCGAGCCCGAACACGGTGACCGCCGGCAGCACCTGGAGCACGTACGAGGCCCCGGGACCGATCGTGCTCATCCACACGAACCCCACGCCCGCCAGCGCGATGCCGCACGTCATCGGCAGCCGCGGCCCGACGCGCTTGGCCAGGTCGCCCGCCCGCGGCGACAGCACCAGCATCAGCGCCGTGACCGGCAGCAGCGCCGAGGCCGCCGCCACCGGCGTGAACCCCGACACCACGATGAGCTGCACCGCCAGCAGGAAGAACACCACGCCCATCGCGCCGTACATGATCAGCGTCACGACGTTCACCGCGCTGAACACCCGGCTGCGGAACAGCCCCACCGGCACCAGCGCGTCAGGCGACCGGCGCCGCTCCAGCCACACGAACGCCACGCCCAGCGCCACGCCCGCGCCCAGCACCGCCGGCGCGCCCAGCTCGATCAGCCCGTACGTGATCCCCGCCAGCGCGAGCGCGGCCAGCGCCGCCCCCAGCACGTCGAAACGGCCCGTGGCGGACTCGTCGCGGCTCTCGGGCACGTGCCGCGCCGTCACCAGCACCACCAGCGCCGCGAACGGCAGATTGATCAGGAACGCCCACCGCCAGCCCACGGTCTGCACCATCAGCCCGCCCAGCAGCGGCCCCACCGCGCTCGCCACCCCGCCGAGCCCCGACCAGACGCCGATCGCGCGCGGCCGGTCGGCGCGGTCGAACGACGCCTGGATGATCGCCAGCGAGCCCGGCGTGAGCAGCGCCCCGCCCACCCCCTGCAACGCACGGGCCGCCACCAGGAACTCGATGTTCGGCGCCAGCCCGCACAGCGCCGACGCCAGCGCGAACCAGACCGTGCCGACGAGGAACACCCGCCGCCGGCCGTAACGGTCGCCCAGCGAGCCGCCCAGCAAAATCAGCCCCGCCAGCGTCAGCGTGTAGGCGTTGACCGTCCACTGCAGCCCCGCCATGCCCGTGCGCAGCTCCGCGCCCAGATACGGCAGCGCCACGTTGACCACCGTGCTGTCGAGCATCGCCAGGCCCGAGCCGAGCACCGTGGCGGCGAGCACCCAGCGGCCCTGCGCCGACCTGATCGCCAGATGGCTCATCGCCGCGCCGCCAGCGCACGCAGCACGAACCCGGAGACCACCTCGGCCGCCTGGTCCACCGTGACCGTGCCGCTGATCAGCGGAACCCGCTCGGCGCCGACCACCGCGAGGATCATGCGGCTCGTCGCCGCCCGGTCGGCCACCTGGAAGTCACCCGAGGCGACGCCGCCGTCGAGGATGTCCAGCAGCACCCGCTGCATCGGCGCCACGTGCTCGGCCAGCCGCTGGTAGGCGTCCGGCCCCAGCGCCGCGCCCAGATCGGCCGCCCCCGGATGCGGGTGCGCCAGCAGCCCTTCGAGCTGCAGCCGCACGAACGCCCGCAGCCGGTCGGCCGGCGAGGCGTCCTCCGGCAGGCCGCGCTCGTAGCTGTCGATGAAGTAACTCGTCACCCGCTCGGCGAACGCCAGCAGCAGCGCCGCCTTGTCCGGGTAGTAGTTGTAGAGCACGGTGCGGGTGATGCCGGCCTCGCCCGCCACGTCCGTCATCGAGATGGCGTCGATGCCCTGCACCCTCGACAGGCGCGAGACGGCCTGCAGGATCCGGTCGCGCGTCTGGGCACGGTGCTCGCCGATGGTGGCGGCGGAGATGCGGGGCATAGGGCCATCGTAGGCTTTCGCTCAGGCGGCGGCCCGTAGCGCGTGCATGAGTTCGGCCAGGACCTCGGTGTTGAGCTGGTACGCCAGCCGCACCTCGCGGATGATCCGCTGCCGCTCCCGCTCGTCGAGCTCCAGCGCGTCCAGCCGCGCCCGATACTCGTCCTTGAACCGGGGCAGGCTGCCCACCTCGTCGAACACGTAGAAGTCGGCGCCCCCGCCGCCCCTGCGGTAGCCGTAGATCTTCTCCAGCTCCATCCGGATGAACTGCCCGCCGGACAGGTCGCCGAGATAGCGGGTGTAGTGGTGGGCGATGTAGCCGCCCGGCCAGTCGGCCACCTGCTCGATCCGCGCGACCAGCGTGCGCGTCGCCTTCGACGGCGCGATCCGCTCCCGCCAGCCCGGCCCGTACACCGTCGCCAGGTCCCGCTCCAGCGCCGCCTCCCGGTAGAGCTCCGGGAAGACGAACCGGCCCGCCACCGGGTGCCCGCTCAGCCCGCGTGACACCGAGTCGAGGGCGACGTAGGCGAAGTAGTGCTGGGCGACCATCTCGCCGTACTCGGGCTCGCTCAGGCGGCCGCCCATCAGCTCCTTGAGATAGCTCTCCCCCTCGGCCGACTCGTGGTCGCCCCAGGTGGCGGCTCTCAGGGTCTCGGAGAACGAGGTCACGGCTCACCCCAACATGTGCACGGCTCTTTCATGACACAGTGTCACAAACCCTGGGTGTGGCGGTCAAGTGGATGACGACACCATGTCACCAACCTTACGTACCCACCGTCACCACCTCCGACCCCCACCCAATACCCCACCACCCCGACCCCCCACCTACACCAGCCCCGACCTCGAACTCCGACCCGCCCCAGCCCCCAGCCCCCCAGGCCCCTGGCGCCGCCCCGAGGCCCCCGGCCTCGGCCCTGCGACCCCCGCCCCTCGGCCCTCTGACCCGGCCCCCGACCGTCTGGACTCGGCCCCGGACCTCGAGGTGCCCGCCCCCTGGCACCCGGGCCCCGCCTCCTGGCTTGCGACCCAGGCCCAAGGCCCCAGGCCCCGGCCCCAGGCCTCCGGGCCTCCGGGGCTCCGGGCCCCGGGCCCCGGGCCTCTGGACCCGGCCGCCCCGGACACCGAGGTGCCCGGCCCCCTGGCACTCGGCCCCGGCCCCGGACCGGGACCCGGACCCATTGGCTCCTGCCCGCCGGGCACCCGGACCCCGCCTCCTGGCTCGCGACCCCGGCCCCCAGGCCTCGGGCCCCGGCCCTGGCCAGGGCCGTTTGTGCTGGGGCCGGGCGCTCGTGTGGTCGCCCGCCACTCCCTACGGTGGTGGGGTGGGCACGGCTGCGCGGGCGCATCGGCGGGCCGGAGGGGCCCCCGGCGTTTCGGCGGCCCTGCAGAGCGCACCCGGGCGTGTCGGCAGGGTGGGCAGGCTGCGCCGTACATCGGCCCTCCGGCGGGCCAGGCGCCCCAGGTGTGGCGATGCCGTGCGGTGTGCGGCTACTCGCCTGGGGCGTACGAGGCCGGTTTCGTAGGCGTAGACGATGGCCTGGGCGCGGTCGCGGAGGCCGAGCTTCATCAGGACGCGCCCCACGTGGGTCTTGACCGTCTGCTCCGCCAGCACGAGCTTGTCGGCGATCTCCTGGTTGGACAGTGCCTGGGCGATGAGCGTGAGGACTTCGGTCTCGCGGTCGGTGAGCTCGCCGAGGCGGCTGTCGGCGGGGGAGGAGGCGCGGGGGCGGGGCAGTTTGGCGAACTCGTGGATGAGCCGCCTGGTGATCGCCGGGGCGATGAGGGCGTCACCGGCGGCGACGACGCGCACGGCTTCGGCGAGCTGGGCGGCGGAGGCGTCCTTGAGGAGGAATCCGCTGGCCCCGGCCCGCAGCGCCTCGTAGACGTAGTCGTCGAGGTCGAACGTCGTCAGGATGAGCACCTTGGACCGCGCGCCGGAGGCCAGCAGGCGGCGGGTGGCCTCCAGGCCGTCCATGACGGGCATGCGCACGTCCATGAGCACCACGTCGGGGGCCAGCTCGGCGGCGCGCTCGATCGCCTCCCGGCCGTCGGCGGCCTCGCCCACGACCTGGATGTCCGGTTGCGCGCTCAGGAACACGGTGAACCCCGTGCGCACCATGCCCTGGTCGTCGGCGATCAGCACCCGGATCACCCGGCCCCCCGTTCGTCGATCGGCAGTGTCGCGGTCACCTGGAAACCTCCCACGGGCACCGGGCCGGCGTCGAGCGTGCCGCCGAGCAACGCGGCCCGTTCGCGCATGCCGACGAGGCCCTGCCCGGCGCCGGGCTCGCCGGCGGGGGAGGAGCCGGGCCCGTTGGTGACGTGCAGCCGCAGCCCGCTGTCGTCGCGGCCGATGTCGAGCATGACGGTGGCGCCGGGGGCGTGGCGCATGGCGTTGCTGAGCGACTCCTGGATGATCCGGTAGGCCGACAGGCCCACCGCCGGCGGCAGCCCGTCGACCGATTCGGGCCGTTTGACCAGCACGGACAGCCCGGTGGCGCGGGCGTTGGCGATGAGCTCGTCGATGCGGTCGAGGCCGGGCTGGGGCGCGGTGTCGGTGCGGCCCTCCTGGTCGCGCAGCACGCCGAGCACCTGGCGCAGCTGGGCGATCGCCTCCAGGGACAGGCCGCGGATCTCGGCCAGGCCGGCTTCCAGCTGGGCCGGATCGCCCGCCGCCCGCAGCGGCACGGCCTCGGCCTGGATGGCGATCACCGACATGTGGTGCGCGACGACGTCGTGCAGCTCGCGGGCGATGCGGGCGCGCTCCTCCAGCACGGCCTGGGCGCCCTCGGCCTCCTGGGTGCGCCGCTCCTCGGCGAGCAGCCGGGCGGTGGCGTTGCGCCGCACCCGCACGTTGTAGCCGAACAGGACGGCGATCGTCACCATGGTGAGCGCGATGGCCACCGAGTTGGGATGGAAGAGCCAGGCCGCCAGCGCGGTCAGCGCCCAGACCGCGACCGTGATCCGCCGGTCGCAGCGCACCGCGACCGCGTAGGTCACCAGCAGGTAGCAGATGATCGCCGGCGCCGTGTAGGGCAGCGCGTCGTCGGAGGGACGCTCGCGCATCCAGATCGTGAGGGGGATCAGCCCGGCGGCGATCCGCCAGGCGACCAGCGGGTGGCGTCCGCGCAGCGCCAGGGGCAGGGAGAAGGCGAAGGCCGCCACGTACGGCAGGAACTGGCCCAGGGCGCCGCCCCCGCGCAGGCCCGCCCGCTCGGAGGCCGTGGTGACGAAGAAGAGGGCGGCCAGCGCCAGATCGCCGGCCTGCACGAGGTCGATCCGGCGGAACGGCAGCAGGCCGAGCCAGCGCGGCACGCGCACGGTGAGGCGGCGGGGCGGCGGCGGGTCGGCGTCGCCCCGATAGAGCGCGAGCCTGAGCGGCTCCAGCACTGCCGAGAACACCCCCGAAGCCTACGAGCCACAAGGTCCTGGCCGCGTCGGACCAAGGGTTGATCCGCCCTCACCCTCAGGTATGGCTTACAACATTACGATCGCTGTGAGCGAACATCGGCAGAGAAGGGAACAACGATGGGCTCCAATGAATTGAGTCGATGTAACTCAACCCTTTGGAGTTCGCATGAGTGAGAGCTTGATCCTCCCGGTCCTGCCGCTGGACGACGAGGTCGTCCTGCCGGGCATGGTGGTTCCGCTGGACCTGTCCGACTCCGAGGTGCGCTCCGCCATAGACGCGGCACAGGCATCCGGTGGCAACAAGCCACGGGTCCTCCTCGTTCCCCGGATCGACGGCCGTTACGGCGCCGTGGGCGTACAGGCCGTGGTCGAGCAGGTCGGGAGGCTGCCGGGCGGCGAGCCCGCCGCCGTCGTCCGCGGTGTCAACCGGGTGCGGGTGGGCACCGGCACGACCGGCCCCGGCGCCGCGCTGTGGGTCGAGGCCATCACGATCGACAAGGTCGCCGCCGGGGAGCGCGCCCAGGAGCTGGCCAAGGAGTACAAGGCCCTGGCCACCACGATCCTGCAGAAGCGCGGCGCCTGGCAGGTCGTCGACCAGGTCAACCAGATCGACGACCCGTCGGTGCTGGCCGACAGCTCCGGCTACACGCCCTGGCTGACCACCGCCCAGAAGGTCGAGCTGCTGGAGGCGGCCGACCCCGCCGACCGGCTGGCCAAGCTCGTCGAGTGGTCCCGCGAGCACCTCGCCGAGCTGGACGTGGCCGAGACGATCCGCAAGGACGTCCAGGAGGGCATGGAGAAGCAGCAGCGCGAGTTCCTGCTGCGCCAGCAGCTCGCCGCCGTCCGCAAGGAGCTCAAGGAGCTCAACGGCGACTCGGCCGAGACCGAGGAGGAGGACTACCGCGCCCGCGTCGAGGCCGCCGACCTGCCGCAGAAGGTGCGCGAGGCCGCGCTCAAGGAGGTCGACAAGCTGGAGCGGACCTCCGAGCAGTCCCCGGAGACCGGCTGGATCCGCACCTGGCTCGACACCGTCCTCGACATCCCGTGGAACGAGCGCACCGAGGACAACTACGACATCACCGGCGCCCGCGCCGTGCTGGACGCCGACCACACCGGCCTGGCCGACGTCAAGGACCGCATCATCGAGCACCTGGCCGTGCGCAAGCGCCGCCAGGACAAGGGGCTCGGCGTCGTGAGCGGCCGCCGCAGCGGCGCCGTCCTCGCCCTGTCGGGCCCGCCCGGGGTCGGCAAGACCTCGCTCGGCGAGTCCGTGGCCCGCGCGATGGGCCGCAAGTTCGTCCGCGTGGCGCTCGGCGGCGTCCGCGACGAGGCGGAGATCCGCGGCCACCGGCGCACGTACGTCGGCGCGCTGCCCGGCCGCATCGTCCGCGCGATCCGCGAGGCCGGCTCGATGAACCCGGTCGTCCTGCTCGACGAGATCGACAAGGTCGGCGCCGACTACCGGGGCGACCCCACGGCCGCGCTGCTGGAGGTGCTCGACCCGGCGCAGAACCACACGTTCCGCGACCACTACCTGGAGGTCGAGCTCGACCTGAGCGACGTGCTGTTCCTGGCGACGGCCAACGTCCTGGAGGCGATCCCCGGGCCGCTGCTCGACCGCATGGAGGTCGTCACGCTCGACGGCTACACCGAGGACGAGAAGGTCGCGATCGCCCGCGACCACCTGCTGCCCCGCCAGCTCGACCTGGCCGGCCTGACCGCCGACGAGGTCACCGTCCAGGACGACGCGCTGCGCAGGCTCGCCGCCGAGTACACCCGCGAGGCCGGCGTCCGCTCCCTGGAGCGCTCGGTCGCCCGCATCCTGCGCAAGGTCGCGGCCAACGACGAGCTGCCCGTCACGGTCGGCGCCGACGACCTGGTCGGCTACCTGGGACGGCCCAAGTTCGTGCCGGAGTCGTCGCTGCCGGAGGCCACCCAGCGCACCTCGGTGCCCGGCGTCGCCACGGGCCTGGCCGTCACCGGCGCGGGCGGCGACGTCCTGTACGTGGAGGCGTCGCTGGCCGACCCCGAGACCGGCGAGACCGGCCTCACGCTGACCGGCCAGCTCGGCGACGTGATGAAGGAGTCGGCCCGCATCGCGATGTCCTACCTGCGCTCCCACGGCGCGGAGCTGGAGCTGCCGGTCACCGCGCTGAAGGACCGTTCGGTGCACGTCCACTTCCCGGCGGGCGCCGTGCCCAAGGACGGCCCCTCCGCGGGCGTGACGCTGACGACCGCGCTGGCCTCGCTGCTGTCGGGCCGCCTGGTCCGCGGCGACGTGGCCATGACCGGCGAGATCTCGCTGACCGGGCGGGTCCTGCCGATCGGCGGCGTCAAGCAGAAGCTGCTCGCGGCGCACCGGGCGGGCATCACGACCGTCCTGATCCCGGCCCGCAACGAGCCGGACCTGGACGACGTGCCCCAGGAGGTCCGCGACGAGCTCACCATCCACGCGGTGAGCGACGTGCGCGAGGTCCTCGACATCGCCCTCGCCCCGGCCCAGGTCGCCACCACGGTCGCGGCCTGACGCCCGTCCGCTGACGCCCCGCCGTGTCCCCACACGGCGGGGCGTCGGCATTCCGTACGGCGGGGCGTCGGGAATAGATGGATAAATCATCCCGCCGTTTGACTGAATGTTTCGTGCCTGCTTGCCTGCCTCCCATGCTGTACGGCACCCCCGCGCTCGACCCCGCAGACAAGGCCGTCCTCGTGGAGATCGAGGAGATGCGGCGCGATCTCAGGCACCGCCTCGCCGAGCCGCACCGCTGGGACGGGCAGCTCCGCCGCCAGCTCCAGGCCAGGGCCATCCAGGGGTCCAACTCCATCGAGGGCTACCGGGCCAGCGTGGAGGACGTGGAGTCCATCATGGCGGGGGAGGAGCCGCTGGAGGCGTCGCCCGTGGTGAGCCGGGAGATCGCCGGCTACCAGCAGGCGCTCACCTACGTCCGGCACCTGTCGCGCGCCACGTCGTTCCGCTACGACGTGGGCACGCTGCACGCGCTCAACTTCATGATGATCGGGCATCACCGTCACAAGGACCCGGGGGTGGTGCGGCCAGGCGGCGTCTACATCCGCGACGGGGAGACCCGCGAGGTCGTCTACGAGGGACCGGACGCCGAGCTGGTGCCTGGCCTGCTCGACGAGCTCGTCCAGTGGCTCAACGAGGGCGATCTCGACGTGCCGAGCTACGTGCGGGCGGCCATGGCGCACCTCAACCTCGTCAAGATCCATCCCTGGCGGGACGGCAACGGGCGCATGTCCAGGGCGCTGCAGACGCTCGTCCTCGGCCGCGACCGCATCACCACGCCCGAGTTCTGCTCCATCGAGGAGTGGCTGGGGCGGCCCAGCGTGACGCTCGGCTACTACGACGCGCTCAACGGCGCGGGCGGGCGCCGGTGGGATCCGCCCGGTGACACCTCGGCCTGGGTGCGGTTCTGCCTGCGGGCCCACCACCTGCAGGCGCAGCGGGTCGCGCAGCGCCTGGCGCAGGCGTCGGAGATCTGGGTGCTGCTGGAGGAGGAGGCGCGCGGCGACGGGATCAACGGCCGCTGCGTATCGGCGCTCTACGAGGCGTTCGTGAGCAGGCGGCTGCGCCGCAGCCGTTATCAGGCGGATGAGGGGCTGAGTCAGGGGCAGGCGGCGCGGGATCTGCGGGATCTGGCCGCGCGCAAGTGGTTGCAGCCGTACGGGGAGACGAAGGGGCGCTTCTACGAGCCGGGCCCTCGGATGCTGGCGATCAGGGCGGAGTTCGCGGGGCGGGTGCGGCCGTTGCGGGACCCGTACCGGTAAGTGATGCAGATCACCCGGCAAGTCCGGAATATCGGGCGGCACGCAGGCCGTTGACCACGGCGTGAACGAGGCATACGCGGACCGCCGGAGCGCCATGGGCCCCCGGTGTTGTCGCATGTGCACGGGGCGAATGCCTACCCCCCGCACCCGCTGACGATCCGCCGTCTCCTCGAAGGTCACCATGATCACTCCGCACTTCGTGCTGCGCAGGCTGAGCCACCTGCCGTACCACCCCGGGACCGCGTAGCCCCCACCTTTCGCGTACCGACGTTTGTTCGTTCCAGATCTGTGGGGAATTGTTGTGATCCAGGCTTCCGGCCTGCGCAAGTCGTACGGCGGCACCGTCGCGCTGGACGGCGTCGACCTGCACGTGCGCCAGGGTGAGATCTACGGCGTGGTGGGCCAGAGCGGCGCGGGCAAGAGCACGCTGCTGCGCTGCGTCAACCTGCTCGAACGCCCTGACGCGGGCACCGTCACGGTCGACGGGCAGGAGCTGACCGCGCTGAGCGGCAAGGAGCTGAACCTGGCCCGCCGCCGCATCGGCATGATCCACCAGCATTTCGCGCTGCTGTCCTCGCGCACCGTCGCGGGGAACGTGGCCTTCCCCCTGGAGGTCATGGGCGTCCCGGCGGCCGAGCGCCGCCGCCGCGTCGGCGAGCTGCTGGAGCTGGTCGGGCTCGGCGGGCGCGGCGGCGACCGGCCGAACCAGCTCTCCGGCGGGCAGAAGCAGCGCGTGGGCATCGCCCGCGCGCTGGCCGGCAACCCGTCGGTGCTGCTGTCGGACGAGGCCACGTCCGCGCTGGACCCGGCCACCACGCAGTCGATCCTGGCCCTGCTCAAGCGGCTCAACACCGAGCTCGGCCTGACGATCCTGCTCATCACCCACGAGATGGACGTGATCAAGAGCGTCTGCGACTCTGCCGCCATCATGGCCGGCGGCCGGGTCGAGGAGTCCGGCGCCATCGCGGACCTGATCAGGACGCCCGGGTCGCGGCTGACCCGGGAGATCTTCCCGCTGCCCGAGCCCGCGCCCGCGGGGTCGGTCACGCTCACCTTCACCGGCGACCCGCGCCAGCCGGTGGTGTCGGAGGTCGTGCGGAAGTTCGACGTGGACCTGAGCATCCTGGGCGGCTCCATCGAGGAGCTGACGGCCGGCCCGGTCGGCCGCCTGCGCGTCGCCCTCACGGGCGACGAGGCCGCCCCCGCGCTGGACTACCTGCGCGAGCGCGGCCTGCTGGTGGAGACGGCGTGAGCACGGGCGTCAGTACGCGTGCGAGCGCGCGTGTGAGTGCACGTGTGAGCGCGCGTGTGAGTGCACGGAGGGGGAAGCGATGACCTGGGACGAGATGGTTCCGCTGCTGGGCGAGGCCACCTGGCAGACGGCGCTGATGGTGGCCTGGTCGACGCTGTTCACGGTGCTGCTCGGGCTGCCGCTCGGGGTGGCGCTGGTGGTGTTCGACCGGGGCGGGCTGCGGCCGATGCCGGTGCTCAAGTCGGCGCTCGGCATGGTCGTGAACGTCGGACGGTCGCTGCCGTTCATCGTGCTGATGATCGCCATCATCCCGTTCACCCGGCTGGTCGTGGGCACCACGATCGGCACGGCGGCGGTGGTCGTGCCGCTCACGGTGGGCGCGGTGCCGTTCTTCGCCCGGCTGGTCGAGACGGCGCTGCGCGAGGTCGACCGGGACGTGGTGCAGGCCGCGCAGGCGATGGGCGCCGGGCGGACCACGATCGTGCGCAAGGTGCTGCTGCCGGAGGCGCTGCCGGGGATCGTCGCGGGCGTGACCGTGACCGTGGTGGCGCTCATCGGCTACACGGCCATGGCGGGCACGATCGGCGGCGGCGGCCTGGGCGACCTGGCGGTGCGCTACGGATACATGCGCTTCGAGACCGAAATCATGATCGCGACGGTGGTGGTGCTCGTCGTGATCGTGCAGATCATGCAAAGCCTGGGCGATCTCGTCGCTCGGCGTCTTTCACATAAATAAAAGGAAAAATCATGAAAATTCGTAGCATCGTAGGCGCGGCCGCCCTCTCCCTGTTGCTCACCGCATGCGGCTCGACACAGTCCGCCACCACGGACGCCGGCGCGGCCAGCCCGGCCGAGTCGGCCGACACCGTGCTGAAGGTGGGCGCCAGCCCCGTCCCGCACGGCGAGATCCTCGCCTACGTGAAGGACAACCTGGCCCCGGCCGCCGGGCTGAAGCTGGAGATCGTCGAGTTCACCGACTACGTCCAGCCGAACATCCAGCTCAGCGAGGGCCAGCTGGCCGCCAACTTCTTCCAGCACAAGCCGTACCTGGACGACTTCAACGCCTCCAAGGGCACCGAGCTGAGCTTCGTCACCCCGGTGCACCTGGAGCCGCTCGGCCTGTACTCGAAGAAGGCGACGGACCTGGCCGCGCTGCCCTCCGGCGCCACGGTCGCCGTGCCGAACGACGCCACCAACCTGGGCCGCGCGCTCAAGCTGCTGGCCGACAACGGCACGATCACCCTCAAGGAGGGCGCCGGCACCGCCGCCACCGAGCGCGACGTCACCGGCAACCCGAAGAATCTGCAGTTCAAGCCGCTGGAGGCGGCGCAGCTCCCGCGCTCGCTCGACGACGTGGACGCGGCGGTCATCAACGGCAACTACGCGATCGAGGCCGGGCTCAAGCCCGCCACCGAGGCCCTGGTGCTGGAGAAGACCGAGGGGAACCCGTACGTGAACGGCCTGGTCGTGGCCAAGGGCCACGAGAAGGACGCGAGCATCGTCACGCTCGGCAAGCTCCTCCAGGACCAGAAGGTCAAGGACTTCATCGCGCAGAAGTACCAGGGCTCGGTCATCGCGGCCGGCTGAAACGGAATTGCTGGACCATTTCAAGCCGGATGAAAGCCGCGGGCAATGGGGGCGGCGTACGAATACGGGGACAGAAGAACTCACCTCTCCCGAGGAGTCCCCGAATGCGATTCGTCAGCCGGATCCTGATCGGCGTCGCCGCCGCCACCGCGGTCGCGATCGCCGCCCCCGCCGCGGCCTCGGCCACCACGCCGGCCTCCTACGAGGCCGGCTGGGGAGCCTATTTCTCCACCGACCACGACGCCAAGGCCCAGGGCCACGTGAGCGTGGACCAGAAGAAGTACAAGGACTGGTACTGGAAGACGTACTGGGTGAAGAAGCGCGTCTGCTGGAAGGACGCCGACGGCCACAAGAAGTGCAAGTGGGTCACCCAGAAGGTCAAGAAGCACAAGTGGGAATGGAAGTACGAGGACGTCTTCACCGTGCGCAGCAAGCTCACCAACGACAAGTGGTGGGGCAGGAACAGGTGCGCGTGGGAGGTCTTCAAGGTCGTGACCGTCGAGGGCGACACGTACGTCAAGCGGTTCAAGAACTGCGGCGAGTCCCCGAAGCACTTCTCCTTCTCCGGTGCGGACGCCGCCCACATCTACGTGGACGTCAGCCGGGGCCGCGCCTGGGGCCCCACCGGCAAGCACTCGGGCTGGAAGGACGTCTACCACGCCGCGTGACCCACGCCGAGCCGCGGTTCCCGGGAGGGGGGCCGCGGCTCCGCCGTGTCCGGGTCCTGGCGCGGGGCGAATCGGCAGAATAGTGTTCGGTTCATGCACCCGGGAGCCATCGCAGCCGTCACCCCCGACAAGCCCGCTGTGATCATGGCGGGCTCCGGGGAGGTCGTCACCTACCGCCGGCTCGACGAGGAGTCGAACCGCCTGGCCCACCTGTTCCGCGCCGCCGGCCTCCAGCCGGGGGACCACGTCGCCTTCATGCTCTCCAACCATCCGCTCTTCCTGGCCGTCGCCTGGGCGGCGCACCGCTCCGGCCTCTACTACACGGCGATCAGCTCGCGGCTGCAGAGCGACGAGCTCGCCTACATCGTCGGCAACTGCGGCGCCCGGGTGTTCATCGCGAGCGCCGACCTGGCCGCCGTCGCCACCTCCGTCACCGACGCCACCCCCGGGGTGGAGCTGCGCCTGATGCTCGACGGCGTCGCCGAGGGCTTCACCTCGTACGAGGAGGCCGTGGCGGCGCACCCGGCCACCCCGATCCCCGACGAGTGCCAGGGCGCCGACATGCTCTACTCCTCGGGCACCACCGGCAGGCCCAAGGGCGTCAAGCCCGCCCTGTCCAAGGCGCCGCTGGCCGAGCCGAACGTGCTGCTCAAGCTCATCGAGGGCCTGTTCGCGCCCACGGCCGACAGCGTCTACCTGTCGCCGGCGCCGCTCTACCACGCCGCGCCGCTGCGCTACTGCATGTCGTTCCAGCGGCTCGGCGCGACCGTCGTCGTCATGGAGCGCTTCGACCCCGAGCAGTACCTGGCCCTGGTGGAGAAGCACCGGGTCACGCACTCGCAGCTCGTGCCGACGATGTTCGTCAAGATGCTCAAGCTGCCCGAGGAGACGCGCAACCGCTACGACCTGTCGTCGCTGACGTGCGCCGTCCACGCCGCCGCGCCCTGCCCGGTCCCGGTCAAGGAGCGGATGATCGAGTGGTGGGGGCCCATCGTGCACGAGTACTACGCGGGCACCGAGGGCAACGGCTTCCTGTACGCGAACGCGCACGACTGGCTGGAGCACCGGGGCACGGTGGGGCGTTCGCTGCTCGGCCCCGTGCACGTGTGCGACGAGGAGGGCGAGGAGCTGCCGCCGGGCGAGCACGGCACGGTCTACTTCGAGAGCGCCGCGTTCGAGTATCACGGCGACCCGGACAAGACCCGTTCCGTGCAGGATCCGAAGGGCAGGGGCTGGACGACCCTCGGCGACATCGGCTACCTGGACGACGACGGGTTTCTCTATCTCACCGACCGCCGCTCGTACATGATCATCTCTGGCGGGGTGAACATCTACCCGCAGGAGGCCGAGAACGTGCTGTGCCTGCACCCGCGCGTCGCCGACGTGGCCGTGCTCGGCGTGCCGGACGAGGAGATGGGCGAGCAGGTCAAGGCCGTGGTCGAGCCGGTGTCGATGGACGAGGCCGGGCCGGAGCTGGAGGCGGAGCTGATCGCGTACTGCCGCGAGCGGCTGGCGCACTACAAGTGCCCCAAGTCGGTCGACTTCCGCGCGGAGCTGCCGAGGCATCCGACGGGGAAGCTGTACAAACGCCTGCTGAAGGACGAGTACCGGGCCCGCTACCAGCAGTGACAGGCGCCTCCCGGGCTCCGGCCGAACCGCGGACTGCTCCTAGTCGCCCGAGCGGCCGGCGTCCGTGCCGAAGCCGTCGTGCGACGCGCGCTCCTCAAGGGTGCTCAGCTCCTGGAAGACCGTGATGTGCAGGCCGCCGGGCGCGTCGAGCCGGGCGTTCAGCGACTCCCACGGGGTGACCGTGGGCGGCGCCACCTCCTCCGCGCCCGCGGCGACCAGCCGCCCGGTGGTCTCGCGAGCGTCGTCCACCTCGAACGCCACCCGGAACTTGGGCGCCACCTGCCGTCCGACCTCGACCTCGTCGATCATCTTCTTCTGCGCCGGGTTGGCGATCTCGAGCGTGGCCCGTCCGGCGTCCAGGATCGCCACCCGCGCCCCGTCGCCGCCGCTGAAGGCCGCCTGTTCGGGCAGGCCGAGAACGTCGCGGTAGAAGGCCACGGCGGCCTCGTAGTCCTCCGCCTCCACCACCAGCCTGAGCTGGCGGACGGCCGGGCTGCTCTCCTGGGGGGCGCTCATGGGAGACTCCTTCGGGTACGCGGGGTTCTGTGTCCCTGTGCCCAACCCCCGGCCGCATCCGTTCATTCCGATCGCGTGGAACGGCGCGGCATCGATTTCCGCGCGATCCGAGCTGCGTAACCGGGCCCCCACCAGCAGTGATAAGCGCCACGTCAGCGCTCTCAGGCTTCTCTGATCAATGCCTTAACCGGCGCTTACGCTGCTCTTGGCACCCTTGAGTCATCGGGACTTGAGGAGATGTGAGATGAACGCGAACGAGCCTCACGAGCAGGGCGCCGGAGGGTGGAGCCAGTTCGGTGACACGCCGCCCTCCGCCGGGGGCTTCCCCCGGCGCGACGACACCCGGGCGATGGCCCAGCCGGTGCCGCCGCCCCCGCCGCCACCGGCGGGGAAGCCGGGCTTCTCCGCCCGGCAGAAGGCGGTCGCCGGGCTGGCGATGGCGGCCATGGCCATCGTCGGCGGCGTCGTGGGCGGCGCGGTCGTCACCTCCTTCCAGCAGCCGTCCGTCGCCGCGGTGAGCGCGCCGAGCCCGACGTTCAAGCAGGCCTCCAACCCGCTCTCCGTGGCCGAGGTCGCCCGGCGCACGCAGCCGTCCGTGGTGATGATCCAGGGCGCCTCCGGCGAGGGCTCGGGTGTCGTGCTGTCGGCCGACGGGCTGATCCTCACCAACAACCACGTCGTGGTCGGCGCCGCGCAGGGCGGCCAGATGTCGGTCAAGTTCAGCGACGGCAAGACGGCCAAGGCCACCGTGGTCGGCACCGACCCGGCCACCGATCTGGCCGTCATCAGGGCCGAGGGCGTCTCCGGGCTCACCGCGGCGCAGCTCGGCGACAGCGGCCGGCTCCAGGTCGGCGACTCGGTGCTGGCGATGGGCAGCCCGCTCGGCCTCGACGGCTCGGTCACCATGGGCATCATCAGCGCCCTGGACCGCACGCTGACGGTCGGCGGCGGCGGGCAGGAGCAGCTTCCCCCGGGCTGGGGGCGCGAGCAGGGCCAGTCGGGCCAGCCGACGACGATCGGCGGCGCCATCCAGACCGACGCCGCCATCAACCCCGGCAACTCCGGCGGCGCGCTCGTCAACGCCTCCGGCCAGGTCGTCGGCATCAACACCGCGATCGCCACGGCCGGCAGCAACGGCAGCATCGGCGTCGGCTTCGCCATCCCGATCAACACCGCCAAGCACGTGTCCGAGCAGCTCATCAGCACCGGCAAGGTCAGGCACGCGTTCCTCGGCGTGAGCGTCACCGACGCCACCGGCGACGTGGCCGGCGCCCTGGTCAGCCAGGTGAACGCCGGAAGCCCGGCGGAGAAGGCCGGGCTGAAGCAGGGAGACCTGATCACCAAGATCGGCGACAAGCCGGTCGACGGCTCCGAGAACGTTGTCGGGCAGGTCAGAGGTTTCAAACCGGGCCAACAGGTTCAGATCACTTATATGAGGGACGGTCGCCAGAGCACCGCCACCGTGACCCTCGAAGAGAAGAAATAACAGAAGCCCCCTCCCGGACGGGTGTGCCGTTGAGATCGCTGCGGACTCGGCGGCACACCCCCCGTACGCGGGGCCCGTACGTCAGGAGTAGCGGCGGCCCTCGTCGCGCCGGTACGCCCACGCCGCGACCGCCCCGGCCACGACCGTCCACACGGCCATCGCCACCAGCGGCAGCACGTCCGGCGCCACGCCCGTGGTCGCCCACCACACCAGCTCGCCCGCGCCCCGGCTGGGCACGAACTGCGAGATCGTCTTGACCAGTTCCGGCATGATGTCCAGCGGCATGAACAGCCCGCCCAGGATGGCGAACGGGAAGAACAGCAGCTGCGACACGCCGATCGCCGCCTTCGACGGCAGCAGGAAGCCCAGCACCAGGCCGATCAGCATGAACGGCAGCGACGAGACGATCACCGCGCCCACCCCGAGCAGCAGCCGCGGCGGCGTCACCGTCGCCGCGGTGAACAGCGCCGCGATCAGCAGCACCGGGATCATCGAGACCAGCATCACCGCCGTCGTGGTGATGATGCGGCCCGCGAAGCGGGGCAGCGGCCCGGCGGGCAGCGTGCGCAGGTAGGGATCCCAGGGCTGCTCCCGGTCCTGCGCCACCGTGATCGACAGCCCCATCAGCGCCGCCGACATGGCGCCGACCAGCGTCATCGACCCGGTCGACACCGTGGAGGCCAGCGGGTCGTCGCCGACGAACGGCACCGCGAACGCCAGCATCGCGATGGCCGGGAACAGGCTGCTGGCCAGCAGGCCGATCGGCACCCGGATCTGCTCCAGCATCTGGTGCCGGGTGTGGGCCAGGACGAGGCTAGACATGCGCGCTCTCCTTCTCGGTGATGGCGAGGAAGGCCTCCTCGAGCGAACTGGGCCGGATCTCCAGGCCGGAGAACGGCACCCCGCTGCGCACCAGCTCGACGACCAGCTCGTCGGAGTCGGACGTCAGCAGGTGGAAGCGGCCGTCCTCACGGTCGCTGGAGATGAGCCCGGGCAGCTCGGGCAGCCGGTCGGCGACGAGCGAGACCCGTCGCACGCCCACCATGTCGCGCACGGCGCGGACCGTGTCGTCGGCGAGCACCCGGCCCCGGCCGACGACCACGACCCGCTCCGCCAGGGCCTCGATCTCCTCCAGGTAGTGGCTGGTCAGCAGGACGGTGCCGCCGGACTCGTGGTAGGCCTTGACGCCGTCCCACAGCGCGCGCCTGGCCTCGACGTCGAGCCCGGTGGTCGGCTCGTCCAGGAACACCATCCGCGGGTTGCCCGCGAACGCCAGCGCCACGGCCAGCCGCCGCTTCTGCCCGCCGGACAGCCCGCCGATCTGCCGCTTGGCCAGGTCCTCCAGCCCGAACCTGGCCAGCAGCTCCGCCTTGCCCGCCGCGTCGGGGAAGTGCGCCGACACCAGGTCCACGATCTCGCCCACCCGCAGCGCCTCGGGCAGGCCGGTCTCCTGCGGCGTGACGCCGATGCCGCGCCGCACCAGCGGGTCGGCGGGGGAGCCGCCGAGCAGCTCCACCAGCCCCGACGACGGGCGGCGCAGCCCCACGAACAGGTTGATCAGCGTCGACTTGCCGGCCCCGTTGGGACCCAGGAGGCCGACGATCTCGCCCGCGCGGATCTCCAGCGACACCCGGTCGAGCGCCACCACCTCGCCGTAGCGGCGGGTGGCCTCGACGGCTCTGGCCAGGACGGTCATGCGGTGCCTCCCGCGGTGTCGAGCAGGGCGCGGATCGCCCTGGTGTAGTCCTCCAGGGCCGCCCGGCCCCGTTTCGTCATGGCGACGTACGTGACGGGCGTGCGGCCCTTGTGGGTCTTGACGATGCGCACGTACTCCGCCTCCTCCAGCTTGGACAGGTGCACGGACAGGTTCCCGGCGGTCATGCCGAGCAGGTCCTTGAGGGACGGGAAGGCCATCTCGTCGCCTTCCGGCAGCGTGTTGAGCGTGACCATCACCCGCAGCCGGGCCTGGGCGTGGATGACCGGGTCGAGCTCCGGGGCGGCGTCGGTCACGAGCGCCGCCACAGCCACAGCCCCACGGCGATCTGGCCGCCGCCGAGCAGGACCGCCGTCAGCAGCGCGTGCCAGCCCGCCCCGAGCACCACGCCGACCCCGTTGACGGCGGCGATCCAGACGCCGAGGAAGAACATCGGCCACTGCAGCCAGAGCGCGCCGCCCGCCATGTAGAGGATCGCCACCACGGTCAGCGTGCCGCCCGCCCACAGCAGGCCGGACAGGTCCGGAGGCAACAGCGGGGAGACGCGCAACGCGATCAGGACCATCAGCACCATGCCGGCGAACCACGTGTAGCCGTACATGGTGCCCCTGGCCTGGTTGTCGCCGCGGGTGTGGCCGCTCATCCGGACGATCTCGTACGCCGCCACCGACCCGGCCACGATCTGGGCGACCATCAGCACGGTCAGCGCCTGCATCTGGCCGATCGGCGCGTACGACTCGCCGTGCAGGCCGTAGTGCAGGAAGAACGCGGTGAAGCCGACGAGCCAGGCCACGCCCCACGGCACGTACATCCGCAGCGGGTTGGGCTGCAGCGCCCGCGCCGTGGCGGCGCGCTGCTGCTCGATGACCCGCAGCGTCTCCTCGGGGCTCGGGATCCGCTCGCCGTCTTCTGTCATCCCAACTCCTCTTGGCCTCAAACTGGTTTGTACTTTAAACTAGCTTGCCATGCCAACGCAAGGTGAGGGGATTCCGGCGCCTCACCGCCGGGTCAGGACCTCCGACTCCCACAGGTCGCGGTAGTAGCCGGGCGAGCGCACCAGCTCGTCATGGCGGCCGCGCTGCGTCACGCGGCCCTCCTCCAGCACCACGATCTCGTCGACCGACTCCAGGCCCCGCAGCCGGTGCGTGACCAGCAGCGTCGTACGGCCGCGCGTCACGTCCAGCAGATCCGCCATCAGCGCGTCGGCCGTCTCCTCGTCCAGCGCCTCAGCGGGCTCGTCCAGCAGCATCACCGGCGGGTCGTGCAGCAGCGCCCGGGCCAGGGCCAGCCGCTGCAACTGGCCGCCCGACACCGTCCGGCCGTCCTCGCCCAGCTCGGCGTCCCACCCCGTGCGATCGGCCCACTCCTCCAGCCGCGCGTCCCGTACGGCCCGCCGCAGCTCCTCCTCGCCCGCCTCCGGCCCCGCCAGCCGCAGGTTGTCGCGGAACGTCGTCTGGAAGATGTACGGGTCCTGCGTCAGGCCCGTCATCATCGCCCGCACGTCATCGGAGTCCATCGCGCGGATGTCGGTCCCGTTCACCGTCACGCCGCCCGACTCCGGCTCCACCAGCCGCATCAACGCCGACAGCACCGTGCTCTTCCCGGCGCCGCTCGGCCCCACCAGCGCCACCCGCCTGCCCGGCGTCAGCGTCAGCGACACCCCGGCCACGGCCGGACGGTCCGCGCCCGGATGGCGTACCACCAGATCGGCGACCTCCACCGTCAGCGGCGCCGACGGCGGCGCCACCGGAGCGGCCGGGTCCGTCACGGCCGGGGGAGCGTCACGCACGGCGCGCAGCCGGCGCAGCGCCGCCAGCACGCCCGCCAGCCGCTCACCCGCCGCCGCCAGCGGCAGCACCGGCTCGAACGACACCAGCGCCGTCAGCGCCAGCACCGCCGTCGCCACCGTGCCCGCGCCCGCCCCCTGCGCGATCAGCACGATCGCCGCCACCGTCAGCCCCTGCACCAGCGTGCCCCCGGCCAGCGCAGCCGCGTGCACCCGCGCCTGACGCCGCTCCAGCGACGCCAGCGCCTCGTCCGCCGCCCGCGCGTCGCCCAGCGCCCGCCCCGCCGCGCCGTACGCGGCCAGGTCCGCCGAACCGTGCACCAGATCCGCCACCCGGCCCGCCAGCTCCGCCCGGGCCGGCGCGATCCTGGCCGCCCAGCGCCGCGCCGCCGCCGCCGTGCCCGCCGGCAGCAGCACCCCCGCCACCACCAGGCCCGCCACCAGTACCAGCGCCGTCACCGGCAGCACGAACAGGCCCACCGTCACCGCCGCCAGCCCCGCCAGCGCCGCCGCCGCGGCCGGCAGCAGGCAGCGCACCAGCAGATCCTGCACCGCCTCCGTGTCGTCCACCATCCGGCTCAGCAGATCCGCGCCGCCCAGCCCGTCACGGCGCGGCGGGATCAGCGACTCGTACAGCCGCTCCCGCGTCCCCGCCTGCGCGCGCAACGCCACGTCGTGACCCGTCAGCCGCTCGGCGTAACGGAACACGCCCCGGCTCGTCGCGAACGCCCGCGTCGCCACGATCGCCACGCTCAACGCCGCCAGCGGCGGCTGCTCGGCCGCCCTCGTGATCAGCCACGCGGCGGCCGCGATCAGGCCCACGCCGGCCAGATCGGCCGCCCCGCCGGCCAGCACCGCCCCGGCCAGCCGCCATCCCATGCGCCGCCTCACAACGCCCCCTCGACCCGAGCCGCGAACCCCTGACCAGAACCCGCTCCACCAGCGGCACTACCGTGAGACGCCGCACCGGTGGGCACCCCACCGGCGGGAGGACCCTCCCCGGAAGGCGCGCCGCTGCGGGGCACGCCACCGCGCGGTGCGCCGCTGCTGGGGGGCGTCCCGCCGTCGGCAGAAGGCGCGCCTGCGGTGGGGGCCGCGTCATCGGGAGCGCCCGCGCCGCCCACGGCGGGTTCCGCGCCGTCGGGGCGTGCCGCGCCACGGTGAGGCGTCGCGCCGTCGGCGGTCGTCTCGCCGCCCGAGCGGGCGTCGCCGTCCCCGGAGGGCGCGCCACTGCGGGGTGGCTCGCCGCCGTACGGGGCGTCGCCGTCCACGGGAGGGGAGTCGGGGAGGAGGCGGCCGTCGTGCAGGCGGATGACGCGGTCGGCGAGGTCGATCATGGCGGGCCGGTGGGCGACGACGATGGCGGTGCGGTCCTGGCAGAGGGCGGCGGTGGCGGCCACGACGGCGGCCTCGCTGCGCCCGTCGAGGCGGGCCGTGGGCTCGTCCAGCAGGAGCACCGACGCCGAGGGGCGGCAGAAGGCGCGGGCGAGGGCGACGCGCTGGCGCTGCCCGGCCGACAGGTTGGCGCCCCGCTCGCCGACCGGCGTCTCGTAGCCCTGGGGGAGCGCGTCGATGAACGCGTCGGCCTGGGCGGCCCGGGCGGCGCGGCGTACGTCGTCGAGGGACGCGGTGGGGTCCCCGAGGCGGATGTTGCCCGCGACGGACGTGGTGAACAGGTGGGGCCGCTGCGGGACGAACGCCAGCCGGGCCCGCCACGCCTCCAGGTCGAGCTCACGCAGGTCGGTGCCGTCGACGAGCACCCGGCCGGCGGCCGGCTGGACGAAGCCGAGCACGAGCCCGAGCACGGTGCTCTTGCCGCCTCCGCTCTCGCCGACGAGGGCGACCCGTTCGCCGGGTTCGATGGTGAGGGTGACGTCGCGCAGGGCGGGGTCGTCTCGGCCGGGGTAGCGGACGGTGACGTTCTCGAGCTGGATCCGCGGGGCGGCGCCGCCGCCGGGGGGCGCGGTGCGGGCGCCGGGGGCGGGCCGTTCGCCGGGCTCCTGGTCGAGGACGGCGAAGGCGGCGTCGGCTGCGGCGACGCCCTCCATCGAGGCGTGGAAGCGGGTGCCCATGGCGCGCAGCGGCAGGTACGCCTCGGGCGCGAGCAGCAGCACCAGCAGCGCGGTCGTCAGGTCGAGGCTGCCGCCGAGCAGGCGCAGCCCGATGGGCACGGCCACGAGGGCCAGCGAGAGCGACGCGCACAGCTCCAGCACGAGCGACGACAGGAAGGCCACGCGCAGCGTGCGCATGGTGGCGGCGCGGTGGGCGTCGGCGACCTGCCGGATGACGGTGGCCTGGTAGCGGGCGCGGCCGAAGGCGCGCAGGGTGGGCAGGCCGCGCACCACGTCGAGGAAGTGGCCGCCGAGCCGCGACAGCGCGTGGAACTGCTTCTCGGTGACCGCCTTGGTGGTCAGCCCGACGAGGGCCCCGAAGATCGGGATGAGCGGCAGCGTGACGAGGACGATGACGGCGCTGGCCAGGTCGGCGGCGAGCAGCCGGACGAGCACGGCGACGGGCACGACGGCGGCGACGGCGATGGAGGGCAGGTAGCCGGTCAGGTAGGCGTCGAGGCCGTCGAGCCCGCGCCCGGTGAGGGTGACGAGCTCGCCGGAGCGGTGGCCGGTGAGGCGGGCGGGCCCGAGCTCCTGCAGCCGGGCCAGCAGCCGGTGGCGCAGCGCCGACTTGACGCCGGTGGCGGTGCGCCCGGCGAACACGCCCTGCGTCCAGCCGAGCAGCGCCCGCAGGGCGACCACGCCCGCCACCCCGGCCAGCGCCACGGCGGTGAACCGGCCGGACAGCACGCCGGCCAGCAGCTCGGCCTGGACCAGGACGAGCAGCCCGGCGACCGTGGCCGCGGCGAAGGTGACGGCGAGGTGGCGGCGGACGGCCCGCTCGGCCCGCATGAGCCGCAGAAGATCTTTGTGCACGGTGCCTCGGGTGCCTCAGAAGAACGATGGGATCCGGTCGGCGCCCTTGCCCGGTCGGAAAGTGCGCCATACCCATACTTGCGCGGCGACCATGAGGGGTGCGAACGGGAGCACCATGAGACTGAGCACATTCAGCGTGGCCGGGGGCGCGCTGTGGTCGAGCAGGTAGCCCATGGCGCCCGCGAGCAGGCCGAGCGCGGGCAGCGCGGCGACGGCTCCGGTGAGGGCGAGCACGCGTCCGGACCGGGCGGCGCCGGTGAGCGCGGGGTCGCGCCAGCCGAGGAACGTCCAGCCGTGGAAGGCGAACAGCAGCGTGACCACGACGCCCAGCAGCAGCCCCACGGGGTGCATGGGGGACGCGGTGAACCCGGTGGCGGCCCCGTACAGGGCCATGCCCCAGCCGGCCGACAGCCACAGCGAGCCGAGGGCGATGAGGGCGTCCCAGAAGCGGCGCCAGCCGGGGCCGCCCACGCGGCGGCGGAACCACAGCCCGGCGTCGCGCACGACCCACGCCAGCAGCATGGCCACGACCAGCGGGTAGAGACCGAACAGCACCTCGCCTTCGAGCATCGGGTAGACGCCGAACAGCGTCCCGGCGACGGCGACCAGCCACACCTCGTTGGCGAGCACGAACGGCGCGATGGCGGCGACCATCCGGTCGCGGCGTTCGACGGTCCGGCCGAGGACGGGCAGCAGCAGCCCCACGCCCAGGTCGAACCCTTCAAGGGCGAAATATCCGGCAAGCAGCACGGCGAAGAGGGCGAACCACAGCAGTTCCATGTGCGACTCCCTAGTACGTCAGCGCGGGGGCACGCCGCTCGCCGGCGGCGCCGAGGGACAGGTCGTTGCCGGGCCCGCGCCGGATGATCCGCGCGATGAGCACGTAGTCGACGACCGCGAGCAGCCCGAGCACCGCGGTGAACCCGGCGAGCGAGGCGGTGACCATGCCCGAGGTGAGCCCGGGCGTCAGGGCGTCGGCGACGGTGAGCCGCTCCCAGATCATCCACGGCTGCCGCCCGATCTCCCTGGCCAGCCAGCCGAGAACGGCCAGCACGAACGGCAGCGGCGTCAGCGCGATCAGCAGCGGGTGCGCCCACCGCCAGCGGGGCAGCAGGCGGATGCACGGCAGCATGAAGAACAGCACGATCAGCGAGAACAGGTGCCCGCCCTCGACCATGAAGCCGAGCGGCACGGCGGCGGCCGCGTTGCCGGAGAACTTCCCGGGCTGGACGCCGGTGGCGAACTGCGCGTAGCCGAACATCACGGTCACCGTGATGCCGATCGCGGCGGTGATCACCCCGGTCTTCATCGACCGGGTGAAGAACTCCACCTCGGCGGTGCGGCGCCGCAACTGGTAGGCGCTGGCGCCGACGAGCACCATCCCTCCGGTGAACAGCCCGGCGCCCAGCACGTGCGGGAACGCGTACACCAGGGCGTCGTTGGTGAGCAGCGCGCCGAAGTCGGTCAGCTCCAGCCGCCCGCCGGACAGCACCGCGCCCGCCGGGTTCTGCAGGAACGCGTTCGCGGTCAGGATGAAGAACGCGCTGCCGTACGCGGTGGCGGTGACCATCCAGATGCACGCCACGTGCGCCCACTTGGGCAGCCGCCCCCAGCCGAAGATCCACAGCCCGAGGAAGGTGGATTCGAGGAAGAACGCCACCAGGGTCTCCATGGCCAGCGGCGCGCCGAACACGTCGCCCGCGTAGTGCGACAGCCCGCTCCACGCCAGCCCGAACTGGAACTCCATCACCAGGCCGGTCACGATGCCGAGGGCGTAGTTGATCAGGTAGATCTGCCCCCAGAAACGCGTCATCCGCTCGTGCAGCGGCAGGCCGGTGCGCGCCCAGCGGGTGTGCATGATCGCCACCAGCGGCGCGAGACCCAGGGTGAGCAGCACGAACAGGAAGTGCAGGCTTCCCGTCACGGCGAACTGGGTGCGCGCCAGGTCGAGTACGTCCAAGGTTCCGCTCCGTCGTTGTGTCTGTCTACATATAGAGAGCCTACATGTAGGCTGCCTACATGAAGAACGGATGCCTAGGATCGATGACATGAATCCAGACGCGCTCCGCGGCCACATGGACGCGCTGCTGCTGTCCGTGCTGGAGCGCGAGCCCCTGCACGGCTACGCCATCATCGAGGCCCTGCAGGAGCGCAGCGAGGGCGCGCTCTCCGTGCCGACCGGCACGGTCTACCCGGCGCTGCGCCGGCTGGAGCGCACCGGCTGCCTGGCCAGCGAGTGGGCCACGGTCGGCGGGCGCAGGCGGCGCACCTACCGGCTGACCGACGCGGGGCGCAAGCAGCTCGCCGCCGAGCGGTCGGCCTGGCGGGAGTTCGCCGGCGTGATCGGCAGCGTGCTCAGGCCCGAGCCCGGACCGGCCGGCTGACCCGCAGGCACCGGGTGGCGCAGTAGAGCTGCATGCCCCAGAACGCCCAGGTCACCAGGTTGGCCAGCACCGCCGGCAGGAAGAGCGCGACCCCGGCGGGGGAGGTCTGCGCGAGCACCAGGCTCAGCACCCCGGTGACCGGCAGCATCACCCACACGATCACGCCCAGCGACCGGGTGACCAGGCCGGGCCGCACCAGGCCCCGGGCCAGCGCCAGCAGCGCGGCCCCGCCGTACAGGCCGGTGCCGAGCTGGAGCACGTCGAGCAGCCGCGAGGCGAACACGTGCCAGTCGGCGCGCGGCCCGTAGCCCGCGAAGGAGCCCGGGTGGAAGCGCCAGACCACCGACCACATGACCACGGTCACCGGCACGCTGACGAACAGCAGCAGCCCCAGCCGCCGCCCCGCGACCGCGGTGAGCTCCGCCTGGAAGCCGGGCGCGATGTCGCGGACCGGGCCGAACTCCTCGATCGCCAGCCGCTCGGCCTCCTCCCGCCCGGCCCCGCCCGCCTCGTAGGCGTCGGCGGCGTCGACCAGGCTGTCGCGGGCCTCGACGACCATGTCCCGCTTCGGCCCGGACGGCCCGGACAGGGCGCGGCCGAGGTCGGTGACGTAGTCGTCGATGCGCATGCGCACCAGTGTACGAACGGTCCCGCCGGGAGCCCATCAGGGTTTTCCCTGATTCGGGTTGTTATGTAGGAAAAAACCTACGTATAGTGGCCGACATGCTCATCTCACACATCGTGACCGTGACCGTGCCCGTCTCCGACCAGGGCGGGGCGCACGCCTTCTACACCGGCGTCCTCGGCTTCGAGGTCCGCACCGACAACCCGTTCCCGATGGGCCGCTGGCTCACCGTCGCGCCCAAGGGGGCCGAGAGCACGCTGCTGCTCGCCTCCTGGTTCCCGTCGATGGCGCCGATCGGCGGCCTGGTCCTCTCCTCGCCCGACGTCGACGCCCTCGCCGAGCGGCTGCGCGAGCACGGCGTGGCCGCCGAAGGGCCCACCGACGAGCCGTGGGGCAAGCAGCTGCTGTTCTCCGACCCGTTCGGCAACGGCTTCGTGGTCAGCCAGGAATGACCGCCGACCACGTCTTCACCGCGCTGGCCAGCCCGGCCAGGCGCGAGCTGCTGAGGCTGCTGCGCGAGGAGGGCTCGCAGCCCGCCGGCCGGCTGGCCGACCGCTTCGACATGAGCCGGCCCAGCGTCTCCGAGCATCTCAAGGTGCTCAGGGACGCCGGGCTGGTGGCCGAGACCCGCAAGGGCCGCGAGAGGCACTACCGGCTGGAGGCGGCGCCGCTCATGGAGATCCGCGACTGGCTGACCCCGTACGAGCGCTTCTGGCGCCAGAAGCTGACCGATCTCACCGACCTGCTGGACGACCTGGAGGACGACGATGCCTGACGACAGGAGGGCGATCCGGCTGGACCAGTTCATCGGCCACCCGCCCGCCAAGGTGTGGCGGGCGCTCACCGATCCCGGCCTGGTGACCCGCTGGCTCATGCCCGGCGACTACCGGGCCGAGGTGGGGCACCGGTTCACCTTCACCACGACGCCCAGGCCCGACGTCGGCTTCGACGGCGTGGTGCCCTGCGAGGTGCTGGAGGTCGAGCCGGAGAAGCTGGTCAAGCTGGCCTGGGGCCGCGAGGGCTGGATCGTCACCTGGCGGCTCGAACCGGAGGGCCACGGCACCCGGTTCTTCCTCGACCACGAGGGCTTCGACCCGGACGACCCGGCCCAGCAGCTCTCGCGCCGGATCATGGGCGGCGGCTGGCCGCGCATCGTCACCCTGATCGGGCGGATCGCCGGCGAGCTGTGAGCCAGCGCAGCATCGGCCAGAGCGTCCCGCGCCGGCCGAGCGCCAGCGTGCACTCCGTGAGCCGCAGCCCCGACGGGTGGGCCAGCCCGGCGAACCGGCAGGACGACAGGTCCAGCCCGGCCAGCGCCAGGCTGGCCGCGTCCACCTGGCGCAGCGACGTCAGCGTGGCCCGGCCGCGCCCGGTCACCGTCGCCGGGCCGCGCAGCACCGCGCCCTCCAGGTCGGCCTGCGAATCGGTCAGCCGCAGCGTGGTCGCGCCCGCCACCCGCACCTGGCGCAGGTCCACCCCGCAGCCGCGCACGGCCACGTCCAGCGTCGCGTCGGCCCGCGCGCGGGCGGCCGACAGCCGGCCGGTCGCCGACAGGTAGGCGTCGGCGGCGAAGTGCGCGGCGTCGAACCAGGCGCTGCCGGCCACCTTGCGGAACGACAGCGTGCGCCCGAACCGCGCGCCCCGGAAGCACGCCGCCTCGCCCAGCCGGGCGCCGTCGAACGTCGCGTACCCGTCGAACCTGGCGCTCTCGCACGACAGCCCGTGCTCGAAGACGGCCTGGCTGAACAGCGCGTCGCGCGACATCACCGCCCGGTCCAGCGACACGTGCCCGCGCGCCCGCACCCCGTGGAAGGACAGCTCCCTGGCGAACCAGGCCCCGGCCAGCGACACGTTGCCGTCGAAGCGGGCGCCGAAGAACGACGCCAGCCGCTCGAACCTGGCCCCGTCGAGCGACACGTCCCCCTGGAAGGCCACGCCCGACAGCCGCACGTCGCCGGTGAACCTGGCCCGGTCCAGCCGCGCCCGGCCCGGCCGGTCGCCCGCCGCCGCCAGCACCCGGCGCAGCAGGTCGCCGCCCACGGTGGTGCCGCGCAGGTCCAGCAGGCGGCCCGGGGCCAGGGCGGCGAGGGCGGCCGACAGCTCCTCGTGAGGCAGATGGGCCAGGCAGCGCCCGGACGGTGGGCGGGCGACTCCGGTGCAGGCGGCCGAGTGCGCGCAGGTGACCCAGTCCATGCAGGGGTCATACCCGGGGCGGGTGCATGTCAAGGTTCGGAGATTTCATGTTCCAGCCTTGTCTACGGAGGAAGACGCGGCGGGGAGTGCCTCTAAAGTGCGGATTATGCGTGCTTTACCGCTTGCCGCGCTCACCGTGGCAGCCACCCTCACCGCCACTCTCACCGCCACCCTCACTGCCGGGGCCGT
Source organism: Nonomuraea sp. NPDC003214 (assembly GCF_053590035.1). Classification (NCBI taxonomy): domain Bacteria; kingdom Bacillati; phylum Actinomycetota; class Actinomycetes; order Streptosporangiales; family Streptosporangiaceae; genus Nonomuraea; species Nonomuraea sp. NPDC003214. Next base: position 77,952 of record NZ_JBSFSX010000007.1, on the reverse strand, counting down.
ACCCGCCTCCGCGGCCCCGGCCGGGCCCTGTGACATCCCGGCGGACCGGCAGATCGCCGAGGTCCAGGGCCCCGGCGCCGCCACCCCGCTCGCCGGGCGGAGCGTCCGGGTGGAGGGCGTCGTCACCGGCGACTTCCAGCGCGGCGACCAGCTCAGCGGCTTCTTCCTCCAGGACCCGACGCCGGACGGCGACCCGGCCACCTCCGACGGCCTGTTCGCCTTCGCCCGCGACACCTTCAAGGACGTCAAGGTCGGCGACCGCGTCCTGGTCACGGGCCGGGCGATCGAGTACAACGGCTGGACCGAGCTGTCACCGGTCACCGCCGTCGACGTGTGCGGCACCGGCTCCGTCGCGCCCCTGCGCCAGAGCCTGCCCGCCGACGGGCTGGAGTCCGTGGAGAACGTGCTGCTCACCTTCCCGCAGCCGCTGACCGTCAGCGACCACTACGACCTGGGCCGCTTCGGCGAGGTGACGCTCTCCTCCGGCGGCCGGCTGTTCCAGCCGACCGACCGGCCCGGCGTCGACCCGGCACTCAACCAGCGGCGCTCCCTGCTGCTCGACGACGGCTCCTCCCGCCAGAACCCCGCCACCCTCCCGCCCCTGGCCCGCGCCGGCGACACCGTCACCGGCCTCACCGGCGTCCTCGGGTACGGGTTCGGCGCCTACCGCCTGCAGCCCACCGAGCCCGTCGCCTACCGTGCGGCCAACCCGCGCCCGGCCAGGCCCGCCCGGGTGGGCGGCAACGTCAAGGTGGCCTCGTTCAACACGCTCAACTGGTTCACCACGCTCGGCTCGCGCGGCGCCACCGACGCCGCCGAGCAGCAGCGGCAGCTCGCCAAGCTGGTGGCCGCGCTCAAGGGCCTCGACGCCGACGCCGTCGGCCTCATGGAGGTCGAGAACAACGGCCGGACCGCACTCCAGGCGCTGGTCGACGCCGTCAACGCCGAGGTGGGCGCGGGCACGTACGCCGCCCTGACCCACCCGTACCCGGGCACCGACGCCATCCAGGTCGGCCTCATCTACAAGCCCGCCAAGCTCAAGCCGGTCGGCGAGCCCGCGGCGTCGCGCGACCCGGTCTTCAGCCGGCCGCCGCTCGTCCAGACCTTCCGCCGCACCGGCGGCGGCCAGCCGTTCACCATGATCGTCAACCATCTCAAGTCCAAGGGCTCCTGCCCCGACGACGGCCCCGACGCCGACCAGGGCGACGGCCAGGGCTGCTGGAACGCCACCCGGGTCAAGCAGGCGCAGGCGCTGCTCGGCCTGACCGCGGACCTGCCCAACCCGATCGTGCTCGGCGACCTCAACGCCTACGGCGAGGAGGACCCCATAGACACGCTCGAAGCGGGTGGCCTCACCAGCGTCACCAAGAAGCACGTGCCCGCCGCCCAGCGCTACAGCTACGTCTTCGAGGGCCTGGCCGGGGAGCTCGACCACATGCTGGTCGGCAGGCAGCTCCTCAAGCGCGTCACCGGCGCCGCCATCTGGCACGTGAACGCCGACGAGCCCCGCATCCTCGACTACAACACCGAGTTCAACCCGCCCGGCCTCTACCGGCCGGACGCCTACCGCTCCTCCGACCACGACCCGCTCGTCGTCGGGCTCGCCCTGCCGGGAGGCCGCGGCTGAGGGCTGGAATGCCCGCGCGAGGGTAGGGGTTCTTCCTGTGTAGAGATGTTGACCTACACACGCTGACGGACGAATGCGAGGAGCCACTTGTGGCGACCATCGAAGTAACCGAGAAGAACTTCAACGACATCGCCGACAAGGGGATCGTCCTGCTCGACTTCTGGGCGGACTGGTGCGGCCCCTGCAAGATGTTCGGGCCGATCTTCGAGAAGGCTTCCGAGGAGCACCAGGACATCACGTTCGGCAAGATCGACACCGATCAGGAGCAGGCGCTCTCGCAGGGCTTCGAGATCCGGTCCATCCCGACGCTGATGGCGATCCGCGACGGCATCGTGGTGTTCTCGCAGCCGGGCGCCATCCCGGCCCCGGCCCTGGCCGACCTCATCCGCCAGGTCCGCGCCCTGGACATGGACGAGATCCGCGCCGAGCTCGACAAGGAGCTCAAGGACGCGCAGCGGCAGCAGTGAGACGACAGGGCAGCCCCGCTCGCGGCGGGGCTGCCGTGCTCGTCAGTGACGCGTGGTTCAGTGACGCCCGGTTTCAGTGACGCCCGGTGAGGCTCAGGGGGCGGTCTTGCGGCCCACGCCCGCGTAGCCGATGGCGGTGCCGCCGCCGTAGGTCTCCCCGCCGTCGGGCCGCCAGTCCTTCGGGAAGACCAGGCCCGGCTCCAGCAGCTCGTAGCCGTCGAAGAAGCGGACGATCTCCTCGTGGGTGCGCAGGTTCAGCCCGGCCGTGGCCTGGTTGTAGACCTCGATCGCCTGCGGCGTGGTGTCCGGCTTGGCGTCGATCGCGTGGCTGATCACCAGATGGCTGCCGGGCACGCTCACCTCACGCAGCTTGCCGACGATCCCGTACGCGTCGTCGTCCGGGATGAAGTGCAGGATGGCCAGCATCATGAACGCCACCGGCTGCCCGAAGTCCACCATCCCGTCGAGGCGTTCGAGCAGCTCGTCCGGCTTCCTCGCGTCGGCCTGCAAGAAGTCCACCTTGTCGCCCCTGGCCAGCAGGGCACGCCCGTGCGTGCACACCACGGGGTCGTAGTCCACGTACACCACGCGCGCCTCGGGCGCGATCTCGTGCGTGTTGCCCTGGGTGGGCAGGCCCGCCCCCAGGTCGATGATCTGCCGGACGCCGCCCGCGACCACTTCGCGCACGGCCCGGCGCAGGAACGCCCGGTTCTCCCTGGCCGCGTCCTTGGTGACCGGGAAGATCTTCATGATCCGCTCGGCCGCTTCACGGTCGGCCGCGAAGTTGTCCTTGCCGTCGAGGTAGTAGTCGTACATCCTCGCGACGTTGGGCACGTTGGGGTCGACGCCCTCCGGAGCACTGTCCACCAAAACTCCTGATATTTCGCCCTTTACAGCGCGATCCTAGGAGATCGCGGGGGTCACCGTGTCCGATGACCCCCGGTGTGAGGTGGATCACTCAGCCGCGGTAGAGCTCGGCCACCCGGAACGCCAGATCCAGCGACTGACCACGGTTGAGCCGCGGGTCGCAGGCCGTCTCGTAGCGCGTGGCCAGGTCGCCCTCGGCGATCTCGTGGCCGCCGCCCACGCACTCCGTCACGTCGTCGCCGGTGAACTCGATGTGGATGCCGCCCGGGTGCGTGCCGAGCGAACGGTGCACCTCGAAGAAGCCCGCCACCTCGTTGAGCACGTCGTCGAGCCGCCGCGTCTTGTGGCCGCTCGGCGCCTCGAACGTGTTGCCGTGCATCGGGTCGCAGATCCAGGCGATCTGCGCGCCCGAGGCGGTGACCTCCTTGACCAGCCGCGGCAGGTGCTCGCGGATCTTGGAGGCGCCCATCCGGGTGATGAACGACAGCCGGCCCGGCACGTTGTCCGGGTTGAGCTTGTCGATCAGCGCCAGCGCCTCGTCCGGCGTGGTCGTCGGGCCCAGCTTGACGCCGATCGGGTTGCGGATGCGGGAGAAGAACTCCACGTGCGCCCCGTCGAGCTGCCGGGTCCGCTCGCCGATCCAGACCATGTGCGCCGACACGTCGTAGGGCAGCCCCGTACGCGAGTCGATGCGGGTGAGCGCCTGGTCGTAGTCGAGGATCAGCGCCTCGTGCGAGGAGTAGAACTCCACCGAGTGGAACTCCTCCGGGTCGGCCCCGCACGCCCGCATGAACGCCAGCGCCTGGTCGATCTCCCGGGCGAGCTGGTCGTAGCGGCGCCCGGCGGGCGACTCGGCCACGAAGTCCTGGTTCCACGCGTGGACCTGCCGCAGGTCGGCGTAGCCGCCCTTGGTGAACGCCCGCGCCAGGTTGAGCGTCACGGCCGAGGAGTGGTAGGCCTTCAGCAGCCGCCACGGGTCGGGGCGGCGCGACTCGGCGGTGAAGTCGAAGCCGTTGACCATGTCGCCCCTGTAGGCGGGCAGCTCGACGCCCTCACGGGTCTCGGTGCCCTTCGAGCGCGGCTTGGCGAACTGCCCCGCCAGCCGCCCGATCTTCACGACCGGCACCTTGCCCGCGTAGGTGAGCACGATCGCCATCTGCAGCAGCGTCTTGAGCTTGTTGCGGACGTTGTCGGCGGTCGCCGCCGCGAACGTCTCGGCGCAGTCACCGCCCTGCAGCACGAAGGCCTCGCCCCGCGCCACGGCGGCGAGCTCGTCCTTGAGCTGGTCGCACTCTCCGGCGAAGACCAGCGGGGGGAGGCCGCCGAGCTCGGCGACGACCTTCTTGAGCTCGCCGTGATCGGGCCAGTCGGGTTGCTGGGCCGCGGGGAGGGCTCGCCACGAATCGAGATTCAGCGAATTGGTCAGTGCGCTCACGACATACGAGGGTATTCCACCGGGTCCTCCCCACCGACCGCCGTGTCCACGTTGTGAGAAGACGGTGTCAAAATAGGGGTCGCCCGCACGTGCTCGGGGCGCACCCCGAGGCCGACGAAGCGGCGGACCAGCCGGTTGAGCACCGGCACCCGCGCCAGGTCCGGGCGCACCCGCGGCGGCCCGAACCTCCTGGTCAGCGCCGGTTTGATGAGCTGGTTCTGCACCAGCCGCTGCACCGCCTGCGTCACCAGGGTCGGCGGCATGCGCCGCCGCTGCACCCGGCGCAGCGCCGCCTCCGGGACCGGCCCGCGCCCGGGGGAGCGCAGCGCGCCCGCCAGCAGACCGGCCGTGGCGACCGCGTCCTGCACCGCCAGGTTGATGCCGACGCCGAACACCGGCGACATCGCGTGCGCCGCGTCGCCGATGCACAGGAACCCCGGCCGGTGCCAGCGGCGCAGCCGGTTGAGCCGCACCGTCAGCATGCTCACGTCGTCGAAGCCGCCGATCACGCCCAGCCGCCCGGCCGCGAACGGCAGCATCCGCCCGACCGGCTCGCGCAGCGCCTCGATGCCCCGGCCTGCCAGCTCCTCGTAGCCGCCCTTGCGGATCACGTACGCGAGCTGCCAGTAGGTCTCGCGGTTGATCGCGACAACCACGTGGCCGCTGGAGACGCGCAGGAACGGCTGGTCCGGGTCGGACTCCTCGCGCGGCACCCGGAACCACAGCACGTCCATCGGCGCGCCCAGCTCCTGCGGCGTCAGCCCGGCCCGCTCGCGCAGCACCGAGCCGCGCCCGTCGGCCGCGACCGTCAGCGCCGCCCGGACCTCGTGCTCGCCCGACGGGTCGCGGTAGCGCAGCCCGCGCACCGCCCCGCCCTCGCGGATCAGGTCGTACGCCTCGGCCCGCATCAGCAGCCGGAAGTTCGGGTAGCGGGCCGCCTCGGACGTGAGGAGGTCCAGGAAGTCCCACTGCGGGACGAACGCGATGTAGTCGTAGCGGCCGGGCAGCCCCCGCAGGCTCGCCAGCCGGATCGGCCCGCTGTCGGTCACGACGCTCAGCTCGTGGGCCTTGCGGTGCGGCAGCGCGAGGAACCGGCCGGCCAGTCCCAGCTCGTCGAGCACCTGCAGCGTGGACGGATGGATGGTGTCGCCGCGGAAGTCGCGCAGGAAGTCGGCGTGCTTCTCCAGCAGCGTCACCTCGACGCCGGTCCGGGCGAGCAGCAGGGCGAGCATCGCGCCCGCCGGGCCGCCGCCCGCGATCACACAGCTCATAATTCATCACCTGATGAGATTGTCTCACGGGCCGGGAAAGGGAGCAATACCCGCATCCGGAAAGGCGGAAAGACCGAATCAGGTGATGCCGCCGCCTCTCCCGGGAGTGGACATGAACGACGACCTCCACCTCCTCACCGGCGCCTACGCCGTGCACGCGCTGCCCGCCGCCGACCTGGCCCCCTTCGAACGCCACCTGACCCGCTGCCCCTCCTGCCGGGCCGAGGTCCGCCGCCTGCGCGAGACCGCCGCCCGCCTGGCCGCCCCCGTCCCGCCGCCTCCCGCCCTGCGCACCCGCCTGCTCGGCTCCCTCCACCCCCACGGCGGAGCCCTCCGGGAGCAGGAGGAGCCCCCCGACGAGCCGGCCCCGCCCCCCGCCCGCCGAGGCCGCGGCCCCCCACCCCTGCTGCGGGGCCCGCCGCCCTCTCGGGGAAGGCCCCCGCCGTGACGGCGCGCCCGTCCAGCGCGGACGGGCCCGGCGCCCGCGGGCCGGGTGGCGGGTCAGGGCTGGCGGGTGAGCCAGGTGGTGTACGGGGGACGGCGGGCGGCGACGGCGGCGTGGGCGGCGCGGGCGCTGTCCAGCAGGGCCGGTACGTGGGCGGCGAACCCCGGGCGCCACACGAGCACCTGCCGCATCCACAGCGGGTTGCCCGCCAGCGGCCGCACGACGACGCCGGGCCCGGGGTCGTGCAGCGCCTGGCAGGCGGAGACCGCGTGCCCGGCGCCGATGAGCTCGCCGCGTACCCCGGCCCCGATGAGCTGGTAGCGGGCGCGGGGGGTGAAGCCGGCGCGCCCGCACGCGTCCAGCAGGTGCTCGGGCCACCCGAGCCCGTCCGGCGGCGGCAGCACCCACGGCTCGCCGGCCAGGTCGGCGAGCTCGACCTCCTCCCGCGAGGCGAGCGGGTGAGCGGCGGGCAGGGCGACGAACACCGGCTCGACGGCCACGGCCTCCAGCCCGAGAGAGGGCTGGGGGCGCAGTTCGTGCCCCGGGTAGTCGGCGACGAGGGCGACGTCGAGCCGCCCGTTGGCGACCATGTCGACCAGGACGCGGACGAAGTGCTCGGTCTGCAGGGTGATGCGCGCCTCGGGGAAGGCCCGCATCAAATTGGCGACGAGCGGCACGACGACGGGGTGCTCGAAGCTGCCGACGCGCACGGCCTGCCCGGCGAGCTCGTACGGCCCGGCGGCGAGCAGGTCGTCCACGCCGGCGAGCACCACCCGGGCCCTGGCCAGCACGAACTCGCCGAACGGGGTGGCGGTGACGCCGCGGTGGTCGCGGGCGAAGACGGGCCCGCCGAGCACCCGCTCGATGCGGCGGAGCTGGGCGGTGAGCGCGGGCTGGGAGACGCCGAGCGCGGCGGCGGCCCTGGTGACGCTGCCTTGGTCGGCGATGGTCCGGAGCGTCTCCAGATGCCGCAGCTCCAGCTTCATCCGGCAGAAGGTATCACGCCGGGGTTATGCCCTTATGGGATGAGACGTCCGGCCTGGCCGGGCCGATAGTGCTGGGCATGCGCACAATCGCGGCCCTCGTGCTGGCCGCCGCAGTCGTGTACGTCCCCTCCCAGGCTGTCGCCACCACCGCCACGGTGGCGGCCACGGTGGCCGCCGCCGAGCCCGGCGCCGCCACCGTCGTGCCCGTGCAGGTCACCGGCGCGCCGGAGAAGCGGTTCAACCTGATCGTCATGGGCGACGGCTACACCGAGTCAGAGCAGGCGAAGTTCGGCCAGGACGTCGACCGTCACCTCAACGTGATGTGGTCGATCGAGCCGTTCAAGTCCTACCGCAACTACATCAACGTCTACCGGGTCGACATCGTGTCCGGCGAATCGGGCATCAGCTGTGACCCCGACCTGACCTCGCCGCGCAGGACGACCCCGCTGAGCATGGGCTTCTGGGGCCGCTGCAACCCGGGCAGCGTGCAGCGGCTCATCACCATGGACAACGGCGCCGCCAACCGCTACGCCAACCTGGTCGCCGGCACCACGTCCGGCAACCGGCAGATCCTCGCCCTGGGCAACAGCGGCACGTACGGCGGCGCGGGCGGCTCGTACGCCACCGCGTCGGGCAGCAACGCCATGTCCGCCCTGATCAGCCCGCACGAGCTGGGCCACTCGCTGGGCGGGCTGCAGGACGAGTACGACTACTACCAGCGCGGCGAACCCGGCGGCGCCTACAGCGGCGGCGAGCCGTCGTCGGCGCACCACACGCTGCTGACCGAGCAGCAGATGCGCGAGCAGCAGCGCAAGTGGTGGCGCTGGCTGGGCGAGCCCAGCGAGTCGGGCGGCCCGATCGCCCGCTACGAGGGCGGCCTGTACGCCACGACCGGCGTGTGGCGGCCGAGTCAGCACTCGATGATGAAGACCCTCGGCTACTACTTCGACCAGGTCAGCCGCGAGGTCATGGTCCGGCGCATCACCGCGAAGACCGCGGTCGTGCAGGACGCCACCCCGTCCGGGCAGCCGGTCGGCGCGGACCGCGTGCTGTGGGTCGAGCCGATGCGCCCGGTCAGCCACAGCCTGACCACCACCTGGAACGTCGACGGCAAGGACCTGCCGGGTGACGCCGACACGCTCGACCTGCGCACGCTCGGCCTCAGCCCCGGCACCCACACGGTCAAGGCCACGGTGACCGACCCGACGGAGTTCGTCCGCGACCCGGCCGTGCGCGCCGCGCTGACGGCGAGCAGGACGTGGACCGTCGACACGACGCTCACCACCCCGCCCGACGGCGTCGAGCCGGGCTTCACCTCCTCCACCCCGACCGACCGCCCGGCGGGCGCCGAGGACGTCATATACGTCGAGACCACGCACCCGGCGCACACCGTGCCGAAGGTCGCCTGGGAGCTCGACGGCGAGCGCGTCGGCGACGGCGGCACCGACCTCGACCTGGGCGAGCTGGACCTGAGCCCCGGCACGCACCGGCTCACCGCGAGCCTCGGCGGCGACACGCTGACCTGGACGGTCGACGCCGTCGCCCCCGCGACCGGCTACGAGCTGTCGGAGCCGCTGGTCAGATCCGGCGACACCTACGTCTACAACGGCCCGTTCTCGATGCGGCTGACCGGCGACGACGACCGCGACGGGTACGTGGTCTCGGAGTCGCGGGTCGACGGCGACGGCTGGTTCAACTACTTCGGCTGGCCGACCTCCTCGGAGCTGCCGTGGACGTTCACCGAGGAGGGCACGGTCATCGACCACCTCGTGTACGGCAAGCTGCCCCGGGGCCGCCACACGGTCGAGTACCGCTCGATCGACGCGGCGGGCAACGCGGGCAAGGCGAAGTCGTTCACCGTCACGACGATCGCGCCGCCGCCCGCGTGCACCCGCACGGTCACCGGCGCCCACCGCGGCCCGCTCACCGTGACCGGCGGCGTGACCTGCCTCGACGGCGCCACCGTCACCGGGCCGGTCCAGGTGCGGGCCGGGGCGTCGCTGGTGGCCGACGGCGGCCGGATCTCCGGCACGCTCACCGCCTCCGGCGCCGCCGAGCTGCACCTGCTGGGCACCCGCGTGGACGGCGCGCTGACCGCCGACCGGACCGGGACGCTCACCGTCGTGGGCGCCGAGCTGCGCGGCGCGGCCTCGCTGACCCGCAACACGGCCCCGGCCGTGTCCGGCACCACGGTCAAGGGCGCGCTCTCCTGCACCGGCAACACCCCCGCCCCGGCGGACCTGGGCGTGCCGAACCGGGTCACCGGCGCGGGCGGCGGCCAGTGCCGCGACCTACGCGAGGGCCCCAGGGGCGGGAGCTACGAGGCGATCCAGCAGCTCGCCCAGTGAGCTGAACGCCGCGTCGCGGATCCGGGCGTACTCCTCCTCGGGGTACTGCCTGGGTCCGTTCTCCACCAGCAGGATCAGCGACAGGTAGGCGCGGTAGAGGTCGAGCCGGGTACGCGCGGACGCGGTGAGCTCCAGCGGGCGCACCTCGCGGTACCCGGCCAGCATCGGATCGTCCTCGCGCAGCTCCCCGAAGATCGTCGGCGTGACGAACTCGGCCAGCGGATCGCCCCAGAACGCCCGCTCGTGGTCGATGATCGCCTGGATGCGCGGCGTGCCCGACACGTCGAGGAACACGTTCCCCTTCCAGATGTCGAAGTGCACCAGCCGCGGCGTCGTCACCTCGTCCAGCACCGGCGAGGCCGCCTCCAGCACCTCCATGATCCGGCCGGGCGGCGCGGGCAGCGGCGTCGGGTAGCGCCCGGTGTCGCCGAGCAGCGCCCCCGCCATCGCCAGGAACGCCTCCCGCCAGGTCGCGCCGGTGATCCCGGCGTGCGGGTAGCCGAACACCTCGCCGGTCACCGAGTTGAAGCGGGCCATCAGCCGGCCCAGCTCGCGCCGCAGCTCGTCCTCGTTGCCCGGCCGCGCGTCGTTCCACGACACGCCGTCGAGCGCGGACAGCATCAGGTAGTCGCCGCCCAGCACCGGATCGTCGAACCCGGCCCGCAGCAGCGCCGCCACCGGCACCCCGGCCGCCGCCACCAGCTCGTACGCGGCCGCCTCCATGCGCAGCAGGTTGCGTTCGTAGCTGAGCTGGTCGAGCTCGGGCGGCGGCGCCAGCTTGCACACCACCTCGCGGCCGTCGTCCAGCCGCAGCCGCCACACGGCGTTGGCGTAGCCGTCGGTCAGCTCGGTGTGCCCCACGACCCCGGCGCCCAGCGCGCGGCGGGCCAGGGCGTCGAGCTCGGCGGGGGATAAGCGGCGTTTCGTCCTGCTGTCCACGCGAGCAAGTGTGGCCTCAGGCGGCGCCGATCGTCCAGCGCGCCTCGTGCTCGCCGCCCGGCTTCAGCACCACCAGGTCGGTGCCCGAGTTGAACGCGTCGGGCGGGCACGTCATCGGCTCCACCGCCACGCCCTCGTAGCCGAGCTGACGGCTGGTGCACACCTGCACCCACGGCAGCACCGCCGGGTCCCACGTCAGCCGCACCCCGCCGACCCGCACCTCGCCCCGCGCCAGGCCGGTGAACGCGTGGTCGACCACCGCGCCGTCCACCGCCCGGACGCGCGTGAAGTCGTACGGGGTGCCGGAGACGTCCGCCAGCTCGCGGGGGAGCAGCGCGTCGTCGGGCAGCAGCACCTTGGCCGCCGGCACCTCCAGCTCGTCGCCGAGCAGCCACGGGTGCGGCCCGCACCCGTAGGGCGCGTCGTGCTCGCCCGCGTTGCGGGCCAGCACCGTCGTGGTCAGCCCCCGCTCGCCCAGCTCGTGCGTCACCGCCAGCTCCAGCGTGAACGGATAGCCGGGCGCGCCGTCGATCCGGTACGTGAGCCGCACCCGGGAGCCGCCCGCCTCGGCGATCTCCCAGTCGTCACGCGCCACCAGCCCGTGGATGGCGTGGCCGCGCTCCGGCTCGGTCACCGCCAGCTCGTGCGTGCGGCCCTCGAAGGTGTAGCGGGCGCCGCCCACCCGGTTGGGCCACGGCGCCAGGATCGTGCCCGCGAAGTAGGGCACCGGCCCGCCCTCGGGCCAGGAGGTGACCAGGTCGCGCTCGCCGTGCCTGAGTGTCCTGAGCGCGGCTCCGCGGCGGCTCACCTGAGCGGTGTAGCCCCCGCCGACAAGCTGAGGCACGACAGACGTCCTCTCGACTGGTGTAAACGGTTTCGGAAATGATATCGGCAGGTCAGGCGGATTCGCGGCGCACCAGGTGAGTGTCGAGGATGACGACCGGCTGGCGCAGCTCCTCGCCGTTGATGCGGGCCACCAGCAGCAGCGCCATCTGCCGGCCCATCGCCTCCATCGGCTGGTGCACGGTGGTCAGCGGCGGGTCGGCGTGCAGCGCGGCCTTGGAGTCGTCGAACCCGATCACCGCCACGTCCTCCGGGATCGCCCGGCCCGCCGCCTTGAGCACCCGCATCGCGCCCAGCGCCATCGGGTCGGAGGCGGCGAACACCGCGTCGACGTCGGGGTGGGCGGCCAGCAGCTCGGCCATGGCCGACTCGCCGCTCTCCTCGGAGAAGTCGCCGTAGGCCACCAGCTCCGGCAGGCCCGTCGGCAGCACCGCGTCGCGGTAGCCCGACAGACGGTCGACGCCCACGCCCATGTCCTGCGGCCCGGCGATGGTGGCGATCCGGGCGCGGCCGAGGCCCAGCAGGTGCTTGACCGCCTGCCGGGCCCCCGCCCTGTTGTCCATGTCGACGTAGCTGTAGGGGGTCGCCGGACCGACCGGCCGGCCGCCCAGCACGGTCGGCACGCCCATCGCCTCCAGCCGGCCCGGCAGCGGGTCGTCGCCGTGCAGCGACAGCAGCAGCACGCCGTCGACGTGCTGGCCGGTCAGGTAGTGCTCCAGCCGGGCGTGCTCCTGCCGCGAGCGGGCCATCGCCAGGATGAGCTGCAGCCCCGTCTCGGTCAGCGCCGAGCCGATGCCCCGGATGGTGCCGGCGAAGTAGGGCTCGTCGAACACCCGGAACTCCGACTCCGACACCACCAGGGCCACCGTGTCGGTGCGCCGCGTCACCAGCGCGCGGGCCGCCCGGTTGGGCACGTAACCCAGCTCCTGGATGGCCTGCTGGACCGCCTCGCGGGCCTTCTCGCTGACGTTGGGTGAGCCGTTGATGACTCTCGACACGGTGCCCCGGCCGACGCCGGCCCGAGCTGCGACTGCCTCAAGAGTCGGTCGGTTCATGGGCCCTATTCTGCCGGATGATCTCGGCATACCAGATCGCGCTGTCCTTCAGCACCCGCTGCTGCGTCTCGTAGTCGACGCGGACCAGCCCGAACCGCTTGCCGTACCCCCAGGCCCACTCGAAGTTGTCCATCAGCGACCAGGCGAAGTAGCCCTCGAGCGGCACGCCGGAGTCGATCGCCGTGCGGCAGGCGCGCAGGTGCGCCTCGATGTAGTCACGGCGCTCGGTGTCGCGCACCCGGCCGTCCTCCAGCACGTCGTCGAAGGCCGCGCCGTTCTCCGAGACCACCAGCGGGACCGGCGGATAGTCGCGAGCCACCCGCTGCAGCACCTCGACCAGGCCGTCCTCGTCGATCTCCCAGCCCATCGAGGTGACGGGCCGGCCGCCGTTGACGAACGACACGTGCTCGCTGCCGATCCACGGCGAGCCCGTCTCGGTCGGCGCGGCCGAGGCCGACGCCTTCCCGCCGGCCTCACCGGAGACGGTGAAGCGGCTGTAGTAGTTGACCAGCAGCACGTCGATCGGCGCGTTGATGGTCTTGAGGTCGCCGTCCTCGATGAAGGACAGGTCCATCCCCAGGTCGTCCAGGACGTCCTGGGGATAGCGGCCCGTCAGCAGCGCGTCGAGGAAGAACCGGTTCTGCAGCCCGTCGATGCGGCGGGCGGCGTCCTGGTCAGCCTCACTGGCCGTGGCCGGGGTGATCGCGTACAGGTTGACGCAACCCCCCACCCGCCTGGCGCCCATGGCCTGGACCCCTAGTCCATGGGCGAGGTTGAGGTGGTGCGCGGCCCGGATCGCGTTCTCGGGCTCGCGGCGTCCCGGAGCGTGCTCGCCCGAGGCGTAACCCAGGAAGGCCGCGCACCACGGCTCGTTGACGGTGCTCCACGTGTGCACGTGATCCTTCAGCGCGTCGTGCACCGCCGCCGCGTACTCGGCGAAGCGCAGCGCGGTGTCGCGCTCCGGCCAGCCGCCCTTGTCCTCCAGGGCCTGAGGCAGGTCCCAGTGGTAGAGCGTCAGCCAGGGATCGATGCCGTGCGAGCGGAGCTCGTCCGTCAGTCGCTTGTAGAAGTCGAGACCCTTGTGGTTGACGGGTCCCGAACCGTACGGCTGGACGCGCGGCCACGACACGGAGAACCTGTAGGAGCTCAGCCCCAGGTCCGCCATGATCCGCACGTCGTCGCGGTAACGGTGGTAATGGTCGATGGCCACGTCCGCGTGCTGGCCGCCGACCACCCTGCCCGGCGTTCTGGTGAACGTGTCCCAGATGGAGACGCCGCGGCCGTCGGCCGTCACCGCGCCCTCGATCTGGTAGGCAGAGGTGGCCGCACCCCACGCGAACCCGGTGGGGAATCGCAGCTCGGAGCGGGTCTGCTCCTCCTGAGTCGTCACGCCTTGACCGCACCTTCCATCAGGCCGCCGACGATCTGCCGGCCGAACAGCACGAAAACCACGAAGAGAGGGAGGACCGAGGCCGCGGTGCCGGCGAACAGCATCACGTAGTCGGTGCCGTGCGCCTGGTTGAGCGCCGCGATCGAGGTCTGCACCACCGGGTTCTCCGGCAGCAGCACGATGAGCGGCCACATGAACTCGTTCCACGTCTGCATGAAGACCAGCAGCGCGAGCACCGCCATGCCCGGCCGCAGCGCCGGCAGGATGACCTTGCGGTAGATGCCCATCGTGGACGCCCCGTCGACCCGGGCCGCCTCGACCAGCTCGTCGGGCACCGCCTGGGAGGCGTACTGCGTCATCATGAACACGCCGAACCCGTTCACCAGGAACGGCAGGATCACCGCCTGGAGCTTGCCGGTCCAGCCGAGCGTCACCATGAGCTCGTAGAGCGGGACGATGCCCATCTGCTGCAGCGGCACCATCATCGTCACCAGGATCACGCCGAGCAGCACCTTCGAGCCGCGGAAGCGCAGCTTGGAGAAGGCGAACCCGGCCAGCGTCGAGATGAGCACCACCGACACCGTGACGGTCGTGGCCACGATCGCCGAGTTGACCAGGCCGGTGATGAAGTACGCGTCCTCGGTGGTGAGCAGGCGTTCGACGTTCTCGCCCAGGTGCCCGCCGGGCAGGAGCGGCGGCGGCACGTCGAGGGCGTCGTCGTTCGTCCGCGTCGCCATGATGAACATGTAGTAGATGGGGAAGGCGGACAGCAGCAGGGCCACGGCCAGCACGACCTTGGTGAGAGCCCCCGCTTCCCACAGGCGGCCGGTCGGTTGTCCGGCGGTCATCGCGCACCCCCGATGCGGCGAGTGAAGAAGTAGTTGATCATCGTGCCGATGAGGATCAGCACGAACAGCAGCCAGGCCGCCGCGGAGGCGTAGCCGATCTCGAAGCTGCCCCGGAAGGCCTGCTCCACGATGAACATCGCCACCGTCTGGTACTGGCCTGTGGTGCCGCCGGTCATCATCTGCTCGCCCTCGAACGTCACCGGCTCGGTGAACAGCGTCAGGCCGCCGATGGTGGAGATGAAGACCACGAACACGATCGTCGGGCGCAGCATCGGCAGCGTGATCTGCCAGAACTGCCGCCGGGCCGACGCGCCGTCGATGGCGGCGGCCTCGTACAGGTCCTTGGGGATCGTCTGCATCGCGGCGAGCAGGATGATCGCGTTGTAGCCGGTCCAGCGCCAGTCGACCATCGTGGCGATGGCGATCCAGGACGACCACTTCTCGTTCTGCCAGGCGATCGGCTCGATGCCCACCAGGCCGAGGGCCCAGTTGAACAGGCCGTAGTCACGGCTGTAGAGCTGGCTGAAGATGACGGCCACCGCGACCACCGAGGTGATCATCGGCAGCAGCACGCCGAGGCGCAGCAGCAGCCGGCCGCGCAGCCTCTTGTTCAGCGCGTTGGCCAGCACCAGCGACAGGATCAGCTGCGGGACGGTGGCCAGCACGAACATGCCGACCGTGTTGAACACCGCGTTCCAGAACTCGGCGTCGGCGATCAGCTCGGCGTAGTTGCCGAGGCCGGCGAAGGTCCGGTCCCCGGCCAGCTCGGCGTCGTGCAGCGACAGCCAGAGCGTGTAGACCAGGGGGAAGATCCCGAAGACGGCGAAGAGCAGGAAGTAAGGGGACACCAGGAGATACGGCATCCCCTTGATGTCGAAGCGGGCCAGACGCCGCCTGGGCGCCGCCCGCCTGCCGGACGCGTGCCGCGGCGGCGCGAGTTGGAGAGTCATGAAGGGCCTTTCGAGCCGGTGCGGGAGTGAGGTGGCGTCCGCCGCGGGGGAGGACGCCACCCGTTTCCTTCAGGCGAGCCGTCAGCCGGCTGCCTTGACGCCCGCTTCGACGAACTTGGTCCAGGCCTCGTCGTAGCCGATGGCGCCCTGGTCCATGCCCTCGAGCACCTTCTCCACCGAGGTCTTGACCTGGGCGTGCTTCTCGCCGAGGAACACCGGCTGCAGGTCCTTGACCGAGGCCGCGAAGATCTCGCCCGTCGGCACGTCGTTGAAGTACTCGTTCTTCAGGCCCGCCACCTCAGGGTCCTGCTGGGCCGGGATGGAGCTCGGGAACGCGCCCGCCTCCTTGAAGGCCGCCACGTGGCCCTCCTTGCCCGTCAGGTAGTTGAGCACCTGCGCGGCTTCCTTCGGGTGCTTGGTCTGCTTGGGGATGGCCAGCCAGGAGCCGCCCCAGTTGCCCGACCCGCCCGGCACGGCCGCGACGTCCCAGTTTCCCTTGTTCTCGTCACCGGCCGCGCCGGAGATCACACCGAGCATCCACGACGGGCAGCCCATGGTGGCGAAGTCGCCGCCCTTGATGGCCTTGTTCCACGGCGGGCTGAACGCCTGCAGCTTGGCCGTCAGGCCCTGCTGGCTGAACTTCTGCACCCAGTCGAAGGACGTCTTGACCGCCGGGTTCGTCTCCAGCACGAGCTGGTTGCTCTTGTCGAAGTAGGAGACGTTGCCGTTCTTCGGCGCCTCCTGCGAAAGGATCACGTTGTAGATGGTGTTCGGGCCGTCCATCCACTTGGCGTCCTTGTTGGCGGCCTGGAACTTCTTGCCGGCCTCCAGGTACGCGTCCCAGGTCGGCCAGAGCTTGGCGACCTCCTCGCGGTCGGTCGGCAGCCCCGCCTTCTCGAACAGGTCCTTGCGGTAGCACATGGTCATGCCGCCGATGTCGGTGCCGAGCGCGAACAGCTTGCCGTCGGCGTTGATGCCCGCCTCCCACTTGGCCGCCGGGAAGTCGGCCTTGCGGTCCTGCAGCCCGTGCTCGCCCAGGTCGGTAAAGAACTGCGGCCGGGCGGCCATCAGGCCCATCGCGCCCTCGTCGATGCCGACGATGTCGCCGGCGCCGCTGCCCGCCTGCAGGCGCTGCAGCAGCTGCGGCAGGTAGACGTCCTCGAACCGGTCGGTCAGGTTCGTGTACTTGATCTGGATGTTCGGGTGCTCGGCGTTCCACTTCTCGACGGCGGCGTCGTAACCGAAGTTCTCGCCACCGCCGAAGGTGTGCACATTGATCGTGACAGGCTCTGCCGCCGCCGTCGTCTCACCGGCCCCGGCCGGCGTCGTCGTGCCGCCGCCGCCACACGCGGCCGTCGCGACGGCCAGCGCCGCGACCATGACACCGGAAACAGCAAAGCGCTTGTGGTTCGTCATTCCGTACCCCTTTTGGGTGTGGATCGTGGGAGGTGCATCGCGGGGTGAGCCGCGAGAGGAAGGTCTTTGGGAGCGCTCCCACAAAGAGTGCCCGTATGGCGTGCGGACGTCAACGTCCCGAAACTCAACCGTTACCTCTGGGGTGTTTCAGGGCACTAGAAGCGGATTTTTCACCTTAAAGGGCTCATATAGCCCTTTGGGAGCGCTCCCATCTCATGCGCACCTATTCCACACCACTCCGGGCAGCCCACCCCGGCGGCGGTGGGGATCAGCCGCAGGCCAGGGCGCGCTCCTCCAGCAGCCGCCGCTCCCGCCCGTTGCGCGTCAGCCCCGCCGCCCGCACGAACTCCGCCCGCGCCTCCGCCAGCCGGCCCAGCCGGAACAGCAGATCCCCGCGCACGCTCGGCAGCAGATGGTAGCCGCGCATCGCGGGCTCCCCGGCGATCTGGTCCACCAGCTCCAGCCCCACCGCCGGGCCGTACGCCATCGCCAGCGCCACCGCCCGGTTCAGCTCCACCACCGGCGAGCGCGACAGGCGCGCCAGCTCCTCGTACAGCGCCGCGATCCGCGCCCAGTCGGTCTCCTCCGCCGTCAGCGCGCGCGCGTGACAGGCGGCGATCGCCGCCTGCAACGTGTACGGCCCCATCCCCCCGCCCGCGGCCCCGCCCACAGCCTCGCCCGGAGCCCCACCCACAGCCTCGCCCAGGTTCCCGCCCCGGTCCCCGCTCAGTTCCTCGGCCCGCGCCAGCGCCGCTAGGCCGCGGCCGATGAGCAGCCGGTCCCAGCGCGCCCGGTTCTGCTCCAGCAGCAGCACCGGCTCGCCCGACGGCCCCACCCGCGCCGCCGCCCGCGACGCCTGGATCTCCATCAGCGCCACCAGCCCGTGGACCTCCGCCTCCTTCGGCATCAGCCCGGCCAGCACCCGCCCCAGCCGAAGCGCGTCCTCGCACAGCCCCGGCCGCATCCAGTCGTCACCCGCCGTCGCCGAATAGCCCTCGTTGAAGATCAGGTAGATGACCTCCAGCACCGACGACAGCCGATCCGCCAGCTCCGCGCCCTCCGGCACCTCGAACGGCACCCCGCGCTCCGCCAGCGTCCGCTTGGCTCGCACCACCCGCTGCGCCATCGTCGACTCCGGCACCAGGAACGCCCGCGCGATCTCGTCCGTCGACAACCCGCCCAGCACCCGCAACGTCAGCGCCACCCGCGCCTCCGTCGACAGCACCGGATGGCACGCCGTGAAAACCAGCCGCAGCAGGTCGTCCTCGATCTCCTCGACGCCCGGCAGCTCCGTCTCGTCGTCCAGCTCCCGGCCCAGCTCGACCAGCTTGCGCTCGAACCGCTCCCGCCGCCGGATCATGTCCACCGCCCGGCGCTTGCCCACGGTCATCAGCCAGGCGCCCGGATTGCGCGGCACCCCCTCCCGCGGCCACTGCTCCAGCGCCGCCACCAGCGCGTCCTGCGCCAGCTCCTCCGCGAGGCCGACGTCACGCACCATCCCGGCCAGCCCGGCGATCACCCGGGCCGCCTCGATGCGCCACACCGCCTCAATGGCCCGATGAGTCTCCGACGCTGTCACCCGCCCATGACAACAGCCCCGCCCACCCCCTCGCAACCCGAGCGCCCTCCCGTGGGACGCACCCCTCCCACCACGCGGCCCCGCCGCTTCGTGGGGGCACGCCTCCCTGAGGCGGCGGCTTCCCATGAGGCGGCGGCTGCGCCGCGCAACGCGGCCCACAACCCACCGACGCCGCCCAGCCCACCAGCGGGGTCGGACCGTCCGGGGTCCGGGCGGCCGGTGGGGCCGCGCCCCCGGACCGGGGCACCGGAGGGGATGGGTCCGGACCGCCGATGGGGCCGGGCCATCCGGGGTGCGCGCCGCCGTTGGGGCCGCGCCCCTGGGGCCGGGCCCAACTGAGGGGGCGGGCCCGGGGGACCGGTGGGGGTGGGCCGTCCGGGGCGTGGGCCGCCGGTGGGGTGGGGCCGCCTCGGCGGAGGCCGCCAGAGGGCCGGATTGCCTGGGGGCCGGTGGGTTGGGCCGTCCGGGGCGTGGGCCGCCGGTGCGGTCGGGGCCGCTCCGCCGGGGGTCGCCGGTGGGGTGGGGCCGCCCCGGCGGGGCCACCAGAGGGCCGGACTGCCCGAGGCGCCCCTTCCGGGGGCCCGCCCCCTCCCGGGGTTGCCGCCATCCTGGGGCTTCCGCCTGCCCGGCGGGGTGCGGCCTTCGGGGAGGGGGCGCCGCTTCCGGGAGTCACCCTTCCGGGGTTGCCGCCACCTGGGGCTTCCCGCCTGCCCGGCGGGGGCGCGGCCTTCCGGGAGGGGCCGCCGCAGCGCGCCGCCTCCCACTGGGGCGCCGCTCTCGGACGGTCAGGGCTCAGGTGGGGAGTCGAGGGTGGCGCGGAGGGTGGCGTGGCGTTGGGCGGTTTCGGGGGTCAGGGAGGTCTCGGGCATGTCCGAGGGGTCGAAGACCTGCCAGACGTCCAGGCCGATGCCGTCGTGGCCGGGCGGGACGGGGACGCGCAGGGCCCATTCGAGCGCCTCCTCCCGCGACTTGACCTGGATCAGCCAGAAGCCGGCGATGAGCTCCTTGGCCTCGGCGAACGGCCCGTCGATGACGCGGGCCTTGCCGCCGCTGTAGGCGATCCGGGCGCCGCGCGAGCTGGGGTGGAGCCCTTCGGCGGCCAGCAGGACGCCGGCTTTCACGAGCGACTCGTTGAAGGCCGTCATGTTGTCGACGAGCTCCTGGCTCGGCAGGGCGCCGGCCTCGGTCTCCTCGCTGGCCTTGCCGACGATCAGGAATTTCACGGTGCGTTCTCCTCGTCCAGGCGGTGAAGCGGGCTCCCGGCGAGCCTGCCACACCTGTGCGTCGTCCCGGAGGGGGCCGGATCGACACGGGGAGGGGAGGAAACGCGGAAGCGCGCGCCCGGGGGAGGGGCGCGCGCTTCGCCAGGGGGAGGGTCAGGCGGCGTACGAGGGGTAGCCGTAGCCGACGACCTGGGACTTGGGCCGGACGCGCTCCTCGACCTTGCCGTTGCCGGTGTTGCCCTCGATCGTGGAGATCGTGCCGTCGCCGTTGTCCTTGACGACGAAGCCGACGTGCTGGATGGCGCTGATGCTCTTGCTGCCGTTCCAGGCGAAGAAGACGACGGCGCCGGGCTTGGCCTCGGTGCCCCAGCGGTCGTTGGCGGCGAACCACTTGGCGTGGGTCACGGTGTAGGCGTCCCAGCCGACCTGCGGGCGGGCGCCGGTCTGCTCGCCGACCCAGGAGACGAACATGGAGCACCAGGGGGCGTTCAGGTAGGCGCTGGGGTTGCCGCCGTCGCGGGCGACGGTCTCGAGGGCGCGCTTGGAGCTGGCGTACCACTGCTGGAACTTGGTGCCGCCGCCGTAGGCGTTCTCGGAGGTGCCGACCTGGGCCTTGGCCAGGGCCAGGACCTGGGAGGCGGTGACGTTGACCTGGTTGGCGCCGGCCCTGGTCTGCGTGGACTCGGACATGGTCTGGGTCTCGACCTGGTGGCCGGGCTCGGCGGCCTGGGCGGGGAGTGCGGTGGTCATCCCGGCGCCGAGTCCGGCGGCCAGGACGGTTGCGCCGAGGGTGGCGCGGAGGGAGGCGCCGGCGCGGGGGTGAAGCTTCTTCGGGGCACGGGTAAGACGGTGCTTCGCCATCGAGGGGATTACTCCTTGCTTCCATGCCGCTTACCGGGTTAGCTGACGGGTTCGGGCGTGGAAGCTGCCCTACGGCACACAAGGTGCCGATTCACCCCAAAGGACATGGGTCCCCGGTTCCGCGCAAGGCGGATTCAGCGGTCACAGGACGATCCTGTGAGTGTCGTGCGATGGTTGGCAACGACCGGACAAACCGGACGTAAGCCGCGAATGCGCCATAAGGTAATACATCCGCCAAGGCATTACAAGTCGATAAAGTCGCAGCTAGGCGAGTTGCCCGCGCGCGTCGGCCAGGAGCCCCATCATGGCAAGGGATTCGTCAAGGGGCATGATCGCGCTCTCGGTCCGGTTCTCGGCGAGCGCGTCCCGCACCTCGCGCAGCTCCCCGGCGTAGCCGTTGTCGGCCGGGTCGAGCTCGTGCTCCTCGGTCTCCATCGACGGCCCGCTGAGCACCACCCGCCGGGGCGCCCAGAACGGCGCGTCCAGGTCGGCGCGCATCCCGGTGCCCACGATGCTGGCCGAGTTGGGGAAGTGCGCGAGCAGCGAGGTGTCGACCAGCGCCCGCCGGCCGCCCGGGTAGACGAGCACCCCGCCCGCCTCCGCGTCGACCCCGTTGGGCGCCAGCGCGCCCGTCAGGTGCATGGACTCGGGCATGCCGAGGAAGAGCTGGGCCAGCCCCAGGGGATAGATGCCCAGGTCGAGCAGCGCGCCCCCGCCCAGCTCGGGCGCCCACAGCCGGTGCGCGGGATCGTACGGCAGCGCGAACCCGAACGAGGCCCGCACCGAGCGGATCTCGCCGAAGCGCGGGTCGTCCTTGAGCATGCGCACCAGCGGGTTGAACCGCATCCACATGGCCTCCATCAGGAAGACCCCGGCCTCGCGGGCCAGGCGGACCATGCGCTCGGCGTCGGCCAGGCTCGCCGCCAGCGGCTTCTCGCACAGCACCGCCTTGCCCGCCGCGATCGCGGCCTCGGCCACCTCCAGGTGCTGGGCGTGCGGGGTCGCCACGTAGACGGCGTCGACGGCCGGGTCGGCGCACAGCTCGGCGTAGGAGCCGTAGGCGGACTCGGCGCCCAGCGTCGCCGCCAGCGCCTTGGCCCGGCCCAGGTCGCGGGAGCCGACGGCGGCCACCCGCATGCCCGGCTCCGCCGCGATGACCGCCCCCACGGTCCTGGCGATGCCGCCCGTCGCCGCGATGCCCCACGCTAGATCTCGCACGCGGAAGATCGTACTGATTCATCCGCGGACGCGAAACCTGCCCGGTTTCACCTCACGGGAACACGTCCGGGTCCGGGCCCAGCCGGCGGCCCGCGTTCAGGGCGCCGATGGCGGCCATGTCCTCCTGGTCGAGCGTGAAGTCGAAGACCGCGATGTTCTCCTTGATCCGCGACGGCGTGACGGACTTGGGGATGACGATGTTGCCGAGCTGGATGTGCCAGCGCAGCACGATCTGCGCGGGCGTGCGGCCGTGCTTGTCGGCCAGCACCGCCAGCGCGGGCTCCGACAGCAGCCCCTTGCCCTGCCCGAGCGGGCTCCAGGCCTGCGTGAGGATGCCGTTCTTGTCGTGGAACTCGCGCAGCTCGCGCTGCTGGAAGTACGGGTGCAGCTCGATCTGGTTGATGCACGGCGGCACGTCGGCCTCGTCGAGCAGCCGCTGCAGCGTCTCGACGGTGAAGTTGGACACGCCGATGGCCTTGGCCCGGCCGTCGCGGTAGACCTTCTCCAGCGCGCGCCACGCCTGGACGTACTTGTCCTGCCGCTGCGCCGGCCAGTGGATCAGGTAGAGGTCGACGTAGTCGAGGCCGAGCCTGCCCAGGCTCTCCTCGAAGGCCTGCTCGGCGCGGTCGTGGTCGTTGTTCCACAGCTTCGTGGTGATGAACAGCTTCTCCCGCGGGATGCCGGAGGCGCGCACCGCCCGCCCCACACCGGCCTCGTTGCGGTAGAGCTTGGCGGTGTCGATGTGGCGGTAGCCGCATGCGAGCGCGGTCGTGACCGCCTGCTCCGCCTCGTCGTCGGGCACCTGCCAGACGCCGAGCCCCAGCTGCGGGATCTCCACGCCGTCTCTGTATAGCCGTAGCGAGTTCATACCCTCCATTGTTCACGTGCCGTTCCGAGCGGCTTAAGCCGCCCGGGCTAGCTTGAAGCGGTCGTGAACGGGCCATCACCTGGCTGGGAGAACATCAGTGGTCAAACGGGCGTCGGCCTGGGTGGAGTCGCCGCTCCAGATGCTGTGCGCCGTCGAGGCCCACCATGCCGGGCTGCTGGGGCCGTCGGCCGAGGTCGTGCCGCGCGCGGGGCTGCGCGCGCTGCGGGTGACGCGGCGCGAGCTGCGCCGCCTGCCGCTGCCCGGCGGCCTGGAGCTGGCCGAGCCGCGCGAGCGCATGCCGCGCCGGCCGTCGGCCGTCGGTGACGCGTTCTCCGGCAAGGTGCAGCTGCGCTGGCTGACGGCCCATCCGGGCCGCGTCGTCGTGGTCGACGACGGGCTGGCCACGATCCGGCTGCTGGAGCTGCTGGCGGCGGGCCCGTACCGGCCCCTGCTGCGGGCGCGCGCGCACCCCGGGCTGCTGCGCACGGCGCTCGGGCTGGCCGCGGCCCTCAGGCTGCGCGCCGGCCGGGTGACGGTGTTCACCGCGCTGCCGGTCTCCCGCGAGCTGGACAAGGCGGTCACCGAGGCGGGCGTCGACCTGGTGCGCCACGACTTCGCCTGGCTGCGCGGCCAGCCGCCGAGCGACCCCGGCCCGGCGGAGCGCACCGTGGTGCTCGGCACCTCGCTGGTGCGCAACGGGCTGGTGCGCCGCGACCGCTACCTGACCTGGCTGACCGAGCTGGCCGCGCGCGAGCCGCTCGCCTACTACCCGCACCGCCGCGAGGACCCGGTGGACGTGGCGCTGATCCGGGAGCGTCCCGGCATCACCGTGCACGAGGCCGGGCTGCCCGCCGAGCTGCGGCTGCGCGGCCTCGACCCGGGGCAGCGGGTGCTCAGCCTGCCGTCCACCGCGATCTCCTCGCTGCGCGTGCTGCTGAGCCCGCGCGGGGTGGCGGTGGAGCCCGTCGAGGTGCCCGACGACTGGTGGACCAGCAGAGCGGCCCCCGCTCTGCGCTCGCATCTGACGGAAGTGACAGGAGTGACCGGGTGAGGGTGCTGGCGATAGCCGACTCCGACTCGTATCTGAAATGGGCGGCCTGCCTGCTCGGCGACCTGCCGGCGGGCTGCGCGAGCGACCTTGTCGTGGTGCGCACGCCGATCGCGCCGTCGGCCGACCAGATCGCCGCGGCGGTGGGCGAGCTGCCCGCGCCGCCGGTGCTGACGGCCAGGGCGGTGCGCCGGCTGGCGGAACGGTCCAGGCCGGACGCGATCCTCGTGGCGTGCACCGGGCCGGTGGTGGACGTGCTCGTCTCGGGCGTGCTCGACGGGCTGCGGCCCCGGCCGGTGTTCGTCACCGGGCTGCCGGGCATCTCGGTGCCGGCCACGGACAAGGCGTGGATCTACCGCAGCGGCTGCGACCTGTTCGTGGTGCACAGCGAGCGGGAGGTGGCCGAGTTCGCCGCCGTGGCCGCCCGGCTGGGCGGGGGAGGGGCGGTCGGGCTGGCCAGGCTGCCGTTCCTGCGTCCGGCCCCCGGGCGCGGCGGCGGCGACCGGGTGGTGTTCGCCACCCAGGCCAAGGTGCCGCGCGCCCGCGAGGAGCGTGAGCGGGTGCTGCGCGGGCTGGCCGAGCTGGCCGCGGCGCGGCCCGACCTGGACGTGGTGGTGAAGCTGCGCGCCCTGGAGGACGAGCAGCAGACGCACCGTGAGCGCCACCACTACCAGCGGCTCTGGCGGGAGCTGGGCGAGCCGGGCCGGCTGCGGTTCGAGGCGGGCTCGATGCGCGAGCACCTGGCGCACGCGGCCGGGTTCGTCACCGTCAGCTCGACGGCCGCGCTGGAGGCGATCGCGCAGGACGTGCCGCTCATCGTGCTCAGCGACTTCGGCGTGAACGCCGAGATGATCAACCTGGTGTTCGAGGGCAGCGGCCTGCTCGGCACCCTGGACGACCTGGCGCGCGGCGACTTCCGGCGGGCCGAGCCGCGCTGGACGGCCGCCAACTACTTCCACCCGGCCGGGCGCGACGACTGGACGGGCCTGCTGACCGGGCTGGTCGTCGCGAGACCGAGGGTGCCGGCCAGGTCGCTGCTCGACGGGCCGGAGCACGCCGCGGCCCGCCGCCGCGCCCGGCTGCGGGTCGAGGTGCCGCCGAACATGCTGCGCGCGGGCCGGCGGGCCGAGCGGCGGGTGCGCCGCTACCTGAAGGCTCTCACCTGAGACAGCTTCCTGCGGAAGCGGCCCATCGCGCTGGGCCGCTCGGCCAGGCCGAGGCTCTCCAGCCGCTTCCTCTTGAAGTAGCGCGGATCGAACTCCAGCGTCTCCGGCCGCAGCTCCGGGTAGGCGTCGGCCTGCATGCAGTAGCCCACCGCGCGCACCAGCGCGGTCACGTCCAGCCGGGGCGGCGCTTCCACGCTCCCGTCGGCCGACAGCCGGGGCAGCAGCGCGTCGGCGATCGTCGCCGGGATCCGGTTGCTGTTCTCGTACGGGGCCAGCCGCTCCAGCACCAGGCCGGTGCCGTACGTGGCCACCGGCAGGCTGAAGTAGCGCCGCGCGGTCATCAGCGCGGTGGAGAAGCAGCCGACGACCAGCTCCGGCCGCAGCGCGGCGAAGCACACCTCGGCCGGCACGCTCTCCCCGGCCACGATCAGCCGCACGCCGAGCGGCTCGGCGGCGGCCCGCAGGAGCTGGGCGTGCCGGCGGCCCGCCGCCGGGTGCGGCTTGAACGCGACCGTGGTGTGGCCGCGCGCCGCCAGGCCCCGCAGCATCGCCTCGTGCAGCTCCGCCTCCTCCTGCGGGGTGACGATGTCCAGCGCCGACAGGTACTGGCCGAGGATCAGCGCCCCGGCCGCCATCATGTCCGGCGCCGTCGCCGCCACCTCCCTCACCACCGCCAGGAACGCCTCCTGCGGCAGCGTCTCGGCGGGCACGCCGTACTCGCTGAGCAGCAGCGGCTCCAGACCGGGCACCAGGTCCAGGTGGAGCAGCCGGGTGACGCGGCGGAAGATCTCGGCGGGCAGCGGGTCGCGGGTCGGGCCGTAGCTCATCAGCCCGTCGGAGTAGACGGTGATGGGGCAGTCGCGCACCAGCCCGGCGATCGTGCGGGCCGGCGGCACCGCGATCGACTCCAGCACCAGCTCGTCGACCCGCTCCAGCCCGAGCTGGGCGCCGATGAGCCGCTCCAGCATGGGCACCTCGATCACCCGGGCCCGCCAGTCCGACGGGTGCAGCGGCGCGATCAGCTCGTTCCACGAGTGCACCTCGTCGAAGCGGGAGCGCAGCGCGGCGAAGCCGGGCGTGGCGTCGAGCGGGGTGGCCGCTTCCGGCACGGCGCCGTTCGACGACACCAGCAGGACGGCGCGCCCGCCGCCGAACCGGCCGTCGTCGATCGCCGCCGCCAGCGACATCGCGCCGAACAGGGTCGAGGCGTAGAACACCGTGGTCATGGGTCCTCCCGATCGCGGCGATGGCGGGAACCGGCGGGCAGGCCGGGCAGCAGGGTCCGCAGCGTGGCCTCGCGCGAGGCGGACATGCCGGAGGCGGCCTCGGCCACCAGCTCGACCGGCAGCGAGCCGGCGAGCTGCGCGCCGCGCTCCTCGAAGCGGGCCCGCAGCGCGGGGGTGAACCGGTCGGCGATCTCCAGATGGTGGGCGAGCAGGGCGCAGAAGTTCCGCACCGCCTTGGGCAGGAACTCCTCCTCCAGGTCCTTGAACACCAGTTCGAAGGCGTCGAAGAAGTGCAGTTGCCGCTCGTCGCCGACCTGGGTGAGCGATCCGGCCACCTGCCGCCGGTAGAACACCCCGGCCAGCGACACCACGGCGAACGTCGCCGCCTCCCGGTGCAGCCGCCAGATCCACGGCCGGTCCTCGGCCGTGTGCAGCGATCCGGGGAAGTGCAGCAGGTCGCGCAGCGAGCGGCGGTAGACGCCCGCCCACGCGTACGGGTAGTCCACCATGGTGCGCACCCCGGCGGGCAGGATCGCGTCGCGAGGGTCGAGCACCGCGCCGCGCCGCGCCAGCGGGGCGCGGTGCACGACCCGCTTGCGGCCCTCCACCTGGACGTGGTCGGCGCGCACGAAGTCGCAGCCGAGCCCCTCGATGGCCTCGACGAGCCGTGCCAGGTAGCCGGGGGCCAGCCAGTCGTCGCCGTCCATGAACGTGACGTACCGGCCGGAGGCGGCCGACAGCCCGGCGTTGCGCGCGTCCGCGAGCCCGAGCGGAGCCGGGTTGCGGATCACGGACAGGCCGGGCAGGTCGGCGCGGAAGTCGTCGACGATCGCGCCGGTGGCGTCCACCGACCCGTCGTCGACCACGATGAACTCGAAGTCGCGCCGGGCGTTGCGGCACAGCGAGGCGAGCGCGTCGGCGATGAAGCGCTCGCCGTCGCGGATCGGCACGACGACCGAGAGTGTGATCAATGCGGTCTCCAGGTACGGCCCGCGCGGCCGTACGGGCCAGAAGGGTCAGACGGTGACGCGGCGCAGCCGGGCCTTGGGGGCCTCCTCGCCGGGGAAGACGCGCTTGACGCCGTCGCCCAGGGCCTGCTCGATGACGCGGATGTCGCGCACCAGGTGCTCCAGCCCGGCCGGCTCCAGGGAGGCGGCGTGGTCGGAGCCCCACATGGTGCGGTCGAGCGTGATGTGGCGCTCCACGCAGACCGCGCCGAGCGTGACCGCGGCCAGCGAGATCTGCAGGCCGCGCTCGTGCCCCGAGTAGCCGACCGGCACGCCGTAGCGCTCCTTGAGCGTGGTGATCGTGCGCAGGTTGGCCTCCTCCGGCGGCAGCGGGTAGGTGGAGGTGGCGTGCATCATGATCAGCCGGTCGGTGCCGAGGATCTCCACGGCCCGGTCGATCTCCTGGAGGGTGGACATGCCGGTCGACAGGATGACGGGCTTGCCGGTGGCGGCCAGGGCGCGCAGCAGCTCGTGGTCGGCGACGCCGGCCGAGGCCACCTTGTGCACCAGGACGTCCATCTCCTCCAGGAACTCCACCGACGGCACGTCCCACGGGGAGGCGAACCAGTGCAGGCCCCGCTCGTCGCAGTACTTGGCGATCTGCCGGTACTCGTCGCGGCCGAACTCGGTGCGCTCCTTGTACTCCAGGTACGTCATCTCGCCCCACGGAGTCTGCCTGATCTGCCCTTTCTGCTCCTCGGGCACGCAGATCGCCGGGGTGCGCTTCTGGAACTTGACCGCCTGGCAGCCGGCGTCGGCGGCCACGTCGATGAGGCGGCGGGCCACGTCCAGGTCGCCGTTGTGGTTGATGCCGATCTCGCCGATCACGTACACCGGCTCGCCGTCGCCGACCAGCACGTCGCCGATCGCGACCGGGCCGAACGTGCGGCGGGGCGCGGGGGAGGGGGCGGGCTCGGGCTCCGGCCGGGCGGCCACCACCCGGTCGCACAGCTCGCGCACCGCGCCGTCGCCGCCGACCTTGGTGAGCACGACGCGGGCGGCGGCGCGCACGCGCGGGTGCGCGTCCGGCACCGCGACCGGCCAGCCCACCTCGGCCATCGGGCCCAGGTCGTTGACGTCGTTGCCGACGTAGGCGACGCGGGCCGGGTCGAGCCCCTCGATCGCCAGCCAGTCGCGCAGCACCGTGCGCTTGTCGGCCAGGCCCTGCAGCACCGGCACGCCGAGCTTGCGCGCCCGCGCGGCCACCACCGGGTTGTGCTCGGTCGACATGACGAGCACCTTGACCCCGGCGCGGCGCAGCAGCGACACGCCCATCCCGTCGGAGCGGCTGACCAGCACCATCTCGCGCCCGTCGGAGTCGACGTAGGCGCGGTCGTCGGTGTGCACGCCGTCGAAGTCGGTGATGACGGCGTCGACGTCGATCGGCTCGGGCGCGTCGACGAACGGCGCGAGCGCCCGGACGAGCTCCAGGTCCTCGGGGTTGTCGACCTCGATCGCGTGCTGCGGCGGCACCGGCTGGACGGCGATCGCGCCGAAGAAGCGGTGCCCGTGCTCGCGCAGCCCCTCGGTGCGCATCGCGTAGAAGGCGCCGTTCTCGCGGTACTGCGGCTCCAGGTCCTGGCGGCGGCGGCGCACGGCCGGGTCGTGGTTGATGCCCGAACCGTTGCCGGTCCACAGGAACTCGTGCGTCGGCAGCCCCGACACGACGGAGTCGGCCTCGCCGTCGAGGACCCGCCGCACCGCGGCCGACAGGTCCTCGGGGTCGATGAACGCGCTGGTGCACTGGACGAGCACGACCACCTCGGGGTCCTCGCCGAGCGTGTCGAGCGCGTGCAGCACCGCCGACTCGCTGGAGGCGGTCGCGCCGCTCAGCTCCTCGGGCCGGTCGACGACGCGCGCGCCGGCCCGGCGGGCGGCCTCCGCGATCCCGGCATGGTCGGTGGACACCACGACCTCGTCCACGAGCTCGGCCCGCAGGCAGGCGCGCACCGCGCGGGCCACCAGCGGGACCCCGCCGACCGGCGCGAGGTTCTTCAGGGGTACGCCCGCCGAACCTCCGCGGGCGGGAACTACGGCCAGGACTCGCAACGTGACTCCTCCATGCTTACGGGTTGCACCCAGAAGCTAGAGGGACCGATTGAACTGGCAGCGTCCCCGTCCTGAACTTTCCGTGTGCCTCAGACGGCGGGCAGCCGGAGCACGAAACGGGCTCCGTCGGGGTGGTCCTCGACCCGGATCTCGCCGCTGTGCGCCATGGCCACGTCGCGGGCGATGGCCAGGCCGAGGCCGGTGCCGCCGGCGTCGCGGCTGCGGGCGGCGTCCAGGCGGGTGAAGCGCTCGAAGATGCGCTCGCGGTCCTCCTCGGCGATCTGCGCGCCGTCGTTCTCCACGGCCAGCACCGCCTGGCCGTTCTCCCGCGAGACCGTGACGCGCACCCGGCTCTCGGCGTGCCGCTGGGCGTTGTCCAGCAGGTTCGTCAGCACCCTGACCAGTTGCAGGCGCACGCCCTGGACGGCGACGCCCTCCTCCAGCTCGGCCCGTACCGGGATCTTGTCCTTGCGGGTGGCGAGCTCCTGGCGGACCAGTTCGGCCAGGTCGGTGCGCTCCTTGGCGACGTCGACGCGGGAGCCGATCCTGGCCAGCAGGAGCAGGTCGGTGATGATGGCCTCCAGCCGGTCGGTGTCGCGCAGGCAGCTCTTGACCAGCGCCTGCACGTCGGTCTCCTCCGGGTAGAGCTCGGCGCTCTCGAGCTGGGCGCGCAGCCCGGCGATGGGGGTGCGCAGCTCGTGGGAGGCGTCGGAGGCGAACTGCCGCTGCTGCAGCGCCGAGCGCTCCAGCCGGGCCAGGGTGCCGTTGACGGCCCGGGCGAGCTGCGCCACCTCGTCCTCGCCGCGCGGCTGCGTCACCCTGCTGCTCAGGTCGCCGACGTTGACCTCGTCCAGCTCGGCCCGCATCGCCGCCACCGGGCGCAGCGCCCAGCCGGTGACGGCCCAGGTGGCCCAGGAGGCGAGCGCGACCAGCGCGCCGAGCTGGGCGGCCACGGTGACCTCCAGCGTCCGGGTGGCCAGCACCGACGGGGTGCGGCGGCCGGCGTAGACGACGGCCGCGCCGGGGTCGTGGGAGACCCGCATGGCCGTCAGGTGCAGGCACTCGCCGGAGCGGCAGCTCGTCGTGTCGATGGCGCCCGCGTCGGGCGGCGGGCGCACGCCGCTGATCGGCGGCCGGTTGCGGGCGGCGTCGCTGGCCGCCACGACGGTCCCGTCGGGGGCGACGACCTGGATGAGGTCGATGGACGGGTCCGGCGCCGGCACCGTCGCCCCGGGCCTGAGCGCGCCGGTGCGGACCTCGGTGACGGTGCGGCCCGCGCTGTCGCGGGTGTCGGACCACACGGCGTCGGCCACCAGCGCCCTGGCGATGATCACGCTGCCGACGGCCACGGGCGTGAGCACCAGGGCGGCGACCGCCGTGGCGACGAGGGTGACGCGTCCGCGCAGAGAGCGGGCCCACAGGCGTGACACCCACCGAGGCTACAAACCGCAGTCACTCGCGCACGCCGCCTGCGGGCAAAGTATGGTCAATGCTGCAGCCAAACGGCGGTGTCCGGCGGGATCGCGCCGCCGGCGGGCAGCGGGCCGCTCGCCAGCAGCACCCGCCCGCCCAGCCCCGCGTCGACCGGCTCCTCGCCGGTGTTGAGCACCACGGTCAGGCCGGGCTCGCGCCTGATCGCCAGCACGTCCCTGGGGGAGTCGAGCCAGGTCAGCGTGCCGCCGCCGAGTGCCGGGTGCTCCCTGCGCAGCCGCAGCGCCGCCCTGTAGAGGTTGAGCGTGGAGGCGGGGTCGTCCTCCTGCGCCTCGGCCGACAGCGCCGTCCACTCCGCCGGGATCGGCAGCCACGGGTCGCGCCAGCCGCAGCCGGGCCCGGCCGTCCACGGCAGCGGCACCCGGCAGCCGTCGCGGCTCTCGCCGGTGCGCCGGAAGGCCGGGTCCTGCCGCAGCTCGTCGGGCAGGTCCAGCACCTCGGGCAGGCCCAGCTCCTCGCCGTTGTAGAGGTAGGCCGAGCCGGGCAGCGCCAGCATGAGCAGGGTGGCCGCGCGGGCGCGGGCCAGGCCGCCGTGCCGGGTGACGTGGCGGGGCTTGTCGTGGTTCGACAGCACCCAGGTGGTCGGCGCGCCCACCAGCTCCGCCTCCGCCAGCGACTTCTCGATCACCGTACGGAACGACTTGGCGTGGAAGTCGGCCATCATGAACTCGAAGTTGAACGCCTGGTGCAGCTCGTCCGGCCCGATGTAGCGGGCCAGCCGCTCCGGCGACGACACCCACGCCTCGGCCACCGCCATCCGGCCGCCGGGGTAGGAGTCGAGGATCGGCCGCCACTCGCGGTAGATGTCGTGCACGCCGTCCTGGTCGAAGTACGGCACCCGCTCGTCGCCCAGCATCTCGGCCTGGCGGCCCTCCTTGGGGCCGACGTCGGGCAGCCCCTCGGCCTTGATCATGCCGTGCGCCACGTCGACCCGGAAGCCGTCGACGCCCCGGTCCAGCCAGAACCGCAGGATGTCGCGGAACTCGGCGCGCACCTCCGGGTTCTCCCAGTTGAGGTCCGGCTGCTCGGGGGCGAACAGGTGCAGGTACCACTGCCCGTCGTCCACCTGGGTCCAGGCCGGGCCGCCGAAGATCGACTCCCAGTCGTTGGGCGCGTCGCGGAAGATGTAGCGGTCGCGGTTGTGGCCGCGCAGCCCTGCCTGGAACCACGGGTGGCGGTCGGAGGAGTGGTTGGGCACCAGGTCCACGACGACCCGCAGGCCCAGCTCGTGCGCGTCGCCGATCAGCGCGTCGAAGTCGGCCAGCGTGCCGAACATCGGGTCGACGTCGCGGTAGTCGGCCACGTCGTAGCCGCCGTCGGCCATCGGGGAGGTGTAGAACGGGCTCAGCCAGATCGCGTCCACGCCGAGCCTCTTGAGGTAGCCCAGCCGCAGGCGCACCCCTTCCAGGTCGCCGACGCCGTCCCCGTTCGCGTCGGCGAAGCTGCGGGGGTAGACCTGGTACACGACGGCGTCGCGCCACCAGTCGTCGTTGTCGGGCATGGCTGTCCTCCCCGGGGGTGTCCGTGATGTCTGGTGCAGGATGGCGTGCGCGATCGGCTGAGCGCAAGTTGCCGAAAGTTGCAGATCGCCTCTGCGCTGGGCCGGGCGCGTTTCCCTCGGCCCGTACGGTGTGGATCGGGTAACGCTCGATTGCAAGTTCTTCCAATTCTTGCAAAGAGCCGCTAACGTCCCGGTCACATAAGCCGCGAAAGCGGTCCTGTTAACGATCTTCGGTGGCGGCGCACGCTCAGGTGTCGCCCATCCTCCGTGACCTCAGGAGGTCTCATGAGCAAGCGAGCTCTGGGTGTGGCCGCTTTCGCGTCCCTGGCCTTCGCCACCGCGGCGTGCGGCGGCTCCGACCCGGCCGCGCCGTCGGCCGCGCCCACGGCCGGGGCGAGCGGATCGGCGTCGGCCCCCGCCGCGGCGGGGGGCACGCTCGTCATCTGGGCCGACCCCAACCGCGTCAAGGCGCTCAAGCCGTTCGCCGACCAGTTCGGCACCGAGAACGGCGTGACCGTCGAGGTCAAGGAGATCAGCAAGGACAACCAGACCGTCTTCCTGACCGCCTCGCAGCAGGGCAGCGGCCCCGACGTGATGGTCGGCGCGCACGACTGGATCGGCAACCTGGTGCAGAACGGCGCCATCGACCCGGTCAACCTGACCGAGGAGCAGAAGAGCGCGTTCTCCCCGATCGCGATGAAGGCCGTCACCTTCGACGGCCAGGTGTACGGCGCCCCGTACGCGGTCGAGAACATCGCGCTGATCCGCAACACCGACCTGGCCCCCGACGCGCCCGCCAGCATCGAGGAGATGGTGAAGACGGGCAAGAAGCTGAAGGACGACGGCAAGGTCGAGGAGATCCTCTGCCTGCCGGTCGCGCAGAAGGGCGACGCCTTCCACGCCTACCCGATCTTCGCCTCCGGCGGCGGCGCGCTGTTCGGCACCACCGCCTCCGGCGACCCCGACCCCAAGAAGGTGCTGCTCGGCTCCGAGGGCTCGGTCAAGGCGTTCGGCAAGTTCAAGGAGCTCGGCGAGAAGGGCGACGGCGCGCTCAAGACGTCGATCACCAACGAGAACTACATCACCAGCTTCGCCGGCAAGAAGTGCGCCTACCTCGTCTCCGGCCCGTGGGCGATGACCGACGTGAAGAAGGGCGGCTTCGGCTACGACATCACGCCCGTCCCGTCGTTCGAGGACGGCGAGCCGGCCACCCCGTTCGTCGGCGTGCAGAGCTTCTTCGTCGCCTCCAAGGGCAAGAGCAAGACCCTCGCCCAGGAGTTCGTCACCAACTACGTCACCAACAAGGACGTGGCCAAGGCGCTGTACGAGGCCGACCCGCGGCCCCCGGCGCTGGCCGAGACCCTCGAAGAGGTCAAGGCCGCCGACCCCGACGCCGGCAAGTTCATGGACGCCGGCAAGGACGGCATGCCGATGCCCGCCATCCCCGAGATGGCCGCGATCTGGGAGCCGTTCGGCATCGCCGAGGCGGCGGTCGTCAAGGGCGGCGACCCGGCCAAGGCGGCCGCGGCCGCGCAGAAGGCCATCGACGGCGCGCTCAAGAACTGACGTCATGGCTCCGGACGTGCCCGGGGCCGCGGAGCGCGCTCCGCGGCCCCGCCGCAACATCACCACCGCCTTCGTGGTGAGCCGGATCGCGGTGCTCGCCGTGGCGGCCGCGATCCTGCTCTACGCCGTGCCGCCGCTCGTCGCCGCCGAGTCCTGGCTCGGGCTCGGCGTGCTCGGCGCGGCCACGGCGCTGATCGGCTACCTCTACCTGACGCCCCGCCTCGTCCCGGCCAAGTACCTGGTCCCGGGCACCGTCTTCCTCATCGCGTTCCAGGTCGTGCCCGTCGTCTACACGGTGACGACCGCGTTCACGAACTTCGGCGACGGCCACCGGGGCAGCAAGCAGGACGCGGTCGTGGCCATCGAGACCGGCTCGGTCCGCCAGGCGACGGGCTCGCCGGAGTACGCGCTGACCGCCGCGCTGCGTGACGGCGAGCTGGTGTTCCTGCTCGTCGACCCCGACACCAAGCAGGCCGGGCTGGGCACCGCCGAAGGGCTGGAGCCGCTGGCCGGAGCCCGGGTCGGCGTCACCGGCAAGGTGCTGAGCGCCCCCGGGCTCACCGTGCTGAAGGCGCCCGAGGCCGCCGCCCGCGCCAAGGAGATCTCCGCGCTGTCCGTGCCCACCCCCGGCGGGGCGATCAAGGCCAACGGGCTCAGCCGCGCCGTCGAGGGCCGGGCCGCGCTCGTGTACGACGCCGCCTGCGACTGCGTGCGCGGCGAGGGCGGGCCGTGGACCGCCGACGAGAGCCAGGGCTACTTCGTCAACGCCGCCGGCGACCACCTGGCGCAGGGCTGGCAGGTCGGCGTCGGCCTCGACAACTTCGCCCGGGTGCTGACCAACCCCACCATCTCCGGCTACTTCGCCGGGGTGTTCGGCTGGAACGTGGTCTTCGCGCTGGCCTCCGTCGCCGGCACGTTCGCCCTCGGCATGTCGGTCGCGCTGGCGCTGCACCATCCCCGGATGCGCGGCACCAGGATCTACCGGATCGCGATCGTCCTGCCGTACGCCATGCCCGCCTTCGCCATGCTGATGGTCTGGCGCGACATGTTCAACCGCGACTTCGGCCTGATCAACCAGCTGTTCGGGCTGGACGTCGACTGGCTGGGCGAACCGCTCACCGCCAGGCTCGCGGTGATCCTGGTCAACCTGTGGCTCGGCTTCCCGTACATGTTCCTGGTCACCACCGGCGCGCTCCAGGCCATCCCGCGCGAGCTGACCGAGGCCGCCTCCATCGACGGCGCGACGCCGTGGAAGGGCTTCCGCAAGGTCACGCTGCCGCTGCTGCTGGTGGCGCTGACGCCGCTGCTCATCTCGTCGTTCGCGTTCAACTTCAACAACTTCAACGCCATCGCGCTCACCACCGACGGCGGGCCGTTCCCGGCGGAGAACCCGCAGGTCGGAGCCACCGACCTGCTCATCACCTACACCTTCCGGCTGGCGTTCGGCGCGGGCGGGGCGCAGTTCGGCTTCGCCGCCGCGGTGTCGGTGTTCATCTTCGCCATCGTGGCGATCATCTCGGCGACGGCGTTCCGGCGCACCCGCAAGCAGGAGGAGGTGTACGCGTGAAGATGGCGCTCAGGCACGCGTTCGCGCTGGCGGTGTGCGCGTTCGCGCTGTTCCCGATCGTGTTCGTGCTCTCGGCCGCGATCAACCCGCTGGGCACGCTGGCCTCCACCGACCTGCTGCCGACCGGGTTCGGGCTCGGCAACTTCGCCGACCTGTTCGGCTCGGACGTCTACCCGTTCGGCCGGTGGTTCTTCAACTCGGTGTTCATCGCGCTGACCGCCTCGTTCGCCAGCCTGCTGCTGTCGATGTTCGCCGCCTACGCCTTCAGCCGGATGCGCTTCGCCGGCCGCCGGGCCGGGCTGCTGGCGTTGCTGCTCATCCAGATGTTCCCGCAGTTCCTGGCCATCGTGACGATCTTCATGATCTTCACCAGGGTGACCGAGCTCTACCCGGCGTTCGGCTTCGACACCGTGTGGGGGCTGCTGCTGCTCTACCTCGGCGGCGCGCTCGGCGTGAACACCTGGCTGATGAAGGGCTTCCTCGACACCATCCCCAAGGAGCTCGACGAGGCCGCCACGGTAGACGGCGCCACGCACGCGCAGATCTTCTGGCGCGTCATCATGCCGCTGGTCACGCCGATCCTCGCGGTCACCGCGCTGCTGGCGTTCATCGGCACGATGAGCGAGTTCCTCATGGCCAGCGTCTTCCTGCGCGACCCGGAGAGCAAGACGCTCGCCGTGGGCATGTTCGGGATGATCGCGGGCGACAACCGCAACGCCAACTTCGGCATGTTCGCCGCCGGCACGCTGCTCACCGCGATCCCCACCGTGGGGGTGTTCCTCTGGCTGCAGAAGTACATCGTCTCCGGCCTGACCGCCGGAGCCGTCAAGGGATAGGAATCACGTGCGCCTGATCGACGAGCCGCATCACGACGGCTCCGCACTCTACGTCTCCGCCCAGGCGCCCGAGCTCGGCTCCACGGTGACCCTGTGGCTGCGCGCCCCGCGCGCCGCGGGCGTCACCGGCGTCCACGTACGCGCCGTGCACGACGGCGAGCCGCGCTACGCGCCCGCGTCCGTCGACGCCGCCAGGACCGCCCGCGCGGTCGGCGGCTACGGCGCGGGCGACGTGTGGTGGCGGGCCGAGGTCACCGCGGTCAACCCGGTGACCCGCTACCGCTTCCTGCTGGAGACCGCGCGCGGGCAGCGCTGGCTGACCGCCGCCGGGCTCGTCCGGCACGACCTGCCCGACTCGGGTGACTTCCGGCTGGTCTGCCACGCGCCGCCGCCCGCCTGGATGGCCGGCTCGATCGTCTACCAGATCTTCCCCGACCGCTTCGCCGCCTCCCGGCCGATGCGCGAGCTGCCCGGCTGGGCGCTGCCGCGCGACTGGGACCGCGACCCCGTCATCCCGCACGGCCCCGGCACCGCCGAGCAGTTCTACGGCGGCGACCTCGACGGCATCACCGAGCGCCTGGACCACATCGAGGCGCTGGGCGCCGACACCGTCTACCTGACGCCGATCTTCCCGGCCCGCTCCAACCACCGCTACGACGCGGCCACGTTCGACCGGGTCGACCCGCTGCTCGGCGGCGACGAGGCGCTGCACCGGCTGTCGGACGCCCTGCACGCGCGGGGCATGCGGCTGCTCGGCGACATCACCACCAACCACACCGGCGACTCCCACGAGTGGTTCACCGCCGCCGTGTCCGACGTGCGCGCGCCCGAGCGCGAGATGTACTTCTTCGACCCGGACACCGGCGACTACGCGTCGTGGTGGGGCTTCAAGTCGCTGCCCAAGCTCGACTGGAGCAGCGAGCTGGTCCGCGCCCGCATGCGCGAGGTGCTCACCCGCTGGATCGGGCCGTTCGACGGCTGGCGCGTCGACGTGGCCAACATGACCGGCCGGCTCGGCGCCGCCGACCACGCCCACGAGGTGGCCGCGATGCTGCGCCGCGCCCTGCCGCCGCAGGCCGCGTTCATCGCCGAGCACAACCACGACGCCTCCGCCGACCTGGACCGCGACGGCTGGCACGGCACCATGAACTACGGCGGCTTCACCCGGCCCGTGTGGGCCTGGCTGCGCGGCGACGACCCCGGTCTGGAGCACTTCCTGGGCGTGCCCGGCGGCGTGCCCCGCCGCGACGGGACCGACGCGCTCGCCACGTTCCGGGCGTTCGCCTCGCACCTGTCGTGGCGCTCGCTCGTGCACTCCTGGCAGCTCCTCGACTCCCACGACTCGCCGCGCATCCGCACCGTGACCGGCTCGCGCGAGCGTCACCTGGTGGCGCTCGGCCTGCAGGCCACGCTGCCGGGCACGCCCATGGTCTTCGCCGGCAGCGAGTACGGGCTCACCGGCGTCAACGGCGAGCACGCGCGCACCCCCATGCCCTGGAACCGCCCGGCCGACCAGGATCTCGTCACCCTGGCCGGCTACCGCAGCCTGCTGGGCCTGCGCCGCGCCGAGCCCGCCCTGCGCCACGGCGGCCTGCGCTGGCTGCACGCCGACGCCGACTGCCTGGTGTTCGCACGGGAGACGTACGAGGAGACGCTGGTGGTGTGCGCGCGCCGCGCGCCCGGCCCGGAGCTGCGGCTGGGCTCGCACGCCGAGGGGGTGCACGACGCGCCCGACGGCGACGTGCTGCCCGGGGACGGGCCGTCGTTCCGCGTCTGGCGCCTCGCCCCGCGATCACGCTAAGTTGGCACATCTCCGTGCAACGTTCAATTAGATAGTGGTGTCACGTATGAGGTTACTGTCCGTGGCGGTCCTGGCCACGCTCCTGCCCGCCGTCCCCTTGCAGGCCGCGGCCCAGGCCGGCACGACCTACTACGTCGACTCCAAGGCGGGCGACGACTCGGCCGCGGGCACGTCCGAGTCGGCCGCCTGGAAGTCGCTGGACGCGGTCAACGCCACCTCGCTCCAGCCGGGCGACACCGTCGCGATCAGGCGCGGCAGCACGTTCAGCGGCTCGCTCACCCTCACCGCCAGCGGCACCGCGGCCGGTCCCATCACCGTCAAGGCGTACGGCAAGGGGCCGCTGGCCAGGATCAGCGGCCGCGACGCCGACTGCGTCGTCATCTCCGGCAACCACTGGAAGGTCAGCGGCCTGCGCGCCTCCGGCTGCCGCTGGGCCGGCTTCCGCGTCGAGGGCGACCACAACACGCTGTCCGGCGTCGAGGCCGACCGCAACATCGCCGGCGCCGTCATCGCGCCCACCGGCGCCCGCAACACCGTCCGCGACAGCACCTTCACCGCCAACAACCGGATGAGCATCGCCGACAAGGGCGGCGACAACGACTCCGGCGCGTTCGGCATCCTGCTCAACGGCGACGACAACCTCGTCACCGGCAACACCATCACCGGCAGCTACGCCAAGAGCCCCGACTACGGCTACGACGGCGCCGCCATCGAGGTGTTCGGCGGCAACCGCAACCGCGTCACCCACAACCGGGCGCACGACAACAACACCTTCAGCGAGCTCGGCGCCAAGAAGGGCGACACCGCCACCGGCAACGTGATCGCCTTCAACGTCGTCACCTCCACGCTCAAGAGCGGCTCGTTCCTGGTCACGCGCGGCCCCCGGCACATCGTCGGCCCGGTCAAGGGCACGATCGCGGTGCACAACTCGGTCTACATGCCGGCCAGGAAGACCATCGGCTGGTCCTGCCACGACGGCTGCTCCCCGTCGATCCTCAAGCTCCGCAACAACGTCGTGGTCGTCGGCGGCCAGGCGGGCTTCGAGGACGGCTCCGGCGCCGACGAGGCGGGCAGCGTCTACCGGGCGCGCAGCGCCCGCTTCAAGCTCGGCGCCGGCTCGGTCATGGCCGACCCGAGATTCGTCTCCGCGACGAACCTGCGGCTGCGGCCCGGCTCCCCGGCGCGCGGCCGGGCCGTCCGCCTGCCTGCCGCCTGGTACGGGGGCGCCGAGCTGGCCAGGGACTTCACCGGCAGGTCCATCCCGGCCGACCCGCACGCCGGCGCCTACCAGCGCTGACCCCGCCCCGGGCGGCTCAGCCGATCCCGTAGCGATCGGCCATCCACGCGTAGACCTGCCGGGCGGCCCGCTCGTCGCCCAGCAGGTGGATCAGCCGCGACGTGCGGCGGGTCAGCACGCAGGCGAAGCTCTCGGCGAACAGCTCCGAGACGTCCTCCCGGTACGGCGGGGCCAGGTGGGCGCGGCGCAGCGCGTGCAGCACCACCCACCACGGCTCGGCCGACGGGCGCCCGTCGGAGTCGTCCAGCGCGTGACCGAGCTCGTGGCCGCACACGTTCACCGAGGGCGAGGGGACGCTGCCGACCGCGATGCGGCGCAGCGCCGGGTCGTAGACGCCGGCGCTGCGCTCCCACGTGCCCTCCTGCTGGGGGAGCGGCAGCGCGCGCAGCTTCTCGAAGGCCGGCAGGTCGGGAACGGCTCCCGGGCCGACGACCAGGCCGCCGCTCAGGTGCTCGGCCAGCCGCCCCGCCAGCCGCCGGGGGACCGCCGCCAGCGTCATGACGGCCAGCAGCGACTCGGCCGGCGGGAAGGCGCCGGGCACCCACATCCGGGTCAGGCGGTGTTCCAGGACACCGACATGGAGCCACCCGGGCCATGCTCTGCTGGGCCTCACCACACCGCGCTCTCTCCGCGCTCTCAGCACGTCTTTCCGGTGGCCGCCCTCCGCGGCCGGATTCCATGATTGCCTATTTACCGGTGAGGAGCGGCTGATCGCGCCAACGACATGCTTGGCCCGAAAAATGACCTCATCTTTCAGCGGCCCCGGGCCCGCCCGGGCGAGGGGGCCGACGGTCAGGCCGGGCGGTGGGCCAGCCCGTGGACGATCAGGTCGAGGACGGTGTCGAGCGCCGGGCCCGGCTCGGCGATCAGGCCCTTCGTCTCGGCCAGCACGAACCCCGACATGAAGGCGTGCAGCACGTCACCGGTGCGCTCGACGTCGGGCCCCGGCACGCCGGCCGCGCGCAGGATGCGGTGCAGCACGCCCCAGATGCCGCCCTCGTGGGCGATGCCCGGCTGCTGGTGGGCGTAGGCGTAGGCGAACAGGGCCGGGTAGGCGCGGGCGAGCGCGTGGTAGGCCAGCGCCAGCGCGCGCAGCTGCTCCTGCCACGGGGTGCCGTCGTCGGGCGGCAGCTCCAGCCGGTTGGCCATGCCGACGCAGATCTGCTGGATGAGCGCTTCCTTGCTCGGCACGTGGTGGTAGAGCGACATCGGGTTCACGTCGAGCTCGGCGGCCAGCTTGCGCATCGACAGGGCGTCGACGCCGCCCTCGTCCACCATGCGCAGGGCGGCGGCGTGGATCTCGCCGAGAGTCAGAGGAGCGCCCCTTCGCGCACTGGTAGCCATACGGTGTATGGTAGCAGCCATACGGTGTATGGCAACAAGCATTGGGAGTGCTCATGACGGAGATCCCGGGCCCCAAGGGCCTGCCGATCCTCGGCAACGCGCTGCAGATCCCCTCACACTCGCCGTCGGCCTACTTCGAGGAGCTGGCCGGCCGCTACGACCAGGGGCTCTACCAGGTGGACCTGGCCGGCCGGAAGGTCCTGTTCGTCTACGACCCCGACCTGGTGGCCGAGGCGTGCGACGAGAGCAGGTTCGTCAAGCGGATCGACCCGCCGCTGTCGATCGTGCGCGACTTCGGCGGCGACGGCCTGTTCACCGCCGAGCAGGACGAGCCCCTGTGGGGCCAGGCGCACCGCATCCTCATGCCGGCCTTCAGCCAGCGCTCGATGAAGGCGTACTTCCCGCAGATGCTGGAGGTCGCCGAGCAGCTCGTCGCCTCGTGGGCCCGCCGCCAGGGCGAGGACCTGCCCGTCGCCGACGACATGACCCGGCTCACGCTCGACACGATCTCGCTGACCGGCTTCGGCTACCGGTTCGGCTCCTTCGACACCCCGGAGCTGCACCCCTTCCTGCGGGCGATGGGCGGCGCGCTGACCGAGGCCATGCACCGCAACCAGCAGCTCCCGCTCCTGACGCGGCTCAAGTGGCGCGAGGAGGAGGCCTACCGGCGCGACATCGCCGTCATGCGCGAGCTCGTCGACGAGGTGATCAAGCAGCGCCGGGGCGGCACGGAGAAGTCGCAGGACCTGCTCGGCCTCATGCTGGAGGCCGCCGACCCGCGCACCGGCGAGCGCCTGCCCGACGACAACATCCGCGACCAGGTGCTCACCTTCCTCATCGCCGGCCACGAGACCACCAGCGGCCTGCTCTCCTTCGCGCTGTACAACCTGCTGCGCGAGCCG
Source organism: Nonomuraea sp. NPDC003214 (assembly GCF_053590035.1). Taxonomy (NCBI): domain Bacteria; kingdom Bacillati; phylum Actinomycetota; class Actinomycetes; order Streptosporangiales; family Streptosporangiaceae; genus Nonomuraea; species Nonomuraea sp. NPDC003214. The sequence goes on along the minus strand of NZ_JBSFSX010000007.1, from coordinate 36,515 downwards.
CACGTGCTCGCCCGCGCCTACGACGAGGTCGACAGGCTGCTGCCGGGCGACGAGCCGCCCACGTACGAGACGATCATGAAGCTGGACGTGATCCCGCGCATCCTCGACGAGACGCTGCGGCTGTGGTCGCCCATCCCGGCCTTCGGCGTCAACGCCATCGCCGACACCACGATCGGCGGCCACCCCATCCCGGCGGGCACCCGGATCGGCGTCCTGCTGGGCCCGCTGCACCGCAGCCCCAAGGCGTGGGAGCGGCCCGAGGAGTTCGACATCGACCGCTGGCTGCCCGAGGGCAGGAAGAGCCACCACCCGGCCGCCTACAAGCCGTTCGGCAACGGCGAGCGGGCCTGCATCGGCCGCCAGTTCGCGCTCACCGAGGCCCGGCTCGCGCTGGCCATGATCCTGCGCCGCTTCGCCGTGTCCGACCCGGCCGTCTACCGGATGCGGATCAAGCAGACGCTCACCGTCAAGCCCGACGGCTTCACCGTGCGGGTGCGCGAGCGCCGGCCGCACGAGCGCAGCGTCGCCGTGCCCGACCAGCAGGCCGAGCACGGAGACGTGCGCGGCGAGGAGCGGCAGGACGTCACGGTGAGCGGCGTCCCCCTCACCGTCGCCTACGGCTCGAACCTCGGCACCTGCGCCGACATCGCCGAGCGGCTGGCCGAGCGGGCCGGCCGGGCCGGCTTCGCCACCACGCTCGTCACGCTCGACGAGCTGGAGCCGCCCGAGGGCGGGCTGCTCGTCGTGGTCGCCTCCTCCTACAACGGCAAGGCGCCCGACAACGCCCAGCGCTTCGACGCGCTGGAGAGCCTGCCGCCGCTGACCGGCGTGCGGCTCGCGGTGCTCGGCGTCGGCAACACCCAGTGGCCCACCTACCAGGACTTCCCGCGCCGCGCGTACGCCAAGCTCACGGCGGCGGGCGCGGAGCCGCTGGTCGAGCGGGGCGAGGCGGACGCCGACGGCGACCTCGACGGCGACGTCACCGCCTGGACCGGCAAGCTGTGGGCGGCCGTCGCCGACGTCTACAGCGCCTCGGCCGCCGAGGCCGGCCCCCGCTACGAGCTGGAGGTGCTGAGCGAGGCCGAGGTCAGGCCCGCCGTCGTCTCCGCCCGCGCCGTCCCGCTGACCGTCGTGTCCAACGAGGAGCTGACGGGCGACCCGGCCGGGCTGTGGGACTTCTCCCGGGAGGCGCCGCGCCCCGGCGTCCGCTCGATCGTCGCCCGGCTGCCCGAGGGCGTCACCTACACCGCGGGCGACCACCTGGCCGTCTTCGCCAAGAACGACCCCGAGCTGGTGGAGTGGGCGCTGCGGCTGCTGCGCGTGCCCCGCGAGCAGGTCGTCCGGCTGCGCGCCCGCACCTCCAGCCACCTGCCGCTGGACACGCCGGTGACCGCCGGGCTGCTGCTGACCGAGTTCGCCGAGCTGCAGGAGGTCGCCACCCGCGCCGACCTGGAGGCGCTGGCCGCCCACACCGGCTGCCCGTGGACCAAGGGCCAGCTCGCCGCCCTGACCGACGCGTACGCCGACGAGATCCTGGCCAAGCGGGTCTCGCCGCTGGCGCTGCTGGAGCGGTTCCCGGCGATCGAGCTGCCGCTGCCCGCCTTCCTGGAGATGGCCGGGCCGATCAAGCCGCGCTACTACTCGATCTCCTCCTCGCCGCTGGCCGCCCCCGGCCTGGTCCGGATCACCGTCGGCCTGGTGGAGGGCCCGGCCTGGTCCGGCAGCGGCGAGTACCGGGGCATGTGCTCGGCCTACCTGGCCGGCCTCGGCGAGGGCGAGGTCTTTTACGGCTACGTGCGCGAGCCCGCGCCGCCGTTCCGGCTGCCGGAGGACCCCGCGACCCCGGTGATCATGGTGGGCCCCGGCACCGGGTTCGCCCCGCTGCGCGGCTTCCTGGAGCACCGGGCGCTGACCGGCGCCACCGGCCCGGCCGAGGTGTTCACCGGCTGCCGCCACCCCGAGCACGACTGGCTCTACCGCGACGAGGTGGAGGCGTGGGCCCGGCAGGGCGGCGTGCGCGTGCACACCGCGTTCTCGGCCATGCCCGGCCACCCGCACCGCTACGTCCAGGACGCGCTCGCCGCCGCGGGCGACGCCGTGTGGGACCTGCTCGAACGGGGCGCGTACGTGTACGTGTGCGGCGACGGCCTGCGGATGGCGCCCGCCGTCCGGGCCGCCCTGTCAGCCCTGTACCGCGAGCGCACCGGCGGCGGCGCGGGCGAGGCGGAGACCTGGCTGGCCGGGCTGGAGGAATCCGGCCGCTACCAGCAGGACGTCTTCGCCTGACGCCGGTATGAGGTGCCTCCCGCGCGGGAAGAGGGCAGAGGGGCGATTCGCGCATCATGTGCGACATATCCGTGGAACCTTCCGGAAACCTGTCCACGGCACTGTGAGAAGCCTCGGGAAGGGAGGGCGGCAATGCTGCTGAGACTGAGGGTGTCGCTGCCGGACCGGCCCGGTGGCCTCGGGCAGGTCGCCAAGGTGCTCGGGACGCTCGGCGCCGACATCCTGCAGGTCACCGTGCTGGAACGGGAGAAGGGCCGGGCCGTGGACGACTTCACCGTCTCCTGGCCCGGCGCGGCGAGCCCGCAGGAGGTGCGCCAGCGGTTCACCGACGTGCCGGGCGTGCGGATCGAGGGCGTGTGGCCGACGCGCGAGGCGCCCGGCTCCGCGCCCGACTACGACCTGCTCATGCACGTCGCCGCCGAGCCGGGCCGCGGGCTGGCGACGCTCGTCGACGCGCTGCCGGGGCTGTGCGGCGCGGAGTGGTCGGTCGCCTACGCCGACGGCGCGGTGCGGCACGCCTCGCTGGCCGCGCCCGACTACGTCGACCTGCCGGAACCGCCGCCGCGGGCCGCCTGCCTCGACACCGAGAAGCTGCGGCTGATGCTGCTGCCGGTGACCACGCAGAACCTGCACCTGATGGTGGCGCGCGCCGACGGGCCGGTGTTCCACCGCGCCGAGCTGGAGCGGGCCGTGCGGATCGTGGACGTGGTGTCGGCGCTGGCCGCGCGTAAGTGATCGTTGACCGGCGAAACGGACGATGACTAACGTGGCCGGATGACCGTCCACGAAGCGCGCATCGGCCGTCACTACGAGGACTTCGTGATCGGCGACGTCTACCAGCACCCGCTGGGCCGCACCATCAGCGAGGCCGACAACACCTGGTTCACGCTGCTCACGATGAACACCAACCAGAACCACTTCAACGCGCACTTCGCCGCGAAGGCCCCGGCCGGGAAGATCATCGTGAACTCGGGGCTGACCGTCGCCATCGTGCTCGGCCTGTCGGTCATGGACGTCAGCCAGACCGCGCTGATGAACCTCGGCTGGGAGGAGATCCGCCTCACCCACCCGGTGTTCATCGGTGACACCCTCTACGCCGAGTCCCTGGTCACGGCCAAGCGCGAGTCGAAGTCGCGGCCGTACGCCGGGATCGTCACCTGCCGCACCCGCGGCCTCAACCAGGACGGCGACGAGATCATGTCGTGGACCCGCACGGTCATGGTCTACAAACGCGACGCCCCGCACGACAAGGGCTATTTCCCCCAGGCCAAGACCGGCCCTCTGGAAGGCTGAGCGATGGACTTCGAGCTGACCGACGAACAGCGGGCCTTCCGCGAGACGCTGCGCGCCTTCGTCGACAAGGAGATCGTGCCGGTCGCCACCGAATGGGAGCACTCCGGCCGCTACCCCACCGAGATCGTCGAGAAGATGAAGACGATGGGCCTGTTCGGCCTGTCGGTGCCCGAGGAGCACGGCGGGCTCGGCGCCGACATGGTCACCTTCGCGCTCGTCTTCGAGGAGATCGCGCGCGGCTGGATGGGCGTGGCCGGCACCATCGGCTCCCACTCCATGGCCTGCTCGATGATCGCCCGCCACGGCACTGACGAGCAGAAGCGCCTGCTGCCCGAGCTGGCCACCGGCGCCCGCCGCACCGGCATCGCGCTCACCGAGCCCGGCGCCGGCACCGACCTGCAGGGCATCCGCACCCGCGCGGTCCGTGACGGCGACCACTACGTCGTCACCGGCACCAAGACGTGGATCACCAACGCCCGTCACGCCGACCCGCTGCCCGTGCTCGTCAAGACCTCGATCACCGAGCCCGCCCACAAGGGCATGTCCGTGCTGCTCGTCGACCCGTCGGCCGAGGGCTTCGCCGTCAGCCGCGACCTGCCCAAGCTCGGCTACAAGGGCACCGAGACGTGCGAGGTGGCGCTCGACGGCGTCCGCGTCCCGGTGGGCGCGCTGCTCGGCGGCGTCGAGGGGCGCGGCATGCAGCAGGTCCTCGGCGCGCTGGAGATCGGCCGCGTCAACATCGCCGCCCGCGCCGTCGGCGTCGCCCAGGCCGCCTACGACGCCGCCCTCGGCTACGCCCGCGAGCGCACCGCGTTCGGGCAGCCGATCGCCGACTTCCAGGCCATCCAGCTCAAGCTCGCCGACCTGGCCACCGAGATCCAGGCCGCCCGGCTGCTCACCTACTGGGCCGCCTCCCGCGCCGACAGCGGGCAGCGGATCGACATGGAGGCGGGCATGGCCAAGTACTTCGCCTCCGAGGTCGCGCTCAAGGCGTCGCTGGAGTCGATGCGCATCCACGGCGGCTACGGCTACTCCCAGGAGTACGTGGTCGAGCGGCTCTACCGGGACGCGCCGCTGATGGCGATCGGCGAGGGCACCAACGACGTGCAGCGTCTGGTCATCGCCCGGGCGCTCGTCTCCGGGAAGGGGCGCATCGGCTGGTAGCCGGAGCTCAGATCGGGCGCACGACTACCATTACCGTCCTTTGTCCGCACATAGGGAACAAGCGGCATCGACCGGGCAAGTCAGGGTAGGTTTGGCCGGGTGTCGATCGCCCCAGCCGCATCCAGCGGCACCGCGTCCGATTCCGCCGGCTCCCACTCCAGGCTCGCCTGGCTCGACGCGCTCCGCGGAATCGGCGCCCTGGCCGTCGTGGCCGAGCACATGCTGCCGTGGTACCTGCCGTCGGCACGGCCCTACTGGTTCAGCTTCGGGGTCTTCGGCATCTTCGTGTTCTTCCTGGTCAGCGGCTACATCATCCCGGCCTCCCTGGAGCGGCACGGCGACGTGCGGGCCTTCTGGCTGAGCCGCGTCTTCCGCCTCTACCCGCTCTACCTGGCCGTCTCCGTCCTGGTGCTCGCCCTGGCCTGGTGGGTGCCGGTCCGCGAGGCAGTGCCGCGCGACGGCGGGTCCGTCGCCGGGCACGCCACCATGCTGCTCGACGTCGTGGGCGTGGGCGGGCTCGCCGACACCATGTGGACGCTCTCGTACGAGATGGTCTTCTACCTGCTCGTCACCGCGCTGTTCCTGCTGAGGCTGCACGAGCGCAGCGCGCTGCTGTCGGTCCTGTTCGCCGCCACCGGCGTGGTGACCGGGCTGGTGATGAGCCGCGCCCTGTTCGGCGGCGCCTGGGTGGCGTACGCGTCCTGCGCGGTGTTCGTCGCCGGGCTCGCCTGCGTGATCGGCGGCCGGTTCCGCAGGGCGGCGGCGCTGAGCATGGGCGTGATGGCGCTCGTCCTGCTGGTCCTCAACAGCCGGGTGCCGTGGCTCGGCGCGGCCATCGTGGCGCTCATGTTCGCCGGCACCGCCGTCCACCGGTGGGAACGCGGCCAGGGCAGCCTCTGGCCCGTCGCCCTCACCACCGCGCTCGTCGCCGTCTCGCCCTTCTGGGCCGTCCAGAACGGCTGGTGGTGGGTCCAGCCCGACGTGTGGGTGACCACGATCGCGCTGTCGGCCGCGGTGTTCGGCGGCGCCATGGCGCTGCGCGGCAGGCGGCTGCCGAAGGCGCTCACCTGGCTCGGCCTGATCAGCTACTCGCTCTACCTCGTGCACCATCCGGTGCTCAAGTACGTCAGCGCGGTCGCCGGTGACCTGCGCGCCGCGTCGCTGCCGGTCCAGCTCACCGCGACCGTGCTGGTCACGGCGCTGATCGTGGCTGTCAGCGCGCTGACGTACCGCTGGGTGGAACGGCCCATGCAGGAGCTCGGCCGCCGCCTGTCCCGGCGCTGGGCGACAGCGCGATAGCGACCTCCGGGTGGCGGGCCAGCGCCTCGCGCACCACCGGGTCCTCCGCCATGAGGAACGCCAGGTGCCGGATCGCGTGCGCCGCCACCTGCGCCACCTCCACCCGCTCCGGCGACGGCGTCGCGGGCGCCGCGCCCCGGGCCGGCTCCGCCGCCGGCCGCCCGTCGGCGGGCAGCCACGGCTCCGGATCGGGACACACCGCGTAGGTCAGCACGATCTCGCCCGGCCGGTGGCGCCAGCTCGTCGAGTGCACCACCACCTCGTCCGTGCCCGGCTCCACCCCGGCCGCCCGGCGGGCCGCCTCGTCGGGGCTCTCACCAGCACCGGGGGAGACCACCACGCGCCGATAGGACCAGCCGTCGCCCGCCCGCAGCAGGAGCGTCTCGACCGAGACCACGTGTCTTGCCGTCACCGCCAGCAGCCTACTGCCACCCCTGTGCAGGAACGCCCATCTCGCATGTGTGTCCCGCTCTTGCGCGAGCGGGCCCGCCCGTGGCACTAGTCGAGGACGGGACAGAGAGAGGCGGGGGCCATGCCGGGGACGCTGGTGCTGATGGGATCGGGCGAGACGAGCCCGACCATGGTGGAGGTCCACCGGGCCGCCGCCCGCGCGCTGCCGCCCGGCGCGCGGGCCGTGCTGCTCGACACCCCGTACGCCTTCCAGGAGAACCGCGCCGACATCTCCGCCCGCGCGCGCGGCTACTTCGCCCGCAGCGTCGGCCTGGACGTCGAGGTGTCCGGCGACGTGACCGGCGCCGCCTGGGTCTTCTCCGGGCCCGGCAGCCCCACCTACGCGCTCGACCGGTGGACCGGCTCCGGCGTGGCCGCCGACCTGCGCGCCCGCGTCCGCGCCCGCACCGGCGTCACCGTGCTCGCCTCCGCCGCCGCCTGCACCGCCGGGCTCGCCACCGTGCCCGTGTACGAGATCTACAAGGTCGGCGCCGACCCGCACTGGCGCGACGGACTCGACCTGCTGGCGGCGCTCGGGCTGCGGGCCGTGGTGATCCCGCACTTCGACAACGCCGAGGGCGGCACCCACGACACCCGCTACTGCTACCTGGGCGAGCGGCGGCTGTCGCGCATGGAGCGCGAGCTGCCGCCCGGCTCGGCCGTGCTGGGCGTCGACGAGCACACCGCGCTCGTCATCGACCTGGAGAGCGAGTCGGCCGAGGTGGCGGGCCGGGGCGTCGTCACCGTCCGCCGCCCGGCGGGGGCCGGAGCGGCGGTGACCGAGCTGCCTTCGGGGACGCGTACCGATCTGGAGGAGCTGCGGCGGCTCGCGGAGGGGCGGCGGGGCGCCGCCGCCGCGGCCCGCGCCGCGCGGCCGGCCGCCGGGCGGGCGGCGCCCGAGGTGACGCTGGAGGAGAGCGCCCGCGCGTGCGAGCGGGACTTCGAGCGGGCCGCCGCCGAGGGTGACGCGCCCGCGGCGGCCCGCGCGGTGCTCGCGCTGGAGGCGGAGATCGTCAGGTGGGCGGCCGACACGGAGGAGGACGCGGGCGGCGTCGAGCAGGCGAGGGAGCTGATGCGGCTGCTCATCGCCCGGCTCGGCGAGCTGGCCGCCACGGCCGGCGTCCGCGCGCTCGTGGAGCCGCTGCTGGCGCTGCGCACCACGCTGCGCGGCCAGGGCGGGCAGGGCGGCTTGGGTGGCCAGGGCGGGCAGGGTGGCCTGGGCGGGCAGGGTGGCCTGGGCGGGCAGGGTGGCTTGGGCAGCTACGAGGTGGCGGACGCGCTGCGCGCCGCTCTGCTGGCGGGTGGCGTCCAGGTCGAGGACACCCCCGACGGCCCCCGCTGGACCCCGGCCTCCTGAGCGGAGGGACGGGTCAGCGGCGCGGCTTGTCGATGCGGGCGCCGTCGGTCGTGAAGAGCATCAGGCGGTTGGGGTCCACGCCGACCTTCGCGGCGTCGCCCGCGCGCCAGACGGGCCGGTTGCCGAGGCGGACGATGAGGTCGGCGCGGCGGTGGATGCCGCTGCCCGGGTGCTGCCCGACCTGCTCCTGCTCCTGCTGCTCCGGCTCGCCGCGGTTGGGCAGCAGGCGGCGGACGAGCCCGGCGATGCCGCCGGAGCCGCTGCGCTGGCCGTTGCGCAGCGCGGTCCGGTCCGGGGGCTCGGGCACGGGCACCGCGGGCACGCCGCACTCGATGTAGGCGAGCCATTCGTGCCCGTGATACTCCAGCGCCCGCACCCGCCCGAAGAACGACGGCCCGTCGTACGACTCGGGCACCGGCGCGAGCCCGTCGGGCCGCATGCCGACCAGCACCTGCCCGCCGGTGTACTGCGAGATGGCGTACGCGCGCGGATCGCTCCACGGGATCGTCAGCCGGTGCGGCCCGAAGTCGAGCAGCACGTACTGGTTCTGCGGCGTGCGCACCGTCGCTGCCAGCAGGTTCAGCTGCTGCGAGTTGAGGAACGCCGCCACGAACGCCGTTGCTGGATCGTTGTAAATCTGGGCCGGAGTGCCGACGTCCTGGAGGACGCCGCGGTTCAGGATGGCGATCCGGTCGGCCAGGGTGAGGGCCTCGACCTGGTCGTGCGTCACGTAGATGGTGGTGACGCCGAGCGACCTGACCAGGGCGGAGATCTCCATGCGCAGTTCGGTGCGCATGCCGGCGTCCAGGTTGGACAGCGGCTCGTCCATGAGGAACAGCTTGGGCTGGCGGACGATCGCCCGGCCCATGGCGACGCGCTGGCGCTGGCCGCCGGACAGCGTGCCGGGGCGGCGCTCCAGGGTCTCGTCGATGTGCAGCGCTTTGGACAGCTCGGTGACGCGCTCGCGGACCATCGCGGGGTCCGACTTGGCGATCTCCAGGGGGAAGGCGATGTTCCCGCGCACGGTGCGGTGCGGGTAGAGGGCGCCGTTCTGGAACACCATGGCGACGTCGCGGTCGCGCGGCGCCAGGTGGTTGGCCATCTGTCCGTCGAGCCACAGCTCGCCGTCGGTGATCTCCTCCAGTCCTGCGATCATGCGGAGCAGGGTGGACTTGCCACAGCCTGACGGGCCGAGGAGGACGAGGAACTCGCCGTCCTCAGCCTTGAGGCTCAGGCGATCGACCGCGAGGTGGTCACCCGGATACACCTTGGTCACTTTGTCGAGAACGACCGAGCTCATGGGCCCACACCTTGCGCACGTGTCACCTGTGACGGGGCTGATTGAAGAGGTAGTACATCGTGCCTTAACGCCGCGTGTCCACCCTTGACATAAAAGATCTCGCTCGCGGGGGTTTCGGACGGGGGTTTTGTGCATCCGAACACCTATATTTCCGGATGCGCGGCCCTGGAAGGGCTTGCGAAAACTTGCCGCAAGCCTTTCAATGGTCGAGAACTTACGGGGGGTAAACCATGACCGCGTGGTGGCGTGACGCCGTGATCTACCAGGTGTACGTGCGCAGCTTCGCCGATGGCGACGGAGACGGCGTCGGCGACCTGATAGGCGTACGCGATCGCCTGCCCTACCTCGCAGGGCTCGGCGTCGACGCGATCTGGCTGACCCCTTTCTACACCTCGCCCATGGCCGATTTCGGCTACGACGTCGCCGACTACCGCGACGTCGACCCGCTGTTCGGGACACTGGCCGACGCCAAGGCGCTCATCGACGAGGCGCACGGGCACGGCCTGCGGATCATCGTGGACATCGTGCCGAACCACACCTCCTCGGCCCACCCCTGGTTCCAGGAGGCGCTGCGCGGCCACAACCGCGACCGCTACATCTTCCGCGACGCCCCCAACGACTGGGAGTCGATCTTCGGCGGCCCCGCCTGGACCCAGGTGGACGACGGGCAGTGGTACCTGCACCTGTTCGACTCCTCCCAGCCCGACCTCAACTGGGAGCACCCCGAGGTGCGCGCCGAGTTCGAGTCGATCCTGCGCTTCTGGCTCGACCTGGGCGTCGACGGCTTCCGCGTCGACGTGGCGCACGGCATGGTCAAGCCCGCCGGCCTGCCCGACATCGGCCACACCGGGCAGACCCGGCTCATCGGCAACGACGTCGTCCCGTACTTCGACAACGACGGCGTGCACGAGATCCACCGCGCCTGGCGGCGCATCCTCGACTCCTACCCGGGCGAGCGCATCGGCGTCGCCGAGGCGTGGGCGCCGACGCCGGAACGGCTCGCCCTGTACGTGCGGCCGGACGAGCTGCACCAGGCGTTCAACTTCCACTTCCTGTTCGCGCCCTGGGACGCCGCCGCGCTGCGCGAGGTGATCGACTCCTCGCTCGCCACCGCCGGCTCCGTCGGCGCGCCCTCCACTTGGGTGCTGTCCAACCACGACGTCAAACGGCACGTCACCCGCTACGGCAGCCTCGCCCGGGCCCGCGCCGCCGCCCTGCTCACGCTCGCGCTGCCCGGCTCCGCCTACGTCTACCAGGGCGACGAGCTCGGCCTGCCCGAAGTGCTCGACCTGCCCGCGGAGCTGCAGCGCGACCCGCAGCGGCTGCGCGACCCCGACAGCGGCCGCGACGGCTGCCGCGTGCCCCTGCCGTGGACGCGCGATTCCGGCTGGCGCGACCCGTGGCTGCCCGTCCCGCCCGCCTGGTCGGAGCTCAGCGTCGAGGCCCAGGACGGCGACCACCGCTCCACGCTGGAGCTCTACCGGCAGGCGCTCCGGCTGCGCCGCACCTTCTCCGGCGACCTCGTCTGGCACGACTCGCCCGAGGGCACGCTCGTCTTCTCCCGCGGCGACCTGCTGTGCACGGTCAACCTGACCGGCGAACCCGCCGACCCCGCGCCCGGCGCCGAGCTGCTGCTCTCCTCGGACGTCCCCGGAGCCGCCGATTCGGCCGCCTGGTGGAAAGTAAAGTAGCGGCCATGAACGGTCACGCTCGCCTAGCCGACATCGCCGCCCAGGCCGGGGTGAGCGAGGCCACGGTCAGCCGTGTGCTCAACGGCAAGCCCGGCGTCTCCGCGGCCACCCGGCAGGCCGTCATGACCGCGCTCGACCTCATGGGCTACGAACGCCCGCCCCGCCTGCGCCAGCGCAGCAACGGGCTGATCGGCCTGGTCACCCCCGAGCTGGACAACCCGATCTTCCCCGCGTTCGCGCAGGCGATCGAGAAGGCCCTCACCCAGCACGGTTACACGCCGGTGCTGTGCACCCAGCTGCCCGGCGGCGCGCCCGAGGACGAGTTCACCGAGCTGCTGGTCGACCGGGGCGTCAGCGGCATCGTGTTCGTCTCCGGCCTGCACGCCGACACCACCGCCCGGATGGACCGCTACACCCGGCTCACCGACCGGGGGCTGCCGATCGTGCTCGTCGACGGCTACAGCGAGCACATCGCCGCGCCGTTCATCTCGCCCGACGACCGCATGGCCGCCCGGCTGGCCGTCCAGCACCTGGTCGACCTCGGCCACGAGCGGATCGGCCTCGCGCTCGGGCCGCGCCGGTTCGTGCCGGTGATCCGCAAGATCGAGGGCTACCGGCAGGCGATGGCCCAGCTCCTCGGCGCCTCCGCCGCCGACGAGCTCATCACGCACTCGTTGTTCTCCGTCGAAGGCGGCCAGGCCGCCGGCGCCCAGCTCCTCACGCTCGGCTGCACCGGCATCGTCTGCGCCAGCGACCTCATGGCGCTCGGCGCGATCCGCGCCTGCCGCGAGAGAGGGCTGTCGGTGCCGGGGGAGGTGTCGGTCGTCGGCTTCGACGACTCGCCGCTGATCGCCTTCACCGACCCGCCGCTCACCACCGTGCGCAAGCCCATCATGGCGATGGCCCAGGCCGCCGTGCAGACCCTGCTCGAAGAGGTCAACGGCGCCCCGGCCAAGCACGTCGAGCTGATGTTCCAGCCCGAGCTCGTCGTACGCGGCTCCACCGGCTCCGGCCCCCTGGTCAACCGGTGAAGGACGTCCTCGTCCTCGGCGGCGCCGGCGTCGACTCCACCGTCTACGTGCCCGAGCTGCCGCTGCCCTACCGCGACACCTACCACGTGCCGCCCGTCGTCGACCGGATCGGCAACACCGGCGCCGGCGTGACGCTCGGCTGCGCCGCGCTCGGCCTCGACGTCGCCTTCGCCGACCTGATCGGCGACGACCCGCAGGGCGCGCTCGTCCGCGACGCGCTGCGCGGCGTCGACTGCGCCTGGGGCCGCGCCGAGGCCGGCACCCGGCGCAGCGTCCTGCTCGTCGGCCCCGACGGCCGCCGCACCTCCCTGTTCGACCCCAAGGCCACCCCCGGCGAACGGCTGCCGCGCCACCTCTACACCGGCGTCCGCGCCCGCCACGCCCACGTGTCCATCACCGACTTCTGCCGCCACGTCTACCCCGACCTCGCCGGCACCCCCACCTCCACCGACCTGCACGACTGGGACGGCGTCAACCCGTACCACGAGGACTTCGCCCACCGCTCCGACCTGGTCTTCCTCTCAGCCACCGCGCTGCCCGACCCGCCCGCCACCATGCGCGCCATCCTCGCCAGGGGCCGCGCCCACACCGTCGTGTGCACCCGCGGAGCCGACGGCTGCCTCGTCCTCACCCGCGACGGCGACCTGCGCGCCTTCCCCGCCGCCCCGCTGCCCGGCCCGGTCGCCGACACCAACGGCGCCGGCGACGCCTTCGTCTCCGGCTTCCTGTACGGCACCCTGCGCGGCCTCCCCGCCGACACCTGCGCCCGGCTCGGCGCCATCGCCGGAGCCCACGCCTGCACCACCCCGGGCACCCACGAATCCCCCATCACCGAAGCCACCCTCCTCGAACGCTCTCGAACATAGGAGCCCGTACGGCCGCGCCGAAGACCGGCCAGGAGGGGAACGACATGTACCTGATCTACCGCTCGTGGGGCGAAGGCGTCCTCGGCAAGTCGGTGCGGCGCTTCCCTGAGCCGACGGTGCTCGACTGGTTCCGCTCCACCTGGGCCACCCCGGACGCCGTCCACGACCTGGGCGTGCACGGGCTCGGCCACATCCCCGGCGAGGGCGGCCCGCCCCCGGCGGACATGGCCGGGTTACGCACGCTCGCCAGGTCCCGGCTGTCCGACTCCCACCAGTGCAACGTCGACGACCACAGCCTGCGCGGCCTGGCCAACGGCCTCGACCACGAGGTGGCCTACTACCTGCTGGACGACGCCGTGGCCGAGGCCGATCCACGCCGCTGGGCGTACGCCGTGCACGACGGGCCGCTGCCCGACGGTTCCGGTGACGCGCCGTTCGACCCGCCCTGCCCGGTCACCCACCTGGGGCCGCTGTCTCCCGGCGACGGCACCGTGTACGCGATCTTCATGGAGTGCGTCGCCAAGCACGACAGCATCGGCCGGCATCGCCCCTATGCCCTGACCGGCGTGCGGCTTCCCGAGCTGGGCGCCGCGCTGCGCGAGGCCGTCCCCGACGGCGACACGTGGCCGCGAGAGCTGGAGGTGCTGCGCGCCATGGTCGCGCCGGGGGAGACCGGCATCGGCCCGGCGCTGCGGCGCTGCAACGACTGGCCCGACTTCCTCGACTCGGAGACCGACGGCCACACCGGCTCCCACGAGGCCGCGCTCCGGCTGACGGCCGCCCGCCCGCCGGTGCCCTCCCTGCATCGGGAGCGCACCGTCGTCCACGTGGGCGAGCACCTGGCGCAGCTGTTCCTGTCCGGCTGGAACGGCACGTACGGGCAGTGGTTCCTGTTCGACGACCGGTGGGCCGGAGCGCACCCCGACCTGGCCGCCTCGCTGACGTGGTTCGCCGCCCACTGGGACCCGGCCTGCGCGCGCCCGCACAGCAGGCTCACGACCTGCGCCGACAACCGCGTCCGCTACGTCGCCGTCGCCGGGCCCGACGGCCGCCCGGTCGTGCGCCTCGCCGGCCCTCAGGACGAGGACGGCCTCGGGGACCTCAGCTCGTCCGATCGTCCCGCGCCAGCCCAGCGCATCCTCGCCACCGTCGAGCTGCAGCTCCGGCAACCGGCGCCGGACACCTGGAAGCTCACCCACTACTCCGTCGACCCGCACCGCCAGGGACGGCTCACCGCCGGGCTGCTCGCCCAGCGCATCGCCGCCGACCTGCGAGCCGAGGGAATCACCCAGGCGACCGGCCCGCTGCCCGACGACCACGCGCACGGCAAGCTCTTCCTCCGGGTCCTCGGCGACCTGGGCCGGCGGCGCCCGGACTAACCGAGGCTGATGCGGACGCCGCCGCTCAGGGCGGAGTCGTGCAGCTCCAGGCCCGCGGGCTCGGCGTCGCGTGGCAGCTCGAACACGAGGGTGCCGGTGAACGACTTGCCCGGGCCGATGCTGACCGGGGAGATCTCGGCGCCCTCCTTGTCGAGCAGGCCGGAGCCGTCGTGGGCGCCGTCGTCGGCGTCGAGGAGCTTCTGCTGCGCCGGGTAGAGGACGCGGGCGTCCTGGCCGACGTTGCTCACCTTCAGCGCGATCCGGCAGGTGCGCCGCTTGGCGGACCTGGCCGGCTCGGGGCACTTGGCGGCGGTGACGGCGAAGCTCAGCTTGCCGTCGCGCACCGGCTCGCCGTCCTCGCCGACGGCGGGGCCGCGTGACATCCAGATGAGCACCGTGATCAGCACCGCGATGAGCACCAGCGTGATCACCAGGGCGGTCATGCAGCCGGTGAACACGTTCCGGCCCGTCCGCGCGGCCTTGGGGAAGGGGCGCGGCGGGAGCGGGCCCTGGCCCGTACGGTGCGGCGCCATCGGCACCGGGCCGGTCCGCTCCGGGTGCGGCAGGGACGACGGCACGGGGCCGGTGCGCTCGGCGTGGGGCATCGGCCCCTGCCGCGTCCGGTCGCCACGCGGCTGCCCTCCCGGGACCGGGCCCGTACGGTCGGCGTGCGGCATGGCCGTGGGGCCGGTGCGCTCGGCGTGGGGCATGGGCGTGGGCCCGCTGCGCTCGGCAGGGGGCACGGGTGCCGGGCCCGTACGCTCCGGATGGGACGCCGGGACGGGGCCGGTGCGCTCCGGGTGGGGCGCGTGCCCCCGCGCGGACCCGTGCCCGGGCGGCGGTGGCGGCGGGGCGGCCCCGTGCCGCGACGACGACTGCCCCCCAGGCGGGCGCCCCTGCGGGCCGTGCGGCGCCTGCGACGACCCCTGGGCACCCTGCGGGCCCGGTGGGCGGTGCGGGGCGGCGGAGGGCTGCGGGCCGCGGGACGGCTGCGGCCCCGGAGGCGCGGGGCGGGGGCCCGGACGGCGTGATCCGGCGGCCAGCGGGGGGAACTCGGCCGGGTTCCACGAGTCGGTGAGGTGGCGGGTGGCGGCGAGCTGCGCGGCCGGCTCGTCCGTCGCGCTCACCAGCTCCAGCAGCAGCTGCTTGGCCGTGGGCCGGCGCGCCGGGTCGGGGTGGATGGCCGCGGCGACCAGCCGGTCGAGCGGCGCGGGCAGCCCGCGCAGGTCAGGCGGCGCGGTGCGGGCACGGGCCGCCATCACGTACGCGTCGCCCTCGCCGAACGGATGCCCGCCGAGCCCCGCGTAAGCGATCAGCGACCCCCACGCGAACACGTCGCCCGCAGGGCTGGTGCGGCCCTCGAAGACCTGCTCGGGCGCGATCCAGCCGGGCGTGCCCATCACCATGCCGGCGTTGGTGTGCCGGGAGCCGACGTGCGTCGAGCGGGCCAGGCCGAAGTCGATGACCCGCGGCCCGGCCAGCGTCAGCATCACGTTGGCGGGCTTGAGGTCGCGGTGCACCAGCCCGGCGGCGTGGATGGCGGTGAGCGCGGCGGCGACCCCGACGGCGGCCGAGTGGAGCATCGACGACGACAGGCTGCCGTGCTCGATGAGGTGATCCTCCAGCGAGACGCCGTCGATGTACTCGGTCACGAGGTAGAGGACGCCGTCGTGCTCGCCGTGGTCGAGCACGCGGGCGGTGCAGAACGAGGCGACCTTGCGGGCGTTGGACACCTCTTCGTGGAAGCGCGCCCGGTAGACCGCGTCGGCGGTGAAGTCACGGCGGATCGCCTTGAGCGCCACCTGCTCGCCGTCGCCGCCACGGGCCAGGTAGACGGTGCCCATGCCGCCCGAGCCGAGCCGGCTGAGCAACTCGTACGGGCCGATCGCCGGCGGATCCTCCGGCGTCAGCGGAGTGCCGGAGCGACCCTGCTGCCCCAACGTCGCTGTCCTCTCGCCGTCGTCATCCCTGCCGACCAACCGACCATGTCACCCCAGACTCTAACGGAGGAAGCGACCGCTCGGTGGCGGTGCGGCGGCCTCGGTATCACCGGCTGCCGGGCGGGCGCGGCACCCCCAGCTCGATGATCTGCGCGTACACGGAAACGCCCACCTCGCCGGGGCTGCGGCCTCCTCCGCCAGGCTCGGGCCCTTCCCCGCGCCGAAGTGCCTCACCGCCGCCCGGCCGTTCCCCCTCAGCGGGCCCCGCCCGACCCCGCAAAGGCCCTCGCTCCGCTCTCTCTGGGCGCGGCTCCGCAGCGCGCCGCCCTGTTGGCCGGCTGCCCGCGGAACGGCCTTGCCGGATCGGGGAGAGGGAGAGGCGGTCGGATCAGGTCGGGGAGGGAAGCCGCCCGCAGTAGTGAGATGGAGCCATGGCCGGGTCGTACGACGGCGACGTGGCCGCATCAGTGAGGCAAGGAAGGACCCCCGGTCCGATCGGTGATCGTAGCCAGGTCGCGTGGCACGGCACAGCAGAAGCCCCCGACGCATCGGGGGCTTCTCTCGCAGGCAGCGGACCTACGGCTGGGGACGCTGGATGCCGTAGTGGTCGAGCAGACGTAGACGGTCAGGCGCCCGAGTACGGGCCAGGGTGGCGGTGGCCTCGGCGAGCACGACCACGCGGTCGTCGTCGCCCAGCCCCGCGAACTCGTGCGCGCACACCTTGAGCACCCGGGCGGTCACCGCGTCGGCGACGTCCTCGATCTGGCGCTCGGCCTTGCGGCGGACGAGCTGGTCGGGGAAGCGCGACCGCATGAGCTCGACCAGGTCCTTGCCCCGGCTCTCGGCGCCGGCCCGGGAGGTGAGCCAGGTGTGCAGAGCGCGGGTGCCGACCGCCTTGCCCAGCCCGAGGGCGGCTGTTTCCAGGGCCACCCGGACATTATGACCCGCCCGGCCCTCTCACACGCCGTCTCCGTCGTCGCCCCGGATGTCGGCGACGAGGGCATAGCGCTCGTCGTCCACCGGTCCGCCCCACAGGTCGGGGTCACCGCTGAGCGGCTCCACGTGCACGTCGCCGGCCAGCGGTCGTACGGCGGCGGCCAGGTCGGCGGCGGTGACCCCGCCGTTCCACGGGAGTGCCTCGGCGCCGCCCACGTAATCGCCACCGCCACCCCAGCGGCCCTCGATCAGGAGCAGCCGCCCGCCCGGCCGCAGCCGGCCGGCCCAGGCGCGCAGCGCCGCGTGCGGGTCGGGCAGCGTCCACACCAGATGGCGGCAGAGCACCAGGTCGAAGCGCTCGTCGCCGGTCGGCGGCGACGCCGCGTCGCCCACCAGGAACCGGCCGGTGAGCCCGGCGGCGGCCAGCTTGGCGCGGGCCAGCTCGACCATCCGCGGCGCCACGTCCACGCCGGTCACCCGGTGCCCGGCCGCCGCCAGCAGGGCCGACAGCGAGCCGGTTCCGCAGCCCACGTCCAGCACGCCGAGGACGCCTCCCGGCGCGGCGGGCGTCCAGGCGCGCAGCAGCCGGTCCCAGGCCGCCCGCGTGCGGCCGGCGCGCAGGCCGTGGTCGGGCTCGTCGTCGAACGCCCCGGCGGCGGCGTCCCAGTAGCCGGTGATCGCGGTCATGAGTCGGGTCATGACCGCGATACTCCCAGCCGCCACCGACAGGAAACGGGGCCCGTTATCGCAGGGCCGCGGCCTCGGAGGCGAGCTTCTCGATGCGCGCCCAGTCACCCGAGGCGAGGGCGTCGGCCGGGGTGAGCCAGCTGCCGCCGACGCAGCCGACGTTCGGCAGCGCCAGGTAGGCGGCGGCGGTCGACGGCTGGATGCCGCCCGTCGGGCAGAACCGGACGTCCGGCAGCGGCCCGGCCAGCGACTTCAGGTACGGCACGCCGCCCGCGGCCTCGGCCGGGAAGAACTTCAGCTCCTTGAGGCCGCGCTCGGCCAGCGCCATCGCCTCGGTGGCGGTGGCCGCGCCAGGCAGGTACGGCAGGCCGCTGGCGTCCAGGGCCTCCACCAGAGTGAGCGTCGTGCCGGGCGAGACCAGGAACTTCGCCCCGGCCTCCAGCGACGCCGCGATGTCGTCGGACGTGCGGATCGTGCCGGCGCCGACGCGGGCCTCGGGCACCTCGGCGGCGATCCGGGCGATGGCCTCCAGCGCGGGAGCCGTACGCAGCGTCACCTCGATGACCGGCAGGCCGCCGGCGACGAGCGCCCGGGCCATCGGCACGGCCGTGTCCGCGTCGTCGATCACCACGACGGGGATCACGGGGGCGAGATCGAGCAGGCTCATTGGATTGGTTTCCCCTCCCCGGGGCGGCGGCCCCGGGCTCACGGCCCGCACGCGGGCCTGTCGTTCACGCGGCCAGGTCGACGGCGGCGCGCTGGGCGAGCCAGGCGGCCGCGCCGGTCAGCGCCGGTTGCGGCGCGACGATGAGCGTGGTCGCGATGGCTTCCAGATATGTGGACATGTCGGGATTCGTCGTGAACCGGGCGCGGAAGCTGCTGGCGCACACCCGTTCCACGATACGGGGCAGCACTCCGCCGCCCAGATAGACCCCGCCCCGGGCGCCGAGCGTCAGCGCCGTGTTGGCGGCGAAGCTGCCCAGCATCCCGCAGAACACCTCGACCGTCTCCGCGCACAGCGGGTCGTCGAGCCGCGCCACGATCCCGGACGCCGTCGCCTCCACGGCGGGCACCCCGTTCACCCGGGCCAGCGCCCGGTGCAGCCGGACCAGGCCGGGCCCCGACAGCACGTGCTCGGCGACCACCTGCTCCAGCCCCTCGGCGCGCAGCACGCGGACGATCTCCAGCTCCCGCTCGCCGGACACCGGCACCGTCACGTGCCCGCCCTCGCCCGGCAGCGGGATCCACCGGTCGCCGGACGGCACGAGGGCGCCGACGCCCAGGCCCGTCCCCGGGCCGAGCACCGCCTTGACCCCGTGCGCCGGCTCCGGCCCGCCGAGCGGCACCAGGTCGGCGCCGCCCAGGTGGGGCAGCGACACGGCCAGCGCCTCGAAGTCGTTGAGCAGCGCCGCGAACGGCACCCCCAGATCGCGTACGGAACCGGCCCACGGCGAGTTCGTCAGCCGGTAGCGGTCCCCGTCGATCGGGCCCGCCACGGCCAGGCACGCCGCCCCCGGCCGCAGGCCCTCGCCGTGCCCGGCGAGATAGGCGTCCACGGCCTCGGGCAGCGTGGCGTACGCGGACCCGGGCAGCACGGCGACCCGCGACGGCGGCGCGCCCACCTCGGTCACCAGGCCGAACCTGGCGTTGGTCCCGCCGATGTCGGCGACCAGCCAGGGCAGGTCGAACGCCTTCACCGGCCGGCCACCGCGGGCCACGTCGCCACGCCGGACTCCAGGTGCGAGTTGCCGGACCCGGCCGGGAAGCCCAGGCCGGGGCCGTGGTCGGGGGACTCGGCGCCGCTGACGCCGAAGATGCCCGCGCCCTGCTCGGCGTGCCCGGCCATGCGCCGGAACGCGGCGAACAGCTCGCGGCCGGTGCCGACCCACTGCGCGTCGCTCAGCGGGCGTCCGCCGGGCGTCCGCCGCGCCAGCTCCTCGGCCGGGACCAGCAGCTCCAGCGTGCCCGCAGCCGAGTCGAGCCGGATGACGTCGCCGTCGCGCACCAGCGCGATCGGCCCGCCGTCCGCCGCCTCCGGCGACAGGTGGATCGCCGCCGGCACCTTGCCGGACGCGCCCGACATGCGGCCGTCGGTGACGATCGCCACCCGCTGCCCCCGGTCCAGCAGCACCGCCATCGGCGGCGTCAGCTTGTGCAGCTCCGGCATGCCGTTGGCGCTCGGCCCCTGGTAGCGGATGACGGCGACGAAGTCCTGCCCGTCCAGCTCGCCCGCCTCGAAGGCGCGCAGCAGGTCGAGCTGGTCGTCGAAGACCTTGGCGGGCGCCTCGATCACCAGGTGCTCGAGCTTGACCGCCGACACCTTGCTCACGGCCCTGCCCAGGTTGCCGCAGACCATGTGGATGCCGCCGTCGGAGGAGAACGGCGCCGACACCGGCCGCAGCACGTCCAGGTCGGTGCTCTCGGTCAGCTCCGACCAGACCAGCTCGCCGTCCTCCAGCGCGGGCGCCGAGCGGTAGCGGTCCAGGCCGGGCCCGGCCACGGTCAGCACGTCGGCGTGCAGCAGGCCCGCGTCCAGCAGCTCGCCGATGAGCACCTGCATGCCGCCCGCGTCGCGGAAGTGGTTCACGTCCGCCTGGCCGTTGGGGTAGACCTTGGTCAGCGACGGCACCACCTTCGACAGGTCGGCCAGGTCGTCCCAGGTCAGCACGATGCCCGCGGCGGCGGCCATGGCCACCAGGTGCATCGTGTGGTTGGTGGAGCCGCCGGTGGCCAGCAGCGCGACGCAGGCGTTCACCACGGCCTTCTCGTCGACGAGCTCGCCGATCGGCGTGTACTCCGAGCCGTGCGCGGTGATTTCCACGGCGCGGCGGCCCGCCGCCTCCGTCAGCGCGTGGCGCAGCTCGGTGTGCGGGTTGACGAACGTCGAGCCGGGCAGGTGCAGGCCCATGACCTCCATCAGCGCCTGGTTGGAGTTCGCGGTGCCGTAGAAGGTGCAGGTGCCGGGGGAGTGGTAGGACTTCGACTCCGACTCCAGCAGCTCCACCCGGCCCACCTTGCCCTCGGCGAACAGCTGGCGGGTGCGCGCCTTGGCCTTGTTCGGCAGCCCGGAGGTCATCGGCCCGGCCGGCACGAAGATCGCCGGCAGGTGGCCGAAGTGCAGCGCGCCGATGAACAGGCCCGGCACGATCTTGTCGCAGACGCCCAGCAGCAGCGTCGAGTCGAACATGTCGTGCGACAGCGCGATCGCCGTCGACATGGCGATCACGTCACGGCTGTAGAGCGACAGCTCCATGCCGGCGCGGCCCTGCGTGATGCCGTCGCACATGGCCGGCACGCCGCCCGCCACCTGCGCCACGCCGCCCGCCCGGCGCACCGCCGCCTTCAGCTCCTGCGGGTACGTCTCGTACGGCTGGTGAGCCGACAGCATGTCGTTGTAGCTCGTCACGATCGCGACGCCGGGCTTGGCCGAGCCCATCAGGGCGGGCTTGTCCTCGGCGGGCGCGGCGGCGAAGCCGTGCGCCAGGTTCGCGCATCCCAGGTGGGCGCGGGCCGGGCCCTTGGCGCGGGCGGCCTCGCCGTCGCGGCGGATGCGCTCGAGGTACGTGGCGCGGCTGCGGGCGCTCCGCGCCGCTATCCGGTCGGTGATCTCCTGGATGACGGTGTTCACGCTTCCTCCTCGTGCCAGGCGCGACCGCTGCGGCCGAGCAGTTCGTGGGCGCCCGCGGGTCCGGTGGACCCGGCGGGGTAGGGCTCGGGCAGGGCGGCGGACGCCTCCCACGCCTGCAGGATCGGGTCGATGAAGCGCCAGGCGGCCTCCACCTCGTCCCGGCGCATGAACAGCGTCGGGTTGCCGGCCAGCACGTCGGTGAGCAGCCGCTCGTACGCCTCGGGCACGCGCGCGGTGAACGTCTTGCCGAAGCTGAGGCTGAGCGGCACCGGCTTCAGCATGACCTCGCCCGCGCCGGGCTCCTTGGCCATGATGTGCAGCTCGATGCCCTCCTCCGGCTGCAGCCGCAGCACCAGCCGGTTCGGCGTGCCGCCGGGGAAGATGGAGTGCGGCACGTCCTTGAACTGCACCACGATCTCCGAGCGCCGCTGCGGCATCCGCTTGCCGGTGCGCAGGTAGAACGGCACCCCGGCCCAGCGCCAGTTCTTCACCTCGGCGCGGATCGCGGTGAACGTCTCGACCCGGGCCGACGCCTCGGTGGGCGGGGTGGAGCCGGGCTCGTCCAGGTAGCCGGGCATGCCGGCGGCCTCGGTGTACTGGCCGCGCACGGTGAAGCGGTCGACCTCGGTGCCCGCGATCGGGCGCAGCGACTGCAGCACCTTGACCTTCTCGTCGCGGATCGCCTCGCGGTCGTTGCGGGCGGGCGGCTCCATCGCGGTCAGCGTCAGGAGCTGCAGCAGGTGGTTCTGCACCATGTCACGCAGCGCGCCGGCCTGGTCGTAGTAGCCGCGCCGGCCCGGCGTGCCGACGGTCTCGGCGGCCGTGATCTGGACGTGGTCGATCCACAGCGAGTTCCAGATCGGCTCCAGGAAGGCGTTGGCGAAGCGGAGCACGAGCAGGTTCTGCACGGTCTCCTTGCCCAGGTAGTGGTCGATGCGGTAGATCTGCCGCTCGTCGAAGATCGCGCCGACCTCGTCGTTGATCCGCTGCGCGCTCGGCAGGTCGCGGCCCAGCGGCTTCTCCAGCACCACCCGCGACTGCGGCGTGACCAGGCCCTCGCGCTCCAGCGCCCGGCAGAAGGGGCCGAACGTCATCGGCGGGCTGGCCAGGTAGAACACCCGGTCACGGCCCTCGAACCCGGCCAGCATGGCGCCCAGCGCGGCCCAGCCGGACCGGTCGTCACCGCCCACGTCGACCGTCAGGTGGTGCAAGCGGCCGAGAAAGCGCTGCCATCCGGCGTCGTCGTCGGCCGGCACCTGGTCACGTACCTCGGCGTCCACCTTGCCGCGGAAGTCGGCGTCGGTCAGCCCGCCCCGGGACAGGGCGATGATGCGGGTCTCGGGGGAGAGCCGGCCGTCCCGGTCGCTGTGGTAGAGCGCGGGCAGCAGCTTGCGCGTGGACAGGTCGCCGGTGCCGCCGAACACGACGAGATCGGCCGTGTGGGAGGCAGAAGAGGCCGGGGAGGACGCAAGGGGGGACACGAGGAGAACTCCGATGATCTACCAAGCAATGGACAGAACGGACACTAGCCAGAGTTTGGGTCGTGCACAACCGTAGTTTTGGTATTCGAGATGAAAAAGTCGTGACTTTTCATGACACAAGGCTCTGTGGTTCACTTGGCCGATGGCACGACGTACCGCCGCTAGCCTCGCCACGAGTGGCGAGGTGCTGCGCCTCATCCGCACCGGTGAGGCCGTCACCCGGGCCGACCTCGGCCGGGTGACCGGCCTGTCCCGGCCCGCGGTGCAGCTCCGCGTCGGCGAGCTGCTCGAACGCGGCCTGGTCGTCGAGCGCACCGACGCCCCCTCCACCGGCGGGCGGCCGCCCGTGCGGCTGGAGTTCAACGCCTCCGGCGGCGTCGTGCTGGCGGCCGCGCTCGGCGCGAGCCGCACCCGCGTCGCCGTCTGCGACCTGGCCGGCCGCGAGCTGGCCGGGCAGGACTTCGCCATCGACGTCGAGCAGGGCCCCGACGTGGTCCTGCCGCTGGTCATGGACACCTGGGACGACCTGCTCGGCGACCGGCCGCGCGAGTGCGTCCGGGGCGTCGGCATGGGCATGCCCGCCACCGTCGAGTTCGCCCAGGGCCGCACCGAGAGCGCGCGGGTCATGGCGTCGTGGACGGGCGTGGTCATCCCGCCCCTGGTACGGGCCCGCTTCCCGGTCCCGGTGCTGGTCGACAACGACGTGAACGTGCTGGCCATCGGCGAGCACCGGGGCGTCTACCCCGAGCTCGGCGATCTCATGTTCGTCAAGATCTCCACCCGTATCGGCGCCGGCGTCATCGCGGGCGGCGGCATCCTGCGCGGCGCGCTCGGCGCCGCCGGCGAGATCGGCCACATCCCGGTCCGCGACGGCGGCGGCGTGCTGTGCCGGTGCGGCAACATCGACTGCGTCGACTCGGTCGCCAGCGGCACCGCGCTGCTGCGCGAGCTGCGCGAGGCGGGGAAGGACGTCAAGGCCATCGCCGACGTCACGGCCCTGGTCCGGGCCGGGGACGCCGAGACGATGGCCATCGTGCGCGAGGCCGGGCGGCGCATCGGCGAGGTGCTCGCCGGGGCGGTCAACATCCTCAACCCGTCGGTCGTGGTGCTCGGCGGCGACATGGCCGAGGCGTTCGGGCCGCTCGTGTCGAGCATCCGCGAGGTCGTCTACCGCCGCTCCACCGCGCTGGCCACCCGGCGGCTGCGCATCGAGCCCAGCCGCCTCGGCGCGAGCGCCGGCATCAGCGGCTGCGCGGTGATGGTCCTCGACCACGTCCTGTCGCCGGAAGCGGTCGACGAGAGCCTCGCGGTCCGCTGACGGCGCGACCCCGGCCGGCGTGTCCTGGGCGGCACGCTAGCGGTGACCGCGCAACCGCATGTCGCCGCGGTCCTGGGGCGGCTGCGGGGCAGCGGGCGTGCGGGTGCGGCGGCCGGGCCGCGGGGTCGTGACGCCGGTCGGCGGCTGGGCCGCCGGGAAGCCGGAGCGGTCGGCCTCGGTGACCGGCCCGGAGCGGTCCGGCGCCGGGGCCACGGCCGTGGGGCGGGCGGACGGCCGCCGGGTCGGCTCGCCGGAGCGGCGCACCCGCGCCGGGACCCGCTCGGTGGGGCCGGCGTCGGGCGAGGCGGGCGTGGCCGCCACGCGGGCGTGGGGCGGCGTGCTGCCGGCCGGGGCGCGCCGCGTCGGCTGCGCCGCCGGGACCCGCGTGGGCACCGACACGAGCATCCCGCTCCGGTGCGCCGGGACGTCGCCGCCGAGGTCGGGCATGCCCGCCTGGGTGAGCGAGGCGCCGGTCAGCCCGCCGCCCGCCAGGACGCCCGCGAGCGCGACCATGACCGTCCCGGTCAGCGCCGCGGCGATCTGCAGGGCTCGCCCGCGCCGTTCCGTCTGTCCCACAGGGGCAGATGATAGTCACGCCTGGGGGCCGGCAGTGCCCGTACGTGACAATCGTGATCAAGTACGCACTCGATCAGCAGGCGCACAGCAGCCCGTTCAGCGCCGTCTCCAGGGCGCGGACGCCGGACGCCGGGGCGGGCCAGGGGAAGCGGATGAGCGCCCCGTCGGCCCGTACGGTGGCGCCGAAGGCGTCGAGCTCCCACAGCCACACATCGCCGGCCGGCTCGCCGAGCTGCCGTGACACGCCACTGGCGAGCTGCGGCCGGTGGCAGGCGTTGACGTGCGCGAGCACCCGCTCGGCCGTCTCCGCCAGCGGGTCCGGCCGGGCGTCCAGGTACTCGTCGGCGTCGAGCACGCCCGACTCCTGGCCCGTCAGGTAGACGACCTGTCCCACGTCCAGCCGCAGCAGCCGGGGCGCGCCGGGCCTGCCGTACTGCTCAAGGGCGTCGAACAGGGCCTCGTCCGGGTCGGCGGCCGCCACCGCGACCGCCGCCGCGCGGGCCTCGCGCTCGGGCACCGGCTGCGCCCATCCCTGCACCTCCAGCAGGCCGCGCGGGTGCTCGACGTCGCCCAGGCGGCGCATCGAGGTCAGGTTCACGGCCACCACGGCGTCGTCGCGCAGCCCGTGCAGCGCCTCGCCGGGGCGGACCAGGAGCACCGGGCGGCCACGCTCGTCCACGCCGCCGCGGGCGGGGGAGGGGGCGCCGTCGACGGACAGCCGGGCGACGCTGGCGGTCGCGGCGAGGGTGCGGATCCGCTCCGGGATCGGGAGCATGACGCCTCCTTGAGATCACACTGAATAGTAGGTTAGGCTCACCTAAGTAAGGACTACCTAACCACATTGAGGTGAACGTGCGCTACACCGGTCCCAAGGTGCGACTGTCACGTCGTGCGGGCGTGCCGCTGACCAGGAAAGCCGTCCGCTACTTCGAGCAGCGCCCCTACCCGCCGGGCGAGCACGGCCGCAAGACCAACCGCCGCGGCAGCGGCGACTACGGGCTGCGGCTGATGGAGAAGCAGAAGCTGCGCTGGTACTACGACGTGTCGGAGCGGCAGCTGCGCCGCTACTGGGATCTGGCCGTCCGCAAGCCGGGCGCCTCGGGCGCCGAGCTGGTCACGATCCTGGAGACCCGGCTGGCCTCGCTCGTGCTGCGGTCCGGGCTCGCGCCGTCGATCTACGCCGCCCGCCAGTACATCGCGCACGGCCACATCGCCGTCGACGGCCGCAAGGTCGACATCCCCAGCTACCTGGTCAAGCCGGGCCAGGTCGTCTCGGTGCGCGAGCGCTCGCGCCGGATGCAGCCGTTCGTCGCCGCCGCCGAGGGCGTGCACGCCGACGAGCGGACCGCCGCCTACCTGTCGGCGGACCTGGCGAACCTCACGTTCACGCTGGTCTCCCGCCCCGAACGCGAGCAGATCGCCGTCCCGGTCGACGAGCAGCTCGTCGTCGAGTTCTACTCCCGCTGACGCGCCTGCCGCGCCGGGCCGGCCTAGCCGCGGTCCGGCGTGAGCCGGCCGCGCAGCTCGGCCACCTCCTGGCGCAGCGCCGTCAGCTCGTCCAGGATGCGCTGCGTGGAGGCCGCCGAGACGTCCTCCAGCTCGGCCAGCTCGGCGGCCGACTCCTCGTCCATGGCGCTCACCACGACCGCCATGAACAGGTTGAGCACCACGAACGTGCAGACCAGGATGAAGATGGTGAAGAAGATCCACGCCGTGGGGTGACGGGTCATCACCTCCCGGGCGATGTTGCCCCAGTCGTCGCCCGTCATCGTCTGGAAGAGCGTGAACAGCGACGTGGGCAGCGTGCCGAACCGTTCCGGCGCGGTGTTCCCGTACAGCTTGGTGGCCAGGACGGCGGCCACGTACAGGACGAGGGAGAGCAGCAGCACGATCGAGCTCATCCCGGGCATGGCGCGCAGCAGGGCCGAGACGACCCGCCGCAGGCTGGGCACGACCGACAGCAGGCGCAGCGCGCGCAGGATGCGCAGCGAGCGCAGCACCGACAGGCCGCCGGTGGCGGGCGCGAGCGCGATGGCGACGATCACGGTGTCGAAGATGTTCCACGGGTCGCGCGGGAAGTCCGCGCGCTCGACGTACACCTTGGCCGCGAGCTCCGCCACGAAGATGTAGAGCGCCACGTGGTCGACGGCGGTGAGCAGGCCGCCGTACCCCGCCACGACGGACGGCACCGTCTCCAGACCGAGCGTGGCCGCGTTGATCAGGATGACGGCGACGATGAAGCGCTGGAAACGCCGGTGCGCCAGGACGGCGCGGGTGCGTTCACGCACGGGGTGCTGCTCCTCGGGGGACGGCGGCGGTCCCGCCCATCTTCCCGCAAAACGATCAATGCGTAGGAATCAACCGGAACACCCGCAACTCCCGCCCCGACCGCTCGGTGTAGCGCGCGTACACGGCCTGGTGGGCGACCAGCCGCGGCCACGCCTCCGCCCGCTCCGCGCCGGTCAGCAGCGACGCGGTGACCGGGAACTCGCGCCCGCCGAAGCGGACCGTGGCCTGCGGCCGGGCCAGCAGGTTGGCCGTCCACGCCGGATGGCGGGGGCCGCCGAAGTTGCTGCCGACGACCAGCAGCGCGCCGCCGGGCTCCGGCAGGCAGGCCAGCGGGACGGCGCGCGGCAGCCCCGACTTGGCCCCGGTCGTGGTCAGCAGCAGGGCGGGGATGCGCCCGCGCTCGGTCATGCGGCTGCCCGCGAGCCTGCGCGCCACCGGGTCGAACGCGCGCATCAGCCGCGGCCCGGCCTGGGAGAACCAGGCGGAGCCCGCAAGCTTCTGGGAGAGGGCCTTGATCATGCGCGGAGTCTAGCTTGATCACCTGCGGCGCCGTCTCGCTCTGTGGTATAAATCCTGCCTATTCGCCAGCCGACGGGGGAGCGCCGATGTCCTATCCCAACTACGGCCCTTCCTATTACGGCCCGCCCCCGCAGACCCATCCCAACGGCACCACGATCCTGGTGCTCGGCATCCTGAGCCTGGTGGTCTGCGCGATCCTCGGCCCGTTCGCCTGGAACATGGGCACCAAGGCGCTGCGTGAGATCGACTCCAGCGGCTACGTCTACGAGAACCGCGGCATGATCCAGGCGGGCCGCATCTGCGGGATCGTCAGCACCTGCCTCATGCTGGCGGTCGTCGGCCTCTACGCCATCATGTTCGTCTTCTTCGGCGGCATGGCGCTGCTCGGCGGCGTCTCCAGCTCCCTCTAACCGCCCAGGCCCCGCTCCAGCAGGTCGAACGCCCGCTCGGTCTGCTCCTTCAGCGCGGGCTCGATCACGCTCCACGGCTCACCGGCGGCCATCCGCCGCACCGCGTAGCCGGACAGCGCGCGGGTCGCGCCGAGGATCTGCGCGGCGACCACCCGCGGCGTGACGTCGTCCCCGTCGCGATCGAGCGCCGCCGCCAGCGCCTCCTCGCGCTCGTCCTGGATCTCGCGGATGCGGGCCAGCAGCGACGGGCTGGCGCGCACCAGCGCGTCGAACACCTCGGCCCCCTCGTTGAAGCCGTAGCGCCAGCTCCGCGTGGCGATCGCGTCGAGCACGTCGCGCCGGAACGCCCGCACCACGCTCTCGCCCGGCTCGCGCCGCCGCGCGACCTCCTCCGGCCTGCCCTCGGTCCAGTCGCGCCGGTCGAGGAACAGGTCCTCCTTGGCCGGGAAGTAGTTGAACACCGTGTTGACCGACACGTCGGCGGCCCGCGCCACCTCGGCCACGGTCACGCTGTCGAACCCGCGCGCCGCGAACAGCCCCATCGCCACGTCCGCGATGCGCTGCCGGGTCTCGCGCTTCTTCCGCTCCCGCAACCCCATGCCGCCATCGTACCCAAATTGCAGTGACTCTAAATTTGTGGTTACTCTAATTTTGGAGGCGATGAAGTGATCAACACGACCGGTCTGACGAAGACCTTCGACGGCGGCGCGACAGCCGTCGCCGACCTGACCATGTCCGTGGAACCCGGCGAGATCGTCGGCTTCCTCGGCCCCAACGGCGCCGGCAAGACCACGGCCATGCGCATGCTCACCACTCTGCTCAGGCCCACCTCGGGCACCGCCGTCGTGGCCGGCCACGACCTGCTGGCCGACCCGCGCGAGGTGCGCCGCCGCGTCGGCTACGTCTCGCAGACCGGCGGCGTCGACCCCGCCGCCCCCCTGCGCGAGGAGCTGCTGCTCCAGGCCATGCTGTACGGGCTCAGCCGGGCCGAGGCGGCGGCCGGCACCGCCGAGTCGCTGGCGCTGCTCGGCCTGACCGGGCTGGAGGACAGGCCGGGCGGCGCGCTGTCCGGCGGGCAGCGGCGCCGCTTCGACATCGCGTTCGCGCTGGCGCACCGGCCCGTGCTGCTGTTCCTGGACGAGCCGACGACCGGGCTCGACCCGCGCAGCCGGGCCGCGCTGTGGGACCACGTCCGCACGCTGCGCGCCGAGCGCGGCGTCACGGTCTTCCTCACCACCCACTACCTCGACGAGGCCGACGCCCTCTGCGACCGGCTGCTGATCATGGACCACGGCCGCGTCGTCGCCGAGGGCGCCCCGGCCGCGCTCAAGACCGGCGGGCGCACGCTGGACGAGGTGTTCCTGGACGTCACCGGCAGGCCGCTGACCGAGGAGGCGGGCGTCTGATGCGCGACACCTGGATCCTGTTCCGCCACAGCGTGCGGGCGAGCCTGCGGCAGAAGGCCGGGGTGCTGTTCGGCGCCGTCCAGCCGCTGCTGTTCCTCCTGCTGTTCGGGCCGATCTTCGTCACGATCGGCACCTGGGAGACGCTCGTCCCCGGGCTGATCGTGCAGCTCGGGCTGACGAGCACCGGCCTGGCCGGCTTCGGCGTGGTCTTCGACAGGCGCTCGGGCGTGCTGGAGCGGCTGCGCGTCACCCCGGCGAGCCGGCTGTCGCTGCTGCTCGGCCGGGTGCTCGGCAACGCGGTCACGCTCGTCGCGCAGACGCTGCTGCTGGTCGCCGCCGGCTACGCCTTCGGCATGCGCGCCCCGCTCGCCGGGCTGGCGGCGGGCCTCGCGCTCGTCGTCGTGCTCGGGACGGGGCTGGCCGCGCTGTCGTACGCGATCGCGCTCACGATGGACGAGCACCTGTTCGCGCCCGTGATGAGCACGGCCGTGGTGCCGCTCGTGCTGCTGTCGGGCTCGTTCCTGCCCATGTCGATGGCGCCGGGCTGGCTGGACGCCCTGTCGCACGCCAGCCCGTTCCGTTACGTGCTGGAGGCCCTGCGCGAGCTGTTCGCCGGCCGCTACGCCTCCGCCACGGTGGTCACCGGCGTGGCCGTGGCGGTCGCGTTCGCCGCGATCGGCCTGCTGGTGGGCACCCGGGTCTTCGGCGAACGGGCCGCCTGACGGGGGATCAGGCCGCGCTCCTGGCCCGGCGGCGCAGCGAGGCGAGCACGCCCGCCGGGTCGACGATCCCGTAGCCGTAGCCGTAGTCGAACCCCACCTCGCTGCGGTCCTCGGCGGTGCGCCGCAGCAGCGCGCGCAGCTGCGACGGCGACAGCCGGGTGGCGGGCCACAGGGTGCGCACCGCCGCGACCAGGCCCGCGGCCACCGGCGCCGCCGCCGACGTGCCCGAGTCGGGGGTGCCGTCGCCGAACGCGCCGGACCCGTCGAAGTGCGTGTAGGCGCACACGTCGGGCTTGCGCGCGGTCAGCCGCCCCGGCCCCTGGGAGGAGTAGCCGACCCGGACGCCGTTGACGTCGACGCCGCCGACCGACAGCGCCTTCGGGTGGGAGTTGCCGCCCGAGATCGGCCGCTCGGTGTAGGCGCAGCGGCTGTCGGGGCACTCGCGCCCGCAGTTGCCCGCCGCGAACACCACGTCGGCGCCCGCCGCGTCGAGGCTCGCGATCATCAGGTTGAACGGATGCGCCCCGTTGTCGGAGTAGTTGCCCGGATGCCCCACGGGGAAGTCCCACTCGGGGGAGAACGACCCCCACGAGTTGTTCACCACCAGCGCCTTGGACCCGGCGGGCTGCGCGTCGATCACCGTGCGCAGGTGCGCGAACGCCGCCACCGCGTCGGACAGCAGCCCGTCGAGCGCCGAGCCGCCCGGCCGGGTGGAGCGCAGCAGCGGGAGGTCGAGCAGCCGCGCCTGGGGCGCCCCGAGGAGCGCGTCGAACGCGCACATGGTGCCGTGGTCGACCTCCGACTCGCCCGGCCTGTCGGGCACCCCGGCCGGGCGCCAGCTCCGCTCGGCGTCGAGCGCGACCGGGCGGCCGAGCCGCCGGGTGAGGTGGGCGAGGTTGATGCCCGTGTCGAGAACGGCCAGGGGCACGTTCGAGCCGTCGAGGCCCTCGGCGTGCAGGCTCGGCACGTTGAGCAGCCGCTCCACGTCGTGCCAGGTGCCGGAGGGGCGGTCGCCGCCGCACAGCGGCGAGGACTCGATGACCGGGTCGGCGAACACCCCGACGACGTCGGGCCGCAGCGTGGGCAGCAGCGCCATCCGGGTGGCGCGCTCGTCGTCGGAGATCGTGCCGCGCACCAGCACCGAGGCGTCCTCGGCGGCCAGCGAGAAGCGCAGCGGCTGGTTGAGCGAGAGCGGGTCGCCGCCCGTGGCGGGCACGGGCCGGGGCAGCGCCACAGGGGTGAACTCGGTGTCGAGCTCGACACCGGGCAGGCCGTCGGCGACGTCGGCGGTCGTGGCGCGCCGGCCGGGATCGGCGACGGCCGCGACCAGATCGGGTGAGGGGCGAAGCTGGATGAGCACACGCATGAGAGTCACCACCGGGGGGTCTGACGAAGCGAACCTTTCCACATTCCTGCATCCGCCGCGCCACGTCCACCGTGACTTGACCTGCTAAAACGCCGTAAAAGCCGCTTAGTACACGAAGATTGTTCTCGGCCTTTCAGGCTTCCGTCCGGGACGATCGTTCACTACCGTGAGTCAGCATGACGCTCCAGGCGCAGAAGGCGGTCGACGGCGGCGGCACCAGCGACCACTGGCTGGCGGTGCGCCCGAGGCTCGTCCTCGCCAGCGCCTTCATGCTCTTCCTGGAGCTGGCCCTGATCCGGTGGACCGGCTCCAACATCGTCCACCTGAGCTACTTCACCAACTTCGTGCTGCTCGGCTCGTTCCTCGGCATCGGCCTGGGCTTCCTGCGCGTCGGCCGCTCCCGCCGCCAGCCCTACTACTCGCCGCTCGTGCTGTTCGGCCTGGTGCTCGTCGTCCTCACCTTCCCGGTCACCGTCGACCGGCAGACCGAGGGCGTCCTCTACTGGACCAGCCTCGGCACCACCGGCCCGCCCGCCTGGGCCATCCTCCCGGTCATCTTCTGCGCCGCCGCCGTCATCCTCATGGGCCCCGCCGAGCTGGTCGGCCGCTGCTTCCCCGAGCTGCCCCGGCTGGAGGCCTACCGCTACGACCTGATCGGCAGCCTCACCGGCATCGCCGCGTTCACCGCGCTGTCGTTCCTCAGCGCGCCGCCGGTGTTCTGGGGCCTGATCGCCGCCGTCTGCTACGCGATCCTGCTCGTGCCCCGCCCCCGCCTGACCTACACGGCCCTCGTCGTCGTCCCCGCGCTGGCCGTCGTCGGCCTGCTGCTCGCCGAGACGCTCACCGCCGGCGCCATCTGGTCGCCCTACTACAAGGTCACCACCCGGGCGATGCAGGTGCTCGGCGTCCCCGCCACCGACATCGCCGTCAACGGCATCCCGCACCAGCTCGCCTCGCCCGCCGCCGCCCGCCTGCAGTGGGAGGGCCAGTACGGGCTGCCCTACCAGCGGGCCGCCGCCGCGCCCGACGACGTGCTCATCGTGGGCGCGGGCAGCGGCACCGACGTCGCCATCGCGCTGCTCAAGGGCGCCAAGCACGTCGACGCCGTCGAGATCGACCCCAAGCTGCGCGAGCTCGGCGGCTCCGTGCACCCCGACCGCCCCTACTCCGACCCGCGCGTCACCACCCACGTCACCGACGGGCGCGCCTTCCTGGAGCACACGAGCAAGAAGTACGACCTCATCCTGTTCGCGCTGCCCGACTCCCTCACGCTCGTGTCGGGGGCCAGCTCGCTGCGGCTGGAGAGCTACCTGTTCACCGTGGAGGCCATGCGGGCCGCCCGCGAGCACCTCAAGCCCGGCGGCGCCTTCTCCATGTACAACTTCTACCGTGAGACCTGGCTCGTCGACCGGCTCGCCAGCACCGTGCAGAGCGCCTTCGGCCACAAGCCCTGCGTCGACGTGGTCAGCATCCGCGGCCAGCAGGCCGTCATCACCGCCGGCGACACCCCCGCCGCCCAGCGCTGCGGCGTCGAATGGCCCGGCGCCGCCGCCACCAGCCCGCCGCCCGCCGACGACGACCGGCCCTTCCTCTACCTGAAGGACCGGACGATCCCGCCGATCTACATCATCACCCTCTGCCTCATCCTCATCGTCAGCCTGCTCGCCGTCCGCCTCGTCGCCGGCCCCTACCGCCGGATGCGCCCGTACGCCGACCTGTTCCTGCTCGGCGTGGCGTTCCTGCTGCTGGAGACCAAGAGCGTGACCGGGTTCGCGCTGCTGTTCGGCACCACCTGGGTGGTCAACGCCATCGTCTTCGCCGGCGTGCTCGTCGCCGTGCTCGCCGCCGTCGAGGTGACCCGCCGCTTCCGCACCCCGCCCCTGCCGGTCATGTACGCGGTGCTGCTCGGCGGGCTCGTGCTCGCCTGGCTCGTGCCCAACCAGTGGCTGCTGTCGCTCCCGCTGCCGCTGCGCGCCGTCGTCGCCGTGACCGTCGCGTTCCTGCCGATCTTCGCGGCCAACGTGGTGTTCGCCAAGCGGTTCGCCGACTCCGCCGACGCCACCACCTCCTTCGGCGCCAACCTCCTGGGCGCCATGGTGGGCGGCTGCCTGGAATACCTCGCGCTCGTCATCGGTTATCAGGGGCTGCTCATCGTGGCCGCCGTCCTTTACCTCGGCGCGTTCGCCCTGTTGCCCCGCCGGGCACTGGCCTGAAACCCCCACGGGGCCGGGTTTGCCGGGGCACTTATGGCTTGACCTGGGCTTTTGGGAATGTTTGGGGTAGCCTCGTGGTTGTAACCACCTGAGCGCCCATGAGTCCGGCTCCGCGCGGCGATGTCCCCGGTGACCGAGCGACCCCGGCGGCTCGATCATCCAGCACCTCTTCTTCCGCAGTGGCCCACGCGCCCCGTCGAGGTGTCCCGCAGTAGCTCCGCGTGTCCACGCGGACGCATGCTGTCCACATCCAGGAGGAAATACCGCATGACCATCACCAGCAACCTGCGCAAGTTCCGCAAGAGCGCGCTGCTGGCCATGGCCACCGCCGTGACGGCCGTGGGCATCGCCGGCCCCGCCATGGCCGTCCCCGCCGACCTCCCCTACGGGCAGGACGTCTCCAACTACCAGCCCGCGCACGACTGGGCCGCCAGCGGCGCCGACTTCGGCATCGTGAAGGCCACCGAGGGCGTCGACTTCAAGGACCCGACCTTCGCCCGCCACTGGAAGGAAATGGACAAGAACAAGCTTGTCCGCGGCGCCTACCACTTCGGGCACCCCGCCAACGACCCCATCGCCGAGGCGGACTTCTTCCTCGCGGCGGTCGACAGCCAGCCCGCGAAGGCCGGCGACCTGCTCGCCCTCGACCTCGAGGTCACCGACGACATGCCGTCCGCGCACGTCAACGCCTGGGCCAAGAAGTGGCTGGCGCACGTGAAGGCCAAGACCGGCGTCACGCCGCTGTTCTACAGCAGCCAGTCCTTCGCCGAGGAGCACGGCGCCGGGCTGGGCGCGTACCCGCTCTGGGTCGCCAACTACGGCAAGGCCAAGGGCACCGTCACGCCGCCCGCCGACTGGAAGTCCTGGGCCATCCACCAGTACTCCGACGACCCGGTGGACCAGAACGTCTCGGCGCTGACCGTCGACGAGCTCCGCGCCCTGGGCCGCCCGGCGAAGTGACCCCCGGGCCGGGACCCGTACCACCCGCCCCCTGAGAGAGCGGCCGCGCGACGCGCGGCCGCTCTTCGGCGTCCGCGGCCTTCCGGCCGGCCCCGCCGAACCGGCGGGTGAGTTCCCGGCTCAGCTCGCCGGGCCGGCGGTGAGGCGGCTGAGCTGCAGGTCGAGTACGGCGGCAGCCTCGCCGGGGGTGAGCTCGCCGAGCATGCGCGCGTCGGCGAGCGTGCCCGCCACGCCGAGCAGGATGCGCGCCTCGGCCTCGGCCGCGACGGCCGGGCCGCAGCTCTCGGCGACGAGCCGCGCCACGGCGGCGGTCAGCTCGGCCGCCCCCTGCCGGTAGAGCCGGTGGATCTCCGGGTCCGCGGCGGCGGACGACAGGAACGCGTGGCCCGCCAGGATCTGCTCGGCGCCGAGGTTCACCACCGCCACCAAGACCTGGCGCAGCGTCTCGCGGGGCGGGCCGCCGGGGCGTACGGCCGCCGCGACGGCGCTCCCGACGTCACGCCGCTGCACGGCCGCGGCCAGCCGCACCAGCGCCTCCTTGGTGGCGAAGTAGTGCTGCACCAGCCCCTTGGAGATCCCGGCTTCCGCCGCGACGCGTCCGACGGTCACCGAGGCCAGGCCCTCACGCACGCACAGCCGGAGCGCGGCCCTGGCGATCTCCTCACGCCGCGCGTCGTGATCCACCTGCTTGGGCATCGGCTCCTCCTCGAAACTTTACGATACGATCGTACAATAAACGAGAGGGGTCACCATGCAGACCGTCGCGCCGAACATCGGGCCGTCGTTCAA
The DNA here is from genome assembly GCF_053590035.1 of Nonomuraea sp. NPDC003214. NCBI lineage: Bacteria > Bacillati > Actinomycetota > Actinomycetes > Streptosporangiales > Streptosporangiaceae > Nonomuraea > Nonomuraea sp. NPDC003214. Next base: position 1,159 of record NZ_JBSFSX010000007.1, on the reverse strand, counting down.
GGCGGGCAGGCTCGGCCACTTCCGCGACGCCGCCGCCTACGCCCGCTACCGGCGGGCCTACGACCGGGCGATGGCGGCCCTGCCCGCGCCGAGCGTGACACTGGACGTGCCGACCGGCTTCGGCACCGTCCGCGCCTACCGGTTCGGGCCCGACGGCGGGGTGCCGCTGTTGCTGCTCCCCGGCCGCACGGCGGCCACGCCCATGTGGGCGTCCAACCTCGCCGGCCTGGCGAGAGACCGCCCGGTGTACGCGATCGACCTCATCGGGGAGCCGGGCCTGTCGGTGCAGACCCGCCCGCTGACCTCCTCCGACGACCAGGCGGCCTGGCTCGCGTCGCTCGTCGACGCCCTGCCCGAGAAGGAGCTGCACGTGCTGGGCCTGTCGATCGGCGGCTGGGCGGCGGTCAACCTCGCCGCGCGCCGGCCCGCCGGGATCCGCTCGCTCACGCTGCTCGAACCGGCCGCCACGTTCGGCGCCATCACCTGGAAGGTCGTCGTCGTGTCACTCGGATCGGTGCTCCCCATGCCCCAGGCCGCCCGGCGGCGCCTGCTGAGCTGGATCTCCGGCGGCGCCGACGCCTCCGAGGACGAGCCCGTCGCCGCGCTGATCACCTCCGGCATGCGCGACTTCACCAGCGCCCTGCCGCGGCCCGGCTACCCGGCCGACGAGCAGCTCGCCGGGATCGGCCTGCCGACCCTGGTGATCATCGGGGGGCGCAGCATCATCCACGACCCAGGCGAGGCCGCCACGCGGGCCCGCCGCCTGCTCCGGCACGGCACGGTCGAGCTCTGGCCGGAGGCGTCGCACGCCGTCAACGGCGAGTTCCCCGAGCGCGTCGAGACCACGGTCGCCGCCTTCCTGGCCAAGGCCGAGGCGACGCCCTAGCCCCCATGCCGGCCCGGGCTCCGCCGTCAGGTGGCGAGCCTGAGGCCGGGCCCGGTGGCGAGCCGCGCGGCCCCCGGTGTCAGGCCGGGGGCCGGTTCGGCGCTAGTGCTGTGACCGGAAACGATCACCGGGTTGGGCGCGGGGTTCAGGCTGCCGGTGTGAGTGGTCGGCCGCCCCAGCGGATGCCTTTCTCGCTGCGGATGCGGGCGCGTTCGCGGCGTTGGGCGGCCAGTACGTCGGGGTGGCGGGCGTGAGTGTTGCGCCAGCGTAGGT